>NZ_JACBYE010000030.1 GCF_013415325.1 Sanguibacter inulinus | reverse complement strand
CCCCTGATCTCGACCCCCGCCCCGCTGCCCGAGGGCCCGCGGCCCGGAGCCCTCGACGCCGGACGTCGACGCTCCCGCCTCGCGTCCTGGGTCCCGTGGGCCGTCGCCGGCGGCTCAGTCGTCGTGTCCTTCCTCGTGGTGCTCGTCCTGGGGACCCCGACCGTCGCCTCGGTCGTCGCCCTCGCCGCGGTGCTCTACGCGGTGTCGATCAGCGTCGTCTCCCGCATCGTCGAGGGCCCGCGCTGGGCTGCCGACCGTGTCGCGACCACCCTGGTGACCTTCGCCTTCGGCATCGCGCTCATCCCGCTGGTGTCGCTGCTGTGGACCGTGCTGCAGAAGGGCTCGACGCTCTTCTCCTTCACCTTCCTCAACACGAACATGCTCGGCGTCTTCGGAGACATGACCGAGGGCGGTGTCTACCACGCGATCGTGGGCACCGTGCTCATCACGACGGCGGCCGCGGTGATCTCCGTCCCGGTCGGCATCCTCACGGCGGTCTACCTCGTCGAGTACGGGCGCGGGCCGCTCGCCAAGGGCATCACCTTCCTCGTCGACGTCATGACGGGCATCCCGTCGATCGTCGCGGGCCTCTTCGCCTTCGCGCTGTTCACGCAGGTCTTCGGCCCGGCCTACCGCGCCGGGATCATGGGTGCTGCGGCGCTCTCGCTGCTCATGACCCCCGTGGTGATCCGCTCGGTCGAGGAGATGCTGCGCCTGGTCCCGAACGAGCTGCGCGAGGCGTCCTACGCCCTCGGTGTGCCCAAGTGGCTGACCATCGTCAAGGTCGTGCTCCGCACGGCTATCGCCGGGATCGTCACGGGTGTCATGCTGGCTGTGGCACGCGTCATCGGTGAGACGGCGCCCCTGCTGCTCACTGTCGGCATCATCACCCAGGTGAACTGGGACCTGTTCGACGGTCGCATGACCACGCTCCCCGTCTTCGCGTACAACCAGTACTCGCAGGGCGGCGTCGGGGTCGACCGCGCCTGGGCCGCAGCGCTCACCCTGATCCTCATCGTCATGCTGCTCAACGTGCTCGCACGCCTGATCAGCCGCTTCTTCTCCCCGAAGGCTTCTCGCTGAGACTGCCCATCCGGGAGTCCGCACAGAAAGGCACCACATGTCCAAGCGCATCGAGGTCAACGACCTCAACGTCTACTACGGGGACTTCCTCGCGGTCGAGGACGTGTCGATGACGATCGAGGCCAGGTCGGTCACGGCGCTCATCGGCCCCTCAGGCTGTGGCAAGTCGACCTTCCTGCGGACGCTCAACCGCATGCACGAGGTGATCCCGGGGGCGCGCGTCAAGGGCAAGGCCGTCATGGACGGGCAGAACCTCTACGCCGCGGACGTCGACCCCGTCGAGGTCCGGCGCCAGGTGGGCATGGTCTTCCAGCGCCCGAACCCCTTCCCGACGATGTCGATCGCCGAGAACGTGCTGGCCGGCGTCAAGCTCAACAACAAGCGGATCTCGAAGTCCGACGCCGAGGACCTCGTCGAGCAGTCGTTGAGCAAGGCGAACCTCTGGAAAGAGGTCAAGGACCGTCTCGCCCGCCCGGGCTCCTCTCTCTCCGGTGGTCAGCAGCAGCGTCTCTGCATCGCCCGGGCGATCGCGGTCAAGCCTGACGTCCTGCTCATGGACGAGCCCTGCTCGGCCCTCGACCCGATCTCGACGCTCGCCATCGAAGACCTCATGGCCGAGCTCAAGGACGACTACACGATCGTCGTGGTCACCCACAACATGCAGCAGGCCGCGCGCGTGAGCGACCGGACGGCGTTCTTCAACATCGCCGGCACGGGCAAGCCCGGCAAGCTCATCGAGATGGACGACACCTCGACGATGTTCTCGTCGCCGTCGCAGCAGGCCACCGAGGACTACATCTCGGGCCGCTTCGGGTGATCGTCGCTCCTGGTCCCGCTGCCAGGCGCTCTTCGGGGGGAGAGCGCAGGGCGGCGGGGCCAGGCTCGCGTCCTGCGTGAGCCGCACGGGACCCCGACGTGGTCCGTGCCTCGTGCAGGGCGGGCAGCGTGCTGTGAGCCGCCTCTGGGAGCGACCGTGCTGCTGTCTGCTGCTGCTGAGGAGACCTCAGGGCATCTGGGGCGAGGGGATCGAGGAGATCACGTCGCGGTACTCCGGCAGCGTGCCGTCGAGGACGGGGACGGCGACCGAGGTCATGACACCGCTCGGGTCCGTGATGGTCATGGGCAGGTTCGAGCCCGGGGCGACGGGGACGGCCTCGAAGAAGGTCGCGGTGCCGTCGGCGAAGAAGTTCACGGTGTCGCGGCCGTCGATCGGCACGCCGAGGGACGCCGTGCCGTCGGCGGTCGCGAGGAGCAGCTCGCCCGGCTCGGCGCTCGAGTTCGTGGCGCCGCCCAGCAGCCGGCCCGGCTCGCCCTCACCCTCGGTCACGAGCATGAGGTTCTCGACAGTCATGGTCCCGGCGACGGCCCGGACGCCGTCCGAGGCGGCGTACGGCTTGTCCGTGGTCACGGGGGAGCACGCGGACAGCACGAGCCCGAGGCCGACGACGCCGGCGGCCAGTGCTGCGCGGGACTTCTTGGTCTGACGGATCACTCGTACTCCTGTGTCGGTGTGCGGACAGCGCGCCTGGCGCGCGAGCACGCCGGCAGTCTGCCGCAAGCCTAGTTCGTCTGCCGATCCCCAGGAAGTCAAGGGCCTATGGTCCGTGCCACAGATCTGACGTCTCGCGCTGCGACGTCGTCTCGCGGGCTGACCGGTGCCTCCTGGCGCGCAGCCGGTGGCGTGCGGCGACCGCGCGGTGACCACGCGGCGACCACGCGGCGACCGGGCTGCGTGGGGTGCTCGTGCGGACCGCTGCCCCGGTCGAGGACCGGCTCCGCGTTCAGGGGACGTCGCGACGGGCGCGGAATTTCAACGTTCTGCCGTGGTAAGATGGATATCCGCGAAAGGGGACTGCCACAGATGACGTTCACAGTTGGGGAGACCGTTGTCTACCCGCACCACGGTGCCGCTCTGATTGAAGAGATCAAGACTCGCACCATCCGCGGCGAGGACAAGCTCTACCTGAAGCTCAAGGTAGCGCAGGGGGACCTGACCATCGAGGTCCCCGCTGAGAACGTCGACCTCGTCGGCGTCCGTGACGTGGTGGGCCAGGAAGGTCTCGACCGCGTGTTCGAGGTCCTCCGTGCCCCGTACACCGAAGAGCCCACGAACTGGTCTCGCCGGTACAAGGCCAACGTCGAGAAGATCGCCTCGGGCGACGTCATCAAGGTGGCCGAGGTCGTCCGCGACCTCTCCCGTCGTGACGCCGACCGTGGCCTCTCCGCAGGCGAGAAGCGCATGCTGGCCCGCGCCCGCCAGATCCTCGTGTCGGAGCTCGCTCTCGCCGAGCACACCGAAGAGGAGAAGGCCGAGGCCATCCTCGACGAGGTCCTCGCGTCCTGACGGACCGCGTCGACCACCCTGGAACCCGTCCCATGACTCCGTCGGCCGTCGCGGTCCTCACCGCGGCCGGCTCCGGCGCCCGTCTCGGTCTCGGGTACCCCAAGGCGCTGGCAGAGCTGGCGGCGTGCACCCTCGTGGGGCACGCCGCCAGTCGTCTGTCTGCTTCCGGCGAGATCACCCAGATCGTCGTGACAGCGCCTGCGGAGCACCACGGCGCTGTGAGCGAGGCGCTCTCCGCCACCCCGGGCGTCACCGTCCCGTGGCGGGTGGTCGAGGGCGGACCGAGCAGGCAGGCCTCGGTCGCCGCCGGCCTCGCCGAGCTCGCCCGCACCATGGACGCGGGCGCCCCCTACGACGTGGTGCTCGTGCACGACGCAGCGCGCCCGCTCGCCTCAGCCGCTCTCGTCTCGCGGGTCGTCGCAGCCGTCCGCGAAGGTGCCGGTGCTGTGGTGCCTGGACTGCCCGTGACCGACACGATCAAGTCGGTCGCGGTGTCGGCCGACGGTCCTGAACGCGTCACCGGGACCGTGGACAGGTCGGTGCTCCGGGCCGTCCAGACCCCCCAGGGCTTCGCGTGGGACCTGCTGCTGCGGGCCCACGCGGCCGGCGCTGACCGCGCGCAGGACGAGTCGACGGCCGCGACCGACGACTCCTCGCTCGTCGAGGCTCTCGGCGAGGCCGTCCACGTGGTGCCGGGCGAGGCCGCAGCGTTGAAGATCACGACCACCTACGACCTCGCCGTCGCCGGGCTGCTGCTCGCGGAGGCTGTGGCCGGCACGGACGCGGCTGACACCGGCAGTCCGGTCACGAGCCAGCCCACGACCGCCGTGCCGACGACCGGCGTGCCCAAGACCGCCGTGCCGACGACCGGCGCGTGACCATCCCGTCCGACGACCGGAGCAGCAGACCGATGACCAGCGACCAGCCCGTCCCCCTCCCGCGCATCGGCACGGGCACCGACGTGCACGCCTTCGCCGACCCCGCCGACGGGCGCGAGCTGTGGGTCGCCGGTCTGCACTGGCCTGGGGAGAACGGGCTCGCCGGGCACTCCGACGCGGACGTGGTCGCCCACGCGGCGGCCGACGCGATCTTCTCCGCGACAGGCCTCGGCGACCTCGGGTCCAACTTCGGCACGAGCGCCCCCGAGTGGGCCGGGGCGAGCGGCGCAGCCCTCCTCGCCGAGGCCGCAGGGCGTGCTCGTGCCGCGGGGTTCCGGATCGGGAACGTCGCGGTCCAGCTCGTCGGGAACCGGCCCCGCCTCGGTGCCCGCCGTGCGGAGGCCGAGCGGGTGCTCAGCGAGGCCGCCGGAGCGCCCGTGACGGTCACCGCCACGACGACCGACGGCCTCGGGCTCACCGGCCGCGGAGAGGGCGTCGCGGCGCTCGCGACAGCCCTCGTCGTCCACGAGGGCTGACCGCCCCGGGGTCTGTCCTGCGCGCAGCGCCAGGTCTACGCTGAGTGGCACCCGCCCGACGACGCGCACCAGGAGCCAGCCGTGCAGAAGATCTTCCCGTGCCTGTGGTTCGGCGACCAGGCAGAGCAGGCCGCCGAGTTCTACGTCTCCGTGTTCGAGCGCTCCAGCATCCTCGAGGTGTCGCGCTACGGACCCGGAGCGCCCCTGCCCGAGGGCACAGCGCTCGTCGTCACCGTCGAGATCGACGGCTCGGTGGTCCGTGCCCTCAACGGCGGTCAGGACATCCCCTTCTCTGACGCGACGTCCCTGGTCGTGCAGGCCGAGACGCAGGACGAGGTCGACAGGCTCTGGGAGGCGCTCACCGCAGACGGCGGCGCCCCGGGCCGCTGCGGCTGGCTCAAGGACAAGTTCGGCTTCTCCTGGCAGATCGTGCCCGAGCGGCTCGGCGAGGTCATGCAGCAGCCCGACCCCGCCGCGGCGATGAGGGTCATGGAGGCGCTCATGGCGATGGACAAGATCTCGCTGCCAGACCTCGAGGCTGCTGCGCGCGGCTGAGGTCAGCCGGACGTGCGGCTGAGGTCAGCCGGACGCTCGATACCGCCGCGAGCCGCCGCCAGCCGTCGCGCCCAGCCGCGAGCCGCCGCCAGCCGCCGCGAGCTCAGCCGAAGAGACGTGTCGTGTAGGCGTTGGCGAAGAGCCGACCGGGGTCGTAGGCGTCGCGCACCGCGCAGAAGTCCTCGAGGCGCGGGTAGAGCCCGACGAGGTCGTCCCGGCGCAGGGAGTGCAGCTTGCCCCAGTGCGGGCGTCCCCCTGCGGCGCGGAAGATCTGCTCGACGCCCTCGAAGTACCTGTCCCGCGGCATCCGGGCGTACTGGTGCACAGCGACGTAGGCCGACTCGCGACCGTAGGCCGTCGACAGCCAGACGTCGTCGGCCGCGGTGAACCTCACCTCGACCGGGAACGGCACGTGCACGCCCGAGACCGTGATCCACCTGTCGACCTCCCGGAGCACCTCGACCACGTCGGCCCTCGGGAGGGCGTACTCCATCTCCGCGAAGCGCACCCGACGCCGTGACACGAAGACCTCGTGCGAGGCCGCCGCGTAGGTGCGGGGAGCGAGCGCCCGTGAGGCGACCGCGTTGATCTGCGGCGTGAGCCGTGGCGCCGCCGTGGCGATCTCGTTCGTCAGCCAGAACACCCCGTTGGAGAGCAGCTCGTCGTCGACCCACCGCCGCCCCGAGGCCCACGCGTCCAGGGTCCGCCGGGCGATCTGCCCGGTCACGCCGTGAGCTGCTGACGACGGCGGACGGACGCCCGGGACGCCCTCCCACGGGAGATCGGTGCCCATCCCTGCAGGCCCGGCCAGCCTGTCGTTGCGCTTGGTCAGAGCCCTGCGGGTGTGCGGGAACCAGTACATCTCCATGTGGTCGTGCGCGTCGACGAGGTTGCCTGGCCCGTCGAGGCGCTCGAGCACCTCGTCGAGGGGGCAGGGTTCTTCGCGGGCGACCAGCCAGAAGGCCGGGACAGCCAGGATCGTCACGGCCAGCACCACCCCGACCGCGCCGAGGCCGAGGCGCGCGGCCTCGAAGAGGTCGGGGGAGGACTCAGGGCTCGTCTCGAGGACCTCACCTGCCGCCGTCATGACGCGCACGCCCCGGACCCGTGCCGCCAGCCCGGTGAACCTGACGCCTGTGCCGTGCGTCCCGGTCCCGAGGGCGCCCGCGACGGTCTGCCGGTCGATGTCCCCGAGGTTCTCGAGGGCCAGGCCCCGCCGGGCGAGGGCCAGGTTGAGCGCGCCCAGCCGCATGCCGGCGCGCACGGTGACGAGCGCTCGACCGTCCCCGAGCGGGAGCACCCGCTCGACCTGCTCGTGGTCGTGCCCGTCGGCCGCCCGGACCGACCGTCGGTCGAGCCGGGCGAGGTCGACCATCGTCCCCGACGTGGTCGCGGCACCTGTGAAGGAGTGGCCGCTGCCCACGACCCGGAGCCCCTCGCCGTGCTCGGCGGCGCCGGCGAGGGCCTCGCGGAGCTCGTCGGTCGAGCGTGGCTCGACGACGGCCCGCGGCCGGCACTGCGCAGTGCCGCCCCACGTGGTCCAGACAGCGGGACGCCTGCCAGGCGGGATCCTCATGCTGAGCACTATGGAGCCCGTGCAGACCATGGTCAAGCATCCAGATGGTGCACCATGATGGTCTGACGTCTCACGGCGAGAGCGCCGAGGACGACGCACGACGGACCAGCAGAAGAGGAGCGCGGCGCGATGGGTTGGTCACTCGAGGAACGACGCGGGCGCATCGTCGACGCCGCCGTCCAGCTCGCCACCGACCGCGGGATCGAGCACCTCACGCTGCGCGCTGCGGCGGACGTCGCCGGGATGTCGTGGGACACCGCCCGCGAGAGCTTCGACGACCACGCCGACCTGCTGCGTGCCGTGAGCACAGCGGTGACCCGGCTCAACGTCCCCGTCGACGACGTCGACCTCACGGCGGTCCCCGAGGGCGAGAGCTTCGAGGACCGGGCACTCGCGGTCGCGCACGGGTTCTGGGACCAGCTGACCTCCGACCGGGAGCTCCAGCTGGTGAGCTTCGAGATCTTGGTCCTCGCGCTGCGGCGCACGGCGCTGCGTCCGCTCGCCGCCGGCCAGCAGGAGGACCAGCGGGACCTCGCCGCGCAGGTCCTCACCGAGTTCGCCGAGAGAGACGGCGTCACGTGGGACCGTCCTGTCGCCGAGGTCGCGCGCTTCGTGGCGACCTTCCTCGACGGCCTCACGACCTCGTGGATGATCGACGGCGACGACGACGCGGCCGCAGCCCAGCTCGAGCTGCTCGTGCGGTCATTGGCGCTCTTCGTCGAGGACCCGTCCTGACCGGCGGGCAGCTCGTCGCGCGGCTCGACGCCGCGACCGCCGGTCTGCCCGCTCCCCTCGCCGTCGTCGACCTCGACACCTTCGACCGCAACGCCGCCGCGCTGGTCGCCAGGGCGGCCGGGACCCCGGTGCGCCTGGCCACCAAGTCCGTCCGTGTCCGTGCCCTGGTCGAGCGCGCGCTCGCGGTCCCGGGCTTCGCAGGGCTCATGGCCTACTCGCTCCGTGAGGCGCTGTGGCTCGTCGAGACCATGCCCGGCGCGGCGACCGACGTGCTCGTCGCCTACCCCTGCGTCGACCCGGTCGCCCTCACCGAGCTCTGCAGGTCACCCGAGGCGCTCGCACGCATCACGCTGGTGGTCGACGACCCGGCGCACCTCGACCGTGTCGTCGCGGCCAGGCGCGCCGCAGAGGGCCCGGACGCACCGGTCCGGCTGTGCCTCGACGTCGACGCCTCGTTGAGGGTCGGGCCCAGGCGCTGGGCGCAGGTGCACCTCGGGGTCCGGCGCTCGCCCGTGCACACCCCCGAGGAGGCCGCGGCCTTCGCCGCGCGGGTCGCGGCGACGTCAGGCGTCCGGCTGGTCGGGCTGATGTTCTACGAGGCGCAGGTCGCCGGTCTGCCGGACACGAGCCCAGCCGTCCGGCTGGTGAAGCGGCTCTCGGTGCGCGACCTCGACAGGCGCAGGCCCGCCGTCCTCGCGGCGGTCGAGCGGCACGTCGGGACGCTCACTCTGGTGAACTCCGGGGGTACGGGGTCGATCGAGACCTCCGCGGCGGACCCTGTCGTCACCGAGGTGGCTGCAGGCTCGGGGCTCTACGCGCCAGGCCTGTTCGACGGGTACAGGGCGCTCGGCGTCCAGCCCTCCGCCTTCTTCGGTCTCGACGTCGTACGCCATCCCTCGCCGCGTGTCGTCACGGCCTACGGCGGCGGGTACGTCGCCTCCGGGCCTCCGTCGGCCGTCCGCCAGCCGCGACCTG
This sequence comes from Sanguibacter inulinus, assembly GCF_013415325.1. Lineage (GTDB taxonomy): Bacteria > Actinomycetota > Actinomycetes > Actinomycetales > Cellulomonadaceae > Sanguibacter > Sanguibacter inulinus. Next base: position 41,909 of record NZ_JACBYE010000030.1, on the reverse strand, counting down.
TCGGGCGCGGGATCAGGCTCACCGCGCGAGAGGGGGCGGGCGAGGTGCAGACCCCCCTCGAGGTCTCCCGCGGGGTCCGGGTCCCCGCGATCGGTGACCGCGTGTGGTTGCGGCACGCCAAGGCCGGGGAGGCTCTCGAACGCTTCGACCAGGTGCACCTCGTCCGCGGCAGCGCCGTCGTCGAGACCGTGCCGACGTACCGCGGCGAGGGCCGGAACCACGGCTGAGCCCGCCGCCGACCGCCCCGGGCCGGCGTCTTGGAGGGTGGACACCGCCGTCCAGGTGCGGCGATGCCACGCTAGCGTTCCCGCCCCGGTAGCCTGGGGCCTGTGAGCCTCCGCCTGTATGACACCGCTACGCGTGACGTGCGCGACTTCGTCCCCCTCGTCGAGGGTGAGGTCGGCGTGTACGTCTGCGGGGCGACGGTCCAGGGGATGCCGCACATCGGGCACATGCGCTCGGCCGTCGCCTTCGACGTGCTCGCCCGCTGGCTCGGGCGCACGGGCCACCGGGTGACCCTGGTCCGCAACGTCACCGACATCGACGACAAGATCCTCGCCAAGTCCGCCGCGGCCGGCGAGCCCTGGTGGGCGTGGGCCGCGACGCACGAGCGCGCCTTCACGCACGCCTACGACGCTCTCGGCAACCTCCCGCCGACCTACGAGCCGCGGGCCACCGGCCACGTGACCGACATGGTCGCGCTCATGGAGCGACTCGTCGCCGCCGGGCACGCCTACCAGGCGGGCGAGGGCGACGTGTACTTCGACGTCCGCTCCTGGGAGCCCTACGGCTCCCTGACCAACCAGCGCCTCGAAGACCTCACCCCGGCGACCGAAGAGGTCGACGCGGGGGTCAAGAAGGACCCGCGCGACTTCGCGCTGTGGAAGGCTGCGAAGCCCGGTGAGCCCACGACGGCGTCGTGGCCCACGCCCTTCGGCCGTGGGCGCCCCGGGTGGCACCTCGAGTGCTCGGCCATGGCGCAGCGCTACCTGGGTGACACCTTCGACATCCACGGGGGCGGCCTCGACCTGCGCTTCCCGCACCACGAGAACGAGCAGGCCCAGTCGCGCGCGGCAGGGTACGACTTCGCACGGCTGTGGATGCACTCGGCCTGGGTCACCCAGGGCGGGGCGAAGATGAGCAAGTCGCTCGGCAACGGGCTGCTCGTCACCGAGGTGCTCGGCCGGACCCGCGCGGCCGTGCTGCGCTTCGCGCTCGCGGGCGTGCACTACAGGTCGATGCTCGAGTGGACGGCGGAGACCGTCGCCGACGCCGACACCACGTGGGACCGCTTCGTGGGATTTGTCGACAGGGCGACCGAGCGGGTCGGTACGGTGACCGTCGACGAGGTCGTGGCAGCAGAGCTGCCGTCGGCCTTCGTCACGGCGATGGACGACGACCTCAACGTCTCTGCGGCCCTCGCGGTCGTGCACGAGCACCTCAAGGCCGGCAACACAGCGCTCGCCGGGGGCGACGACACGGCAGCCCGTACCGAGCTGGTGCTCGTGCGGTCGATGCTCGACGTGCTCGGTCTCGACCCGGCCGCGTGGGCGACCTCGTCGACCACGAACAGCTCAGCGACGGCGCTCGACGCGCTCGTCACCTGCGAGCTCGAGGCACGTGCGCAGGCGCGCGCGGCCAAAGACTTCGCCACCTCGGACGCCATCCGGGACCGCCTCGCGCGGGCCGGGATCGTCGTCGAGGACTCGACTCTCGGCGCGCGATGGACACTCGCGGCCACGACTACGGAGGACCAGGACTGATGGCAGGCAACTCACAGCGCCGCGGAGCGGTGCGCAAGCCCGGTTCGAAGAAGGGCGCGAAGACAGGTTCGGGCGGATGGGGACGGCAGGCCCTCGAGGGCCGCGGCCCGACCCCCAAGGCCGAAGAGCGTCCCTACCACGTGGCGGCGAAGCGCAAGGCTGGTGCCGAGCGCGCCGGGGCGACGGGCACGGCTCCGCGCTCCAACGGCCGTCCGAGCGGCGGCAGCCGTCCGACAGGACGTGGCAAGGGCCCGAAGAAGTCGGGTTCGGCCACCCACGAGATGGTCTCGGGGCGCAACGCCGTCCTCGAGGCGCTCCGCGCGCGCATCCCCGTCACGACGGTCTACATCGGCACGCGCCTCGAGGCTGACGACCGCACCCGCGAGATCCTGCAGATCGCCTCGGGCCGCGGCTACAACCTCCTCGAGGTGACCAAGCCCGAGCTCGACAGGCTGACCGACGACTCCGTGCACCAGGGTGTCGCCATCCAGGTCCCGCCCTACGAGTACCGCGACCCCGAGGACCTCCTCGACGCCGCGGCAGAGGCCGACCAGCCTGCGCTGATCGTCGCCCTCGACGGTGTCACGGACCCCCGCAACCTCGGCGCCGTGCTGCGCTCGGCGGGTGCCTTCGGCGCCCACGGCGTGCTGGTGCCCGAGCGTCGCTCCGCCGGTGTCACGGCCTCGGCGTGGAAGGTCTCGGCCGGTGCCGCGGCCCGCGTCCCCGTGGCCCGTGCCACGAACCTCACGCGCACGCTGCTCGAGTACAAGTCGGCGGGCTGCTTCATCGTCGGTCTCGACGGGGGCGGCGAGGTGTCGGTCGGAGACCTCGCCTTCTCGGTCGACCCGATCGTCCTGGTCGTCGGCTCCGAGGGCAAGGGCCTCTCGCGCCTGGTCCGCGAGACCTGCGACGCGATCGCGTCGATCCCGATCGCCTCGGCTGTCGAGTCCCTCAACGCCGGTGTCGCGGCGGGCATCGCCCTCTACGAGGTCGCGAAGGTCCGCGCCGAGGCCTGACGACCACAGACAGCACGAGGCGTCGGCTCCGGCCGACGCTCACCACGACCCCGAGGCCTCACGGTCTCGGGGTCGTCGTGCATCCAGGAGCTCGCCCAGCTCCCCCCGAGGTCGCCCAACCGAGCACGAGGTCGTACAGACACGCCAGAACGGACCCGTCTAGAGACGTTCTTGGCGTGTCTGTACGACCTCGTGGTTGTCGGTGCGACTTCGGGGGGAGGAGCGGAAGGGGAGGAGCCCCTGCTACTCCTGCTGGTCTGCGGACTCTGGGGGGAGGCCGAGGATCGCCATCTCGTCGGGGCGGTCGCGCAGGACGTTGTCCACGTAGCTGGCCACGGCCTCGGAGAGCGGGACGTCCCGGCCCTGCTTCTCGGAGATGAACCAGCGGTGGTCGAGGACCTCGTGGAACAGCTGGGCGGGCTCGAGCTTGCGGCGCTGGTCGCGCGGGACGGCGCGGACCGTCGGCTCGAAGACCCCGGACAGCCAGTCGTGCGCGACGAACTCTTCTTCGTCGTTCTGGCGGTCGGTCGCGGCCCTGTAGGAGTCGAGGTCGTTGAGCAGGCGCCGGGCCTGGTTCTCCTGGACGTCGAGCCCCGTGAGGCGCAGCAGACGCCGTGAGTGGTGACCGGCGTCGACCACCTTCGGCTGGATCTGCACGCTCGTGCCGTCGATGTCTGTCGTGATCTCGAGCTCGCCGACGTCGAAGCCCAGGTGGTTGAGGCGCTCGATGCGGGCGGCCACGCGCCAGCGGTCCTCGGAGTCGAAGGACTCTTCGTCGGTGAGCGCGCTCCACAGCTCGTTGTAGCGGTCGACCAGGGCGTCGCCGATCGCGATGGTGTCGACGTCCTCGTCGAGGAAGTCGCCGGCAGCGAGGTCCATGAGCTCGCCGATGATGTTCGTCCGGGCGAGGTCGACGTCGTAGTTGCGCTGGCCGTCGGTCAGCTGGGGGTGCAGGTCGCCGGTCTCGGCGTCCACGAGGTACGCGGCGAAGGTCTCGGCGTCGCGGCGGAACAGCGTGTTGGACAGCGACACGTCACCCCAGTAGAAGCCGATGAGGTGCAGACGCACGAGGAGCACGGCGAGGGCGTCGATGAGACGCGTCGCGGTGTCGGGGCGCAGGGTCTGGCTGAACAGCGAGCGGTAGGGCAGCGAGAACTGCAGGTGCTTGGTGATGAGCACGGCCTCGAGCCGCTCACCGTTCGCGTCCTGCCGACCGGTGATGACCCCGACCGGCTCGACGCTGGGCACGCTGATGCGGCTCAGCTGGCGCAGCAGCTCGTACTCGCGGTAGGCGACAGACTCGCCGATCTCCTTGACGGCGATCACGCCACCGGACATCTTGACGAAGCGCACGATGTGCCGCGAGATACCGCGGGGGAGCGCCGCGAGGACGGACGAGGGCCACTGCTCGAGCGGGACGTCCCACGGGAGGTCGAGGAGCGCCGGGTCGGGCGAGGCAGCGGTGATCTGGAGGTTGTGCGCCACGGGTGCGGTCCTTTCCGTGGTGGGAGCCGCACGCGGGCGCTCCGACCGTGGGGTCGCGGTGCGCCGTCGACCGGCGCGCAAGAGTGTCAGCTGTCAGTGGACCACATGCGTGGCCCGGCACGGAAAGCGACGGGACGAGACGAGGAGCACAGCAAAGGGCGGGTACCGACCAGCTGGTCCGTACCCGCCCTCGCTGTCACGTCACTGGCTGGAGAGACGCAGACCCGTGCTGGGCGAGAAGACGTGCTCCTGGCCCTGGCGGATCGAGACGTAGATGCGCTCGCCCTTGGCGGGTGCGGTTCGCGGGTTGATGCGGACGATGACCTCGTGGTCGCCGGCACCGGCCGACGAGAGGTCGGCGCCGCCGAGGTCACCCTTGAGGGTGCCGTAGACGAACGCGTCGGAGCCGAGCTCCTCGACGATGTTGACCTGGACCTCGAGGGCGGCCGGGTCGGTCTCGCTGACGATGTCGAGGGCCTCGGGACGGAACCCGAGGGTGACCTTGCCCTTGTCCTCGGCCGTGAGACCAGCAGCAGCCTCGCGGGACAGCGGGATGCGAGCCTTGCCGATCTCCGCGACGCCGTTCGAGACCGTGAAGGTGCCGAGGTTCATGGCCGGGGAGCCGATGAAGCCTGCGACGAACACGTTCTTGGGGGAGTCGTACATCTCGCGCGGCGTGCCGACCTGCTGGAGGAGACCGTCCTTGAGGACCGCGATGCGGTCACCCATGGTCAGCGCCTCGGTCTGGTCGTGCGTGACGTAGACGGTCGTGACGCCGAGGCGGCGCTGGAGCGACGCGATCTGCGTACGGGTCTGGACACGGAGCTTGGCGTCGAGGTTCGAGAGCGGCTCGTCCATGAGGAACACCTGCGGCTGGCGCACGATGGCACGACCCATGGCGACACGCTGACGCTGACCACCCGAGAGGGCCTTCGGCTTGCGGTCGAGGTACTCGGTGAGGTCGAGGATCTTCGCGGCCTCTTCGACACGGCTGCGGATCTCCGCCTTCGGCTTGCCGGCGATCTTGAGCGCGAAGCCCATGTTGTCGGCGACCGACATGTGGGGGTACAGCGCGTAGTTCTGGAACACCATCGCGATGTCGCGGTCCTTGGGCTGCACGTCGGTGACGTCACGGTCACCGATGAGGATGCGGCCCGCGTTGACGTCCTCGAGGCCTGCGAGCATGCGCAGCGAGGTGGACTTTCCACAACCCGAGGGGCCGACGAGGACGAGGAACTCGCCGTCTTCGACGTGGAGGTTGAGCTGGTCCACCGCAGGACGCTCGGTCCCGGGGTAGATGCGGCTTGCGTGGTCGTACGTGACCGTAGCCATGGCGATACATCCCTTCACCGGCAGGTACGTGCCGGACGATCCGTTGTGAAAGGTGTCAGAAGCGTCTTCGCTGACACACCCACACCTGCGACGGTGTGAGCCAGGACTCATCCTGCCACAGAATCTGGGGGGTGGTGTCTCGGACGGGTCTCGGTCTCACGAGGTGCTCGTGCGCTTGGGGCCGGGACCCGTCCGGAGGTGTCAGGAGAGCAGGTCCGCCACCGTCGCGAGGACCTGCGCGGCTTCGTCGACCGAGGCCACCCGGAACCGCGCAGCGGTCTCGCCCGCGCCGACCTTGACGGTGACGTCGGTCGGTGCGAGCACCTCGAAGGCCCGTTCGTCGGTCACGTCGTCCCCCATGTACAGGACGGCTGCCGCGCCGAGCTCGTCGCGCAGCCGGGTGAGCGCGAGCCCCTTGGAGGTGTCGAGCACGGCGATCTCGACGACGTCCTTGCCGGTCATCGTGTGAGCGCCGTAGCGGGCGCCGACGGCGCGGGCGGCGTCCCCGGCGCGCTCGGCCGCGCCGGGCCCGGCCCGGCGGGTGTGCAGCACGGCGGCCGAGGGCTTGTCCTCGACCCAGGCACCCTCGGCCTCGGCGGCGACGGCCTCGAGCCCGGCGCGCACGCCGTCGAGGGTCGCGCGCTCGTCGGGCGTGAGGGCGAAGGGGTGCCGCTCGACCGACGACGTGCCCTCTACGTCGGAGGTCTCGGCGTCGGCTGACGCGGCGACCACGTGGCCCTGCTCGGCCCCGTGGCTGCCGACGAGCGATGTGCCGACGGGAGCACCCGACAGCTGCGCCAGCGTCGCGAGGTCGCGTCCCGAGACGAGCGCGAGGCGGACGTCTGCCGGGGGGAGAGCGGCGAGCCTCTCGAGCGCCGCAGCAGCGGCAGCCGTGGGCGCGGACGCCGACGGGTCGTCGAGCAGCGGTGCGAGCACCCCGTCGAAGTCGCTCGCGACCAGGACGGGGTGACCGGCGGAACGCGCTGCGACGAAGGTCGCGAGCGCCGAGGTGAGGTCCTGCTCGAGCGTCATCGTCATCCTCGGTCGTGGGACGCGAGGTCCCGTCGGTGCGCCGCTGCGGTCGCGTCGCCTCGGGCGTCGTCAGAGTGGGTCTGGTCGCCGTCCTGCGGGATCGCGAGGGTGTCGAGGAACCGGCTCGACCACTTCGCGACGTCGTCGGTGAGGACCCTGCGGCGCAGCCGGCGCATGCGCTTGCGCTGCTCCTTGGGGTCCATCGTGGCGGCGCGCAGGATCGCGTCCTTCATGCCGTCGATGTCGTGCGGGTTCACCAGGACAGACCCGGCGAGCTCGTCGGCAGCCCCGGTGAACTCGGACAGCACGAGCACGCCCGCGTCGTCCGAGCGCGCGGCGACGTACTCCTTGGCGACGAGGTTCATGCCGTCGCGCAGGGAGGTGACGAGCATGACGTCGGCCGCGAGGTACAGGGCCGCCATCTCCTCGGGAGGGTAGGAGTGGTGCAGGTAGTGGATCGCGCTGTGGCCGATCTCGCCGTACTCGCCGTTGATGCGCCCGACGAGGACCTCCACGTGCTCGCGGAGCTCCTGGTACGCGCCGACGTTCTCGCGGCTCGGGCTCGCGACCTGCACGAGGGTGCAGTCGGCCGGGTCGAGGCTGCCGTCCTGCAGGAGCTCGCCATAGGCCTTGATGCGGTGCCGGATGCCCTTGGTGTAGTCGAGACGGTCGACACCGAGCATGACGATCTTCGGGTCGCCCAGGTCGTGACGGATCTCGCGGGCGCGGGCCTGCACCTCGGGGGAGCGGGCGAGCTCGTCGAAGCGGCGCGAGTCGATCGAGATCGGGAAGGGCGCCGCGCGCACCGTCCGGGCCGGGGCCCCGTCGGTCGCGGGGACATGGATCATCTGGCCGCGCGTGGTGAGGTCGGTCAGGCGGCGCACGGCACGGGAGAAGTTCGCGGCGTCACCGGCCCGCTGGAAGCCGATGAGGTCGGCGCCGAGCAGCCCCTCGACGACCTGGCGGCGCCAGGGGAGCTGCTGGAAGATCTCGAGCGGGGGGAAGGGGATGTGGTCGAAGAACCCGATCCGCAGGTCCGGGCGGATCTTGCGGAGCATCCCCGGGACGAGCTGCAGCTGGTAGTCCTGCACCCACACCATGGCACCGTCGGCAGCCTGCTCGGCTGCGGCCTCGGCGAAGCGCTGGTTCACCTTGCGGTAGGTGTCCCACCACTGCCTGTGGAAGGCAGGGGGCGCGATCACGTCGTGGTAGAGCGGCCAGAGGGTGTCGTTGGAGAACCCCTCGTAGTAGCGCTCGACCTCGCCAGCGCTCAGGGTCACCGGGACCAGGCGCATGTCGTCGGCGTCGAAGGGGTCTGCCTCGAGGCCTGGGGAGCCGGCCCAGCCGACCCAGGCGCCGTCGGCGCTCTGCATCACGGGCTCGAGCGCCGTGACCAGGCCTCCTGGAGATCTCTGCCAGCTGACGGTCCCGTCGTCGTCGACCGACATGTCGACCGGGAGGCGGTTCGCCACCACAACAAGGTTGAAGCCATCTTTACCCACGCGTGATCAACTCCTTGGATGTGGTCCAAGGGTATAGACACTGTGCGCACGGTGCTCAATGAGCCCGTGTGAGGCTGCTCTCCAGCGTACGGTAGCCCGATGGAGCGGATCGGACTAGAGCCCGGGACCGAGGTCGGCGGGTACAGGATCGTCTCGCCCCTCGGGGCGGGCGCGATGGGGGCTGTGTACCGCGCTGTCGACGGCGGCGGGAACGTCGTGGCCTTCAAGGTGCTCCACGCGCACGTCGCAGCAGACGCCGACATGCGGGCCAGGCTCGGTCGTGAGATCGCGGCGCTGCGCCGCGTGGACCACCCGGCCGTGGCCCACCTGCTCGACGCCGAGCCTGACGCCTCCGACATGTTCATCGTGACCGAGCTCGTCGACGGGCCGACCCTCGAGGCGGAGATCGCCGACGGTGGCCCCCTCGGGCCGACAGACCTCTACGAGCTGGCCGACCAGCTCGCCGACGCCCTCGTCGCCGTGCACGCCGCCGGGGTGATCCACCGCGACCTCAAGCCGAGCAACGTCCTCATCAGCCCGGAGGGGCCCGTGCTCATCGACTTCGGGATCGCCCACGGGCTCGAGGACGCCCGCATGACCTCTGTCGGCTTCGTCATGGGCACCCCCGGCTACCTCGCGCCCGAGCTCATCGACCGCGGCGACCCCTCGCCCGCGAGCGACTGGTGGGGCTGGGCCGCGATGCTCGTCTACGCGGCGACAGGACGCGCGCCCTTCGGTGTGCGACCCCTCGACGCCGTCATCGCCCGGGCCCACTCGGGCGACCCCGACACCGCAGGGCTCGGGCCCGTCACGACAGCCGCGCTGCGCGGTGCGCTCGACGCGAACCCGGCCCGCCGGTGGTCGGCCGACCGTGTCGTCGAGGCGCTCCGGGTGGCCGCCGACCGCGGCGACACCCCGGGGACCACGTGGTCTGGGCTCGGCGGCTACGGCTCTCTCGCCCCGGGTGCGGCAGCAGCCGTCGGTGCCACCCAGGTGCAGGGGCCGCAGCCCGACGGGACCGAGGTGCTCGGCAGCCAGGTCGGTGGACCGGCCGGCGCGCAGCCCTCCGGGACCGAGGCCTACGGCTCGTGGCCCGACGACGGCACCCAGGTCGCGTCGGTGGCGGCGCGCGAGGGGACGGGCACAGCGATCATGCCCGTCACCTTCGACAAGGAGCCCTACCCGTCCCAGCCGATGCCACCCTCGTACGGCCCGGGCGGTGACGGTCAGTCCCGGTATCAGGGCCAGGCCGGACCGCCGCAGGGCCAGCCCGGGCCGCCGCAGGGCTTCGACCCTGTCCTCCCCGGCTACCAGGGCGGACCGGAGCGCGGCTACGTCCCGCCGCCCGTGCCGCACAGGCCGCTGGCCGTGTTCGCGCTCGCGGTGCCCTTCGTCCTCGCCGCCGCGACCTTCCCCGGGCGGGCGCTCGTCGCGCTCCTCGCCGTCGTCCTGGTGTGCCGCGTCGTGGGGATCAGCCACTCGAGCCTGCACGGGCGGCGCGAGCAGCGTGGGGTGCGGGCCTCTGACACCGCTCAGGCTGTCCTGCGGGCCCCGTGGCACGTGGTGCGCGCAGTCCTCGCGACGATCCCGTCCGTGCTCGTCGCGGCGAGCGCCGTCGTCGTGCTCTGCGGACCTGTGTGGTGGTTGCTCACCACGGACAGGCTGGTCATCGGGTCGAACGGCTCGGGCGGAGGCACAGCCCCGGACGGGGGCAACGAGCCCTGGGTGTACGCGACGCTCCTCGGGGCCGCTGCGCTCCTCGCTGCTGTCCTGCTGTGGTTCGGACCCGTGACCTCGCTCGCCCGGCACGGGGCCAGGGTGGTCCTGCGCACCGTGGCGCCCGGGTGGATCGGCACCCTCGTGATCGTGCTCCTCGCGGCGCTCGTGAGCTGGTTGTTCCTCGGTGCTGTCCTCGACGGGAGGGCTGTCGAGTGGGCGCCCCTCCAGGAGCCGCCCAGGTTCGATCGGTAGTGTCGGGGGCTGACGCAGACCCCGGCGCACCCCCATCCCCCACGCTTCGCCCCGAGAGTCCTTCATGCTCAGCACCCACCCCCAGAGGTCCACGGCGGACCGCCGCGCCCAGGCGCAGGCGAACGCCGACCAGGCCGCGCGCGACCAGGCGCGGCGAGACCGTCGTACCCGCGTCGTCCTCGGGGCAGCCGCAGCGCTCGCCGTCCTCACCGTCGCGCTCGTCGTGTGGTTCGTGCTCGGACGCGGTGGCCCTCAGGTCGAGGGGATCAGCGAGCTGCCTGAGGGCGTCGACGCGCCCTCGGTCTCCGACGCCCACGGTGGCATCTCCTTCGGGGCCAGCGGCGAGGCCGGGTCGACCTCGGGCGAGGACGCCGTGCGCGTCGACGTCTACGTCGACTTCCTCTGCCCGGCGTGCGCCCAGCTCGAGGACGTCAACGGCGCCGACCTCGAGAGCCTGCGGTCCGAGGGGTCGGCGACGGTGGTGCTCCACGCCATCAGCTTCCTCGACGCCAAGTCCGACGGCGGCAGCTATTCGACCCGCGCCGCGGCAGCCTTCGCCTACGTCGCCGACGAGGCCCCCGCCCAGGCCTACGACTTCCAGGCGGCGCTCTTCGACAGCCAGCCGACCGAGGGGTCTGCGGCGCTCAGCGACGAGCAGATCGAGGGCATCGCGGTCCGGGTGGGCGTGCCTGCAGACGTCGCCGAGGGCATCGACGGGGAGCGCTACAGGGACTTCGTCGGTGCGCTCACCCAGGTGGCCTTCGGCGACCCGGACCTCCTCGACGACCAGGGCCGGTTCACGACGCCGACGATCCTCGTCGACGGCACGGTGTTCGAGGGCGACTGGAGCAGACCGGGTGAGCTGCGGGCTGCTGTCGAGGCCGCGGCCGCAGACTGACACCGGCCCTGACCGGCCCTGACCGGCCCTGACCGGCACAGACCGACCTCGGTTTCCCTCCACGGGCCGAGCAGGTAGAGTGGCGCACCGCACGGACCCACCCGTGCATGCCGCCTTAGCTCAGCTGGTAGAGCATCCGCCTTGTAAGCGGAAGGTCGTCGGTTCGAACCCGACAGGCGGCTCCGTCGCTCGCTGCGACCCCGACCCGTCTCTCGCCTCGCACGACGCGACCCGACCCACCCCTCCAGACGTCTCCTGACGGCAGCGCCGGTCCGGTAGCGTCTGTCCGAGCAGGCTGCGCGTCCAGCGTCCGTCCAGGATCGCGCCGTACTCTCCTCACGCCGACCCTCATCCGACGAATGGTTCCGAACTCATGGTCACCAAGCCCCCGCAGTCGCCCAAGGCAGACCGCCGTGAAGCTGCGCGCGCCCAGGCTCTCAAGCTCCAGCAGGAGCAGCTGCGCCGCGAGAAGCGCACGCGCATCACGATCTTGTCGTCGATCGTGGCAGGGCTCGTCGTCGTCGGGCTCATCGTCTGGCTGATCCTGCGCAGCGCGGGCCCGGACTTCACGGGCGCGAGCGAGATCCCCGCCGACGTCGCGCGTCCCGCGACGGCGACCGAGAACGGCGGCGTGACCTTCGGCGTCGACGGCGTCGCCGGGACCAACTCGGGCGCTGACGCCGTGAACGTGGACGTGTACCTCGACTACATGTGCCCCATCTGCGGTCAGTTCGAGGACACCAACTCCGAGGCCCTCGACCAGCTCCGTGAGGCCGGCGACATCACGCTGACCGTCCACGCGATCTCGATCCTCGACCGCGTGTCGCAGGGGTCCGCGTACTCGACCCGCTCCGCGCAGGCCTTCGCCTTCATCGCGGACCAGGCGCCGGAGCAGGCCCTCGACTTCAGCGAGGCGCTGTTCGCCCAGCAGCCCGCCGAGAACACCGCGGGTCTCTCGGACGAGCAGCTCGTCTCGATCGCGGAGAGCGTGGGTGTCCCGGCCGACATCGCGGCGAAGATCCCGGACCTCACCTTCAAGGAGTTCGTCGACGCGAAGACGCAGGTCGCCCTCGGCGACCCCGCGCTGAAGAACGACCAGGGCAGCTTCGGCACACCGACCATCCTCATCAACGGCGAGCAGGTCACCTCGAACTGGACGGTCCCGGGCAACCTCACGACCGAGATCCAGGCCGCCAAGGGCTGATCGCCCCCTCGCACGCAGCACAGCAACGAGGACCCCGACCGTCACGGTCGGGGTCCTCGTCCGTGTGCTCAGGCGAAGGGTGTGAGCTCCGGGTACTTCGCCGTGCGGCTGTCACCCGAGGAGCGGCGGCGCAGACGCCGCGACGCCCAGGGGCCGACGTGCTCGCGGAGCCAGTGCGCGTTCTCCCGCACCCACTCGATGCGCGGGACGGGCGGCAGCGGCGTGAGCGGGTCGTCCCACGCGGCGTCGTCGGGCGCCTGCCCGAGCCCGACGAGGGCAGCCTCGGCAACTCGGCGGTGGCCGTCGGTCGTGAGGTGGATACGGTCGTCGGCCCACATGCGCCAGTCGTGGAGCGACCGCATGCCCCACAGGTCGAGGACGTGCGCGCCGTGGCGCTGGGCGATCGACCAGAGGTGCGCGTTGAGGATGCCTGTGCGGCCACGGGTCATGCCCACGAGCGGGCTGTCCGAGGCGTCGAAGCCGGTACCGAGCAGCACGTCCGCCCCGGTCTCGCGGATGCGGACCACGGCCTCCTCGATGCTGCGGGCGACCTGGTCGACGTCGACCGAGGGCCGCAAGATGTCGTTGCCACCCCCGATGAGGCTGACCAGGTCGGGCTTCATCTCGAGGGCGACGGGCAGCTGGTCGCCCAGGATCGACCGGATCTGCTTGCCGCGGATCGCGAGGTTCGCGTAGAGCAACGGGTCCTGGCCAGAGTCGATGCGCCTGTGCGAGAGCGACCTCGCCAGGAGGTCGGCCCAGCCGCGGCACTGCGCAGGGTCGGCGGGCTCGGCGTCCCAGAGGCCCTCGGTGAAGGAGTCCCCGACGGCGACATAGCGCGCCCAGGGACCCGGCGCAGGCAGGTGCACGGTCCCTTCGGAGGGGTCGGTCGGTGCATCGGTCGCTGGGGCGGTGTCGTCATGGTCCACCTGTCCATTCTGTACCTCGCCCCGGACAGGTGGATCCGCCAGGTCCCGGTCGTGCCTCTAGAAGAGTGCGTCGTCCGCCGACGGCAGCGACCAGTCGACAGGCGAGGCTCCCTGGGCCACCAGCAGCTCGTTGACGCGGGAGAAGGGCTTCGACCCGAAGAACCCGCGCCGGGCCGACAACGGGCTCGGGTGGGCGGACTCGACCACCGGGACGTCGCGCAGGGCCGGTCGCAGCGTCGCGGCGTCTCGTCCCCACAGGACGGCGACGAGCGGACCGCCGCGCTCGACGAGGGCCTCGATGGCGCGGTCTGTCACCTGCTCCCACCCGGCGCGTCGGTGAGACCCCGCCTCGCCTGCGGCGACGGTGAGCACCCTGTTGCAGAGCATGACGCCCTGCGCCGACCACGCCGAGAGGTCGCCGTTCGCGGGGGTGGGGACCCCCACGTCGTCCCGGAGCTCGGTGACGATGTTGGCGAGGGACCGGGGGAGCGGGCGCACGTGGGGCTGGACCGAGAAGGACAGACCCATCGGGTGCCCGGGGGTCGGGTACGGGTCTTGCCCGACGACGAGGACCTTGACGGTGGCGAGCGGGTCTCGGAAGACGCGCAGCACGTCGTCGCGCGCCGGGAGCACGGAGCCGGGCGCTGCGTCGGCGAGGAGCTCGGCGTCGAGACGGTCGATGGTCTCGGCGACGGGTGCGAGCGCCTCGGCCCAGTCCGGGGCGACGTCGTCGAGCAGGTGGCGGCGGTCGGCCGAGGGGTGGGCGAAGAGTGCGTCTGCCATCTGGAGAGCCTCGCAGACAAGCCCGGGTCGGCGCACGCCGGAGCAGCCGGAGCCCTGCGCAGGACGAATGACACGGGTGTCATTCGCGCGTACGATCGGACGCGGTGAAGCCCTCGTCGCGTGGGGGACGCCGTGCTGCGAGCCACGGCCCGCACCGCGTCGGTGATCCACGGCGTGCACCCAGGCGCGACAGCAGGCACGGCCGAGACGAGACCGAGGAGCAGACGATGATCGAAGCAGTCCCGAGCATCTACGAGGACACCCCGGCGTCCTCCGACGACGCCTCGCCGGAGCCCGCCCTCTCCGAGCGGGACGCCGCGGTCCTCGACTTCGAGAAGCAGTGGTGGAAGTACGCCGGGGCCAAGGAGCAGGCGGTCCGAGAGCTGTTCGACCTCTCGGCGACGCAGTACTACCAGGTGCTCAACACGCTCATCGACTCGCCCGCCGCGCTCGAGGCAGAGCCCATGCTCGTCAAGCGTCTGCGCCGCATGCGCGCGACCCGTCAGCGCGAGCGCACGCAGCGTCGCAGCCAGGTCTGACCAGGACCTGCACACCCGCCTGCCTGCCTCGGGGCCGCAGACCCGTTAGCCTTGCCCGGTGAGCAAGTACCCCGAAGACGAGTTCGACCGGACCGACGGGCTCGGCCTCCCCGCCGGCGTCCACAGGACCCCGCGGTCGGCCTGGAGCAAGACCGCCCCCTTCCTCGTCGTCGTCGTGCTGTGCGCGGCGCTCGCCGTCGCAGCGGTCTACGTGCTGTCCCGCACCCCCGGGTCGCCGCTCGACCAGAGCAGCGCGAGCCCGAGCGCGAGCGCGCCTGCCGAAGACCCGGCTGCTGAAGACCCGGCTGCGGAGGACCCCGCGGCCGAGGACCCTGCCGCTGAAGACCCCGCGGCGGACCCGGAGACCCCCGCCGAGCCTGAGGTGCCCGTGGCCGACACGTCCGTCGCCGTCCGGGTGCTCAACGCGACGGGCCGCTCGGGCGCTGCCGCCGGTGCAGCCGACACGCTGTCCGGGGCCGGCTGGTCCGACGTCTCGGCCGACAACTACACAGGCGACAGGCTCAACGCCTCGGTCGTCTGGTACCAGAGCGAAGACCTCGCCGACGAGGCGCAGGCTGTCGCTGACCTCCTGGGCATCCCGGCCAGCCAGGTCACCCTCGTCCCCGAGCTGCGCGGACCGCTGTCCGTGATCCTCGCCGGGTAGCACCGTGGACGCGTACGACGTCGTCGTGGTGGGGTCGGGGCCGAACGGCCTCGCCGCCGCGGTCACGCTCGCCCGGGCCGGCCTCGGCGTCCTCGTCCTCGAGGCGGAGACCGAGGCCGGGGGTGGCGTTCGCACGCAGGCGCTGCCCGGGTCGGGCACAGGGCTGCTGCACGACACCTGCTCGGCCGTGCACCCGATGGCGCTCGCGTCGCCGTTCTTCCGCGAGTTCGACCTCGCTGCACGCGGGGTCGAGCTCGTCGAGCCCGAGGTGCAGTTCGCGCACCCGCTGGACCATGGCGAGGCCGGCCTGGCCTACCGTGACGCCGCCCGGACCGCTGCTGGCCTCGGGGTCGACCGCGACGCGTGGCTCGGTCTTGTCGGCCGGCTCTCCGAGCACCCCGACGCGGTGGTCTCGGCCGGTCTCGGCGACCGCCGGAGCATCCCGGGCGAGATGCTCTCGAGCGTCGCAGGCTTCGTCGCGACGGCGCGCTTCGGCCTCGGCGTCCTCGAGCAGGGCACACCGTTGTGGGGCCGTCGGTTCCGGGGTGAGGTCGCCCCGGCGCTGCTCACGGGGGTCGCTGCGCACGCGATCGCGCCGCTGCCCACCCTGTCTGCTGCCGGGACGGCGCTCATGCTCGCGACCCTCGCGCACTCGCACGGCTGGCCGCTCCCTCGAGGCGGTTCGGGCGCGATCACCGCTGCGCTCGTCGCAGACCTCCTGGCCCACGGCGGAGAGCTGCGGACCGGCGTCCGCGTCGCCTCGACGGCCGACCTGCCGTCCGCACGGGCCTACGTCTTCGACACGACCCCACGGGCCGCCGCCGACATCCTCGGCGCGCGGCTGCCGGGGACGGCCGAGCGCGCGCTGCGCAGGTTCAGGTACGGCAACGCGGCCGCCAAGGTCGACTTCGTGCTGAGCGGTCCCGTGCCGTGGGCCAACGACGGTGTGTCTCGGGCGGGGACAGTGCACCTCGGGGGTTCACGACCTCAGCTGGTCGAGGCCGAGCGGGCTGTCGCCGCGGGGCGGCACGCTGAGCACCCGGTGACGCTCGTGAGCGACCCTGCTGTGCTCGACCCCGGCCGGGAGGTCGGCGGGCTGCGGCCCCTGTGGACCTATGCGCACGTGCCGGCAGGATCGACCGTCGACCCGACCGAGGCCGTCACCGCGCAGATCGAGCGCTTCGCGCCAGGGTTCCGTGACGTGGTCGTCTCTGCCCACCCCACCACCGCGTCGCGCATGTCCGAGCATGACGCGAACTACGTCGGCGGGGACATCGCGGCCGGGTCTGTGACCATGTGGCAGATGTTCGCCCGGCCGACCCCGCACGTCGACCCGTGGGCGACAGGAGCGCCCGGTGCCTACCTGTGCTCCGCGTCGACCCCGCCGGGCCCTGGGGTGCACGGGCTGGGTGGCTACTTCGCCGCGCGCCAGGTGCTGCGCCGGGAGTTCGGGACCAGGGGCATGCCGAGCCTCGCGCCCGAGCGGGGCTGAACCTCTCGGTGGTGCGGGCCGGCGCCTGAGCGCGTGCAGGCCCCGCGGGCCTGTTCGAGCGGGTCCCGACCGTCTCCGGGTCCGCGGTCTGTGGGGTCGTCGTCGCCGCGCTGCATCGGGCTGTCCGACGACCCTGCTGGTCGTGTCAGCCGCGACCGGCAGCGCTGCGTCGGGCTGTCCGACGACCCTGCTGGTCGTGTCAGCCGCGACCGGCCTCGGCCTCGTCGAGCAGCACGAGGGTGAGCAGCACGTTCGCGCTGCTCCACGCGAGCGGCGCGAGCTGGGCCGGGGAGCCGTCGAAGAGCACCTTCTCGGGGATCGAGCCGAGCGTCGTGCGGTGGTCGTCGAGCCACGTCAGCCAGCGCACGGCCCCGGTCTGGTCGCCCAAGCCTGCTGAGGCGAGGGCGAAGACGCTCGTCGTGGGTGTCCACGAGATCCCGTCGCGCTTCCAGCTCGTGCCGGGCGCGAGCCCGCCTCCGGGGCGGGCCATCCGGATGGGGGCGGCATCCCAGGCGCTCAGGACAGCGCGGGGGACCTCGTCGGCCGTCACGGGCAAGAACGGCGGCAGCAGGAACGCGACGGCCGTGTCGACGCTCGACCCTCCGAGGTAGCGGCCGTAGCCGGGCGCGAACGCGTCGTGCACGACGTCGTCGAAGGTCTCGGCGACAGTCGCGACCTCCCGTGCCGCTCGGGCGTCCCCGAGGGCGTCGAGGGCCGGCGGCGACGCAGCGAGGGCCATGAGCAGCGGCGCGCTGGTCCCGAGGGTCTGCTTGGACGTCTCGACCTCCCAGTAGTCGGGGGACGGCGGGGGGAGCGTGGTGCCGTCGTCGGTCAGGTCGCGGATGTGCGCGAGGCTGCGCTCGAGCAACGGCTCGAGGTCGCGAGCCGCGCTGGTGCGGTCCTGGGGCGACTCGATCTCCGCGATCACCGTCGCCGCGGCCCACAGGGCCCACCCTGTCGCGTCGGTCTGGATGCCGCGGTCGTCGGGTGGGCCGGAGCCGTCGGGCAGGTAGCGGGCCTCGAAGGAGCCGTCGGCCTCTTGCACCTGCTGGAGGAACATGACGACAGTGAGTGCGTCCTCGACGTGCCCCGTGCGGGCGAGCGCGACAGCCACGAAGGCGTTGTCGCGGGGCCAGGCGTAGCGCCAGTTCGGCGACCACCCGGCCACGACGGCCCCGTCGTCGAGGGTCAGCGCCCTGACGTCGAGGAGCGCGTCGACGGCCATGTCCTCGAAGTCTGTCCCGGCGCCCGGGACGGTGCCGGCGGCGAGCCAGTCGCGGGACTCCTGGGCCGCGTCGAGCTGGGGCTGCGTGGCTGCTCCGGGGCTCGCCACGGCGACGCGGCTGCCGGGCAGGAACTGCACGTCCGAGCCCGGCGGGATCGGGGTGCGGGTGCCGTCGGGTGCCACCGAGATGCCGACAGAGGAGAGAGCGACCGTCGCGTTCCGCGGGGAGAAGGGCCAGACCTCGAGGGCCCGTCCTGTGCCGGTGACGACGACCGCTGCGACGAGCAGGAGCGCGAGCAGCGCGGCGCGCGGCCGGCGACGGACGTGCGCTGTTCTCGCGGAGGCGTCGTCGTCGGTCGCTGGCATCGGGTCCACTCTACGAGGACGTCTGGGCGTGCTCGGGTGCCGACGCGGTGGTGCCGGCTGCGGGTTCCGCCGTCGGCGTACCGACCTGGGCGCCGCGGCGCGCCGCCGCCCTTGCACTCTCGGGTCGAGAGTGCCAATAATTGCATTAGCACTCTCGCTAGGAGAGTGACAGAAGCATCGGTCGCTCGATGAGGCCCCGAGGCTACGGCGTGACATGAACGCCGCGGTCCGAGGTCGTCCGTCGCGGGCATCGTCCGACCACCACACGCCACCAGCGGAGGATCACACCCCAATGGCAAAGATCATTGCCTTCAACGAGGAGGCCCGTCGCGGCATGGAGCGTGGACTCAACGTCCTCGCCGACACCGTGAAGGTCACGCTCGGCCCCAAGGGTCGCAACGTCGTCCTCGACAAGAAGTGGGGCGCGCCCACCATCACGAACGATGGTGTGAGCATCGCCAAGGAGATCGACCTCGAGGACCCGTTCGAGCGCATCGGTGCTGAGCTCGTCAAGGAGGTCGCCAAGAAGACCGACGACGTCGCCGGCGACGGAACCACGACCGCCACCGTGCTCGCCCAGGCGCTCGTGCGCGAGGGCCTGCGCAACGTGGCTGCCGGCTCGAACCCGATCGCTCTCAAGCGCGGCATCGAGAAGGCCGTCGAGGCTGTCATCGCGCAGCTGCTCGTCGACGCCAAGGACATCGAGACCAAGGAAGAGATCGCGGCCACCGCTGCGATCTCGGCCGGCGACCCCGCGATCGGCGAGCTCATCGCCGAGGCGCTCGACAAGGTCGGCAAGGAAGGTGTCATCACCGTCGAGGAGTCGAACACCTTCGGCCTCGAGCTCGAGCTCACCGAGGGCATGCGCTTCGACAAGGGCTTCCTCGCCCGCTACTTCGAGACTGACGCAGAGCGCCAGGAAGCTGTCCTCGAAGACCCGTACGTCCTGATCGTCGAGTCGAAGATCTCGAACGTCAAGGACCTGCTGCCGCTGCTCGACCAGGTCATGAAGGCCGGTCGCTCGCTGCTCATCATCGCCGAGGACGTCGAGGGCGAGGCTCTTGCGACCCTCGTGCTCAACAAGATCCGTGGCACCTTCAAGTCCGTCGCCGTCAAGGCTCCGGGCTTCGGCGACCGCCGCAAGGCCATCCTCCAGGACATCGCGATCCTCACCGGTGGTCAGGTCATCTCCGAGACTGTCGGCCTCAAGCTCGAGACCGCCACGCTCGACCTGCTCGGCCAGGCCCGCAAGGTCGTCGTCACCAAGGACGAGACGACCATCGTCGAGGGCTCCGGCGACGTCGACCAGATCGCCGGTCGCGTCAAGCAGATCCGTTCCGAGATCGAGAAGTCGGACTCCGACTACGACCGCGAGAAGCTCCAGGAGCGCCTCGCGAAGCTCGCCGGAGGTGTCGCGGTCATCAAGGCCGGTGCCGCCACGGAGGTCGAGCTCAAGGAGCGCAAGCACCGCATCGAGGACGCCGTCCGCAACGCGAAGGCAGCCGTCGAAGAGGGCATCGTCGCCGGTGGTGGCGTCGCTCTCATCCAGGCTGGCAAGGTCGCCTTCGAGACCGCCGGTCTCCTCGACCTCGAGGGTGACGAGGCGACGGGTGCGAACATCGTCCGCGCCTCGATCGACGCTCCGCTCAAGCAGATCGCGATCAACGCCGGGCTCGAGGGTGGGGTCGTGGCCGAGAAGGTCCGCAACCTCCCCTCCGGCCAGGGCCTCAACGCCGCGACAGGCGTGTACGAGGACCTGCTCGCGGCTGGTGTGAACGACCCGGTCAAGGTGACCCGCTCTGCTCTGCAGAACGCCGCCTCGATCGCTGCGCTGTTCCTCACCACCGAGGCAGTCGTCGCGGACAAGCCCGAGAAGGCTCCGGCCATGCCGGGCGGCGACGGCGGCATGGGCGGCATGGACTTCTGATCCAGCCCGCCCGGGCCTAGCCCGAGCACTGCACCGCCGACGGGCGGGCTCCACCGGGACACGTCCCGGAGGAGTCCGCCCGTCGGCGTACCCGCCCCGTGCACGGGCTGTCAGGTGCCGAGGACGCCGAAGCTGCTCTGGATGGCGACGGCTGCGGCGCCACGGGCCCAGGGGACGAAGCCGCTGTCGTCGACGACGAGGCTGACGGGGCTGCCGTCGGGGTCGCGGTCCGCAGCGATGGCGGCGTCGAGCTCCGCGCCGAGGCTCTCGACCAGGCCGACTCCTTCGCCCGCCAGCACGACGGTGCTCACGAGCGCGATGTTGGTGATGGCGGCCAGCAGCCGGCCGAGCGACCGCACGGCGGACTCGGTCACGGCCCGCGCCACGGGGTGGTGCGCGGCGGCCATCTCGAGGACCTCGTCGTAGGTGACGGCGTGTCCGAGGGCCACCGAGACCTGGGCGCAGATGCTCCCCGTGGTGAGCATGGCTGTCGAGCAGCCGCGGTGGCCGTCCATGCAGAGCGGTCCCGACGGGTCGAGGGGGAAGTGCCCCAGCAGGCCGAAGCCCACGTCGGCTGTGCGCACCACGTGGTCGTTGACGACGAGCCCGTAGCCGACCCCGGCGCCGATGGTGAGCACCGCGAAGTCTGTCGAGCCTCGCCCGGCTCCGAACCAGTGCTCGGCGGCGGTCAGGGCGACGACGTCGTTCTCGATGGTCGACGGGATCCCCAGGCGCTCGGAGACAGCGCTGCGGAGGTCGACACCGCGCCACCCGAGGAACGGCGCGCGGTCGACCACGCCGTCGGAGACGTTGCCGCCGAGGCTGATCCCGATGCCGTCGAAGGCGGCCGGTCCGCCGAGCGCCTGGACGACTGCATCGACGGCGTCGAGGACGTCGTCGAGCGAGGTCGAGGCGAGGCGCGACGAGGCGGACCCGGTCTGGGTCGCGCGAAGGTCTGTGCTCACGCCGAGGGCGTCCTCGCCTGTCAGCTTGATCCCGACGAAGCGGCGGGCGTCGACCTTGACGTCGAGCGGCTTGACCGGTCGGCCGACAGCACCGTCGGACACCTCGGGGCCTTCGACGAGGATCCCGCTGTCGAGGAAGGTCTTGGAGAGCCGGGTCAGGCTCGCGGGGGACAGGCCGAGCCTGCGGGAGAGCTCGGTCCGGCTGATGGGTCCGTGGACGAGCACCTCGCGCGCGAGGTCGCGCCCGGAGTCGGTGATGGGGGCGGGCGGCGGTCCTGCCTCGCTCATCTGTGCTCCTCCTCGTCGTCGTGGCGGTCTTCGGGGTCGAGCGAGACGGCGCGCGCAGCCGTGGACCCGCGCTGGCCGAGCTGCCTCGGCCTGATCGGCACCGTCAGTCTGAGCGCCGTCCGACCGAGGCTCTGACCGCGCAGGGTCCGACCGGGCTCTGCGTGAAGACGTGCTGCTCCGCCGGTCCGACCGTCAACCTACCTGTCGTGTCGCGGGGATCGCGATCCGCCGACGAATAAGTTCCATCATCGTACCAACCCGGCGCGGCTCGTTGACGAGATCTCAGAGGTATGTCGGAGGTGCAGCGGATTTGATCGGACCGTGCCAGCCCTTGACAGGCCAATTGCTTTCGTCTAGAAAATAACCCATGCAGCGACGCATCTTCCAGCTCCGCGACGGCGGCACCAGCCTCGTCGTCGACCCGACCACCCCGGGTCTCCCGACGATCGTCCACTGGGGCGACGACCTCGGGGACCTCGACCAGGCCGACCTCGACGGGCTCGCCCTCGCCGCCGTCCCGCAGCGCGTGTCGGGCGGCCTCGACGTCCCGGCGCGCCTGACCCTCCTCCCGCTCGACGCTGACGGCTGGCTGGGCACACCCGGTCTCGAGGGGCACCGCAACGGCAGGGTCTTCTCTCCGTCCTTCGAGCTCCTCGGGATCGACGCCGACCAGACGACCGCCACCATCACCGCCGAGGACGGCTACGGCGGGCTGCGGCTCGTGGTCGAGCTCGAGGTCACCCGGGCCGGCCTCGTCCGGCAGCGCCTCTCGCTCACCAACACCGGCGACGACGACTACTCGGTGCTGTCCCTCGCCGCGACCTTCCCCGTCCCTGCGCAGGCCACCGAGATCCTGGACACCACTGGACGCCACCTCCGCGAGCGCACACCGCAGCGTCGAGCCTTCACCGTCGGCACGCACCTGCGGGAGAGCCGTAAGGGACGCCCGGGTGCAGACGCCTCGCTCCTGCTCGCCGCGGGGACGAGCGGGTTCGGCTTCGAGCGCGGTCGGGTGCACGCCGTGCACGTGGCGTGGAGCGGCAACCACAGGCTGGCGGCCGAACGGACGATCACCGCAGAGGCGTCGCTCCAGGGGAGCGAGCTCCTCGCGGCCGGGGAGATCGACCTCGCCCCGGGCGCGACCTACAGCACGCCCTGGGTCCTCGGGTCGTGGGGGGACGGTCTCGACGACCTGGCCGCACGCTTCCACACCGAGCTGCGGGCACGGGCCACGCACCCTGCGCGACCTCGCCCGGTCACGCTCAACACGTGGGAGGCGGTCTACTTCGACCACGACCTCCTGACGCTCCTGGCGTTGGCCGAGCGCGCTGCTGCTGTCGGCGTCGAGCGCTTCGTGCTGGACGACGGCTGGTTCCTCGGACGCCGGGACGACACCGCGGGGCTCGGCGACTGGACTGTCGACCCTGTGGTCTGGCCGCAGGGTCTCGCGCCTCTCGTGGACGCCGTCCGTGGTCTCGGCATGGAGTTCGGTCTGTGGGTCGAGCCGGAGATGGTCAACCCAGACTCGGACCTCGCGCGCGCCCACCCGGAGTGGGTCCTCCAGCCCGGGGGACGTCTGCCCGTCGAGGGTCGTCAGCAGCACGTGCTCAACCTCGCGGACCCCGGGGCCTACGCCTACATTCTCGCGAGCCTCGACGCGCTGCTCGTCGAGCACCCGATCAGCTATCTCAAGTGGGACCACAACCGTGAGCTGTCGAGCGCAGGCGACGCGCGGACCGGGCACGCAGCGGTCCACGAGCACACCCTCGCCCTGTACAGGCTGCTCGACGAGCTGCGGAGCCGGCACCCGGGCCTGGAGATCGAGTCCTGCGCCTCGGGCGGCGCGCGGGTCGACCTCGGCATCCTCGAGCGGACCGACAGGATCTGGACGAGCGACTGCATCGACCCGCTCGAGCGCCTGGTCAACCAGCGGTACACGGGACTGCTGGTCCCGCCCGAGCTGCTGGGCGCGCACGTCGGCGGCCCGCGGTCGCACTCCACCCACCGCAGCCACGAGCTCGACCTGCGAGCCGGGGTCGCGTTCTTCGGCCACCTCGGGATCGAGTGGGACCTCACGACTGTCGACGACGAGCAGCTCGCGGCCCTCGCCCGCTGGGTCGAGGCCCACAAGCAGGCACGCCAGCTGCTGCACTCCGGCCGGGTCGTCAACGCCGACCTGCCCGACGAGACCGCGGACCTGCGGGGCGTCGTCGCCCAGGACAGGTCACGGGCGCTCTACGCCTACACCCAGACCGCGACGAGCTCGACCTACCCCGCGGGCCGGGTCCACCTGCCCGGCCTCGACCCCGACGCCAGCTACAGGGTGCGGCTCGCCGCCCCGACCACCTCGCTCGGCGGAGCAGGGCAGTCACCGCTGCTCTGGGCGCTCGACGGGACCCGGACGACAGGTCGCGCGCTCGCCACGACAGGGATCCAGGCCCCGGTGCTCTTCCCCGAGGAGCTCGTGCTCCTCGAGGCGATCCTCATCGGCTGAGGTCAGCCCCCCCACATCAGCCGCACGCGCAAGGAGGCGCAGCATGACGCACGACGACGTGACACCGCACAGCACCCGGGACGAGTCCCACAGGGTGCCGAGGGCCCGGAGCGGTCGCTCGCCCGGAGCCGGGCACGAGGACCCGCTCGACCCCGGGCCTGGGCCTGGACCTGGACCCGGACCCGGGTCTGGAACAGAGCAGCGCTCTGGTCCCAGCGCCGCCGGGAGCCGGACCCGGCCCGCGCGGTCCGGGCGACCGCTCCCCGCCACCAGGCCAGGACGGGCGACCCGGACCGCCGCGAGCCTCGTCGCCGTGGCGCTCGCCGTCGGGACCCTCGCGGCCTGCGGCCCGGACGACGACGGGACCGTGACTCTCAACTTCTTCCAGTTCAAGCCTGAGGCCGTCGCACAGTTCGACGAGATCATCGAGGGCTTCGAGGCGGAGAACCCGGGGATCGAGGTGGTGCAGAACCACGTGCCGAACGCGGACACGGCGCTGCGCACCCCGCTGGTCAAGGACAAGATCCCCGACGTCATGACCCTCAACGCGGGTGCGACCTTCGGTGAGCTCGCGCGCGCCGGGGTCTTCGCGGACGTCACGGACCTGCCGGTGATGAGCACCGTCGCCGACGCCCCGGTGAAGATCGTCACCGACCTCGGCCAGCACGACGACGAGATCAGCGGTGTGCCCTTCGCGCTCGCGGCCTCGAGCATCATCTACAACAAGACGATCTTCGCCGAGCACGACGTCGAGGTGCCGCAGACCTGGGACGAGCTCCTCGCCGCCGCGGACACCTTCCAGGCCGCGGGCGTCACGCCCTTCTACGGCACGCTCAAGGACCAGTGGACTGTGCTGCCGTCCTTCAACAACCTCGCCGGCGCGCTCCAGCCCGACGGGTTCTTCGACGACCTGCGGGCGCTCGGCACCGACGCGGGACCAGGTTCGGAGCCGTCATTCTCGACGGACTACAGGGAGGCGACGGAGAAGCTCGTCACGCTCTTCTCCTACAACCAGCCGAACCGGGACAGCCGCGACTACAACGCCGGGAACAAGGCCTTCGCCGACGGCGAGTCCGCGATGTACCTCCAGGGCACGTACGCGATCGCGCCCATCCTCGAGAACAACCCTGACCTCGACCTCGGCACCTTCCCGTACCCGGTGACCGACGACCCCGAGGACACCGTGCTCGTCACGGGCGTCGACGTGGTCCTCGCGATCGGCCGGGACACCCCGCACCGCGCGGAGGTCGAGAAGTTCGTCGAGTACATGATGCGGCCCGAGAACGTCGACGCCTACGGCGCAGCACAGTCGACCTTCTCCCCGCTCGTCGACGCAGCCCCGTCGACCAACCCGTACCTCGCGGGGCTGGACGACTACGTCGAGCAGGGCCGGATCATCGGCTACGTCGACCACCAGATCCCGGCGGCCGTCCCGCTCCAGCCGATGCTCCAGCAGCTGATCATCGACGGAGACGTCGACACCTTCCTCACCCACCTCGACAGCGAGTGGCGCAAGGTCGCAGCCCGCTCCAACCAGCGATGAGGCACCGACCATGACCACGTCCTCGACAGCCCCGGCGCGTGCACCGCGTGCCACGACCTCCCGGGCCGCGGCACGCCGCCGACCCGGCACGAGCCGGATCTCCCGGACCTTCTACTGGATGGTGCTCCCGGCCGTCCTGCTGTTCTTCGTGCTGCACACGATCCCCGTGCTCAACGGGGTGTTCTTCTCGATGACGAACTATGCCGGCTACGGCGAGTGGGACTTTACCTGGTTCACCAACTACGTGAACCTGTTCAAGGACGACCAGGTCCTCAACGCCTACGCCTTCACCTTCGGCTTCGCGCTCGTCTCGACGGTCCTCGTCAACGTCATCGCCCTCGCGATCGCCATCGGCCTCAACTCCCGCATCAAGTTCCGGACGGGCCTGCGCGGCATCTTCTTCATCCCGAACATCTTGTCGATCCTCGTCATCGGCTACGTGTTCAACTACCTGTTCTCGAACTCGCTCCCCGAGATCGCCTCGAGGCTGGGCATCGACGCCCTCTCGACCTCGATCCTGGCGAACCCCGACCTCGCGTGGGTGGGGATCGTGATCCTCGCGGTGTGGCAGGCCGCGGCCTTCAACATCATCATCTACCTCGCCGGGCTCCAGACGATCCCGGGCGAGCTCTACGAGGGGGCGTCCCTCGACGGCGCGAGCACGTGGCGGAAGTTCACGTCGATCACCTTCCCGCTCATCGGGCCGTTCTTCACCATCAACATGGTGCTCTCGCTGAAGAACTTCCTCCAGGTCTTCGACCACATCATGGCCCTCACGGCCGGCGGACCGGGAACGTCGACGCAGTCGGTGTCCCTGCTCATCTACAGAGGCGGGTTCCAGGGCGGCGAGTACGCCTACCAGACCGCCAACGCGGTGATCTTCCTCGTCGTGATCGTCCTCATCTCCGTGTTGCAGCTGCGTGTGCTCCAGCGTCGGGAGGCGTCGTTCTGATGACATCACCAACCCTTTCCCCAGCATCGTCCACTGCCCCTGGATCGGCCACGGTCCCGGCGACCCCCGTCCGGCGACGTCGCCGTGGCCGCGACGAGGAGGGGCGCCAGGTCAACTGGTGGCTCACCGCGCTGCTCGCGGTGTGCGCCCTCACCGTCCTCGTCCCGCTCTACTTCACGGTGGTGACAGCGCTCAAGACCCCCGACCAGCTCGGTGGCTCCGGTTTTGAGCTCCCCACCTCGGTCCACCTGCAGAACTTCGCGGACGCGTGGAACCTCACGAACTTCCCTCGGGCGCTCATGAACACAGCGCTCATCACCGTCGGAGCGGTGCTGCTCACCCTCGCGACCAACGCGATGGTCGCCTACGCCATCGCACGCAACATGCACCGCAGGCTCTTCAAGGGGATCTACTTCTACCTGGTGTCGGCGATCTTCGTGCCGTTCCCCATCATCATGCTGCCCGTCGTCAAGCAGACGTCGCTGCTCGGGCTCGACAACCAGGGCGGGCTGATCCTGCTCTACACAGTCTTCGGGCTCTCGACGAACACCCTGTTCTTCACGGCCTTCATCCGGTCCATCCCGGTCGAGCTCGAAGAGGCGGCCCTGCTCGACGGTGCGTCGACGTGGACGGTCTTCACCAAGATCGTCTTCCCGCTGCTCTCCCCGATGCTCGCGACTGTCGGGATCCTCACCTGCGTGTGGGCCTGGAACGACTTCCTGCTCCCGCTCGTGGTGCTCTCCGACCCTGCGGCGCAGACGTTGCCGCTGGCCAACTACGTGTTCCAGGGTCAGTTCAACACGAACTACACAGCGGCGTTCGCGTCGTACCTCATGGCGATGGCACCGTTGCTGCTCGTCTATCTCTTCGCCCAGCGATGGGTGATCTCCGGCGTGATGAGAGGGTCGATCAAATGACAGTCCACGAGTCAGCACCCGTCCGGTCCGCGACAGTGCGGAGCACGACAGGTCCAGACGACGAGGAGCGCACTCCCGGCACGCCCGCCTGGTGGACCCGGGCGGTCGTCTACCAGGTCTACCCGCGGAGCTTTGCGGACTCCGACGGCGACGGGGTCGGCGACCTCCGGGGGATCCTCTCGCGCCTCGACCACCTGGCCGACCTCGGCGTCGACGTCGTCTGGCTCTCGCCGGTCTACCCCTCGCCCCAGCACGACAACGGCTACGACATCTCCGACTACGAGGGCATCGACCCGCTCTTCGGGACGCTCGACGACTTCGACGCGCTGCTCGAGGCCGTGCACGCACGCGGGATGAAGCTCGTCATGGACCTCGTGGTCAACCACACGAGCGACGAGCACCCGTGGTTCCAGGAGTCCCGCTCGTCGCTCACCAACGCCAAGCGCGACTGGTACTGGTGGCGCGACCCGCGGGCCGTCGCCGCGTCGGACCTGCCGGTCGAGCCCGCAGAGGGAGCGTCGCGGGAGGCCCCGACAGCCGCGGAGCTGCCCGTCGCACCCGTCGAGCCGAACGACTGGCGGTCCGCCTTCAGCGGACCCGCGTGGACCTTCGACGAGACGACCGGGCAGTTCTACCTGCATCTCTTCGCCCCGCAGCAGCCCGACCTCAACTGGGAGAACCCCGAGGTCCGCGCCGCGGTCTACGCGATGATGAACCGCTGGCTCGACCGCGGGGTCGACGGCTTCCGCATGGACGTCATCAACCTCATCTCGAAGAACCTCGAGCAGGTGGACGGGGGAGCGCAGGCCTCAGGGATCGGCTTCCAGATGGGACCCCGTCTGCACGAGTTCCTGCAGGAGATGCACGAGGCTGTCTTCGCGGGGCGCGAGGCAGACCTCATCACCGTCGGCGAGATGCCGGGCGTGACCGTCGACGACGCACGCCTGTTCACCGACCCGTCGCGCCGCGAGCTCGACATGGTCTTCCAGTTCGAGCACGTGTCGCTCGACCAGGGCACCGACAAGTTCGACCCGCGCCCGCTCGACCTCGTCGCGCTCAAGCGCTCGATGGGGCGGTGGCAGGAGGGGCTCGCCGACGTCGGGTGGAACAGCCTGTACCTCGGCAACCACGACCAGCCGCGGCACGTCTCGAGGTTCGGCGACGACGGCACCTACCGCTACGAGTCCGCGACGCTCTGGGCGGCGATCCTGCACCTGCACCGGGGCACGCCGTACGTCTACCAGGGCGAAGAGATCGGCATGACCAACGTGCCCTTCGCAAGGCCCGACGACTTCCGTGACATCGAGTCGGTGAACTACTACCGGGAGGCTGTCGTCGAGGGCGGACGACCGGCCGACGAGGTGCTCGCCGGTCTGCGGGCGATGAGCCGGGACAACGCCCGGACACCCGTGCAGTGGGACGCCACCCCCACGGCCGGCTTCACGACAGGGACCCCGTGGATCCCTGTGAGCCCGCACGCTGTCGAGGTCAATGTCGAGGCAGACAGGGCGTCGGAGCGCTCGGTCTTCGCGTTCTACCAGCGGCTGATCGAGCTGCGGCACACGGACAGCACCGTCGCGCTCGGGCGCTTCACGATGCTCGAGCCCGACCACGAGCGTCTCTACGCCTTCACCCGCGACGGAGACGACGACCAGCTGCTCGTCGTGGGCAACGTGTCCGGTGACGACCTCGAGGTGCCGCTGCTGGGCGGGTGGGCGGAGGCCGAGGTGGTCGTCGCCAACTACCCTGAGCGCGCTGCCGCCGCGGGGCAGGTCCTCGCGCCGTGGGAGGTCAGGGTGCTCCGGGCGCGACAGGCCTAGACGGCCTCGACGTCTGACGGGACGGGCTCGGCCGGGAGCTTCGAGATCTCCTTCTCGACCCGGGCGAGCTCGCCCGCCAGGTTCTGGCGTGCGGCATCCTCCCAGGACGCGGCCACCGGGCTCGAGAACAGCGACTTGCGGTTGACGAGCTTGGTGAGGATGCGGTGCCGCGCGGCCAGGTAGTCGCGGACCGGGATGTGCTCGTACTCCTTGCGGATGTCACGGACGTAGCAGGTGTAGCGCTGCGGCTCGGCCGCGAGGATCGCCATGTCGGCGTCGCAGAGCACCGCGCAGTCGAAGTCGCCGGGGGCCGGCTTGTGGCGGGCGAGCGCCGTGACGAGCTGCGATACCCTCTCGGCCGACTGCTCGCGGATCCCCATGCCGACCAGCTCGGTGCGGGCGAGGGCCGCGCTCGCGACCTCGTCCTCTCCGCCCTGCGTGGCGTAGGCGACCCGGGTCTCGGCGTTGAAGATCGCGCCGTGGTACCAGGCGGCGAGCCTGACGAGGTCGGGCTCGTGGGTCTCCTCGGCGAGCTCGTCGACGCGGGAGAGCACGTCGGCGAGGTGCTTGACCGTGTGGTAGAACCGCGTCGGCTCGCTCCAGCGGTCGAGCAGGGCCTGACCTGTCGCTCGGAGGTCTGCCTCGGGGACGGACGCCCCGGCGGCCTGACAGCTGCGGATCCAGGACGACATGAGCCACTGCGGTGCATCGACGCTTCCAGGAAGCATGAACCAAACCTTCGACGAGTATCGGTCTTCACGGGTGTCCCAGACGCTGATGTCGGGACGACCGGCAATGCTAGCCCTGTTCTGGCGCGACGGCGCACCGGCGCAGGTCACGGGCGCTGCGGGGAGCGCCGAGACCGACCGGTGCTGGCCTGACGGCCTGGCCGGGACCGATCCTCAGGCGGTCGGTGCGCCAGGCTCCTGCAGGTCGTCGGAGCGGCTCTGGGCCGGCAGCACGGCACGGACGGTGAGCCCGCCGCCGTCGGTCTCGTGGACCGAGACCGTCCCGCGGTGCGCGGCGACGATCGCGGCGACGATCGCCATGCCGAGCCCCGAGCCGCCCGAGGAGCGGTTGCGCGAGGAGTCGGCCCTGTAGAAGCGCTCGAAGACCCGGCCGGCCTGGTCCGCCGGGACGCCCGGGCCGTGGTCGCGGACCTCGAGCACCACCTGCGCCGGCTCGTCGCCCGGGCCGACAGCGATCTCGGCGGCCGTGCCCGCCGGGGTGTGCTGGGCGACGTTGCCGATGAGGTTGGTGAGCACCTGGCGCAGCCGGTCTTCGTCGCCGGTCACCGTGACCGGGGCTGGCGGTGAGACGCCGTCGAGCGCTGTGAGGCGCACGGTCCGGCTCGGGTCGAGGGCGTGCAGGTCGTCGACGGAGTCGCGGGCGAGCGTCACGAGGTCCACGGGGTCCGACCGGATCGGTCGGCCCTCGTCGAGGCGGGCGAGCGCGAGCAGGTCGTTGACCAGCGTGCCCATGCGGGTGGCCGAGTCCTCGATCCGCCGCATGGTGTCGTCCATCGCGTCAGGGGTGGTCAGCGCGCCCATCCTGTACAGCTCGCCGTAGCCGCGGACCGTCGCGAGCGGGGTGCGCAGCTCGTGGCTCGCGTCCGAGACGAAGCGGCGCATGCGGGCCTCGGAGGCCTCCTGGGCGTCGAAGGACTGCTCGATCTGGGCGAGCATCGTGTTGAGCGAGCGCGCGAGGCTGCCGACCTCCGTCGTGACAGGGGCCTGCGGGACGCGTTGGCTGAGGTCGCCGTCGGCGATGCGCGCGGCTGTGCGCTCGATGGTGTGCAGCGGGCGCAGGGACCTGCGGATCGCGACGTAGCCGATGGTGGCGCCGAGGACCGTGAGCGCGAGCGTCGTGACGATGAGGATGCGCTGGATCTGCGCGACGGTCTGCTGGACGGGGGCTAGGGGGAGGGCGACATAGCCGGTGATCTGGCTGCCGTCCTGGAAGGAGAACGAGAAGGACTGGGCGCGCCACTCGCTCGTCCCGCCGCTGCCGTCCTGGACCCCGTCCACGGTGAAGACGCCCGAGGGCATGCTGCCCTGGGCGAAGGTGTACGCGGTGATCGCCGGGATCCCGTACTTCTCCGTCGTGGTCCCGCTGACGAGCGGACGGCTGCCGAGCTCGGGGAAGAACGCGAGGATGTAGTAGTCGTTCGGCAGGTAGGCCTGGCCCGTCTCGCGGTAGGCGTAGACCGCCTGGGGGACCACCTGGCTCGCCGTCACCTGGAGCTGCGTGTCGAGCTGGTCCGTGAGGTAGCGGGACAGCACTGTCGAGGTGAGGGCCACGGAGATGCCGAGACCGGCGAGCAGCATCGCAGTGACGATCGCGATGAGCCGGGCGCGCAGCGGGGTGCGGGCCCAGAAGGCCGTGACAGGTCCGACGTACTCGCCTTCGCCCTGCAGGCCCGCAGGCGCTGCGGGGGTCTCGTCGGCCGGGGCACCGGAGCCGCGCGCGGGGTCGACGGCAGCGCCGCCACCCGCCTGCTGGTCGGCAGGCGGGGGCGGCGGGACCGGCGGCTCGTGGTGCTGCGCCACGCGCTACCTCTTGGGCGGCTGGCGGAGCAGGTAGCCGACGCCGCGCTTGGTCGCGATGAGCGGCTCCGGCATCGAGCCGTCCGGCAGCGGGGCGTTGTCGATCTTGCGCCGCAGGTACGAGATGTACGACTCGACGATGTTCGCGTCGCCGCCCCAGTCGTACTGCCACACGTGGTCCAAGATCTGCGCCTTGGACAGCACCCGGCCCGGGTTGAGCATGAGGTAGCGCAGCAGCTTGAACTCTGTCGGCGAGAGGTCGATCACGCGGCCGCCGCGGCGCACCTCGTGCGAGTCGTCGTCGAGCTCGAGGTCTGCGAAGCGCAGCACGGCGTCGTCGACGGGGGTCGCGTGGGTGCGTCGCAGCACGGCACGGATGCGCGCCACGACCTCTTCGAGGCTGAAGGGCTTGGTGACGTAGTCGTCGCCGCCGACCGTCAGCCCGGTGATCTTGTCCTGGGTGTCGTCGCGCGCGGTGAGGAACAGCACGGGCATGTGCTGGCCCTTCTCGCGCATGCGACGGGTGACTGTGAAGCCGTCCATGTCGGGCAGCATCACGTCGAGCACGACGAGGTCGGGCTCGGTGTCGCGGACGAGCTTGAGCGCGCTCATGCCGTCCTCGGCCGCGAAGACCTCGAAGCCTGCGAAGCGCAGCGAGGTCGCGAGCAGCTCTCTGATGTTCGGCTCGTCGTCGACCACGACGAGACGTGCCTCGGGTTCGGTCATGCCACCAGTGTGCGACTGTTCGCTGAGAGGTGCCTGAGAGGCACCTGGGTCAGATGTAGCGGAGCGGGTCGAACTCCTCGATCGGGATGATGCGCACGCGCGGCAGCGGGGTCGTGAAGGCACCGACGGTCTCTTCGAGGTCGAAGAACTGCAGCCCGCGGGCGCTCAGCTCGTTGAGGCGGCCGTTGACGAACTCGCGGAAGCACATGAGCCCGACACGGCGCTCGCCGTCGAGGAGGGCCTCGACCTGCGGCAGGAAGTCACCGTCGTGGCTGGCGAGCAGGACGTCGCCGTCGACGTCCTTGATGGCCTCGAGGGTGCGCTGGATACCCATGTCCACGACCTTCTCGTGGCTCGCGCCGGCCAGCGGGATCGGGCGGTAGCCCATCGCGAGCAGCGCCTGCACGAAGGGCATCGGCATCTGGCCGGAGGAGGCGTTGAGGAAGAACAGGGGGGTGACCGGCTGGCCCCACAGGGACAGCGCGAACTCCGAGATGCGGTCCCAGCGCGGGCGCTCCTCGGGGGCGGGGCGGTGCCCCAGGACGTTCATGCCGAGGGTGGCGTCGATGTTCTCGCCGTCGACGAGCAGGTACGTGGGACGCGCGCTGCGCGTTTCGATGCCGGACATGAGACGACTATAGGTCGCAGGGCCGCTCCGAGCGGCATCGTCCACAGGTGCGGACGGCGTCAGGACGCGGGTCGGGCAGGTCTTCGAGCCCCCGCACGCACGTCCCGCCGACCCTGCGTCAGCACCGTCCGGGCCCGGTCGGAGGGCCCGTCGCGAACCTTCCGGGTGCGGGATCGGCTGCGAGATGGTAACGATCTGACCTCGGCGTTTGGGAGGGCGCCGCGGGCAGCCGTACCGTGGGCAGATGCTCGCCCCCAGCGAGTGCGGTCACCAGCGCTGCTGACCGTCGTCTCTTCCTGCCACCGCCCCGGTGGTGCACCAGCCCTGAGGATGATTCTGATGACTGCAGCACACGTGACCGTGATCGAGAACGCCCCCGACGCCCCGCTCGGCTCCTTCGAGCAGCACCTGACCGCGGCGGGACTCACCGTGAGGACTGTCCGCCCGCACGCGGGCGAGGCGCTCCCGGCCCTCGCCGACCTCGGCGCCGGACTCGTGGTGCTCGGCGGCGACGGCACTGCCTACGACGACGAGCGGACCCCGTGGCTGCCGGGTCTGCGCACGCTCCTGCTCGACGCCGCGACCTCGGGCGTCCCGACGCTCGCCGTCTGCCTGGGTGCCCAGCTGCTCGCCGTCGCCGGCGGCGGCCAGGTGACCGTCGCAGCCCCTCCCGGGCGCGAGTCCGGAGCGGTCAGGATCTTCTGGCGTCCCGAGGCGCGCACCGATGCTGTCGTCGGCGCGACGGCCCGCGCTGCGGCCGAGGTGGGTGGACGTGCGAGCGTCTACCCGACCGACCACGCCGACGCCGTGAGCGAGCTGCCCCGCGACGCCGTCTGGCTCGCCTCGTCGAACATGTACCCCTTCCAGGCCTTCAGGCTCGGTTCGGCCCTCGCGGTCCAGTTCCACCCGGAGGCCGACGCGGCGATGCTCGAGCAGTGGCTCGCCGACGCCGAGCCGGCCGAGCGTGCCGAGGCCCTCGAGAGCCTCGCCCAGGCGGCCGAGCGGGCCGAGACGAACGGCGCGGAGCTCGCTCGGGCCTTCGTCGAGCAGGTCCTCACGACCAGCACGGAGTCCGTGCTCGTCTGAGCCGACAGCGAGGCAGCGCGACGGCCCGCTGCTCGGCGCTCCTGCGCGGTGAGCAGCGGGCCGTGCGCGCCGGCCCTCGGACGTGGCTGTCAGCCCTCGACCGGTGTCAGCCCTCGACCGGTGTCACCCCTCGATCGACGGGGTGACCGGCGTGCTGCTGATCTGCGGGGCGCCGGCCGTGCTGCCCGACTTGAGGGCGGCGAGCCGTGCCTCGATCTCGATCTGCGCGCCCGAGGCCTCCAGCTCTTCGAACTGCGCGTCGAGCGAGGACGCCGCGACCTCGGCCTGACCGATGGCCTTGGCCTCCTCGCGGCGGACCTTCTCCTCGAAGCGCGAGATCTCGCTCGTGGGGTCGAGCACGTTGATCGAGCTGAGCGCTCCCTGCACGGTCTGCTGGGCCTCGGCCGTCTTCTGCCGCGCGACGAGCGAGTCCCGACGGGACTTGAGGTCGGCCAGCTTGGACTTCATCTGCGTGAGGCCGGTCTTGAGCTTCTCGACGGTCTCGCGCTGCGCGGTGATCGACGGCTCGGCTTGCCGAACCTCGGTCTCGGACGAGATCTGCTTCTGCAGGGCGATCTTGGCGAGGTTGTCGAACTTGTCCGCGTCGGCGGTGTTGCCCGCCGCGCGGTACTGGTCGGCGCGCTGCGACGCGGCGACGGCCTTGCTGCCCCACTCCTGGACGGCAGCGACGTCCTCGTTGTAGTCCTGCTCGGCGAGACGCAGGTTGCCGATGGTCAGGGCGACGGCCTGCTCGGCCTCCGCGATGTTGTTCGTGTAGTCGCGGACCAGCTGGTCCAGCATCTTCTGGGGGTCCTCCGCGCCGTCGAGGAGGGCGTTGATGTTGGCCTTCGCCAGCTGCGCGACCCGTCCGAAGATGCTCTGCTTCTGTGCCATGTGCGTGCCTTCTCTCTCGTGCGTGCTGTGTGAGATACGTGCTGTGTGAGGTGCGTGCCCGGCGGTGGGCTGCGCCGCCCGGACGTGTGGTGCGCACGGCGCGTGCCGTGCTCTGCTCGTGGGCCGGCGTGGTCTGACGTGCTCCCGTCTGCGGCGGACCTGCGTCGCGGCGGCCGGCTAGAAGCGACCGCCCCTGCTGCGACCGCCGCCTCCGCGGCTGCCTCCGCTCCGGCCGCCGCCGCCCCCGAAGCCACCGCCACGGCTGCGTCCGCCGCCCCCGAAGCCACCACCGAAGCCGCCTCCGCCGAAACCTCCTCCGCCGCCGTAGCCTCCGCGGCTGCCGGAGCCGCCGCGCAAGATCGAGTCGATGAGGATGCCGCCGAGGATCATGCCCCCGACGTTCGACCCGCCGCTGCCCGGCCCCTGACGGTTCTCCCAGGACTGCACGTCGGCCTGCGCCAGCTGCTGCGCCGACTGCACGAGCTGCTCGCACCGACGGATGGTGTCGAGCGCCGTCACGGGGTCGGAGGGCGCCAGTGCCCGGGCCTCGTCGAAGAGCCGGGTGGCCTCCGAGAGCCGGGTGCGGGCCTCCGGGCCGACGGCCCCCTTGCGGGTGGTGATGAAGTCGGACACCGCGGTGATCTGCGACCTGACCCGGCCGAGGGTCTCCGCGAGCAGAGCCGCAGCCCTGGCACGCTGCTCGTCGGCCTCGCGTCGGGGTGCGAGGGCCGTGTCGAGCGCGGCCTCGGCCTCGGTGACGTCGCGGATCGCGGCGAGCGGGTCGCCGCCGGACCGCGCGGCCTGAGCCTGCGCGACGACGCTGCGTGCGCGGTCGGCCGCAGCCGAGACAGCCGGGTCACCCGCACCCAGCCTGTCGGCGTCGGCGAGGTCGGAGGCGATCGACGTGAGGGCGGCGTCGAGGCGCGGACCGGCGCTCGCCAGGTCTGCACCGGCCGAGTCCACGGCGTCGAGGAGCACGAGGGCCTGACCGACGGCCTGCGACGCGGCGCGGGAGTGGCCGACAGCCGTCGCCCTGTCGCCGCCCGTCACGGCCGCCTCACCCGCGGTCACCGAGTCGGCGGCGGCGTCGAGGAGGCGGACCGCCTGGTCTGGGTTGGCGGACACCGAGGTGAGGGCCGAGGCCGGGTAGGTGACGGCCAGGGAGGCGAGGGCCCCGCGGGCCGGCTCGACCCGCGCGCGAGCCGTCGTGATCCGCTCACGGGTCTCGGCGAGCACCTCGGGGACCGTGGCCTGCAGGTTGCGGAGCTCGGTCAGCTGGGCGCCCTCGGCGTCGAGGGACTCCGTGACCTGGTCGCACAGCCCGATGATCTCGGCGAGCATGACCCGCTTCTGGGGCTCGGTCTCGGGGGTCGAGTCGTCGAGCTGCTGGCGCAGGGTGAAGGCGCGGGTGACCGCGCCCTTGGCGGCGGCCAGCGCAGCCTCGTAGGAGGCTGTCGCCTCGGGGCCGAACTGGGCCTGGGCGAAGCCGAGCTCTTGCTCGGCTGTCTTGAGGTCGTCGTCGACGGCGACGAGGGCGGTGCTCGCGCGCCGCTCGAGCTCGTCGGTCGGCAGGGTCGAGAGGCCACCCTCGGCGGGGTTGCCCGCGCTGCGGCGACGTCGCGCGGCGGCCCAGGCCACGAGGGCGATCAGGGCGATCACCACGAGACCTCCGACCAGCAGGACCGTGAACGCGCTTGGTCCCGAGCCTCCGGTGAGCTCTGAGCGCAGGGTGTCGGCGGCGGCGACGGCCCCGCCTGTCCAGTCGTCCTGCGCGAGACGGTCTTCGACGGCGACCTCGACGGCGTCGAGCTGGTCGTCGGTGAGGGGGTTGCCCGGACCGACGTAGAGCGCGTACCGGCGGTCGTCCACGGCGACGGCGAGGAGCACGTCGTTCGTCCCCATGCCCGACAGCGCGAAGGTCTCCTCGGCCCACGCCGGGCCGTCGGCACCGTCGAAGGTGGGGACGTAGGCGACGAACAGCTGCTGGTCCGTGTCGTCGCGGAGCGCGTCGAGGGCCGAGCGGACCGCACCCTCGTCGAGGACGCCAGCGGTGTCGGTGACGTCGGTCGGCAGGTTCAGCGGCTCGTCCGCGCGGGCAGACGGCGCGAGGAGCACGAGGGCCAGGACCGCGAGCAGCGCTGCGAGGGCGGCACGGATCTCGAGCGCCGGTCTGGCGAGGTGGGTCATGGGCGCAGCAGGGTGCCGGACAGTCGGGTACGCACGCGCAAGGTCCACCCTGCGATCCTGCGCTACCTGCGAGAAGACCGCAACGGGGCCGTCGACGGGACGACCCCGTCGACGGCCCCGGCGGTGCTGGGGACCGTGCAGCCGAACCGGCGGGAGCGGTGCACGCGCCTGGCGAGCCTGGCCGGTCGAGCGGGCGGCAGGCCTGCCTGCTGGGTCAGGCGCGCTCGTCCGTGACCTGCTCGATGTCGTCGGCGTCCACGATCCTGTACGCGTAGCCCTGCTCGGCCAGGAACCGCTGCCGGTGCGCGGCGAACTCCTGGTCGACGGTGTCGCGGGCGACCACCGCGTAGAAGTGCGCTGTGCGCCCGTCGGCCTTCGGGCGCATGACCCGGCCGAGGCGCTGGGCCTCCTCCTGGCGGGAGCCGAAGGACCCCGACACCTGGATCGCGACCGAGGCCTCGGGCAGGTCGATCGAGAAGTTCGCGACCTTGCTCACCACGAGCTTGGTGATCTCACCTGTCCTGAAGGCGTCGAAGAGCCGCTGACGCTCCTTGACCGACGTCGCCCCCGTGATGACAGGTGCGTCGAGGTGCTCGCCGAGCTCTTCGAGCTGGTCGATGTACTGGCCGATGACGAGCGTCGGGTCGCCCTCGTGCAGCTTGACCAGCCTCTCCACGATCGCGTTCTTGCCCGGTGCACAGGCCGCGAGCCTGTACTTGTCCTCGGGCTCGGCCGTCGCGTAGAGCATCCTGTCGCGCTCGGGGAGCGTCAGACGCACCTCGACGCAGTCGGCCGGGGCGATGTAGCCCTGCGCCTCGATGTCCTTCCACGGGGCGTCGTAGCGCTTGGGGCCGATGAGCGAGAAGACCTCGTCCTCACGGCCGTCCTCACGGACGAGCGTCGCCGTCAGACCGAGCCG
This sequence comes from Sanguibacter inulinus, assembly GCF_013415325.1. Classification (GTDB taxonomy): domain Bacteria; phylum Actinomycetota; class Actinomycetes; order Actinomycetales; family Cellulomonadaceae; genus Sanguibacter; species Sanguibacter inulinus. The sequence goes on along the minus strand of NZ_JACBYE010000030.1, from coordinate 3,816 downwards.
GCGGCGGGCCTGGAGGTCGGCCGTCATGCGGAAGATCGGCGCCGGCAGCAGGTGCACCTCGTCGTAGACCACGAGTCCCCAGTCGCGGGCGTCCAGCAGCTCGAGGTGCGTGTACACGCCCTTCCGCTTGGTCGTCAGCACCTGGTAGGTCGCGATGGTGACGGGGCGGATCTCCTTGCGGGCACCTGAGTACTCGCCGATCTCGTCCTCGGTGAGCGTCGTGCGGCGCACGAGCTCGTCGCGCCACTGCCGGGCCGAGACGGTGTTGGTCACGAGGATGAGCGTCGTCGTGCCGGACCTGGCCATCGCTCCGGCGCCGACGATCGTCTTGCCCGCACCGCAGGGCAGCACCACGACACCGCTGCCACCGTGCCAGAACCCGTCGACGGCCTGCTGCTGGTAGGGGCGCATCTCCCAGGGCTTGTCGCCGTGGCCGGGGTCGGTCGGGCTGAGGTCGATCGGGTGCTTCTCGCCGTCGACGTACCCCGCGAGGTCCTCGGCGGGCCAGCCGAGCTTGAGCAGCACCTGCTTGAGGTGGCCGCGCTCAGAGGCGTGGACCGACACGGTGTCGTCGTCGATGCGGTCGCCGAACAGCCCGGCGGTCCGCTTCGACTTCATCACCTCGGCGAGCACGGCACGGTCCGTGGTCTCGAGCACCAGGCCGTGGACCGGGTGCTTGGACAGCGTGAGCCGCCCGTACCGCGACATCGTCTCCGCGACGTCGACCAGCAGCGCGTGCGGGACCGCGTACCGGCTGAAGGCCAGCAGCACGTTGACGACCTGCTCGGCGTCGTGACCCGCGGCGCGCGCGTTCCACAGCCCGAGCGGCGTCAGGCGGTAGGTGTGCACGTGCTCCGGGGCGCGCTCGAGCTCGGCGAAGGGCGCGATCGCGCGGCGCGCCGCGTCGGACTGCGGGTGGTCGACCTCGAGCAGCAGGGACTTGTCGCTCTGGACGATGAGTGGGCCGTCAGGCATGCAGCGTTCTCCCTGGGGTGGGTGGTCTGTCGAGCGAGGTGCGTGCCCGCGCCGGTCGCCCGGAGGCGAGGTGCGGGGGAGTCGGAGGGTCAGGAACGGCTCATGGTGCGCCGGGGATGGGCTCGACGTTCGCGATGCGGTGCACGGCGACGGTGAGCTCGGACTCGCGAGCGACGTCGACAGCCCGCAGGCGACCGGCGTCCAGACGCGTCGGGCGGAGCCGACGACGGGTCAGGTCCCCTGAAGGGCCGACGATGTCGACGAGCACCTCACGACCGTCGGCCGCCGCCTCACGCAGCAGTGCCAACGCGACGACAGGTTCTGTTGTTCCCTCACCGGGCTGGCCCGCGGCGGTCGAGGAGGTGCCGGTGCTCGCGCTCGCGGAAGACGGGGCAGCCGAGCCGTCAGCGCTGCGGCCGCGACCTGCGGAGACGCCGCCGCCAGCAGTCCGGCCGGGGCTCGCGGTCCGGCCTGGAGCCGAGGTGGTCGCCGCGCGTCCTCCCGACGCCGCGCCTGGTGCTGTCGGGTTCGGCTGGGCGGTCCCAGCGGTCCCAGCGGTCCCAGCGGCCTGCGCAGCGCGGGCCTGCTCCTCGCCGCGGCGCAGCACGGCGACGAGAGCCTGCAGGCGGTCCGGACGGTCCGGTGCCACGGCGCGGACCGAGCCGTCAACGCCGGGCGCCCGGCGTCGGCCGCGCCGACCGGCGAGTCGGACACGAGGGGCGCGCCTGTCGGCGTGCACGACCTGGCCGTCGGGGCCCTCCATCGCCGGGGCGAGACCGCGCTCGCGCAGCGCCGCGAGCAGCTGGGAGGGCGCGGCCGACGAGGCGAGGACAGTCGGCGCGATGCGGAACAGCCCGAGGCCGCGCAGGCGGGGATCTTCGACCAGCCCGGCGAGCAGCACGGGGTCTTCGACCCTGACGTAGGCCGACGCGGCCCCGAGCCGCAGCTGGCCGTGCCGCCGGGCGGCGTCCCGCACGAGGTACTCGAGAGGCTGGGGAACACCTGAGCGGGAGTGCACGGCGAGCTCGGCGAGCAGCTCTTCGCCCGTGCGGCCCGCGTCGAGGGCCCGGGTGACCGACTCGGGGGTGAAGCGCACGGTGATCGCCGAGCCGCGCGACTCCACCACGGCAGAGTCGGCGAGCAGCGCCTCGAGGGCGGGTGACGGGCGACCGGGGACGATGCCCGTCTGGTCGCCCTGGAGCAGCAGGTCGTCGACGGCCTCGGGCAGCGCCGCGCCCATCGCCGAGGCGAGCGCGGCGCGGGCCGCGTCGTCGGCGACGGTGAGGACAGGGACGCCGGCGAGGACGGCGCCCGCTGCGGAGAGCGCCCCGGCACCTGTCACGCCGAGCAGCGCGGACTCGGCGAGGAGCGCGTCGACGGCCTCGTGGGGTGGCACGGCGCGGGGGGCGCGCCACCGCAGGACGGAGGTGATCTGGTCGGCGGTCACCGGCGTGCCCGGGGCGGCGTGCAGGACGCCGAGGACCTCGCTGCGCAGCCTGGGGACCCACGCCCTGTGGAGCTCGGGCTCGAGCGCGCTGCGCAACGCTCCCCGCTCGTCGCGGCTGCCGACCAGCCAGGGGGTGCGGGCCGAGGAGTGCCAGGCCGTCACGAGGGTGGTCCAGCGGCGGGGGAGGTCGTCGGCGAGCCAGTCGTCGGCGTCGAGGGTCGGGGCGTAGGAGGCGGGGTCGTCGCCGTCGTCGACCACGAGCCCGGCCATGGCGGCGAGCTCGACCACGAAGGCCGCCGTGCGCTCGTCGACCTCGAGACGCAGCCCGAGACGGCGCAGGTCGCGGACGCCGAGACCACCCGAGCGCAGCCTCGCCGCGGGTGTCTCCTGCCAGAGGGCCACGAGGTCGGCGACGAGGCGTGTGATCTCCTGCGCCGCGCGGGCCGACTCGGCCTCGACGGTCGCCGGGTCGAGGGTGGCCGGCGGCAGCTGGGGAGGTGTGCTCAGACCACGGTGAGTGCGTCCCTCGCGCAGGGCGAGGGCGACCTCGCGCGGCAGCAGGACGTGGTGCGCGTCGGCCTTGCGGACGAAGCCGTGCTCGAGCAGCCAGCGGGTCGGGGCGGCGGTCGGGCCGTCGGCTGTGCTCGGCATCCGGCCCACAGGCGGACCCCAGGTGAGGGCTGCGAGGATCGATCGGGCACCGGCGGGCGCCGAGGCGAGGGCCTCGTGCATCTCCGGGGTGACGGCGAGGGACCAGTCGGTCTGCGCTGCGGGGCCTGGGCTGGTGCTCGAGGTGGTGCTGGCGCTCGCGGCGGCGGCTGCGGTGGTGCCGCGGCCGGAGCTGGTGCTGGTGCCTGAGCTGCTGCCTGAGGTGGAGCTGCTGCCGGAGGCTGTCAGGGCACCGGATGCCGACGGTCCGAGCCCGGCGGGAAAGGTGTCCTGCACCTCGTCGACGCCCGGAGCCACGCGGTACGTCGTCGGGGTCGGGCGCCAGAGCAGCGCCGACTCGTCGAGGTCGGCGAGGATCTGCGCGAGGCGCGCCGCGTCGTCAGGCTCGGGCGAGCTGCCGAGGACTGCCGAGAGGATGCGCTCGTCGGTCGCCTCGTCACCGATCGTCTCGAGCACGTGGACAGCCTCGAGGACCTCGAGGTGCGCGACGTCCAGGCTCACCACGGCGCGGTGGACGCTCGCGCGGCTCATCGCACGGGCGGCGAGCGAGAGCAGCGTCGAGGGGGAGGGGGACGCGAGGTCGGGCCGCCGAGACAGCAGCGCGACGAGCCGGGCGTCGTCTCTCGCCCGCACCGAGTCGCTGAAGGTGACCATCCGCACGACTTTACGCGCCAGTCCCGCACGCTGTCCGCACAGCCCACCCCGCCCGGTCCTCCCGCCAGCCC
>NZ_JACBYE010000002.1 GCF_013415325.1 Sanguibacter inulinus | reverse complement strand
TAAGAGACAGCCCGAGTCCCGATCCCGGGGGTCCGGGCTCTCGCGCCGTCAGCTCAGATCCAGCTGCGCAACCACATGTGCGCACGCCAGAAGTCGTAGGGGATGTCCATCGCGGTCCACACCGGGTAGAAGAAGATGCTCACCACGAGGATCAGCCCGAGCAGCGCCCCCATGATCCTCAGCGCCCGGCGACGCAGGCGCGGGTCGTCAGCCACCTGCTCCCACACGAGCACGAGGGCGTAGGTGAGCGTGAGGTACATCCACGGGGCGAAGGCGATCGTGTAGAAGGTGAAGATGGTGCGCTCGGGGAAGAACAGCCACGGCACCCACCCGGCCACGATCCCGGACAGGACCGCGACGGCGCGCCAGTCCTTGCGCAGCACGACGGCGTACAGCGCCACGAGGATCGCGGCCGTGGCGAGCCACCACACGAGCGGGTTGCCGACCGAGGTGATCGCCCGCGCGCAGGCCTCGGCCCCGCACCCGCCGTCGAAGTTCTCCGTCTTGCGCCAGTAGAACGACGTCGGGCGCAGCTGCAGCAACCAGCCCCACGGGTTCGCCATGTACGTGTGCGGGTTGTCCAGGCCTGTGTGGAAGGCCAGCATCTTCTCGTGGTACTGCCAGAACGACCGCAGGGCCTCGCCCCAGCCGACCATGACGTCCGGGACCCAGTCGGGGTAGCTGCCGGGGTGGCTGACGAACCACTGGCGGTCGTAGGACTTGGGGTTGGCGAACCAGGCCGACCAGGACAGCAGGTAGGTCACGAGGACCGTGGGCAGCATGGACGCCGCCGCCGGGACGCCGTCGAGCAGGACCGAGCCGATGTGCCACTGCCGCGCACCGACCGACCGCCGGGCTGTCGCGTCCCACGCGACCGAGAGCAGGCAGAACACTGCGACGAAGTACAGACCCGACCACTTGGTGCCGCAGGCGAGGCCGAGCGCGACGGCTGCTGCGAGGCGCCACCAGCGGATGCCGACCACGGGCCCGTCGCGGCCCACCCCCCGCCCGGAGTCGATGAGCGCGGCCGACCTCTCGGCCAGCCGCCGCCTGAACCACTCCCGGTCCTTGACGAGCAGGGCGAAGGCGACGAGGACCCAGAACATGAGGAACACGTCGAGCAGCCCGGTGCGCGAGTGCACGATCGCCACACCGTCGACGGCCATGATGCCGCCGGCCACGATGCCGAAGGCCGTCGAGCCGAACAGCCTGCGCGCGGTCCGCGCGAGCAGGAACACCGCGATCACGCCGACGACAGCCGGCGCCAGGCGCCACGCCCACGGGTTCTCGGACCCGCCCAGGCGCAGTCCGAGCGCGATCATCCACTTGCCGACGGGCGGGTGGACCACGTAGTCGGCGGCGGGGAGGTAGCCGTCCTGGTTCCCGGCCTCGAAGGCGGGGTTCGGCTCGTCCGGCCAGTCGGCCTCGTAGCCGAGGTTGAGGAGCGTGTACGCGCCCTTGACGTAGTACGTCTCGTCGAAGACCAGCGTGCTCGGGTTGCCGAGGTTGACGAAGCGCGCGATCCCCGCGACCACGGCGACCATCAGCGGGCCGAGCCAGCCCCAGAGGCGGTCCTGGGCTGTCACGCCGAGCGCGAGGAACCTGTCGGAGAAGAGGCGGCGCAGCAGCGCCTGCTCGGTCTCGCCCGCCGGGCGGTCGTGCTTGACGAGGTCGACGCGCGGGGCGACGTCGACAGCCGTGGGTGCCGTGGCGCTCGTAGCGCCGGAGGGGCCAGAGGTGGGCTGGTCGGGTGTCGTCGTAGACCTGTCGCGTGCTGACGGACCGGTGCTCGACGGGACCTGCGGAGAGGTCGACGCGTCCTGTGTGCCGGCGTCGTCCGCCCCGTTCGTCCCTGTCACGCCAGTCATCGTAGGTGGACATGGCAGGCTTGGCCCCATGACAGGCCGCCTCATCCTCGCCGGGACACCCATCGGAGACGTCGAGGACGCCTCGCCGCGACTGCGCCGCCTCCTCGTCGAGGCTGACGTCGTCGCCGCAGAGGACACCCGGAGGCTGCACGCCCTCGCCGGGCGCCTCGAGCTGAAGATGACCGGACGGATCCTCAGCTACCACGAGCACAACGAGTCGGCCCGTGCCGACGAGCTCCTCGACGTCGTCGAGAACGGCGGCACCGTGCTGATCGTCACCGACGCCGGGATGCCGTCGGTCTCCGACCCGGGGTACAGGGTCGTGACCCGCGCGATCGAGCGTGGGCTCCCCGTCACCTCGGCCCCCGGGCCCAGCGCCGTGCTGACAGCGCTCGCGGTCTCCGGCCTGCCGACCGACAGGTTCTGCTTCGAGGGATTCCCGCCCCGCAAGCCCGGCGAGCGCTCGCGGGCCTTCGAGCTGCTGGCCGACGAGCGGCGCACCATGGTGTTCTTCGAGTCTCCGCACCGCGTGGACCAGACCCTCGCCGCGATGGCTGAGGCCTTCGGGGTGGACCGCCCGGCAGCAGTGTGCCGCGAGCTCACCAAGACCTACGAAGAGGTGCTGCGCGGCGGGCTCGGCGAGCTCGCCGAGACAGCCGCCCAGGAGCAGCTCCGCGGCGAGATCTCGATCGTCGTCTCCGGCGCACCCCAGCGCGAGACCGCGACGACCGCGGAGCTCGTCGCGGAGGTGCTGTCGCGCGTCGCCGGGGGAGAACGCCTCAAAGAGGCCGTCGCGGGCGTCGCCGACGCCGCCGGCGTCCACAAGCGCGAGCTCTACGCCGCAGCCCTCGCCGCGAAGTAGGACGCGCAGCCGTCAGGCGGAGGGGCGGAGCTCGACTCCTGCTGCGGTCATCTCGACGCGGGCCTGGGTGCCCTGGTCGGGGGAGACGGGGACTGTGAGGTCCGTGAAGACCCGGGTCGCCAGACCGAGCTGGAGGGCGTCGAGGGCCGTCGCCTTGACGCAGTGCGACTCGGCGATGCCGACGACGTCGACGGCCTCGATCTGGGCCTCGCGCAGGACGTCTGCGAGCAGACGACCCTGGCCGTCGACTCCCTCGAAGCCGGAGTAGGCGGCCTGGTACTCGCCCTTCTTGACCGAGACGTCGGGCGCGAGGTCCGCGAGGGCCGGGTGCAGCTCGGCCTCGGCGGTCCCGGCGACACCGTGCGGCGGCCAGGTGTCGACGTAGTCGGGGGTGTCGCTGAAGTGCTCGCCCGGGTCGACGTGCCAGTCCTGGGTCGTCACGACCAGCACGTAGTCGTCGCGGTGCGCCGCGGCGAAGTCGGCGACGGCGTGCGCGACGGCGTCGCCACCCTCGACGCCGAGTGCGCCGCCCTCGCAGAAGGTCGGCTGGACGTCGACCACGAGCAGGGCCCGGCGGGGCTCGGGGCTGCTCTGGTCCGGAAGGCTCTGCACAGCGTCGGAGGTCATCCACCCACTCTAGCCAGCGACCCCCAGGTCCAGACGCTGCCGGCAGCACCTGTGCGAAGGGTGAGAACGGGCTGCACCACCGGGGGCACCCGCCGTAGGGTTCAGGCATGCCCCGTGAGATCGAGTTCCGCCGCATCCCTGGCCTGCCGCCGTACGTCTTCACGATCATCGACTCCCTCAAGCTGGCCGCGCGCCGCGAGGGACGCGACATCGTCGACCTCGGCTTCGGCAACCCCGACCTGCCCAGCCCGCAGATCGCCGTGGACAAGCTCACCGAGGCCGCGCACAACCAGCGCAACCACCGGTACTCCTCCTCCCGCGGGATCCCGAAGCTCCGCGAGGCCGTCGCCGACCACTACAAGCGACGCTTCGACGTGACGCTCGACCCCGAGACGCAGGTCATCTCGACCATCGGCGCCAAGGAGGGCTTCAGCCACCTCATGTGGGTGCTGCTGCAGCCCGGCGACGCGGCGATCGTCCCCACGCCCAGCTACCCCATCCACATCTGGGGCCCGTACTTCGCCGGGGCGGACGCCCGGCAGGTGCCCATCGGCGACGGGACCGACGCCGCAGGGTTCATCGACCGCGTGATGGAGGCGTGGGAGCTCGGCTGGCCCAAGCCCCGCGTCGTCGTGCTGTCCTTCCCGCACAACCCGACCACCACCGTCGCGCAGCTGAGCGACCTGCAGCGCCTGGTCGACTGGGCCAAGGACCGCGACGTCGTGCTCGTCCACGACCTCGCCTACGCCGACATGACCTTCGACGGCTTCACGCCGCCGTCGATCATGCAGTGCGAGGGGGCGACCGAGGTCGCCGTCGAGCTGTACTCCATGACCAAGTCCTTCTCGATGGCCGGCTGGCGGGTGGCCTTCCTCGTCGGGCGAGAAGACGTGGTCGGTGCGCTCGCCAAGCTCAAGAGCTATCTCGACTACGGCACCTTCCAGCCGATCCAGATCGCTGCGACGGTCACCCTCAACGAGGCCACAGACTTCCCCGCCGAGGTCTCGCAGGTCTACGAGTCGCGCCGCAACGCCCTCGTCGACGGTCTCAACCGCATCGGCTGGGAGATCGAGAAGCCCGGCGGCACCATGTTCGTCTGGGCGCGGATCCCCGAGCCCTACAGGCACATGGGGTCGATCGAGTTCGCGACCCACGTGATCGAGCAGTGCGACGTCGCAGTCTCCCCGGGCGTCGGTTTTGGCGCCGGTGGTGACGACCACGTCCGCTTCGCCCTCATCGAGAACGAGCACAGGATCGGCCAGGCCGTCCGCGGCCTCAAGAAGGGTCTGACGCTGCTGTGACGCCCCGTACCCACCCGGCCCGACGGCCCGCGGCCCTCGTCCTCGCCGCAGCGCTGACCCTTGCTGTCGCCGCGTGCTCGGACGACCAGACCCTCTCGACGCCCACGGGGACAGCGACGGCGACCGACGGCTCCCAGGACGGAGCCGACCCCGCAGACCCGACCGACGAGGCGACGGACGCTCCTTCAGAAGGGGCGCTCGACCCGCGTGACCCCGTGGTCGAGACCGTCTCCGCGACTCTCGGCACCCCGCTCGCGACGGGCCTCCAAGCCCCCTGGGGACTGGCCCAGCTGCCCGACGGCGACTGGCTCGTGACCGAGCGTGACACCCGCGCCGTCAAGGTCGTCCCGGCCGACGCCTCGGCCCCGACCACCCTCACCGGCCCTGGCGCCGACGACCTGGTCGAGGGCACGACAGGCACGGGGGAGGGCGGCCTGCTCGGCGTCGCGCTGTCGCCGACCTTCGCCGACGACAACCTCGTGTTCTTCTACCGCACGGCAGAGGAGGGCAACGAGGTCCTCAGCGGCACCCTCGACGGCACCACCCTGGGCGAGCTCACGGCGGTCCTGTCAGGGATCCCGGCCGCAGCCACCCACGACGGCGGGCGCATCGCCTTCGGTCCTGACGGCATGCTCTACGTCGCGACGGGCGACTCGGGCTCGACGATCCTCGCGCAGCACCCCGACTCCCTCGGCGGCAAGATCCTGCGGATCGCCCCCGACGGCTCGGTGCCTCGCGACAACCCCGTCCCGGGTTCGCCGGTGTGGAGCCTGGGGCACCGCAACGTGCAGGGCCTCGGGTGGGCGCAGGACGGGCGGATGCTCGCCTCCGAGCTCGGCCAGGACAGCCTCGACGAGCTCAACCTCGTGGTCTCGGGCGGCAACTACGGGTGGCCCGCGGTCGAGGGGCCCGGCGGCACCTCCCAAGGCTTCGTCGACCCCCTCGTCAGCTGGTCGACCGACGCGGCCTCGCCGAGCGGTCTGGCCGTCACCGACGAGGGCGTCTACGTGGCAGCGCTCCAGGGCGAGGCCCTGCTGCGCGTCCCCCTCGCCCCCGACGGCGTCGGAGACCCGCAGACGCTGCTCGCGGGTGACCTCGGCCGCCTGCGTGCCGTGGCGGTCGGGGCGGACGGAGACCTCTACGTCCTGACGAACAACACCGACGGACGGGGAGAGCCCCGCGAGGGTGACGACCGCCTCGTGCCTGTGGTCGTCACCGAGGACTGACGTGGCGGTGCGCGAGCCCGGCCAGGGCGGACCGGTCCCGCCCGGGCCGGACATCTCGGTGCAGACCGCCAAGGCCACCGCCCCGGGCCCGTCGACCAGACCAGGAGCGCAGGCCCGACGGCTCGTCGACGCGCACGTCGCGCTCGCGGCATCAGCGCGAGCCGTCCTCGACCACCTGGACGGCGCGACCACCCGCATCGCCGAGCAGGTCCACAGCGACCGTGCCGCCCGGACCCGCGCAGAGCTCGACGGGCTGACCGTCGACCGCCTCACCGAGATCACGGACAAGAACCTGCGCATCCGTGCCCTGCTCGACGCCGGGTACACGACAGTCGGCTCGCTGCTCGGCGTGAGCGCCGAGCAGCTCGAGACGCTCGACGGCGTCGGCTCCCACACAGCACGGAGCACCGTCGCGGCCGTCGAGCAGCTCGCCGACGCGACGGCCCAGGGCCAGTCGATGCGCATCACGCTCGACCGCGACGACGCCACCGGCACCCGGCTGCTCGGCGACCTCGAGCTGCTCGTGCGGCTGGGGCCTCTCGTCGAGCCGCACCGCCGCGACCTCGACGACTACGCGCGGTCTGTCGAGCAGCTGGCCGAGGCCGCGTCCCAGGCGACGAACGCCCTCACCTTCGCCTTCAGGCGCCGTGCGACGCGTCGACGTGCGCTCGACGCGCTCGCAGCCCTCGAGGGCTGGACCCCGTGGCTGGCCTCGACGGGTCTGGAGCAGGTCGTCGCCAGGCTCATGTCGGCCTGCGCCGAACCTGGGCCCGGTCCGCTCGCGCTCTGGGACGACTTCGAGCGCCGCTCGGCGGTCTACTACACGGTCCTCGGCGCGATCGTCCCCCTCGTGCGGGACGTGCTCGCCGCGACAGGCATGCTCCCCTCCGAGCTGGCCGACAGGGTCGACGCGCTCACCCTCGACACCTCGCTGCTCGACGTGAGCCTGCGCGGCTACCAGGCCTTCGGTGCGAAGTTCGTGCTCAACCAGGGGCGTGTGCTGCTCGGTGACGAGATGGGGCTCGGCAAGACCGTGCAGGCTGTCGCCGTGATGGCCCACCTCGTGGCCGCCGGTGCGACGCACATCCTCGTGGTCTGCCCGGCGAGCGTCCTCGTCGGCTGGCTCCGCGAGATCGACCTCAGGTCGTCTCTCCAGGCCTGGCGCGTCCACGGACCAGAGCGTGAGGCGGCCGCAGCCGCGTGGCTCGCGCAGGGTGGTGTCGCGGTCACCACCTTCGAGGGGCTGCGGCACGTGCCCGAGGCTGCTGCGGAGGTCCTCGACCTGCTCGTCGTCGACGAGGCGCACCTCGTCAAGAACCCGCGTGCCCGTCGCTCGCAGGATGTGGCCGCGTGGGCGGATCGCTGCTGGCGCGTGCTCCTCATGACCGGCACCCCGCTCGAGAACCGCCTCGACGAGTTCTTGGGGCTGGTGCGGATGCTCCAGCCGGCGCTCGTCGACAGCCTCCCGCCGCACCTGCGTCTGGTCGGCGCAGACACGCTGCGGCACACGATGGCGCCGGTCTACCTGCGCCGCAACGCCGCGGACGTCCTCGTGGAGCTGCCCGACCTCGTAGAGCTCGACGAGTGGGAAGAGCTCACCCCGGACGGCCGCCGGGTCTACGAGGCGGCCGTCGCAGCAGGGCGGTTCATGGACATGCGCCGCGCCGACTTCGCGACCCCCGACCCCTCCGGGTCGAGCAAGCTCGGCCGGCTGCTGGAGATCCTCGAGGACGCGGCGGCGAACGGCGAGAAGGTCGTGGTGTTCTCGTACTTCCGCTCGGTCGTCGACCTCGTCTGCAGGACGCTCGCCGGTCCCGGCGGCCGGGACGGCGCCGGCCCCCAGACCGATGCCGAGGCAGCCGACCTGCACCCGAGTGGCCTCGACCGTGCTGACCTCGACCCCGCCGCCAGAGGACTCCCCGCAGTCTTCGGGCCGCTCTGGGGTGGTGTCAGCGCCGACGAGCGCCAGCTCGAGGTCGACAGGTTCACCGCGGCCCCACCGGGCGCTGTGCTCGTCGCGCAGGTGGACGCCGGGGGAGTGGGCCTGAACATCCAGGCGGCCAACGTCGTGGTGCTCTGCGAGCCCCAGCTCAAGCCGACGACCGAGGCGCAGGCCGTGGCGCGCGTGCGCAGGATGGGGCAGGTCCGCCCGGTCCGCGTGCACAGGCTGCTCGTCGAGGACACCGTCGACGAGCGGATCCGCGAGATCCTCGCGACCAAGCAGCAGCTCTTCGACGAGTACGTCCGCGAGTCGAGCCTCGCCGCCGGGACCACGCGCGCTGTCGACGTGAGCGAGGCCGTGCTCGCCCGCGAGGTGGTCGCAGCCGAGCAGGCTCGGCTCGGCTACGGCCCGGTGTGGGACGACCTGCTCGCAGACGACCTCCAGGCAGGCACAGAGGCCCCGCTCGGCGACGACGCGGCGGCCGACCAGCCCGTCGACCGTCTCGGCTGGAGGTCGGGCGACCTCCAGGGCCCCGGGACGCCCTAGCATTGTGCTCATGGCCCACGACGAGACCGCAGCGCCCGCCGGGACGCAGTCCTTCTACCTCACCACCCCGATCTACTACGTGAACGACGCCCCGCACATCGGGCACGCGTACACGACGGTCGCGGGCGACGTCCTGACCCGCTGGCACCGCCAGCGCCAGGAGCGCGTCTGGTTCCTCACCGGGACCGACGAGCACGGGCAGAAGGTCATGCGCACGGCCGAGGCCAACGGCGTCACGCCGCAGGAGTGGGCCGACCGCCTCGTCGAGTCGTCCTGGAAGCCCGTCCTGGAGACCCTCGACGCGCGCAACGACGACTTCATCCGGACCACGCAGCCGCGCCACACCGAGCGCGTGCAGAAGTTCATCAGCCAGCTGCACGCCAAGGGCGAGATCTACGCGGGCTCCTACGAGGGCCCGTACTGCGTGGGCTGCGAGGAGTACAAGCTCCCGGGCGAGCTGGTCGACGGCACGGGGGAGTACGAGGGCCTCAAACTCTGCCCGATCCACAGCCGCCCTGTCGAGATGCTCTCCGAGCAGAACTACTTCTTCAAGATGAGCGCCTACGCAGACCGCCTCCTGGCTCTCTACGAGGAGCACCCCGAGTTCGTCCAGCCGGCCAGCGCACGCAACGAGGTCCTCGCCTTCGTCAAGAGCGGCCTGCAGGACCTCTCGATCTCGCGCAACACCTTCGACTGGGGCATCCCGATCCCGTGGGACACCTCGCACGTGCTCTACGTGTGGTTCGACGCGCTGCTCAACTACGCGACGGCGATCGGCCTGGAGAGCGACGACGAGGCCGAGCGCGAGCGCTTCGCCGCGACGTGGCCGGCCGACGTGCACCTCGTCGGCAAGGACATCTTGCGCTTCCACGCGGTGATCTGGCCCGCGATGCTCATGGCCGCGGGGCTCCCGCTGCCCAAGACGATCTTCGCGCACGGCTGGCTGCTGGTCGGCGGCGAGAAGATGAGCAAGTCCAAGCTCACGGGGATCGCCCCGACTCAGATCACCGACGTGTTCGGCTCGGACGCGTTCCGCTACTACTTCATGCGGGCGATCCCCTTCGGCCAGGACGGGTCCTTCTCGTGGGAGGACCTCTCCGCGCGCTACAACGCCGAGCTCGCCAACGGCTTCGGCAACCTCGCCTCCCGTGTGGCCGCGATGATCTCCAAGAACTTCGGCGGCTCGCTGCCCCGGCCCGGCTCGTCGAGCGACGCCGAGACCGCGCTCCAGGAGGTCGCCGCAGCAGCCGTCGCGCAGGCCGAGGCCGCGATCGACAGGATCTCCCCGAACGAGGCGATCAACGCCGTGTGGACCCTCGTCGACGCCACCAACCTGTACCTCACCGAGCAGGAGCCCTGGAAGGTCGCGAAGCTCCCGGGCGAGACGACCGAGAGCGGCGCAGGCGTCGAGGGTGGCCGTCTCGCGACGATCCTGGTGACAGCGGCCGAGGCGCTGCGGACCCTCGCGGTCCTGCTCAACCCTGTCGTGCCGAAGGCGGCTCAGGGCCTGTGGACCGCGCTCGGTGCCGAAGAGCCCCTCGGGCCCCTCGACGACCAGCCGGTCCAGACCGCTGCCCACTTCGGCACCCTGCCGGCCGGGACGCGCGTGACGAAGGGTGCCTCGTTGTTCCCGCGTCTCGACGAGGTCTGAGGCCTTGGCGCGCACCCGTGAGCGGGGCTGGCCCCCGGCCCCGGAGGCATTGCCGTACCCGGTGGTCGACAACCACACGCACCTGGACTCGATCGGTCACGTCCTCGGCCCCGACGACGAGGTGCCGAGCGTCGACAGGCTGATCGCCGAGGCTGCCGCTGTCGGTGTCACCCGGATGGTCCAGGTCGGCTGCGACGTCCCGGCGGTCCGGTGGACCGACGCCCTGGTGCGCGACCGCCCCGAGCTCCTCGGGGCGATCGCGATCCACCCGAACGAGGCCCCGCTCCATGCGGGGGTGCGTGAGCGTGGTCCCGACGGTCTCGAGGCGACGGTCCGCGACCACCACGCCATGCCCCTCGACGACGCGATCTCCCTCGTCGCGGACCTCGCGCGCGGCAACGACCGCATCCGGGCGGTCGGCGAGACAGGCCTCGACCTCTTCCGCACGGGGGAGGCCGGCCGCGCTGCGCAGCGGGACTCCTTCAGGGCGCACGTGGCCCTGGCCAAAGAGCTCGGGCTCGCCCTGCAGATCCACGACCGCGACGCCCACGCCGAGGTGCTCGAGGTCCTGCTGGCCGACGGTGCGCCGGAACGCACGGTCTTCCACTGCTACTCGGGCGACGCCGAGATGGCCCGTACCTGCGTCGAGCAGGGCTGGTACCTGTCCTTCGCCGGACCGGTGACCTTCCGGCCGAACGACGGTCTGCGTGACGCTCTCCGTGAGGTCCCGCTCTCTCAGGTGCTCGTCGAGACCGATGCGCCGTACCTCACACCGCACCCGTTCCGGGGGCGTCCGAACGCCCCGTACCTCGTCCCTGTGACGATGGCGACCATCGCAGCCGTCAAGGACGTCTCGCTCGAGGACGCGTGCCGTGGCGTGGCTGCGACCTCGGAGGACGTCTACGGGACGTGGTGAGCGTGGTCGTCGACCGCCGCGCCGCAGTCGTGCAGGGCCTGTAGAGGAGGGGCGAACGCGAGATTCCACCCGTGTGCGCCCGCCCGGCGTGGACTACCGTGGGGTCGATCCCCTCCAGACCGTGCTGCTGCTCTGCGGCCGCACCCGCCCGACCGAAGGACACCCCGCCCCGTGACCTCGACCCACCAGTCGACCTCCCGCTCAGCCCGTCGCAGCCGCCGCCCAGCCCGGCTCCTCGCGCAGGCGCTGATCTTGGCGACTGTCGTCGGAGGCACCACGGCGTTCACCACGCTCCACAAGACGGTGACTGTCGAGGTCGACGGGGTCGCGCACGAGGTGGCGGGCTTCTCACGGACCGTGGACGACGTCCTCGCGAGCGACTCGCTCGACGTCGACCCCCAGGACCAGGTCTTCCCCTCCCCGGAGAGCACCGTGAACGACGGCGACCTCATCGTCGTGCGGACCGTCCGGGACGTGCAGGTCGAGATCGACGGGACGGTCCAGACGATCCAGTCGTCGGCGCGCACCGTCGGCGAGGTCCTCGACGAGCTCGGCGACCGTGCCGCGGGCGCCGACGTCTCGGCCTCTCGCAGCGCGGAGGTCGGGCGCGAGCCCCTCGTCATCACCACCCCCAAGACCGTGACCCTCGCGGTCGACGGCCAGCAGCTGCCGATCTCCTCGACCGAGGGCACTGTCCGCGAGCTCCTTCTCACAGCCGGGGTCGTCCTCGACAGCGACGACACCGTCACGCTCGACCCGCCGCCGGTCTCCGTCGCAGCCGCCGCCTCGACGGCCGAGGCCACGGCTGCCGCCCTCGACGCGGCCACGGTCGACGGCATGGTCGTGACGATCGGCCGCGCCGCGACCGACACCTCGTCGACCCAGGAGGTGCTGCCGTACGCGACCCAGGAGGTCGAGGACGCGACGCTCCCCGTCGGGAAGACGAAGGTCACCCAGAAGGGTGTCCTCGGGCAGGCTCTCACCACCTACGCGGTGACGATGGTCGACGGGGTCGAGACCGGTCGCGAGGTCGTCGCCCGACGGGTCACGGTCGAGCCGCAGGACGAGATCGTCGCCGTCGGCACGCTCGAGCTGCCCGACCCGGCGCTCGTGGTCGTCGACCCGGGCTCCGCGCGGGCGATCGCACAGACCATGGTGGCCGAGCGCGGGTGGGGTTCCGAGCAGTTCGCGTGCCTCGACTCGCTGTGGCAGAAGGAGAGCGGCTGGAAGGTCACCTCCGACAACCCGTCCAGCAGCGCGTACGGCATCCCGCAGGCGCTCCCGGGCTCGAAGATGTCGAGCGCGGGCGCCGACTGGCAGACCAACGCCGCGACCCAGATCACCTGGGGCCTGGGGTACATCAGCGACAGGTACGGCACGCCGTGCGCGGCCTGGTCGCACTCGAAGGCCAAGAACTTCTACTGATCTCGCGCTCCGCTCTGAGCGGACAGCCCCCGCCCGCCGCTCCCGGCAGGCGGGGGCTCCGTCGTTCCCGGGGGTCCTGGCTGGTCAGAGGCGCCAGGGTGCTCCCGGACATGGGCACGGCTCCTCGCGCCTCGTCGCGCGACACCCCGTGAGCCTCGTCATCTTTCACCCGCTGGCCACCCGGATCGTCCGGTTCTGAGTGTTTTCCTCGACGGCCACCGTGACCCGCACCTCTTGGCGGATGATCACGGATCGGTTACGGTCGATCGTTGCCACGGTGCGCGCCACCCGGTCGACGCCTCACCACCGAGCCCCACAGGGAGCGGTGCAGCGGGGTCGGTCTGGGTCAGGTCGGCCGTGCGACAGCTGTCCGGACCGCGCCAGGGGGCGCTCGGCGACCGGACAGGATCGATCGCCGGATCAGGACAGTCGGACAGCCCGCGAGGGCGGCGGTGCAACTCCGCAGCCGACTCTTGTGCCCGGACCGCTCCACGTCTGGATCTCCGTGAAAAATCTTCTCCACGTCTTCTCCGGCCGCGCTCACCAGCGCGGACCCGCGAAGCCCGGCGAGTCCACCGATCTCGCCGGCGCCGGTCTCTCTGAGACCACCCCGCTCTCCGAGGGTGCTGCACCCTCGACCGCGCGCCGCTCACGCCGCACGCTCCCGCTCGTCGTCGGAGGCGTCGCCGTCGCGGTCCTCGCGACAGGCACGGCCGTCTACGCCAACGCCCACAAGACCGTGATGCTCGACATCGACGGCCAGGTCCAGGAGGTCTCGACCTTCTCCGGCTCCGTCGAGGGCGTCCTCGCCGAGAACGACGTCACCGTCGGCCCCGACGACCTCGTCGCCCCGGCCGCTGCGTCCTCGCTGACCGACGGCGCCGACGTGGTCGTGCGCTACTCGCGCGAGATCACGCTGCAGACGAACGGCAACGCCACGACCATCAAGACCACGGCTGTCGACGCCGACGAGCTGCTCTCGGCCTACGCCGACCGCGGCGCGGACGTCAGCCTCGTCGCCTCCCGCTCGCAGGGCGACGGACGCACCGACCTCGGTCTGCGCCTCTCGCTCGAAGGACCCGTCCAGGTCCAGGTCGACGGCACCACGACGCAGGTCGAGGACGGCACCGCGGGTGTCGACACGATCCTCGAGGAGCAGGGCGTCGAGCTCGGCGAGCTCGACCGTCTGAGCGTCGAGCAGCGTCCGACCCCTGAGGCCCTCGAGGCCCAGGAGCAGGCTGCGGCACGGGCGGCGACAGCCGAGCCCGCCGCAGACGCGACGGTCGACGCCACGGCGTCTGAGGCTGCACCGGCCGATGACCCCGCGACCCCGGCTCCCGACGACGCAGCCACAGGGGCCCCGGACGTCATCACCGACCCCCGGGCCGACGACACGCAGGTGACCATCGTCATCCAGCGGGTCGCCGTCGCGGACGAGGTCGTCGAGACCGCCGTGCCCTTCGAGACCGTCACCGAAGAGGACCCCACGCGCTACAAGGACCTCGACGTCGTGACCAAGGTCGAGGGCGTCGACGGCGTCCAGACGACCGTGAACTCTGTCACGACTGTCGACGGTGTCGAGGAGTCCCGCGAGCTCGTCTCTGACGAGCTGACGACGGCGCCTGTCACCAAGGTGCTCGTGCAGGGGACCAAGGAGCGTCCGAAGGTCGTGGCTCCGAAGCCGACTGTGCGCTCGACCCCGGCGCCCTCGACCGACGGTGGCACGACCGAGTCGGCTCCGGCCCCGGCAGCCCCTGTCGTGACAGGTGACGTGTGGGGCCAGCTCGCGCAGTGCGAGTCTGGCGGCAACCCGACCGTCGTCTCGAGCAACGGTCTGTACCACGGGCTCTACCAGTTCTCGGTCGGGACCTGGCAGTCGCTCGGCGGCACCGGGCTCCCGTCGCAGGCGAGCCCCGCGGAGCAGACGCGTCTCGCGCAGGCCCTCCAGGCACGCTCCGGCTGGGGCCAGTGGCCGCACTGCTCGTCCAAGCTCGGCCTCCGCTGAGCCTCGGATGACGCACCAGGTGGGCAAGACCCTCTAGGCTCTTGCTCATGAACGCTCCGTCGAACGCCCTGCTCGGTCCGGTACAGATCCGCGACCTGGCAGGGCGTCTCGGCGTCCGGCCCACGAAGACCCTCGGTCAGAACTTCGTGCACGACGCCGGCACCGTCCGCAAGATCGTCAGGTCGGCCGGTCTCGAGCCCGGTCAGCACGTCGTCGAGGTCGGGCCGGGTCTGGGGTCGTTGACCTTCGGTCTGCTCGAGGCCGGCATGACGGTCGTCGCGGTCGAGATCGACCCTGTCCTCGCCGAGCAGCTGCCCCAGACCCTCGCCGACAGGGCCCCCGAGTGGTCCGACAGGCTGACCGTGGTGCTCCAGGACGCCCTGACGGTCACAGAGCTCCCCGGACCGGCTCCCACGGCCCTGGTGGCCAACCTGCCCTACAACGTCGCCGTACCCGTCCTCCTGACCTTCCTGGAGCGCTTCGACTCCCTCGACCGGGTGCTCGTCATGGTCCAGGCGGAGGTCGCCGACAGGCTCGCCGCACCTCCTGGCAACCGGACCTACGGGATCCCCTCGGTCAAGGCCGCGTGGTACGCGACGGCGCGGCGGACCTCGACGATCGGTCGCAACGTGTTCTGGCCCGTCCCGAACGTCGACTCCGCCCTCGTCCTCCTCGAGCGCAGGGCTCACCCCCAGACCCGGGCGACCCGCGAGCGCGTCTTCGAGGTGGTCGACGCGGCCTTCGCCCAGCGCCGCAAGATGCTCCGTGGTGCGCTCGCCGAGCTCGCCGGCTCCGCCGCGGCGGCCGCGCAGGCCCTCGAGGCCGCCGGCGTCGACCCGACCACGCGCGGCGAGCAGCTGACCGTCGACGACTTCGCACGGATCGCCGAGGCGCTCGACGACCAGGCTGGGACTGCGCCGGACGAGACCACCGGGACCACGCCGGACGAGACCGCCGGGACCGCGCAGGACGAGCCCGACGCGACCGAGCAGGACGGAACCGCCACGGCCGCGCAGGACCCGACGTCACCGGCCGGGACGACGCCCCTCGTCCGACCTGGCACAGCACGACCGTGACGCGCACGACCAGGCTGAGCAGCGTGCGGGTGCACGAGCGTTCTGTCACCGCGCGCGCACCGGGAAAGGTCAACCTGTCGCTCCACGTGGGGCCCCGTGAGGCCGACGGCTACCACCCGCTCGTCACGGTCTTCCAGGCTGTCTCCCTCGTCGAAGAGGTCACCGCGACGACGGCTGCGGGCTTCTCGCTCGAGGTCTCGGGCCCGGGGGCCGAGCACGTGCCGCTCGACGGCTCCAACCTCGCCCTGCGGGCCGCCCGTGCCCTCGCCGAGCACACAGGCGTCAAGCTCGGCGCGCGCCTGGCGATCACCAAGGGCATCCCGGTGGCAGGCGGCATGGCGGGCGGGTCGGCGGACGCCGCGGCGACGCTCGTGGCCCTCGACGCCCTGTGGGGCACGGCGCTGACCCGTCCCGAGCTCCTGAGCCTGGCTGCCGGGCTCGGCGCCGATGTCCCGTTCTGCCTCCAGGGGCACACCGCCGTCGGGACCGGGCGCGGGGACGTCCTGACCCCAGCGATGGCCCAGGGGGAGTTCCACTGGGCCTTCGCGCTGCGCGCCGACGGGCTCTCGACGCCTGAGGTGTTCCGGCGCTTCGACGACGACGCGCGGACCGCCGACCTCCCCGAGGACGCCGACACTGCGCTCATGGCCGCGCTGCGCGCCGGGGACGCCGAGCGTCTCGGTGCGGCGCTCTCGAACGACCTCCAGCCCGCCGCGCTCAGGCTCGCCCCGGACCTCGTGGGGACGATGGACGTGGCGCGCGCCGCGGGGGCTCTCGGTGTGGTCGTGTCGGGGTCGGGGCCCACGATCGCCGCGCTCGCGCGGTCCTCGGCTCACGCCGAGGCCCTGGCTGCCGCCTTCGTCGCCTCGGGGGTGTGCGCCTCCTCGGTCTGCGCCTCAGGGCCTGTACCCGGAGCCCGCGTCGTCCAGGAGAGCCTGGGCTGACTCCAGCTCCTGGGCCAGCAGGCTCTCCTCCTCGGCCAGCCAGCGACGTCGCCGGTGGTACGAGACCCACACGGGCACGAGCGCGGCGACCCACGCGAGCGGGGCCGCGAGGCAGACCCCCACGAAGCCCACGTGCGAGGCGAGCACGAGGGCCGCGACGACTCGGGTGACGAGCTCCATCACGCCCGCGACGGTCGGCACGAGAGACCGGCCCATGCCCTGCAGGGTGTTGCGGAGCACGAAGAGCAGCCCGAGCGCGACGTAGAGCGACCCGTTGACGACGAGGAAGGTCTGCGCGAGCTCGACGACGTGCTCTTCGCCGGGGCCGACGAACAGCCGGATGAGGTGCCGCCCGAAGAGGACGTTGACCAGCCCGATCGCCAGGGCGAAGCCGACCGACATGAGGCAGGTCTGGAAGACCCCGGTCCGGATGCGGCCGTAGGCCCGGGCGCCGTAGTTCTGCGCCGTGAAGGTGGCCATCGCGAGGCCGAAGGAGGCGAGCGGCGCCATCGCCAGACCGTCGACCTTCTGCGCGGCCGTGTAGGCGCCCACGGACTCGGCGCCGAGCCCGTTGAGGGCGTATTGGAGCACGATGGTCCCGATCGCGATGATCGACGACTGGAAGGCCATCGGCAGCCCGATGCGCAGCTGGGTCGCCAGCTCTGCCCGGGTCACCCTCCAGTCCTCCCGGCTGAGGTGGAGGGTCGGCATCTTCTTCTGCACGAGCCACAGGCACAGCAGGACCGAGACGAGCTGTGAGGTGATGGTCGCCAGGGCGGCGCCGTCGACCCCCATGCCGAGCCCGGCGATGAAGGCGATGACGAGCACCACGTTGAGCACGCAGGAGATCGCGAGGAAGACGAGCGGCGTCCGGCTGTCCCCGAGCGCCCGGATGGTGCTCGAGAGGAAGTTGAAGAACATGGTCGCGGCGATGCCCCAGAACGAGACGACGATGAACAGGTAGGCGTCGTCGATGATCTCGGGCGGTGTCCGCATGAGCTCGAGCAGCGGGCGGGCGACGGGCACGGCGACAGCCGTGAGCAGGACGGCGAAGCCACCGGTGAGCAGCGTGCCGGCCGCGACGGCCCGGCGGACCGCTGCGGGGTCGCCCGCACCGAAGGCCTGGGCCGTCGGGATCGCGAAGCCGGCGGTCAGACCCCAGGCGAAGCCGAGCAGCAGGAAGGCGATCCCGCCTGTCGAGCCGACCGCGGCGAGGGCGTCGATCCCGAGGATCCGGCCGACGACGAAGGCGTCGGCGAAGCCGTACATCTGCTGGAACACGTTGCCGATGAGCAGGGGGAGGGTGAAGAGCAGGATGATCTTGGCAGGGGGACCTGTCGTGAGGTTCTTTGTCATGTGACGGCTTCAGCAGTGGGCGGACGAGGGCCTGACGTCGTCGCGAGGCTGGGTCGCGTGCGCAGCAGCGGGGGCAGCTGAGGGACACGGACGGAGCCGGGCTGGTCAGGGGTGGGGCACGTCGGTTGTGCCTCGGTCTACGAGCCTAGGGGGATGCGCGGCCCGATGTCGAATCGATTCGAGAAAAATCTCGGATCGATTCGACGGGGAGGCTGGCTCGAGTCTTCCTACCGGTCGACCACGCCGGCCTCAGGAGACCGCAGCCACCACCACAGGGTCGGCGCAGCCGCGGGCGAAGCCGGCGATCCTGGCGTCGATGTCGCGCTGGAGCAGGATCGTGCCCACCCGCTCGGCGAGCGGCGCGAGCCATCGCGGGCGGCACGCGAAGCTGTAGCGCCAGACGGCCCGGGTGCTCGTGGGGTCGCCGTCGACAGGGGAGAACCTCCAGCCGCCGGCGAGGCGCTCGAAGAACCACGAGCCTCGGATCATCTTCATGCCCACGGTCGTCGGCGGGGCGTACGAGACGTACTCGCTCACCATCCGCAGACCGAGCCTGTGGACCGTGAGCGTCCTGACCCCCTTCGCCGGGACCTGGGCGCCGTCGAGGAGCTGCTGGCGGCGGATGAAAGGGTCCCAGCGCAACCGGGTCTCCCCGGTGGTCTGCGACACGGCGAAGGCCGTCGCGGGCGGGACGGGCACGATGATCGACGACTCGACTGTGGGCACCGGCCCAGCCTGGCACGCCCGCGGGCACACGGCTCGCTGCCGTGCGCCCGCGGGGGAGAGGTCCCCACCCGACGACGGAGGTCGCTCCCGGGAGCCTTGCTTCGCGAGAGCCGGCTCAGCCAGCCTGCTCGGCGAGCTCCATCCAGCGCATCTCCAGCTCGGTGACCTCGCTCTGGAAGGCGCGGAGCTTCTCGTTGAGCTCCCCGAGCCCTGTGAAGTCGCTCGAGTCGTGGGTGGCCATCGACGCGTGGACCGCGGCGATCTGGTCGGTCAGCTTGGTGAGCTTGCGCTCGACGGCACCGAGCTCCTTCTTCGCGGCGCGCGCCTCGGCGCTCGACGGTGCGCTCTGGCCGCCGCCCTGCGAGCTGGTCGGCGTGGAGGGCCGGCTGGTCGAGGCACGGCCGGCCATGATCTGCAGGTACTGGTCCACCCCGCCGGGCACGTGCTGGAGCCCGCCGTCGAGGATCGCGTACTGCTGGTCGGTCACGCGCTCGAGCAGGTAGCGGTCGTGCGAGACGACGAGCAGCGTGCCGGGCCAGGAGTCGAGGAGGTCTTCCATCGCGGCCAGCATGTCGGTGTCGAGGTCGTTCGACGGCTCGTCGAGGATCAGCACGTTCGGCTCGTCGAGCAGGATCAGCAGCAGCTGGAGACGGCGACGCTGACCACCCGAGAGGTCTTTGACCGGGGTGGCGAGCTGCACAGCCGTGAAGCCGAGCCGCTCGAGGAGCTGGCCCGGGGTCATCTCCTTGCCGCCGGCGACGTAGGAGGTGCGGTACCGCGCGATCACGTCGCTCACCCTGTTGTTCGCGATGTCCTCGAGCTCGGCGAGCTGCTGCGTCAGGGTGGCGACCTTGACGGTCTTGCCGCGCTTGACGCGACCTGAGGACGGCTGGAGGTCCCCGGTGACCAGGGAGAGCAGCGTCGACTTGCCCGCGCCGTTCATGCCGAGGATCCCGGTGCGCTCGCCGGGCCCGATGAGCCAGGTGATGTCCTTGAGCACCTGCTTGTCGCCGTAGCTCACGGACACGTCGATGAGGTCGACGACGTCCTTGCCGAGGCGGGACGTGGCCATCTGCGCGAGCTCGACCGAGTTGCGCACGGGCGGCTCGTTCGCGATGAGCTCGTTGGCGGCCTCGATGCGGAACTTCGGCTTCGAGGTGCGGGCCGGGGCGCCGCGGCGCAGCCACGCGAGCTCTTTGCGCATGAGGTTCTGGCGCTTGGCCTCGGTCGCGGCCGACATCCTGTCGCGCTCGACGCGCTGCAGGATGTACGCCGCGTAGCCGCCCTCGAAGGGCTCGACGATCCCGTCGTGCACCTCCCAGGTGGCCGTGCAGACCTCGTCGAGGAACCAGCGGTCGTGGGTCACGACCAGCAGACCGCCCGCGGAGGCTGACCAGCGGGTGCGCAGGTGCCCGGCGAGCCAGGTGATCGCCTCGACGTCGAGGTGGTTGGTGGGCTCGTCGAGGAACAGCAGGTCGTCGTCGCCGACGAGCAGCGCGGCGAGGGCGACACGGCGGCGCTGGCCTCCGCTGAGCTCGCCCACGAGGCCGTCCCAGGGCAGGTCGGTGACCAGCCCGGCGATGACGTCGCGGACCTTCGGGTCCCCGGCCCACTCGTGCTCGGGCGTCGAGCCGACGATCGAGTCGGCGACGGTCTTGGTGGGGTCGAGGGTGTCGCCCTGGTCGAGGACCCCGACGCGGGTGCCGTTCCGCACGGTGACACGTCCACCGGAGGGCTCGAGGCGCCCGGAGAGCATCGCGAGCAGGGACGACTTGCCGTCACCGTTGCGTCCGACGATCCCGACGCGGTCGCCCTCGTTCACGCCGACTGTCACGGAGCCGAAGACGGTCTTGGTGGGGAAGGAGAGGTGGAGGGATTCGCCCCCGAGTAGATGAGCCACCCGGCAAGGGTACGCGGGCGGGCGCAGCCCGTCGGACTCAGACGGCGGTGACCTCGGGGTCCTGCGGTGCAGGCGCCACGGGTGCCCGGCGTGCCTTCCGGGTCGACCGCACGTAGTGGATGACCGTGGGGACCAGGGTGAGCGCGACGGCCCCGAGGATCACGAGGTCGATGTACTTCTCGGCGAACTCGGCCACCCACGGGATGCCTCCGAGCAGGAAGCCGAGCATGGTCAGCCCGATGCCCCAGACGACGGCCCCGACCAGGTTGTACAGCGAGTAGCGGCGGTAGCTCATGTGCGCGACGCCCGCGGCGACAGGGGCGAAGGTCCGCACCACCGGGATGAAGCGCGCGAGGATCACGGCCAGGGCGCCGAAGCGCTCGAAGAACGCGTTGGTCCGGGCGACGTTCTCGGTGCTGAACAGCCCGGAGTCCTTGCGCTCGAACACCCGTGGGCCGAGCCTGTGGCCGATGAGGTACCCCACCTCCCCGCCGAGGAAGGCCGCGAAACCGATGGCCAGGCACACCCACCAGATGTTCACGGGGATGACCCCGGTGTGCGTCAGCAGCCCTGCGAAGAACAGCAGGGTGTCCCCGGGGAGCAGGAACCCGACGAGCAGGCCGGTCTCGGCGAAGATGATGAGGCAGACCCCGACGAGGGCCCAGGGCCCCATGCTCGGGATGATCGTGGCGGGGTCGAGCCAGGGGATGAGGGCGGCGTGCATGGTGGTCCTGGTCTCTCGCGGTGGTTCAGCCGAGGGTGTCGAACTGGGCGACGAGCCGTCGCAGCAGATCGGTGATGGCGGGTTCGTCCGCCGGATCGAGGACCGTGAGGACCTCGTGCTCGACGGCCAGCAGGTCGCTGAACGCCGCGTCGACCCGGGCGAGCCCGTCCGCCGTGAGGCGGACGAGCACCCCGCGCCTGTCGTCGGGTGAGGGCTCCCGCTCGACCAGCCCGCGCGAGGCGAGCCTGTCGATGCGGTTGGTCATGGTGCCGCTGGTGACCATCGTCTGCGTGACCAGGGCCCCGGGGGAGAGGACGTGAGGCTCACCGGTCCGGCGCAGGGCGGCCAGCACGTCGAACTCCCACGGCTCGAGCTCGTTGCGGGCGAAGGCCCCGCGGCGAGCCAGGTCGAGGTGCCTGTCGAGCCGCGAGACGCGCGACAGGACCGCGAGCGGGGACACATCGAGGTCGGGTCGCACGCGGCCCCAGGCCGCGATGATGCGGTCCACCTCGTCCTCGCGGACCTCGTCTGAGCTCATCCTCTGACATTACTTGACGTCAAGAGTCTTGACGGCTGTCTCGTGCGTCACGCTGCACGCAGCGCGTCCTTGAGCTTGATGCGTGCGCCGGAGCGCAGCACGGCGTTGGAGTAGATGCGACCGGCGAGCCAGACGAGCAGCGGGACCAGGGCGATGTTGACCGCCATGACCACGGCGACCTGCCACATCTCGACACCGCCGACGGCGACCCGGGTGGGCATGATGAGCGGCGACGTGAACGGCAGGTACGAGAGCCACACGACGACCGGGCTGTCGGGGGCGAAGGGCGCGACGGAGACGCTGACGATGTACGGGATCATCATGAGCATGAGGATCGGCGTGGTGACCGTGCCGACGTCCTCCTGGCGCGAGACCAGCGCTGCGGCCGCCGCGAAGAGCAGCGCGTACATGGTGAAGCCGATGAGGAACCACGCGATCGTCCACAGCACGGTGGCGCCGAGGTTCAGGTCCATGCCGTCGAGCAGGCCGAAGCCCGCAGCGCTCCCGGCGGCCGCCGCGACCAGCACGACCACCTGACCCAGTCCGATGACGCCGATGCCGAGCACCTTGCCGGCCATGAGCTGCCAGGGGCGGACCGTGGCGAGCAGCAGCTCGACGACGCGGCTGGACTTCTCCTCGACGACACCCTGCGCGATCATCGCCCCGCAGAGCTGGAGGCTGATGAACATGAGGATGCCCACGAGGTAGGCCGAGATGATCTGGGACGGGTCGATCTCGCGAGGGGGCTCGATCGCCTCGACGTCGACGCTCGCCTGCGCGACCGCGCGGCTCACGTCGGAGGGGTCGCCCCCGAGGGAGGTCACCTGCTCGGCCAGCACGGTCTGCTGGGCGATCACCGTGAGGACCGAGCTGAGGTCGGTGTCGAGGGTCGACTTCGTGATGACCTTCACGGTGCCGCCCTCGGCCGAGAGCACGACGGCGTCGAGGTCGCCGTCGAGCACCTGGGTGCGGCCCTCCTCCTCGGTCACGGTGGTGACCTCGGCCGTGGTGCCGAAACCCGAGGCCGTCTCGGTGACCGACTCCGCCAGCGCGGCGGTCTCCTGCGTGACGCCGACGGCGAGGGTGCTCTCGCCGCCGCGCAGCGTCTGGGCGAGGAAGGCCCCGCCGACGATCAGCACGACGAGGACGACGGTGGTCCACAGGAAGGCCTTCGAGCCGGCGCGCTGCTTGATCTCACGGCTCGCGACGAGCCTGACGGCCGACCAGGGGCTCAGGGGTGCGGTCGTGGTGCTCATGCTGCTCGTCCCTTGCTCAGGAAGGACCGCTTGGTCTTCGTGGGGGTGTCGGTGCTGGGGGTGTCGTCCGAGGGGGCCTCGGCGCTCACGACGTCACGGAAGAGGTCGGTGAGGCTCGCGCGCTGCGGCGCGAACTCGCGGACCGTGCCCGTCGCGAGAGCCGCCTGCAGGACCGCCTGCTCGGCGTCGGGCTCGCGGCCCACCTCGACGACGGTCCGGGAGCCTGTCGTGCTGACCACCCGCGCGCCCGGCAGGGCGTCAGCCCAGCCTGGTGCCGCACCGGGTGCGTCGACCAGCCAGCGGGGTGCGGCGTGCGAGCGGAGCTCGTCGACGGTCCCGCACGCGACCATGCGCCCTGCCCGGATGATGCCGACACGGTCGCAGAGGTGCTCGACCAGCTCGAGCTGGTGGGAGGAGAAGACGACGGGCGCGCCCTGGTCGGCCTTCTCGCGCAGGACACCGCTCATCACGTCGACAGCGACGGGGTCCAGACCGGAGAACGGCTCGTCGAGGACGAGGATCTCCGGGTCGTGGACGAGCGCGGCGGCCAGCTGGACGCGCTGCTGGTTGCCGAGGGAGAGGGTCTGGACGTCGGAGTCGCGCCGTGCGGCGACACCGAGCTTCTCGGTCCAGTGCTCCATCGCCGCGCGGGCGTCCGAGGCGCTCATGCCGTGCAGCCGCGCCAGGTAGACGAGCTGGTCGGCGACCTTCATCTTGGGGTAGAGGCCACGCTCCTCGGGCATGTAGCCCACGGTCCGGCGCGCGGCCACGTCGAGCGGAGCGCCGTCCCAGCGCACCTCGCCGGAGTCGGCGGCGAGCACCCCGAGGGCGATCCGCATGGTGGTCGACTTCCCGGCGCCGTTCGAGCCGACGAAGCCGAAGATCTCGCCGGAGGCGACCGAGAAGGACATGGAGTCGAGCGCACGCAGCGGGCCGTAGGACTTGGAGAGGTTGTCGATCTCCAGCATGGGCATGGTCGTTCCCTCGCAGGTGTGTCGGGTGGCACAGACGTCTCCCAGGTTAGGGGAGCGGGGGGTGCCCGGCACACCTGCAATTCTGCCTAGTCAGGCGCTTCGCGGCTTTTGCCCGCGTATCGAGTGCAGAAGTAGCCGATCGGACGACCGAGGGCTGGACGTCTGTCGTCCGAAGGGACGAGGGGCGTGCGCCCTCGGGCTCCCGGCTCCGGGCTCGAGCCCAGGGATCCGGCACCTGCGCCCCGTAGCCCTGGTGCCCGCGCCCTGCGCAGGTGGAGCGTGCAGCCGAGGAGCCGGGAGCGTGGGGGCGATGAGCGCCTCGGCTCAGGCGCTCGTCGGTCTCGGGGTGGTCTGGGCTGCGGCTGGGCGCACGGCCCCCGGCAGGCTCACGGTCGACGAGGTGTGCGGTGCGCCCCCGATCCCCGGGGTCTTCGCGATGCTCGACGTGTCGGTCATCGACGGGCGGCGCTCCAGCCCGCTGAGCCCGTTCCAGGCGAGGTTCACCAGGTGCGCGGCGACCTCGTGCTTGCTCGGGTTCCGGGCGTCGAGCCAGTGCTGGCCCGTCAGGGCGACCATGCCCACGAGCATCTGGGCGTAGATCGGCGCGACAGCAGGGTCGAGGTCGCGCCGCCGGAACTGCTCGGCGAGCAGGTGCTCCACCTGGGTCGCCACGTCACCGATGAGGCTCGAGAAGGTCCCCGTCGCCTGTGCGACGGGGGAGTCCCGGACCAGCACGCGGAACCCGTCCTCGGAGGACTCGATGTAGGTGAGCAGGGCGAGCGCCGTGCGCTCGAGGACCACCTTGGGGTGGCCGCCGGCCGTCAGGGCGCCGGTCAGCGCACCCGTGAGCCCCTGGATCTCCCGGTCGACGACGACGGCGTAGATGCCCTCCTTGCCCCCGAAGTGCTCGTAGACCACGGGCTTGGACACCTGCGCCCTCGCGGCGATCTCCTCGACGCTCGTCCCCTCGAAGCCCTTCTGCGCGAACAGGGCTCGGCTGACGTCGATGAGCTGTTCTCGGCGTTCCTTCGCCGTCATGCGCGGGCGGGGAGCACGTTTGTTGTCGGAGGCCACGTCACCATCATGCCGGACCTGCCCTGTGCGGCCGGCGTTTGGTGCGCACGAAAATCCTGGCAGAATGAGGTCCGAGCGCCCGGGCAGCGCCTGCGTGCACGTGCGTCCCGGGTGGCCTGAGCTCCTTCCGCCTTGGTGTAATCGGCAGCACAAGGGTTTTTGGTGCCTTTAGTCCAGGTTCGAGTCCTGGGGGCGGAGCGGACGTCACGATCGGTGGCGTCGTCAGCAGACCCACCCGAGCACCTGGGAGTCCCTTCGTGACCACCGCTCAACCCGCGGCCGTCGTCGTCCTCGCAGCAGGCGAGGGGACGCGCATGAGATCTGCCACCCCCAAGGTCCTGCACACCCTCGCCGGCCGGAGCATGCTCGGGCACGCGCTCGCAGCCGCCCGTGGCCTCGACCCGCGGCGGGTCGCCGTCGTCGTCAGGCACGAACGCGAGGCCGTCGCAGGCCACGCCCTCGAGATCGACCCCTCCGTCCTCGTCGTCGACCAGGACGACGTCCCCGGCACCGGCCGGGCCGTCCAGTGCGCCATGGGCGTCCTCGATGCCGCCGCGCACGCCGCGGCGGCGCACGACGGTGTCCCCGAGGGCAGCGAGGGCCGGGGCGTCGGCGACGGTGTCACCGGGGCCGTCGTGGTCATCGCGGGCGACGTCCCGATGCTCGACGCCGGGACTCTCGGCGAGCTGCTCGCCGCGCACCACGCCGACGGCAACGCCGTCACCGTCCTGACGACCGAGGTCGAGGACGCGACAGGCTACGGCCGCATCGTCCGCGACGCGTCGACCGGTGAGGTCCTCTCGATCGTCGAGCACCGCGACGCCACACCCGAGCAGCGCGAGATCCGCGAGATCAACTCCTCGATCTACGTCTTCGACGCCGCCGTGCTCCGCCACGGCCTCGGCAACCTCGACCGCGACAACTCGCAGGGCGAGGTCTACCTCACCGACGTGCTCGCGATCGCCCGCTCGCAGGGTGGCTCGGTCCGGGCCCTGCGCACCGACGACCCCTTCCTCGTCGAGGGTGTCAACGACCGCGTCCAGCTCGCGGTCCTGGGTGCCGAGATGAACCGCCGCATCCTCGCCGACTGGATGGCCTCGGGTGTCACGGTCGTCGACCCGGCGACCACCTGGGTCGACGTCGACGTCGAGCTCGAGCGCGACGTGACGATCCTCCCCGGCACCCAGCTCTACGGGGCGACGGTGGTCCGCGAGGGCGCGACGGTCGGCCCCGACACGACGCTCACGAGCACCGAGGTCGGCCAGCACGCGACGGTGTCGCGCACGCAGGCTGAGCTCGCGGTCATCGGCGACAACGCGAGCGTCGGCCCCTTCAGCTATCTGCGTCCGGGGACCGTCCTGGGCTCCGGCGGCAAGATCGGCGGCTTCGTCGAGACGAAGAACGCGACGATCGGCGACGGCTCCAAGGTCCCGCACCTGTCCTACGTGGGTGACGCGACCATCGGCGAGCACACGAACATCGGTGCGGCGACGATCTTCGTCAACTACGACGGTGTCGCCAAGCACCGCTCGACGGTCGGGTCCTTCTCGAGGGTCGGCGCCGACAACCTGCTCGTGGCTCCCGTGCACATCGGCGACGGCACCTACACCGCGGCCGGCACCGTCGTCCGCGGCGACGTCCCCTCGGGTGCGCTCGCCGTGTCGGCAGGCCCGCAGCGCAACATCGAGGGCTGGGTCGAGCGCCGCCGCCCGGGCAGCGACGCGGCCCGTGCCGCCGAGCGGCTCCGCCGTGCTGGTGACACCGCCTCGCAGGGGCTCGGTGCGCAGGCGCGTGCTGAGCTCGCCGACCACCAGGCGACGCTCCCCGTCCCGAGCCCTCCGACAGCCTCCACGAACCAGGCCGCGCCGCAGCCTGGAGCCGACGTCTCCACTGAAGGACACAGCAACTGATGACTGGCATCGTCTCCCCCGACGGCGAGAAGCGACTCGTCTTCGTCTCTGGCCGTGCTCACCCCGAGCTCGCCAAGGACGTCGCCCGTGAGCTCGGGACCGGTCTGGTCCCGACCACGGCCTACGACTTCGCGAACGGTGAGATCTACGTCCGCTTCGGCGAGAGCGTGCGCGGTGCGGACGTCTTCGTCCTGCAGTCGCACACGGCCCCGATCAACCAGTGGATCATGGAGCAGCTCATCATGGTCGACGCCCTCAAGCGGGCGTCCGCCAAGACGATCACCGTGGTGCAGCCCTTCTACGGCTACGCCCGCCAGGACAAGAAGCACCGTGGGCGCGAGCCGATCTCGGCCCGCCTCATGGCGGACCTGTTCAAGACGGCCGGTGCGGACCGCATCATGAGCGTCGACCTCCACAGCTCCCAGCTGCAGGGCTTCTTCAACGGACCCGTCGACCACCTCTGGGCGATGCCGCTGCTGACCGACTACGTGCGCACCCGCGTCGACCTCGCGAACGTCGCTGTCGTCTCGCCCGACGCCGGGCGCATCCGCGTGGCCGAGCAGTGGGCCGCCAAGCTGGGCGACGCCCCGCTGGCCTTCGTGCACAAGACGCGTGACATCACCAAGCCGAACCAGTCGGTCGCCAACCGCGTGGTCGGCGACGTCGAGGGTCGCACCTGCGTCCTCGTCGACGACCTCATCGACACCGGTGGCACGATCGCCTCGGCGGTCAAGGTGATCCTCGCCGCCGGCGCGAAGGACGTCATCATCGCGGCCACCCACGGCGTGCTCTCCGACCCCGCGGCACAGCGTCTGAGCGAGTGCGGCGCCCGCGAGGTCGTCATCACCGACACCCTGCCGATCAGCGCAGACCGCACCTTCGACAAGCTCACCGTCCTGTCGATCGCCCCGCTGCTGGCCCGCGCCATCCGCGAGGTCTTCGACGACGGATCGGTCACGTCCCTCTTCGAGGGCAACGCCTGAGCCTCGCCCCTCGCTGCACGACCGACGCCCGGCCTCCCTCCTCCGAGGGGCGCCGGGCGTCGCGCGTGCTGCGGGGCTGCTCTCGCGGTCGGTGGGCGTGAGGGGGAGGATGGGCGGATGGGGAAGACGCGCAGGTCTGAGGGGATCACCGTGACCGGGACGGGCAGCGCCGCGGCGGTGCCTGACGTGGTCGACGTCGAGCTCGGGGCGGAGGCCACGGCTCGCGACGTGCAGGAGGCCCTCGACACCGCAGCCGCGGGGCTCGACTCGGCGCGGTCGGCCCTCGCCGACCACGGGGTGGCTGCGGCGGACCTGCAGACCGCGCAGACCTCTACCTGGACCGAGAACCGTGAGGGTGGCGAGCAGGTCACCACGGCCCGCCTCACGCTGCGCGCCCGGGTGCGTGACGTCGACGCGGCGGGGGAGTGCGTGCGCGCAGCCCTGGCCGCAGCCGGGCCGGTCGCGCGGCTCGAGTCGATGCACGTGGTCGTGGGTGATACCGAGGTGCTGGTCCGGGCGGCTCGCGAGGCGGCCTTCCGCGACGCCCACGCCGTCGCCGAGCAGCTGGCGACCCTCGCCGGGCGGACGCTGGGCCGGGTGGTCGAGGTCCTCGACGGTGCTCCCGCAGGTGGCGGTCCACGGCCGATGGCGATGCGTGCGGACGCGATGGCCGCGAAGATCGGGGTCGACCCGGGGACCCAGGAGGTCTCGGCGAGCGTCACGGTCCGCTGGGAGTTCGACTCTGGAGCCTCCCAGCCTGTACAGTGACCAGGTTGCCTCGGCGAGGGACGTCTGACGGGCCGGAATGCTCCGGAACGTCGAGACTCCGTGATCGACTGGGCGGTCCGCTCCCGCGCGTCCGTCTGTCGTCTGCGCCGTAGAGCACCGCCCGTTTCCTGGTGAGGCAGCTTCTCTCGCACCACGTGCCGCTCCAGGTCACAGCCGAAGGTATCCCACTGGCCGTCGGCCCATCATCTGTCCCAGGAGTTCCACGTGTCTGACAACAACAAGCTCGTCGCCGAGGCCCGCACCGAGTTCGGCAAGGGCGCCGCACGCCGCACCCGCCGCAACAACCAGATCCCCGCCGTCCTCTACGGCCACGGCACGGCCCCCGTCCACGTCGCCCTCCCCGGCCACCAGACGATGCTCGCGCTGAAGCAGTCGAACGCTCTCTTCGAGATCGAGCTCGACGGCACCACGCAGTTCGCCCTCGCGAAGGACGTCCAGCGCGACCCGGTCAAGAACGTCATCGAGCACGTCGACCTCCTCATCGTCAAGAAGGGCGAGAAGGTCGAGGTCGAGGTCAACGTGCACGTCACCGGCGAGCCCGTCCCCGGCACCATCCACATCGTGCAGTCGCAGACGGTCGTCCTCGAGGCCCTCGCCACGAACCTCCCCGAGTGGATCGAGGCTGACGTCACCGGCCGCGAGGCCGGCACGGTCATCACCGCGGGCGACCTCGTCCTCCCCGAGGGCTCGGCCCTCATCACCGAGGCCGACGCCGACGTCGTGCTCATCTCGGTCCCGCAGGACAACTCCGCTGACGACGAGGCCGCTGCTGAGGTCTCCGCACAGCAGGCCGCCGCGTCGGCATCGGCCGCCGAGAGCGAGTGAACGACCTGACCCTTCAGGCTCCGGCCTGATCTGTCGACGGAGCGCCCGGTACCCTTCTGGTGCCGGGCGCTCTGGCGTCTGCGTGCGCACCTCGCGGTGATGCGCACCGCGGCCTCACGAGAGGCCCGACGAGCACGGCACCGCCGCTGCACGACAGCGCCGGGCAGACGAGCAGGGTGGCGCCGAGCAGACTGACGACACGCAGAGCCGTGGTGGGCAGAGTGGCGGCGAGCAGAGTGGCGATGAGCAGCGTGATGACGAGCAGCGTGACGACGAGCAGAGAGATGTGGACACGATGACAGACGGGCTGTGGCTTGTCGTGGGGCTCGGCAACCCCGGGACGCAGTACGCGGGGAACCGCCACAACGTCGGGCAGATGGTGCTCGACGAGCTGGCCTCGCGGCACGGTGGCTCGTTCTCCGCGCACAGGTCCCGCGCGAGCGTGGCGGAGGTGCGCCTCGGCGTCCTGCCCGGCGGTGTCCCGGGGCCGCGCGTGGTCCTCGCGAAGCCCTCGACGTACATGAACACCTCGGGCGGTCCTGTCGCCGGTCTCGCCCAGTACTTCCAGGTCGAGCCTGACCACGTGCTGGTCGTCCACGACGAGCTCGACATCCCCTTCGGCGACGTCCGCTGCAAGATCGGCGGCGGCGAGGGCGGGCACAACGGTCTGCGCGACATCAGCAAGGCTCTCGGGACCAAGGACTACCTCCGGGTCCGCACGGGGATCGGCCGGCCTCCGGGCCGGATGGACACCGCGGACTTCGTGCTCAAGGACTTCGGGACGGTCGAGCGCAAGGAGCTCCCGTTCCTGATCGACACGAGCGCCGACGCCGTCGAGATGGTCGTCACCGAAGGTCTCGAGAAGGCCCAGATGGCCTTCCACACCAAGAAGTAGCCCTGGCCTGACGCCACGACACCTGCAGACGACGATGCCCGGACCCCGTACGGGGTCCGGGCATCTTCGTGCGGGTGCGGGTGCGGGTGCGGGTGCGGGTGCTCCTGCCGGCGAGCCCCAGCCGGAGTGGGGGGCTCGCGCGCCCGAGGTCAGACGGCCGTCGTCCCGTCGGGCGCCGCGACCGACGCCCGTCCGCCGCGCCCACGGCGCCGCATGACGGCCCACGCGACACCGAGGACCACGAACCATGCGGGCGTGACGAGCAGCGCGTCTCGGGTGTCCTTCTCGAGCAGCAGCACGACGATCATCGCGGCGAAGAAGGCCAGGACCACCCAGCACATGACCACCCCGCCGGGCATGCGGAAGGCCGAGGACTCGTGGAGCTCCGGGCGGTCGCGGCGGTAGCGCAGATAGCTGACGATGATCATCGTCCACACGAACATGAAGAGGACCGACGAGACCGTCGTGACGAGCGTGAAGGCGTCGACGACGCTCTTGCCCGTGTAGAGCAGCGCGACCCCCGGCACGAGGCACGCGCACGAGAAGATCAGCCCGCGCGACGGGACGTGGTTCTTCGAGAGCCGCCCGAAGCTGCGGGGCGCCTCGTCCTCCTGCGCGAGGCCGTACATCATCCGCGAGGTCGAGAAGATCCCGCTGTTCGCCGACGACGCGGCCGAGGTGAGCACCACGAAGTTCACGACGGCTGCCGCGGCGGGCAGCCCGGCGAGGGCGAACATGGCGACGAAGGGGCTCTCGTCGGGGGAGATGCTGCGCCACGGCGTGACGGCCATGATGACGAAGAGCGCCCCGAGGTAGAACAGCACGATGCGGATGGGGATCGAGTTGATCGCCCGCGGCAGGTTCTTCTCGGGGTCCTTGGTCTCTGCGGCGGCCGTGCCGACGAGCTCGATGCCGACGAAGGCGAAGAGGGCGATCTGGAACCCGGCGAGGAACCCGCTGACCCCGTGCGGGAAGAACCCGCCGTCCGAGTACAGGTTCGTCAGGGTGGCCTCCGAGCCGTCGGGCGACTGGAAGGCGATCGCGACGAGCACGATCCCGGTGGCCACCAGGGCGACGATGGCGACGATCTTGATGATGGCGAACCAGAACTCGAGCTCGCCGAAGAGTCGCACGGCCACGAGGTTGAGCCCGAGCAGCAGCAGGATGGTCGCGAGGGCCGGGATCCAGCGGGCCAGGTCGGGCGCCCAGAAGGCCATGTACCCGGAGATGGCGACGATGTCGGCGATCCCGGTGACGATCCAGCAGAACCAGTACGTCCACCCCGTGAAGAACCCGGCCCACGGACCGAGGATGTCCGAGGTGATGTCGCGGAAGGACTTGTAGCCCAGGTTGGACAGCAACAGCTCACCGAGGGCCCGCATGACGAAGAACAGCATGAAGCCGATGACCGCGTAGACGAGCAGCACCGACGGACCGGCGAGCGAGATGGTCTTGCCCGAGCCCATGAACAGGCCCGTGCCGATGGCCCCGCCGATGGCGATGAGCTGCAGGTGCCGGTTGGAGAGTGCGCGCTCGAGCTGTGGCTCTCCGGTGGCAGGGCTCGTCGGGGTGCTGTGCTGGCGTGACGTGGGGTCTGCCTCGCGGGTCATGCTGCCTCCGCTCGTCGGCGCCAGCGGGTGCGCTGACGCGCCTTGGGGTCGTGGCAGCCTAGGTCTGCGGACTCGCCTCACCCGCTGCTGTCCAGGATGTGACCCTTGTGCGGAGCGTGGAGAGCGTCTCGGGAGCCAGGTCCGGGCCGCCTGCAGCCCTGACGGCGAGCCGCAGCGCACCGACCACGGGCGCGAGCGCGTCGTGGACAGCACCTGGAGCGAGGTCGAGGTCGTGGGCGAGCCTGCGGCCGACCTCGGACCTGACGGGGCCGGGTGCTGTGAGCAGCCCTCCGGCGAGCACCAGCTCGGCCGGGCGGCGCGGCGTGCGCAGGCGTCCCGGTCCGAGGGTGTCGGTCAGTGCTGCGTGGGCTGTGCGGACGAGGGCGTCGACACCTTCGTCGACCACCTGCTGGGCCACGGTGTCGCCGGCAGCTGCTGTGGTGAGGACGAGCGGCGCGAGCCCCCCGTGCTCCGAGACGGCGAGGGGGTAGACCGCTGCGACGAGGCCCTGGCGCGGGTCGTCGAGCGGGTCGACCCCGTGGTGCTCAAGGACGAGAGAGGTGAGCGCTGTCGCGGGACCACGGCCGTCGAGGTCGGCGGCTGCGGCCTCGAGGGCTCGACGTCCGAACCACACGGCCGACCCGACGTCGCCGAGCAACCAGCCCGTCCCGTCGCAGCGGCCGACCGTCACGAGGTCCTCGACCGAGCAGGCGACCGCCCCGGTCCCGGCGAGCAGGAGCAGGCCGGTGGTCCCCGTCGCCGCCGAGGCGAAGGCGATGTCGAGGTCGGTGCGGACCTCGACGGGGCCGTTCACCCCGACGCCCTCGAGGGCGGTCGTGCAGAGTGCCGTCACCGTGCCGACGGCCGCGGGTCCTGCCCCCGAGACGCCGAGGTGGCTGGCGCGCACGTGGGAGGGGTCGTGGCCGGTGAGTGCCCGCCCGAGGGTCTGGCGGAGCGTCGTGCCGAGGTCTGCGGGGGAGGAGCGGATGTTGCCGCCCGGTCCGGTCTCGTAGGCCATGAGCTGGCCCGTGGTGGTCGCGAGCGCGACCTTGGTCGACGTGCCGCCGACGTCGGCCCCGATGACGAGGTCCACCTGCCTACCGCCCTTCGATCACAGTCCGCAGACGCCCGTCGGCGTCCGCCAGCCACCGCTCGGCCGTCGGCCTGTCGACGCCGTGCACGAGCATCGCCGCGGCGACCTTGACGTGCCCGCCCGAGGCGGCGAGGGCGGAGTCTGCGGTCTGCGGGTCGACCGCAGCGATCTGCTCGACCAGCCTCCGGGCCCTGACCCGCAGCTTGGCGTTGGTCGCGGCGACGTCGACCATGAGGTTGCCATAGGTCTTGCCGAGCCGCACCATGCTCACTGTCGAGATCATGTTGAGGACCTGCTTCTGCGCCGACCCCGCCTTGAGTCGGGTCGAGCCCGAGACGATCTCCGGGCCGACGACGACCTCGATCGCGAGCTCGGCGACGGTGCTCAGCTCGGCCCCGGCGTTGCACGAGACCCCGACGGTGAGCGCACCGACGGAGCGGGCGGCCTCGATGGCCGCGAGCACGTAGGGGGTCCGACCCGAGGCCGTCAGCCCGACCACCGCGTCGGCCGCCGTGACGAGGTGCTCGTCGACGAGCGCGGCCCCGGCTGCGGTGTCGTCCTCCGCGCCCTCGACGGCGTCCCGGAGGGCTGCAGGTCCGCCGGCGATGATCCCCTGGACTGTCTCCGGGTCGGTCGAGAAGGTCGGCGGGCACTCCGAGGCGTCCAGGACGCCGAGCCGGCCGGGTGTCCCGGCGCCGACGTAGAGGATGCGCCCGCCGGCGCGCACCCTGTCGACGATCTGCTCGATGGCCTCGGTGATCTGGGGGAGCGCCGCGCGGACGGCGACGGGGACCTCAGCCTCGGCGTCGTTCATCGCGGCGGTGAGCGCCGCGACGTCCAGGGTGTCGAGGTCGCTGTATCGGGGGTCGAGGGACTCGGTGGTGAGCGTGCTCAGGTCGATCTCCGCGCCCGCGCCGGTCGCGCCCGTCGTGTCCACAGCTGCTCCTCGTCGGTCTATGTATGTGATTGCCGAGCCTATAGCAATCTTGGTAAATATGTTACCGTCGGGATGTCGTGGAGGGTGGGGTCCACCCACGCGCAGACCGCCCTGTCGGACGCGCAGGACCTGCCTCCCCTCGACCCATGGACATCTCACCTCGCACCGACGGAGACTGCGCTCGTGACTCAGCACCCCGGAACGGCTCAGACTGGACCGTCGTCGACCCGGGCCTTCGCCCGCGGGGCAGCAGCCCCCGGTGCAGCCGCCCCCGGTGCAGCAGCCCCCGGTGCAGCCGCCCCGGGACCAGCCGAGGCCAGCCCTGCCGAGCCCGGAGACGTAGTCCGCAGCGGTGATGCTGCCACCAGCGAGGACCCTGCCGCCACCGTGGACGCCGTCGACGGCTGGGACGATGCGCAGCTCGTGGGCCAGCTGTTCAGCCTCGCGGTCGGGACCCACTCCGCGCGGGGCATCACCGTCGACGAGCCCGACAGTCCTGACGACTCGGTCACCACTGCCGACGGCGGCCACCCCGCCGCGACCGACGGTGTGCGGCGCACCCCCGTCGACGCCCTCGCCGACCTCGTCGCCGCCCGCCACATCGGCGGCGTCTGCTATTTTCCCGAGACGGCCGAGGGCGAC
Organism: Sanguibacter inulinus; assembly: GCF_013415325.1. Classification (GTDB taxonomy): domain Bacteria; phylum Actinomycetota; class Actinomycetes; order Actinomycetales; family Cellulomonadaceae; genus Sanguibacter; species Sanguibacter inulinus. Next base: position 138,547 of record NZ_JACBYE010000002.1, on the reverse strand, counting down.
TCGCCTGACGCGATCCGTCACCTCGTCCGTCGCCTGCAGCAGGCCGCGAGCGCGCCTCTGCTGGTCAGCGCCGACCAGGAGAACGGCACGGTCAGCCGCCTGCGCCAGGGCAGCACCCGGCTGCCCTCCGCGCAGGCGCTGGCCGCCGCCGACGACGTCGCGCTCACGGAGGAGGTCGCCCGGACGAGCGGGACCGAGCTGCGCGCGACAGGGATCCGGCACGCCTTCGCCCCGGTCGCCGACCTCGCCGTCGAGCCGCGCAACCCCGTCATCGGGGTGCGCTCGCCGGGCGCCGACCCGCAGGCCGCAGCGCGCCAGGTGTCCGCGACGGTGCGCGGGCTGGCCGCGGCCGGTGTCGCCTCGACCCTCAAGCACTTCCCGGGCCACGGCAGCACCACGGTCGACTCCCATCTCGGGCTGCCGGTCCTCGAGCTCACCCGGGACGCGTGGGAACGTCAGGAGCGGGCGGTCTTCGCCGCCGGGATCGCCGCGGGAGTCGACGCCGTGATGATCGGGCACCTGGTGTTCCCCGCCGTCGACGCCGGGACCCCGGCCACCTACTCACGTGCCGTGGTCACCGGAGAGCTGCGCGAGGCTCTCGGCTTCGACGGGGTGATCGTCACCGACGCCCTCGACATGGCCGGCGCGCAGCTGGCCGACGGACCTGGCGCGGGCGCTGTCGCCGCGCTCGCCGCAGGGGTCGACCAGCTGCTCATGCCCGGTGACCCCGAGGCGGCGATCGACGCCGTCCTGGCGGCGCTCGCGGACGGCGTGCTCTCCCGCGACGCGCTGCGCGACTCCGCCCGGCGCATCCTCAGGCTCAAGGAGCGGCTGGGGCTGGCCGGCGACGGGATCGACGTCGAGGCACCGCTCGCGACACCGCAGCACGCGAGCACGGCGGAGCGGGCGGCCCGCGCCTCCCTCGTGTGGCGAGACCCGTCGACCACCTGGGTGCTAGACCCTGGGGCCCCGGGGACGCGAGTCCTCGTCGTCGGTCTGCGGACCGACCCGCAGCTGCGAGGTGTCGACGTGAGCGCCGTCCTCGCCGACAGGCTCGGCGCTGCCGGGGCGCAGGTCTGGACCGAACCTCTCGACGACGACCCTGACACGATCCTGGCTGCCGCGACCCGGGGCTTCGGCGGGTCGACGCCGGACGTCCTCGTCATCGCGACGCGCGACGCCTGGCGCGACCCCGAGCAGTCCCGCCACCTCGGCCGGCTGCTCGCGCTCGGCGTGACGTCGCCGACCCCACGCTCGTCGGCGGGACACGCTGGGGCCTGGTCACCAACGACACCGCGGTGACGGCCGATCTCCGGCTCACCGCGATCGCGCTCCAGGACGCCGGGGCCCCGCTCGTCGCGCTCTTCGGCCCCGAGCACGGTCTGCGCGGCGCCGCGCAGGCCGGGGCGAGCGACGACCTCGGGCTCGACGAGGCCACGGGTCTCCCCGTCTACGACACCTACCTGGCCGCGGACGAGGCACTCGACGCGATGCTGCTGGCCTCGGGGATCGACACGCTCCTGGTCGACCTCCCTGACATCGGGGTGCGCTACTACACCTACGTGTGGACGCTCGTCGACTGCCTCCGGTCGGCGGCCCGCGTGGGCATCGACCTGGTCGTCCTTGACAGGCCAAACCCGCTCGGCGGTCTCGCGGTCGAGGGGCCCGACCTCGACCCGGCCTTCGCCAGCTTTGTCGGACGGGTGCCCGTCCCGCAGCGCCACGGGCTCACCGCCGGTGAGCTCGCGCTCGCGGTCCGCGCTGACGACGCCGCAGCCGGCCTGCCGACAGGGCCCGTGCGGGTCGTCGAGCTCGAGGGCTGGACCCGCGACATGCTCTGGGCGGCCACCGGGCTGCCGTGGGTGATGCCCTCGCCCAACATGCCGACTCCCGAGACGGCCCTCGTCTACGCGGGGACCGGGATCGTCGAGGGGACCACGCTCTCGGAGGGTCGCGGCACCACCCGGCCCTTCGAGATCGTCGGGGCACCGTGGGTCGACGCACGGCTCGCACCAGCCCTCACGGCGCTCGAGCTGCCCGGTGTGCTGTTCCGTCCCACGACCTTCACGCCCACCTTCCACGCCTTCGCGGGGGAGGTCGTGCGCGGGGTCCAGGTCCACGTGAGCGACCCCGTGGCCTTCGAGCCCGTCCGGACCGGGGTGCTGCTCGTCGAGACCGTCGCGAGGCTGTACCCCGAGGACTTCGGCTGGCGGCTGCCCGAGCCCGCAGAGCCCGCTGTCCAGGACGGTTCGGCCCAGGACGGTTCTGCGGGTCCGGGACGTGAAGGGCCGTCGGGCACCGGGGCCGCGGGCCCGTCCGAGGTCCTGCCCGGTCGCCGTCCCTTCGTCGACCTGCTGTGGGGCTCGGACGCGCTGCGCACGACTGTCGACGCCGGGGTCCCCGTGTCGACGCTGCTGGCCCCGCGGAGCCACCGGCCCGACGCTGTCCTGCTCTACTGATCGAAGGTAAGTTTCCTTCATGACGACAGAGCACGCCGCGCCCGGGACCACGGACCCCGCCGTCCCGCTGACTGTGCGCATCCGGGGTCTGCTGCCCGACCTCCAGCCCGCGATCCGACGCGTCGCCGAGCAGATCCTCGCCCGCCCCGCCGAGGTCGCCGCGATGACCATCTCCGACCTCGCCGACGCCTGCGACACCTCCGAGACGACCGTCGTGAGGTTCTGCCGAGAGCTCGGCGTGCGGGGCTACCCGCAGCTGCGCCTCGCCCTCGCCTCCGAGATGGGTGGGCGCTCGCGGACCGACGCCGCCTTCGAGCTCTCCGGTGACATCGCCCCCGGCGACGACCTCGCCTCGGTCGTCGAGAAGATCTCGTACGCCGACGCCCGCTCGGTCGAGGACACCGCCAAGGCCCTGTCGATCACCGAGCTCGAGGCCGTCGTGCACGCGCTCATCGCCGCCGACCGCTGCGACATCTACGGCGTCGGGGCGTCGAGCATCGTCGCCGCGGACCTCCAGCAGAAGCTGCACAGGATCGGGCAGGTCGCGTTCTCCTTCCCCGACCCCCACCAGGCGCTCGTCTCCGCCGCGCTCCTCGACGAGCGGGGCATCGCGATCGCCATCTCGCACTCGGGCCTGACGGCCGACACCATCGACTCCCTCGCCCTGGCCCGTGCCAACGGGGCGGTGACCGTGGCGATCACCAACGCCCCCAGGTCGCCGCTGGCCCGCGAGGCCGACCACGTCCTCACCACGGCGGCACGCGAGACCACGTTCCGCTCGGGCGCGACAGGCAGCCGGCTCGCCCAGCTCACCGTCGTCGACTGCCTGTTCGTCGGGGTCGCCCAGCAGACCTACGAGCGCAGCCTCGACGCGCTCCAGGTCACCTACGACGCGGTCCGCGACCGCCGACAGCCCACGCGCAGGCCGCAACGGACCTGACGACGTCCTAGACCCGCACCACCGGAGGACCCATGACCGCCCAGGCGCCAGCCCGCACGACCCCCGACGACGCCCCCGAGGTGGTCGCCGCGGAGCTGCGAGACGCGCTGCGGGCGCAGTTCGCCGCCGATCAGCTGCACCTGCGGCCGATCGACCTCGCGGCCAGGGCCCACGACGCCTCGCACGTGCTGCTGGTCCCCGACGCCGTCGTCACCGCGCAGTCGGTCGACGACGTGGTCGCGGCCCTCCGGCTGGCATCGGCGGCTGGGCGGCCGGTGACCTTCCGCTCGGGCGGCACGAGCCTCTCCGGGCAGGCGAGCGGGACAGGGCTCCAGGTCGACACCCGGGCCGGGTTCCGCGACGTCGAGGTGCTCGACGGGGGCCGCCTGGTCCGCTGCGGCCCAGGCGCGACGATCCGGTCGGTCAACGCGCGCCTCGCCCCGTACCGCCGCCGCCTCGGCCCTGACCCGGCGAGCGAGGTCGCCTGCACAGTCGGCGGGGTGGTCGCCAACAACTCCTCGGGGATGGCCTGCGGCACCGAGGCCAGCACCTACGCGACCCTCGACTCCCTCGTCGTCGTGCTGCCCTCGGGCACCGTGCTCGACACCGGCCACCCGGACGCCGACGCCCGGCTGGAGAGCGCCGAGCCCGCCCTGCACGCAGGGCTCCTGCACCTGCGAGACCGGGTCCGGCGCGACGCGGTCTCGGTCGAGCGCATCAGGCACCTGTTCTCCATGAAGAACACCATGGGGTACTCCGTCAACGCCTTCCTCGACCACGACACCCCCGTCGCGATCCTCGAGCACCTGCTCGTGGGGTCCGAGGGCACCCTCGGCTTCGTCGCGCAGGCGACCTTCCGCACGGTCCCGGTCCTCCCGCTCGCCGCCACAGGGCTGCTCGTGTTCGCCACCCTCACCGACGCGACCGACGCCCTCGGAGCGCTCACCCGCGCCGGCGCGCGGACCCTCGAGCTCATGGACACCGCATCGCTGCGCGTCGTCCAGCCCTCCCTCGCCCCGACGGACCCGGTGCGCTCCCTCGTCCTCGACGGCCACACCGCGCTCCTGCTCGAGCTCCAGGCTGACGACGCCGAGGCGCTCGCAGCCGTGACAGCCCGCGTCGACGAGGTCGCGGCGCAGCTCCCGCTCGCCCTGCCCGTCTCGCTCACCGTCGACCCGGCCGAGCGTGCCGCGCTGTGGACGCTGCGCAAGGGGCTCTACACAGCCGTCGCTGGAGCCCGTCCTGTCGGCACCACGGCCCTCCTCGAAGACGTGGTCGTCCCGGTGCCAGCGCTGAGCGCGACCATGACCGAGCTCGATGCCCTCTTCGACCGCCACGGCTACGACGACGCCGTCGTCTTCGGCCACGCCAAGGACGGCAACCTGCACTTCATGATCAGCCCGCGGCTCGACGACCCCGCAGAGCTGAGAGCCTTCGAGGCCTTCACCGAGGACCTCGTCGAGCTCGTGCTCCGCCAGGGCGGGTCCCTCAAGGCCGAGCACGGGACCGGGCGGGTCATGGCACCCTTCGTCGAGTGCCAGTACGGTCCCGAGCTGTTCGCGGTGATGACCGGGGTGAAGGAGCTCTTCGACCCGGAGCGCCTGCTCAACCCCGGCGTGGTCCTCCCGGACAGCCCCCGCGCGCACCTCGAGCACCTCAAGCTCGTCCCGCAGGTCGACCCGAGGGTCGACGCCTGCGTCGAGTGCGGGTACTGCGAGCCCGTCTGCCCCTCGAAGGACCTCACCGTCACACCCCGCCAGCGCATCGTCCTGCTCCGGACGATGGCCGCAGCCGGACCCGACGAGCGCGCCGCGATCGGGGAGGACTTCGGCTACGACGCCGTCGACCTCTGCGCCGCCGACTCCCTGTGCGTCACGGCCTGCCCTGTCGGCATCGACACCGGGAAGGTCATGAAGTCCTTCCGCGCCGAGCGGGCAGGCGGCAGCGGCAGCCCTGCCCAGCGCGCCGGAGACCTCGCTGCCCGGCACTGGGGCGCTGTCGGTGCAGCCGCCCGCGCCGGGCTCGCCGTGGCAGCACCCCTGCCCGGAGGCGTGCTCGGCGCCGTCACGGCAGCTGCCCGCTCGGTGCTCCCGCACGAGCTCGTCCCGAGCGCCTCGGGTGACCTCCCAGGCCCGGGCCGCCGCCGCAGGGGAGGACAGCGGGGATCAGGAGTCCCTGAGGTCGTGCTCTTCCCCAGCTGCGTCGGCGGCATCTTCGCCGCCGAGCGCGGCGCCGACGGGCTGCTCGAGAGCGCCGAAGGAGCCTTCGTGTCCCTCTGCGACCGAGCGGGCGCTGCTGTCGTCGTCCCCGACGCCGTCGACGGCCTGTGCTGCGGCACGGTCTGGCAGTCCAAGGGCCTCACCGACGGGCACCGCACGATGGCGTACTCCACGGTCGCCGCGCTGTGGGAGACCAGCGACGGCGGCAGGCTCCCCGTCGTCACCGACGCGAGCTCGTGCACCCACGGCCTGCGCGATCTCGGCAGCCAGCTCGACGGCACCTGGACAGAGCGCTTCGACAGGCTGCGCATCGTCGATGCCGTGACCTTCGTCCGCGAGTCCCTGCTCGCCCGGCTGACCGTGACCCAGCGCCTGCGCACAGCAGCCGTGCACCCCACCTGCTCGACGGTCCACCTGGGGATCGTCGAGGACCTCGTCGCACTTGCCGGGGTCGTCGCGAGCGAGGTGCTCGTCCCGCCCTCGTGGGGGTGCTGCGGCTTCGCAGGGGACCGCGGCATGCTGCACCCCGAGCTCACGGCGAGCGCGACGGCGCGCGAGGCTGCCGAGGTCGCAGCCTACGAGGTCGCCCGGGACGGCCGTCTGGACGCCTACGCCTCGGCGAACCGGACGTGCGAGATGGGCATGTCGCGCGCGACGGGCCGCCCCTACGTCCACGTGCTGCAGCTGCTGGAGCGCGCGACCCGGCCATGACGAGGCTGCGCATGACCTGACGTCGTGTCGTGGCGAGCGGCTGCTGCCGTGACGCCGCGCCTGGTCGGCTGTCGTGATGCGGCGCGTGCCCTGGATGTCCTGTCCGGGGCACGCACCGCTGGTACGCGGAGGAGCGTCAGCCGCTGATGATCTGCCGGATGCGCTCGGCGGGGATCTTCGGCTGGCGGTGCTCGTCGACCAGACCGTTCGCCTCTTGCAGGGTGTCGGCGAGCTGGGTGTAGCAGAACCCGGCCAGGTGGGCTCCGCGGACCGCTCCCACGACGGCTGAGAGGTGCGCGTCGAGGTCGTCGGCCGTCCCGACGCGGCTGTAGCCCCAGGTGCTGTCCTCGGCGCCGGCGGCGAAGGTGATCCCGCCGAACTCCGTGAGCATGACCGGCTGACCGCGGTCGGCCTCGCCGGTGAGGCGCATGCGCCGCCCGGCAGGACCGACGCCCTCGAGGAGCGTGGTGAGGGCCGCAGGGTCGCGGTACCGCTCGGCGAGCGCCTCGGGCGAGGCGTCGTAGTCGTGGACCGACCACACGTCAGAGTCTGTGAGCTCCCACCCGTCGTTGGACACCACGGGACGCGTGCCGTCGAGCGCATGGGTGAGGTGCCACAGCGCCTGCGTGTAGTGCTTCATCTGCTCGTCGTGCGCGACGTGCTGGACGCCCCAGCTCTCGTTGATCGGCACCCACGTGACGATGCACGGGTGCGAGGCGTCCCGGTGGATCGCCTCGCTCCACTCCGTGAGCATCCGGCGGACCGCCGTGCCCGAGAACTGGTAGGCGCTCGGCGCCTCTTCCCACACGAGCAGCCCGAGGCGGTCCGCCCAGAACAGGAAGCGCGGGTCTTCGATCTTCTGGTGCACCCGGTTGGCGTTGAAGCCGAGGTCCTTGATGAGCTGGACCTCGGCGCGCAGCGCGTCGGCGCTCGGCGCAGCGAGGTGCGACTGCGGCCAGAAGCCCTGGTTGAGCACAGACCTCACGTAGTACGGACGGTCGTTGAGCAGGAAGTGCCCGCCACCTGTCGACGCCGACCGCAGACCCAGGTACGAGCTCACGCCGTCAGCCGCGGCCGGCGCCTGTCCTGCGGCCGGGACCAGCTGCACGCGCGCGTCGAGCAGCGTCGGATGCTCAGGGCTCCACAGGAGGGTCTCGTAGTCCTGCCCGTTGCGCTGGCGTGGGACCGACATCTGCACGGTGCTGCGCGGCTCGGAGGTCTGGACCGTGACCGAGGCGAGCAGGGACGTCTCGTGGTCGATCTCGACACGGAGGTCGACGGGGGCTGCCGGGCGGCGGTTGAGCTCGACGTCGAGGGTCACGCTCCCGGCGTGCAGGTCTGTCGTCCAGGTGAGGTGCGTGACGTGCAGCTCGGGGACGGCCTCGAGCCACACGGGCTGCCAGATCCCGGACGTGCGGTCGTACCAGATGCTGTGGGCGTCCCGCTGCCAGTCCTGCTTCCCGCGGTGCTGCTCCACGTCGGCGGGGTCGTCGAAGGCGCGGACCACGAGATTCTGCACGGCGCGGTCGGGGTCGATCGCGCGGGTGACGTCGAGCGTGAACGGGGTCGAGCCGCCGATGTGCCCGCCCAGATAGGTGCCGTTGAGCCAGACGTCGGCACGGTGGTCCACGGCTCCCAGGTGCAGCAAGACCGTCGGCATGTCCGCGGACCGTCCGGTGCTGTCGAGGTCGTCGGCGGAGAGGTCGCGGCGGTACCAGAGGACGGGGTGGAAACCGGTGTCTGCGACGCCCGAGGCCGGGGACTCCGGCGGGAAGGGCACGACGACGGTCCGGTCGAAGGACCCCGCGTCGGACCAGCCCGCGGCCAGACCCTCGTCGGCGTCGTCGGTCGCGAGCTGCCAGGTCCCGCAGAGGTCGACCCAGTCGGCACGGACGAGCTGGGGTCGGGGGTAGGTGCCGTCCTGGACGGAGGCGCGGACGAGTGACGGGGCAGCAGATGTGCTCATGACGACAGTATGCGCATTCTTTACAGCGCTGTAAAGGGGTGGAGGGGAGGGCTGTGCCGGCGTCTGAGCGGGCGGGGACGACGCCTGCGGGGCGCGGTCGCCTGCCCGCCGGCTGGCTGAGCCGGGCGTCGGTCCGACGGTCGAGCGGTGCGGCGAGAGGTCGTCTCAGGCCGACGGGGCGCTCTCGCGGACGCTGATCGAGTGCGGTGCGACCACGTGCCGTCCGGCCCCGCGGTACCCGCCGACGCGTTCTTCGAGGAGATCCATCGCGCTGCGCGCCAGGTGGTCGAGGTCGGGGTGGACCGTCGTCAGCGTCGGGTTCGAGAACCGCGTGAGGGTGACGTCGTCCCACCCCGTCACGGCGACGTCGTCGGGGACGCGCACGCCGCGCCTGCGGAGCGCGCTGAGGGCCCCGAGGGCAGCGAGGTCGTCGCGGCAGAAGGCGGCGTCGAACCGCAGCCCGCCGTCGAGCGCGTCGCCGACGGCGCGCTCGGCGGCCTCAGCGCTGATCGCGTCGGTCGCGAGGAGCAGCGCGGGGTCGACCTGTGCGCCCGTCTCGCGCAGCGCTGTCTCGAAGCCGGTGAGCCGCTGACGGGAGGTCGCAGAGAGCCCGTGGGCCTCGTGCCCGACGAAGGCCACCCGGCGCCGGCCGAGGCGCAGCAGGTGCTCGGTGACCTCTCGGGCTGCTGCGGTGTTGTCGATCATCACGGTGTCCACGCCCTCGGGGGCGTCGCCCTCGCCGAGGAGCACCACGGGGGTCGCGGTCGTGTAGCGGGCGAGGTCGTCGAGCGCGATGTGCGACGGCTGGAAGATGATCCCGTCGACCAGCCCGCTCTCGCCGCCGAGGAGGACCGCGCGCTCAGCCTCGACAGACTCGCCGGTCTGCTCGAGCAGCAGCCTGTAGCCCCGGCTCGTCGCCAGTCGGGAGATCGTGCTCGCCAGCTCGGCGAAGTACGGCAGGCTCACGTCGCTCACGGCGAGCGCGAGCGTCCCGGTCCGGCCTGTCGCGAGGCGGCGGGCTGTCGCGTTCGGCCTGTAGCCGAGCGCCTCGATCGAGGCGAGCACCTGGCTGCGCGTGGCGGGGGAGACGTGCGGGTAGTCGTTGACGACGTTGGACACAGTCTTCATCGAGACGCCTGCGTGCTCTGCGACGTCCTGGAGCCGGACCCTGGCCATCGTCCTCCTCGTCGGACCTCGGTGCCGCTGGTCGCGCGACCGTCGGGCAGGGCGGCCGGTCCCGGCGCGCCGCTGGTCAATCTACAGCCGGGCGGCCGAGACCTGTGTGCGCAGACGTCGAGGTCGCGGCAGGTCGGCGGGTGCCCGGGTTCCCAGGAGCGACGGGAGCGACGGGACCGACGGGGACGTGTGCCACGTGCGGCTCAGAGGACGGCTGACCGCTGGCGCGTCCGTCAGACCGGGCTCGTCCACAGGGGTCAACCGCCTCGTTGACGTGCGCATTACAGCGCTGTAATGTCCGGATCGACCGCTTGGTCAGCAGGTGTGCCGCGCTCGCCGCGGTAGCCCGGAACTCGAAGGAGAGCACCGAGATGAACCTTGTCTTCGCCAGAACCGTCGCCGCTGGGGCCGCGGCGACACTCGCACTGACCCTCGCCGCCTGCGGCTCGGACGGGGGTGCGCAGGACGCACCCGTCGTCAGCCAGGTCAGCGGCGACTCGTACGACGGACCCCCGGTCGAGCTGTCTTTCTGGAACGGCTTCACAGGGGCCGACGGTGCCTACTTCGACGCGATGGTCGACTCCTTCAACGCTGCCAACCCGAACGTCACCGTCAAGGTCACGACGTCGGAGTGGGGCGACTTCTACCAGAAGCTCCCCGTCGCCGTGGAGTCCGGGAACGGTCCCGACGTCGCGCTGATGCACATGGACCAGGTGTCCACCCAGGCCGCGCAGGGGGCCCTCATCGGTCTCGACGCCGTCGCCTCGGATCTCGGCCTCGAGGAGGACGACTTCGCCGAGGCGGTCTGGGCCGGTGGTGTCTACGACGGCGCCCGGTACGGCATCCCGCTCGACGTCCACATGCACGGGCTCTACTACAACAAGGACGTGCTGCGGGCGGCGGGGCTCGACCCGGAGGCCCCGGCGACCACGGGGGAGGAGCTCCTCGAGCACCTCGAGGTCCTCAAAGCGCAGGGCGTGCAGGGCATGTGGATCGACTCGACAGGGTGGATGCGCACGTGGTTCACGGCCCTCCAGGCGCAGTGGGGCGGCCAGGCCGTCAGCGATGACGGACGCACCGTGACGTGGGACGACGAGTCCGGGGTCAAGGCGCTCACCTGGCTCACCGACCTCGTGCGCAAGGGGTACAGCCCGGAGAACGTCGGGCAGGACGGCTACTGGAAGGCCTTCGCCGACGGCCAGAACGCCTACGTGATCGGTGGCATCTGGGAGCAGTCCAACCCGACCTTCGAGGCGATCGACTGGGGCGTCGCACCGCTCCCGGTGATCGGTGACACCGCCGCCACGTGGGGCAGCTCCCACCAGCTCACAGCGACCAAGCAGGTCGCGGACGACGCCAACAAGCTCGCGGCCGCGGCGTACTTCATCAACTCGATGAGCAAGGACTCGATCGTGTGGGCCCAGGCCAACCAGGTCCCGGCACGTGCTTCGGTCCGCGAGTCCGCCGAGTTCGCGGCGATCCCGGGGATGGACGTCTTCGGGCCGATGATCGACACGACGGTCCTGCCGCAGAACTTCCCGGGTCTGCCGGACGCCCTCGGCAAGCTCGAAGAGGGGATCAACGCAGCGCTCCTGCTGACGACCGAGCCGCAGGCCGCCCTCGAGGCCTCGGCCGCCGAGGCGCAGCTCATCGTCGACCGCAACCAGAAGAAGTTCGGGTACTAGACCATGACAGCCCCCACGACCCGGGTCGAGCAGACCCGGGGCGCGGCGGGGTCTGAGAAGGGGGCACCGCGCGGTCGTCGAGGCCGCGCGGCCGTCCCCTGGCTCTTCCTCGCTCCCTATCTCTGCTTCTTCGGGCTCTTCGTCCTGGCCCCTGCGGTCTACGGCATCTACGTGAGCCTCTTCGACTGGGACTTCAGCTTCCCCTCGTACAGGCCCTTCGTCGGGCTCGGCAACTATGTCGACCTCTTCACGCCGGGCACGCTCGACTACGCCTCGTTCTGGCGGAGCATGCGCGCGACGGGCCTGTTCACGCTCTTCACGGTCCCGCTCATGGTCACCGTGCCGCTCGCCGTCGCGCTGCTCGTCGACAAGCCGTTCCGCGGCAGGACCGTGCTGCGTGCAGCGTTCTTCGCGCCCTACGTCCTCGGGGTCGCCGTGGTCGGGGTCTTGTGGAAGTTCGTCCTCGACACCCAGCACGGGATCCTCAACAGGATCCTCGGCGGGCTCGGTCTGCGTGACGACATCCCGTGGCTGCAGCAGGAGCCGTGGGTGTGGGTGTCGCTCGTGGGCGCGACCCTCTGGTGGACGCTCGGCTTCAACGCGATCATCTACCTCGCGGGCCTGCAGAGCATCCCTCGCGACCAGTACGAGGCTGCCGCCCTCGACGGCGCCGGCCGGTGGCGGACCTTCCGCAGCATCACCCTGCCCGGTCTGCGTCCTGTCGTGGTCTTCGTCGTGATGATCACCGTCCTGGCCTCGGCGAACGTCTTCGGGCAGCCCTACGTCATGACCGACGGCGACCCGAACGGCGCGACCCGCTCGGCCATCATGTACATGTCCGACGTCGGGCTCGGAGAGTCCCGGATGGGTTCCGCGACAGCGATGTCCTACGTCCTCGCACTCCTGCTGGTCGTCGTCAGCATCCTGAACTTCAGGTTCCTCGTCGGCAAGGAGGACCAGTCATGACGGTCACCGACACCGTGGTCAGGCGCCAGACCAGGACCGTGGTCCGCACCATGGTGCTCGTCGCCCTCGCCCTCCTCGTGCTCGTCCCGATCCTGTGGATGATCTCGACGTCGTTCAAGACCCAGCTCGACGCGGCGACCAGCACGTCGCTGGTCCCCGACCCGGCGACCCTCGACAGCTACAGGCCGCTGACGGCCTGGGGTGGGAAGTCTCCGGTGGTCCGGTGGTTCTTCAACTCCGTCGTCACAGCGACGGTCACGACGGCCCTCGTGGTCAGCACGGCGGCGCTCGCCGCCTACGCGCTCGCCAGGTTCACCTTCCGGGGACGAGGGATCGTGTTCTCGCTCGTCATCGCGACACTGTTCCTGCCGGGATTCGTGTTCCTCATCCCGACCTACCTGATCTCGGACAGCCTCGGGATCCTCGACTCGCTCCTCGCCCTGATGCTGCCTCCGGTCGGTGGGGCCTTCGGTGTGTTCTTCCTCCGGCAGTTCTTCCTCGGGCTCCCGCGAGAGCTCGAGGAGGCGGCCCGGATCGACGGGGCGTCGGACGTGCGGATCTTCGCGTCGGTCATGCTGCCGCTCGCGCAGCCGGCCCTGTCGACCATCGCGGTGATCACCTTCCTCGCGAGCTGGAACGACTTCCTCTGGCCGGTCTACGCGCTCTCGACGACGTCCACCCTGACGCTGCCGGCCGGTCTGCCGCTCCTGCAGAGCGCGTACATCGCCAACCAGCCGCTCATCATGGCCGGTGCGGTCATCGCGAGCGTCCCGGCTCTGCTCGTCTTCGTGTTCTTCCAGCGAAAGATCATCGAGTCTGTCGCGACTGCTGGGCTCAAGGGATGAGGCGGCTGCGCAGCGGTCCTGCGGCCGCGGTGGTCGTCGCAGCCGTGCTTCTCCTGGCGGGGTGCGGCTCGGGCGGACCAGAAGACCCGGTGGCAGACGACACCACCGGAGCGCCCACCTTCGCCAACCCTGTCGCGGACCTCGGCAACGACCCCTACGTGGTCGAGGACGGCGACCGCTACCTCATGCTCGAGGCGCGGTCGAACGGCGAGCTCTGGCTCACGGCCTCCGAGCCCGACAACCTCACCGATCTCTGGTCCGGGACGCGCCAGAAGATCTGGGAGCCGGCGGCCCTCGGGCCGGCGTGCCGGGACGTCTGGGCTCCCGAGATCCACCACGGCGACGGCACGTGGTTCGTCTACCTGGCAGCGACGAGCTGTGACGGGGACAACGCGAACCACCGCATGTACGTGCTCGAGAGCGAGGGAGACGATCCCTTCGGTCCGTACGTCGACCACGGTCAGATCACCGACGAGACCGACCGCTGGGCGATCGACGGCACCGTGCTGGACCGCGAGGGGCAGCAGTTCTTCGTCTGGTCGGGCTGGGAGGGCGAGGTCGACGGGCAGCAGAACCTCTACATCGCCCAGATGGACGGCCCGACGTCGATCTCCGGACCCCGCGTGCTCCTCTCGGAGCCGACCGAAGAGTGGGAGCGGCAGGGGATGCCTGTCCAGGAGGGGCCGCAGGTGCTCGAGCGTGACGGTGCTCTGCACCTCGTGTACTCGACGAGCGCGAGCTGGACCGACGACTACGCCTACGGCCTGCTCACCCTCACGGGCGACGACGTGCTCGACCCGGCGTCGTGGACCAAGTCCACCGAGCCGGCGTTCTCGAAGACCGCAGACGTCCTGGGGCCTGGGCACGGATCCTTCGTCCTCTCACCGGACGGCCAGGAAGGCTGGATGATCTACCACGCCACCAGGACGGACGGGTGGGACAGGATGATCTTCGCCCAGCGCTTCACCTGGGGCGAGGACGGCACCCCCGACTTCGGGGTGCCGGTCCCGGCCGACGTCGAGCAGGCGGTCCCGTCAGGGCAGGTCGCTGCCGGCCGTTGACCCCCGCTGCGGTGCGGCCTCTGACGAGCGTCGCGCCGCAGCGTCGGGCTGCGGATGCACGTCAGCGTCAGGCTGCGGACGCACGTCAGCGGCTGACGGCGGCCGCACCTCAGCGTCCGAGGGCGTCCGCGCCGCGGCGTCGGCTGGCAGGTGCGCCCGCCAGCTGGCCACGACCACGAGCAGGCAGCCGAGCGCGACGACGGCCCCGCCCCCGAGCATGATCGGATAGCTCAGGCTGCCCGAGAGCGCCCCGAAGACCGTCGGCACGAAGAACCCGAGATAGCTGATCGAGTAGAAGACGGCGATGATCCCGGCGAGGTCGTCCGGCCCGGCGATCCGTTGCGCCTCCTGCAACCCCGAGAGCATCAGCAGACCGTAGGCGCAGCCCAGCACGCCGGCGGCGAGCACCGTGACCCGCAGGTCGAGGGTGGCCGCCGCCCACGACGCCGTCGCCATCCCGACGACGGTCACGGCCAGCGCGACAGCGACGGCTCTGGACGACTGCGGTGTGTCGACGGCCCGCGCGAGCTGCTGGACGACGAACCCGCAGGAGAGCGCCACGAAGCACAGCAGCCCGGAGAACCCGATCTCGTTCCCCGGCACCTCGTGGGCGACGAGGGCCGGCAAGATCGCGTACGCGCAGGCAGCGACGGCGAAGACCCACGGCGCCATCGGCAGCACGACCCTGAGGAACCGTCGGTGCCGGGCTGCGGGGATGCGCAGGTCGTCACGGAGCCGCCCCGGTGTGGTCTGACGGACCGTGGTCTCGGGTGCGGAGAGCGCCGGGACGATGAGCACCACGGTCACCACGATGTTCACGACGTAGGGCAGCAGCGTCGGCAGCGGGCCGTACTGGGCGAGGACGGCGGCAACCACGGCGCCGAGGCCGAAGCCTGCGGTCAGGGCGAGGGCAGCACGTCGTGCCCCGGCGCCAGGCTCGCCCGGGTCGGCGACGGGCGGCTGCGAGAGCTCTTTGACCCAGCTGGTCCCGACGGCCATGACGAGCCCGAGCGCGAGCCCGGAGAAGACCCGACCCGCGAACAGCAGGGCGTGCAGGTGCGCACCCCACGCGATCAGCGCGCTGCCCAGCACGCCGAGCAGCGGCGCGGGCAGCAGCAGCGGACGGCGCCCGTAGCGGTCCGACATCGGCCCACCGACGAGCAGGGCCGGGACGATCCCGAGCACGTAGGCGCCGAGGAGGACGTTGACCGACTGCGCGGAGAGTCCTTCGAGGCGGTAGAGGACGAGGAGCGGTGTGAACTCGTTCCCGCCCCACGCGACGGCGAAGAGGACTCCGCACGCAGCGAGCCAGGCTCGAGGGTGGGTGCCGCGAGCGTTCGCTGCTGTCATCTGGGGGTCCGGCTGGGCGTCGGGCACGGACGGTGCGGTCTGAGGGGCTCCGGGATCTTGGACGGCGTAAGTCTCGTGGCTCGCGTGGGTCGTCGAAGACCTGTGCGCCCAGGAGGCCTGGGTGGGCGAGGGTGTGGTGCCCGTGGTTCCTGGGGTGTCTGTCGTGCTGCCTGCGCCCCTCATCGGCCGAAGATCCCGCGGTGGATCTCGCCGAGGTGAGCAGCGAGTGCCGCCTCGAAACCTGCGGCGTCACCTGCTCCCACGAGGTCGACGAGCTCGGTGTGCTGCGCGAGGATCGCCTCGACGCGGTCCTGCCCCGCGCGGACGGTGCGCGCGGTGATGCGGTGCTGCCTGTCGCGCAGCGAGGAGTAGAAGGCCGTGAGGATGCTGTTGCCTCCGGCGTCGGCGATCGTCTGGTGGAAGGTCACGTCGAGGAGGGCGAAGGTGTCGAGGTCTGCGCTCTCGGCCGCCGCGCGCTGCGCGGCGACGAGCGCTCGCAGACTGTTGACCAGGGCCGTGGTGGCGCCGTCGTCGGCCGTGACGGTACGGACCGCGGCGGACTCGACCAGGTGGCGGGCCTCGACGACCTCGGCCAGCTCGTCGGGCTCGATCGGTCGGACCAGCGCGCCCCGCTTGGGGAACAGCTGCATCCACCCTTCGGCCTGCAGGCGCAGGAACGCCTCGCGGACGGGGGTCCGGCTCATGCCGAGCTCGTCGGCGACCTCACCCTCGCTGAGCATCGTGCCGCCCGGGACCGCGCCGGAGACGACCCGGGCGCGGAGCGCCGCGTAGGCCCGCTCAGAGGCAGAGGCAGAGGCAGAGGCAGAGGCAGAAGCAGCGGGTCGGGGAGCGGGCTGCGGAGAGCCGGGCGCGCTCGCGGACGCGGGGGATGCGGGGGGCATGAGACCTTCTCGGGCTGGCTGCGACGCCGCACGGAGGACTGCGGCGCTTCATAGATACAAGTTGCATCCTACGCTTCGTGCTCGACGCCCCGTGCCTCGCGCGTCCCCCGCCCGAGCGGCCCTTGTGGACAGTGCCCGGGGACCTGCGGTCCGGACCTAGAGTGGTCCGGTGACCACGCCTGAGCAGACCGGACCCGACGCTCGCACCGACACCCCGGGCATCGATGCTCCAGGTGCCGGGACCGCGACGGCGGTCGCACCGACACCGTCCGCCGTGCTCCCTGCGTCCTCGGCCCCGGCGGACCCGCGCGCCCTCGACGTGCTGCACACGGTCTTCGGGTACCCGGCCTTCCGCGGTGACCAGGCGGAGATCGTCTCGACCGTCGTCGGGGGAGGGGACGCTCTCGTCCTCATGCCGACAGGTGGCGGCAAGTCGCTCTGCTACCAGGTGCCCTCGCTCGTCCGCGAGGGTGTCGGCGTGGTCGTGTCACCGCTCATCGCGCTCATGCAGGACCAGGTCGACGCCCTGTCGGCCCTGGGGGTCAAAGCCGGGTTCCTCAACTCCACGCAGAGCTGGGAGCAGCGCAGAGAGGTCGAGGGGGCCTTCGTCGACGGCACGCTCGACCTGCTCTACCTCGCCCCCGAGCGGTTGCGGGTCCCCGAGACCCTCGCGCTGCTCGACCGCGGGGACGTCGCGCTCTTCGCGATCGACGAGGCGCACTGCGTGTCGCAGTGGGGCCACGACTTCCGCCCCGACTACCTAGGCCTGTCGATCCTGCACGAGCGGTGGCCCACGGTCCCGCGCATCGCCCTCACCGCGACGGCGACCGAGACGACCCACCGCGAGATCGCGAGCCGGCTCCAGCTCGAGGACGCACGGCACTTCGTCGCGAGCTTCGACCGTCCCAACATCCAGTACAGGATCGCGTCGAAGAACAACCCGCGCGCCCAGCTGCTCGAGCTCCTGCGGACCGAGCACCCCGGTGATGCCGGCATCGTCTACTGCCTGTCGCGGAACTCGGTCGAGCAGACCGCCGAGCACCTCGTCGCCCAGGGGATCCCGGCCCTGCCGTACCACGCAGGGCTGCCCGCCCACGTGCGCGCGGCCAACCAGTCGAAGTTCCTGCGCGAGGACGGGATCGTCATGGTCGCGACCATCGCCTTCGGCATGGGGATCGACAAGCCCGACGTGCGGTTCGTCGCCCACCTCGACCTGCCCAAGTCCGTCGAGGGC
This sequence comes from Sanguibacter inulinus, assembly GCF_013415325.1. Taxonomy (GTDB): domain Bacteria; phylum Actinomycetota; class Actinomycetes; order Actinomycetales; family Cellulomonadaceae; genus Sanguibacter; species Sanguibacter inulinus. The sequence continues at coordinate 121,033 of NZ_JACBYE010000002.1, read as the reverse complement.
TACTACCAGGAGACCGGGCGAGCGGGCCGTGACGGCCAGCCGTCGACGGCCTGGCTGGCCTACGGCCTCCAGGACGTGGTCCAGCAGCGCCGCATGATCGACCAGTCCGAGGGCGACGCCACGCACAAGCGCGCACTGTCGGCGCACCTCGACGCGATGCTCGCCCTGTGCGAGACCGTCGAGTGCCGACGCGTCCAGCTGCTCTCGTACTTCGGTGAGCAGAGCTCGGCCTGCGGCAACTGCGACACCTGCCTCGCGCCCCCGGAGACGTGGGACGGCACCGTCGCCGCGCAGAAGCTGCTCTCCACGGTCGTCCGGCTCGAGCGCGACCGTGGGCAGCGCTACGGCGCGGGCCACCTCGTGGACATCTTGCTCGGCAAGGAGACGCCGCGCGTCACCCAGCTCGGTCACACCAGCCTGTCGACCTTCGGCATCGGCAGCGACCTCTCCGACGGGGAGTGGCGCGGGGTCGTCCGCCAGCTGCTCGCCCGTGGCCTGCTCGGGGTCGACGGCGAGGGCTACGGCACGCTCCAGCTGACGGCCGACTCGGCCGAGGTGCTCTCGGGCGCACGTGAGGTCCGGTTCCGGCGGGAGGCGCCGAAGGCTGCCCGGACCCGGACACGATCGGCCGGCAAGGGGCAGGCGAAGGCCGCCGTCGACCTCGACGACACCGCAGCAGCCGTCTTCGAGCGGCTCCGCGCGTGGCGCGCCGCGACGGCCAAAGAGTCTGGCGTGCCGGCCTACGTCGTGTTCCACGACGCGACGCTCCGCGACATCGCTGTGCTCCGTCCCACGACGACCGACGAGCTCGGCACAGTCAGCGGGGTCGGCGCCGCGAAGCTCGAGAAGTTCGGTGACGGCGTGCTCGAGGCAGTCACGCCCGTCGGCTGATAGAGCGGCAGCGCTGCCCCGGACCGACGATGCTCGGCGTGTCACCGGTCGGTGAGAGACTTCGGGGGTGTTCTCAGCAGCCGACGTGTCCCAGCTCGTGGGCTCGGAGACCTTCGCCCGCGGCGAGGAGTACGTCAGTGCGGGGCAGGTCGTCTCGGTCGCGCGGAACGGTGACGGCACGACGATCGTCGGGCAGGTCCGCGGATCGGCCCGCAAGCAGTACGTGACTGTCGTCGAGATGTCGAGCGCCGGAGAGCAGGCGACCCCGCGCTACGGCAGGTGCTCCTGCCCGGTGCGCCTCAACTGCAAGCACACGGCTGCCACGCTCCTCGCGTACCTCGACCGACTCACCGCGCAGGCGATCCTGGCCGACGCCGCGGCCGGGGTCGCAGCCGACACGGCGGGGGAGCGCGCCGACAGCGGTGCGGCCGCCGGGATCCTCCCCGGGACGGACAGTGCCCGCGGGGCTGCCGGCTCACCGGGTCACGCCGCGCAGACCGCGTCCCCTGCCACGGGTCGCACCACCCCGCGCCGAAGCGCCGAGTGGGAACGGACCTTCGCGACCCTCCTCACCGAGCCCGACGACACCCCGCCCGTCCCCGGCCGCCCCGGCCGCAAGCCCAAGCCGTGGGACCTGCGCAGCTCTCACGACGTCGCCCTCCAGGTCGAGCTCCTCACCGAGCCGACGGGTCGTTCTTCACGGCGAGCGCTCGCCTCGGTCGACTCGCCGCGCCTGGGGATGCGTCCGGTGACCCGGAGCGCGACGGGGCGCTGGGTGCGGACAGGCATCTCGTGGAGCGAGCTGAGGTTCCTCAACTACCGTCACGGGGCCTACCCGGACGGCCACGTCGACATCTTGCGTTCGCTCTTCGGTCTCGCGATCAGCGTCTCCGACTCTGCCTACTTCTCGGCGCCGACGTGGGTCTACGCGGACGAGCTGCCGAGCGCCGCGCTGTGGGCGCTGCTCACCGAGGCCCGACGCTCTGGCCTGCCGATGGTCCACTCGGACAAGGCGCAGAGCCCCGTCGTCCTCGCAGGTCCCGCCCGCACCCGGCTCACGGTCTCCCGCGGGACGGCGGGACTGGTCCTCGGCGCGGCGATCGAGGCCGACACCACGTCGCTCGACCCCGCCAGCAGGGCTGACGGCCCTACGGGGGCGTCGGTGGACCTGGCGGGTGCGGGCGAGCTCGCGCAGACCGACGCCGCCGGGCAGGACACTCTCGACCTCGCAGACGCGACCCAGCAGACCGCCGGCACAGCCGCGTCGGCAGCCGAGGCTGCAGGCACGCCCCACGGCCTGACCCCCCTCGATCGTGCGACGACGTCGCTGCTCGGCGAGCCTCCGACAGGGCTCGTGACGTGGCGGGGCCGCCGGGCTCCCACCAAGGAGACCCGGGTGGTGCTCGCCCCGCTCGCCTCGCCCGTCGACCCCCCGGTCCTCGCGCTGCTCGAGCGCCCCGAGCCGCTCACGGTCCCCGAGACCGACCAGCGGCGCTTCTTGCTCCGCGTCCTGCCCGCCCTCGAAGACCGCTTCGACGCTGTCGACCTCGACCCGTCGATCACGCTGCCCGAGCGCCCACGGCCCACGCTGCACCTCGACGTGCTGCACCTGCCCGAGCACGGTCTGCGTCTGACCTGGCAGTGGCGCTACGCGGTCGAGGACGACGACGGCACCACCCACACCCTGCGGTTCGACCTCGGGCCGAGCACCCGGCAGACCGACGCGGGCGTCCGCGACCCGCGGGCCGAGACGCAGCTGCTCGACAGGCTCGCCGGGCGTGCCCCACGCCTGCCCGGCGCGGCCGCCGAGCCACGGCGCGCTGCCGACGACACCGCACGGCTGGCCGACGTGGCCGCAGCCGCCGTCGCGCGCGTGGGACGGACCGAGCTCGCCGACGTCGCCACGGCTCTCTTCGTCACCGACCAGCTCCCGCTCTTGCTGGACCTCGCGCAGGAGGAGACCGACCTCGTGGTCGAGGTCCGCGGCGAGGCTGTGGACTACAGGCGGGCCGACGACGTCGAGATCTCGGTGTCGACCTCGACGCTGCCGGAGACCCGCGACTGGTTCGACCTCGCCGTGATCGTCACGGCGGGCCAGCAGTTCATCCCCTTCGCTGACGTCTTCACAGCCTTGGCCAAGGGCAAGTCCTCTTTGCTGCTCGTCGACGGTCTGCACTTCTCCCTCGACGACGAGCGCTTCCACGCGCTGCGCGAGCTCATCGAGGAAGCCCGCGCCATGCAGGACACGATGGGCGGCACGCTGCGCGTCAACAGGTTCCAGGCGGGGCTCTTCGACGAGCTCGAGAGGCTCGGGGTCGTCGGCGGTCAGGCGCAGGCGTGGCGCGAGGCCGTCGGCGCGCTCGCCGGGGGAGCGCGGCCCGGGCCCGTCCCCGCGCCGGCGGGTCTCGACGCGACCATGCGCGAGTACCAGCAGGAGGGGTTCGAGTGGCTCGCCTTCCTGCACGAGCACGGGCTCGGCGGTGTCCTCGCCGACGACATGGGGCTGGGCAAGACGCTCCAGGCGCTTGCGCTCGTGCAGCACGTCCGTGAGGCTGCGACGGCGTCGGAGACCGTAGCGACCTCGCCGGGACCAGACGCCTCGGACCGCCCGGAGGTCGTCGGTGCCGACGACGCCACGGGGACAGGGAACGTAGCCCAGACACGGAGCACGGCCCCGTTCCTCGTGGTCGCCCCGACGAGCGTCGTGGGGAACTGGGCTGCCGAGGTCCGCAGGTTCACCCCCGGTCTGAAGGCCGTGACTGTCACCGAGACCCTGGCGCGTCGGCGCACCCCGTTGTCCGAGGTCGTCGCCGGGGCTGACGTCGTGGTCACCTCGTACGCGCTGTTCCGTCTCGGTTTCGAGGAGTACCGCACACAGGCCTGGGCCGGGCTGATCCTGGACGAGGCGCAGTTCGTCAAGAACCACCAGTCGGTGGCCTACCAGTGCGCGCGGCGGCTCGACGCGCCCTTCAAGCTCGCGCTGACCGGGACGCCTCTCGAGAACAACCTCATGGAGCTGTGGTCGATCGTGTCGGTCGTCAGCCCGGGGCTGTTCCCCACACCCGGCAGGTTCCAGGACTACTACGCCAAGCCGATCGAGAAGGAGGGCTACGTCTCGCGCCTGGACCAGCTGCGCCGACGCATCGCGCCCTTCATGCTGCGCCGCACCAAGGAAGACGTCGCCAAAGACCTCCCCGAGAAGCAGGAGCAGGTGGTCGACGTCGTGCTCAACTCCCGCCACCGTGCGCTCTACGACGCGTACCTGCAGCGCGAGCGCACCAAGGTGCTCGGGCTCGTCGACGAGTTCGGCGAGCACCGCTTCGAGGTGTTCAGGTCCCTCACGGTGCTGCGCCAGGCGAGCCTCGACGTGAGCCTGGTCGACAGCGAGCACGAGAAGGTGCCCTCGTCCAAGCTCGAGGTGCTCTACGAGATGCTCGACGACATCCTCGCCGAGGGCCACAGCGTGCTGATCTTCAGCCAGTTCACGCAGTTCCTCGGCCGGGTGCGGGACCACCTCGACCGCAAGGACGTCGACTACTCCTACCTCGACGGCCGCACCCGCCGGCGGACCGAGACCATCGAGCGCTTCACCTCGGGGGAGACCTCCGTGTTCCTCATCTCGCTCAAGGCCGGTGGTTTTGGCCTCAACCTCACCGCCGCGGACTACTGCATCCTGCTCGACCCGTGGTGGAACCCTGCGGCCGAGGCCCAGGCCGTCGACAGGGCGCACCGCATCGGTCAGACGCGCAACGTCAACGTGTACCGCATGGTCTCGACCGACACGATCGAGGAGAAGGTCATGGCGCTCAAGGCCTCGAAGTCGAAGCTCTTCGCGAGCGTGCTCGACGGTGGAGCCGCAGGTGGGGCGGGTCTGACCGCGACGGACGTCCGCGAGCTCTTGGGCTGATCTGTCACCTCTGCCCGGTACGGACGTAGAATCGGCCGGCGCCACCCGATCGGACGGCCGCCCCCCCTGCGCAGACAAGGCCTTCTCGACGTGCCGAACGACCTTCCCGATGCTCCGTCCACCCCCTTCGCACCCGAGCCTGGCCCGTCGCACGCCGCGGGTGCTGCTCGTCCGGCAGACGCTCCCGACCACGCGGTGGTCCCGGACCCCGTCGACCCGTCGGCGGAGCGAGCAGCAGCCCCGACCCTGCGGCGCGGGCTCAAGGCGCGGCACATCCGGTTCATCGCACTGGGTTCGGCCATCGGCACCGGGCTCTTCTACGGGTCAGCGAGCGCTGTCCAGCAGGCCGGACCGAGCGTGCTGCTGGCATACCTCCTCGGAGGTATGGCGGTCTTCGTCGTCATGCGCGCCCTCGGCGAGATGACCGTCCGCAACCCCGTCTCCGGCTCCTTCGGCGAGTATGCGCACACCTATCTCGGGCGCTTCGCCGGCTACGTCACGGGGTGGACCTTCGCCTTCGAGATGGCGATCGTCGCGATCGCCGACGTGACGGCCTTCGGCATCTACATGGGCTTCTGGTTCCCCGACGTCCCGCGGTGGACGTGGGTCGCGGCGATCATCTGCGTCATCGCCGCGATCAACCTGCTCAAGGTCTCGGTCTTCGGCGAGGTCGAGTTCTGGTTGTCCCTCGTCAAGGTGGTGGCGATCGTCGCGATGATCGTCGGCGGTGCGCTGATCGTCGTCTTCGGCTTCTCGCTCGCCGACGACGCGCAGGTCGGCGCCTCGAACCTCGTCGACCACGGCGGGTTCTTCCCGAACGGCCTCGGCGGGTTCCTCGCCTGCTTCACCGTCGTGATGTTCGCCTTCGGGGGGATCGAGACCATCGGCATCTCGGCCGGCGAGGCCGACCGTCCGGCCCAGGTGGTGCCGCGAGCGATCAACACCGTGCCCGTGCGCATCCTCGTGTTCTACGTCTTCACGCTCGCGATCCTCATGATGCTCTCCCCGTGGGACACGATCGGCGACGACGGCAGCCCCTTCGTGCAGATCTTCGACGGTCTCGGCATCCCCGCGGCCGCGCACATCCTCAACGCCGTGGTCATCACCGCAGCGCTGTCCGCGATCAACAGCGACGTGTACAGCGCCGGCAGGATGCTCTTCGGGCTGTCCAGGACGGGCAACGCGCCAGCGTCCTTCGGCAAGGTGTCGAAGAACGGCGTCCCGTGGATGACCGTGGTGCTCATGGCCGCGACTCTCACCGTCGGGGTGGTCCTCAACGCCCTCGTGCCCGACGACGTGTTCCTCGTCATCGCCTCCCTCGCCACCTTCGCGACGGTGTGGGTGTGGCTGATGATCCTCGCGTCCCACGTCTCGATGCGCCGCAAGATCGCCCGCGGCGAGCTGGGACCGTCGGAGTTCCCCGTGCCGTTCTGGCCCGTCGCCCCGGTCCTCGCGATCGTCTTCATGGTCGGGGTCGTCGTCATGCTCGGCGTGACCGAGGCGACGCGGGTCTCGCTCGTCGTGGGTGTCGGGTGGATCGCGCTGCTGGGCGTCGCCTACGCGGTCGCCCGACGCCGGACGGCCCGCGCACGCGTCTCCGCCTGACGCTCCACAGCCGCCGCACAGCCACGGCCCACGGGTGCCATAGACCCGCTCCGTAGAACTGGTGTCGACACCGACCGACAGACACCTGGAGCCCACCGTGCGACGTCCCGCCCGCCTCACCGCCCTCGCCCCCCTGCTCGCCCTCGCCCTGGTCGCCGGGTGCTCACCCACGAGCACAGCCGGGACGTCGACAGAGTCGCCAGGCTCGACCAGCAGCACCAGCAGCGCCGAGACGGAGACCGTCGCGACGACCGTCGCCGACGCGACGGGTGACGTCGCGGGTGACCACGACGAGGCCTCGGACTACGAGTGGGACACCAGCGCCGAGATCGCCGTCTCGCTCGACGGTGACACCGCGAGCTCTGACAGCGCCGCCGTCGTGGTCGACGGCAGCACCGTGACGATCACGGCCTCGGGCACCTACAGGCTCTCGGGTGAGCTCACCGACGGGCAGGTCGTCGTGGACTCCGCGGACGACGGCGTGGTCCGGCTGGTCTTCGACGGCGTCGACATCGCCCGCTCGACGTCCGCGCCTGTCGTGATCACCGACGCGGGCAAGGCGATGATCGTCCTCGCCGAGGGCTCGATCAACAGCGTCTCTGACGCCGACACCTACGTGTACCCCGACAGCGCGACCGACGAGCCCGACGGTGCGATCTTCTCGACAGCCGACCTGACGATCACGGGGACCGGTGCGCTGAGCGTCGACGCGAGTGCGGGCGACGGCATCGTCAGCAAGGACGGTCTCGTGATCTCCGGCGGCGACCTCACCGTCACCGCGACCGACGACGCCGTCCGCGGCAAGGACTACGTCGTGGTCAAGGACAGCGAGCTCTCGAGCCCCACGATCACCGCCACGGCGGGCGGCGACGGGCTGAAGTCCACGAACGTCGACGACACGACGCTCGGCTACGTGTCGGTCAGCGGCGGCACCCTCGACCTCACGACAGACGGTGACGGCATACAGGCCGAGACCCACGCGATCGTCTCCGGCGGGACGCTCAGCATCGTCGCGGCCGGTGGGAGCACCGGGACCGTACTCGCCGACGTGTCGTCGAAGGGGATCAAGGGCACGGCGAGCGTCCGCCTCTCGGGTGGCACCGTGGACGTCGACTCCGCCGACGACGCCCTGCACTCCGACGGGCAGGTCGCCGTCTCGGGCGGGGCGCTCACCCTCGCGAGCGGCGACGACGGCGTCCACGCAGATGGTGCGCTGACAGTCTCGGCGGGCACTGTCGTGGTCCGGGCCTCCTACGAGGGTCTCGAGGCCGCGAGCATCACGCTGAGCGGCGGAGACCTCGACGTCACCGCCACCGACGACGGCATCAACGTCTCCGGCGGGGCGGACTCGTCGGGCACCGGCGGCCCCGCAGGGATGGGCGGCGGAGGCGGGATGGGCGGCGAGGAGACCTTCACGGCCGACGCCGAGACCTTCTTGCTCGTCTCGGGCGGCACGCTGACGGTCGACGCGGGCGGTGACGGTCTGGACTCGAACGGGTCGATCAGCATCACCGGGGGCACCACGACGGTCGACGGTCCCACGGACGGCGGCAACGGGGCGATCGACGCGAACAGCGGTGTCGAGGTGAGCGGGGGAGTCCTCGTCGCGGCGGGCAGTGCCGGCATGGCGGTGTCCCCGGCGGCGTCGTCACCGCAGGCGTCGACCATGGTGGTCTTCGACGCGGCCCAGCCCGCCGGGACGACGGTGAGCCTCGTCGCCGAGGACGGGACCGTCGTCGCCTCCTACACGCCGGCGAAGAGCTTCCAGACCGTCGTCTTCTCGACACCCGACCTGGTCGCCGGTGCCACCTACACGATCACCTCCGGAGGGACGGTCTCGGGCGACGAGGTCGACGGGCTGGTGCTGGGCGGGACCCTCTCGGGCAGCACCGACGCGGGGAGCGTCACCGTCTGAGGCCCACGGTGCCGGCACCGGGGCCGGGGGTGGCGGTGAGGACCGTCACCCCCGGCCCCGACGGACCTGGCATAGGGTGGAGGCATCCCCGCAGCGCGCACAGCCGCGCCGACAGGTGCCTGCCAGCACGTGCACGCACCACCGCACCCGGGGACCGACCTGAGGAGGTGACGACCATGGAGCCAGCGAGTTGCAGTCCGAGCGACCTATCCATGGCGTCGGTGCTCCCAGGCGATCTGCGGCCCTGACAGCTTCTGACCTCCCCGCCGAGAGGCGCGGGCAGCCCAGCACTGGCGCCTGACACGTGAGCACCGCGCGAGAGACCCCTGAGACCACCGAGTCTCCTGAGTCTTGCGCGCGGAGCCCGTCGTCCACACCACCCGCGCCGCCGAGCGACCTTCCTCTGCCGCGCGTGAGCTGCCCTGACGTCCACGCCCTCCCCGGGCGCTGGCGGCACAGCGGCTGACGTGCCCAGACGACCCGCCGGTGGCCCCACCCGAAGTGGAGTGCCCCAGTGCGCCAGAACACCACCCCCACCCCCCGCACCACGACCGACCTGCGCGACGTCCTCGTCGCCTCGACCGACGCCGCCGTCCAGACGTGGCTGCGTGACGTCGCCGGGTCGTGGGACCGGACCGAGCAGGTCGACGACCTCACCGACGCTGAGGTCCGCCGCCTCGTGGCCCTCCTCACCCCGGAGACGTCCCGCGAGCTCTTCGACTCGATCGACACCAGCTCCGTCGTCACAGTCCTGAGCGTCTTGTCCCCGGCCGTCGGCGCCGGGCTCCTCGACTCCCTCGACCACGACAGGTCGGCCGAGATCCTGCGCAGGCTCCCTGCCGACGAGCGCCGCGACGTCCTCGACCGCACCGGAGCCGTCCGGTCGGCGACGCTGCGCGGGCTGCTGGCCTGGCCCGACGACAGCGCAGGCTCGCGGATGGACCCCACGGTCGTCTCGGTCACCCAGACGATGACCGTCGCCGAGGCCGTCGAGACCATCCGTGACCAGGCCCGGACCGCGACCCTGGACAACGACGAGGTGCTCGTCACCGCCCTTCCCGACCACAGGCTCGTCGGGGTCGTCTCCTACCTCGACCTCGTGCTCGCCGAGCCAGGGGTGGTCATCGGCGACCTCATGGACACCGACGTCGTGTCCGTCGGTGCGCTCGCCGACCAGGAGGTCGCGGCGCGGCTGCTCACCGAGCACGACCTCTCGGGCATCCCCGTCGTCCACGAGGGCGAGCTCGTCGGGGTGATCTCCGTCGAGGACGTCGTCGACATCCTCGACCAGGAGATGACCGAGGACGCCGAGCGTCAGGGAGGCTCGTCCCCCCTCGAGGTGCCGTACCTGCGGGCCTCGCCGCTGCGCCTGTTCCGCAAGCGCATCACCTGGCTGCTCATGCTCTTCCTCGCCGCCATGTATACCGGGACGGTCATGGAGCACTTCGAGAGCGAGCTCGAGGGCGTCGTCGCGCTGATGTTCTTCGTGCCGCTGCTCATCGGCACCGGGGGCAACACCGGCACGCAGATCACCACGACGCTGATCCGCGCGATGGCCATGGGGCAGGTCCGCATGCGCGACATGTTCCGGGTGGTCCGCAAGGAGATGGCGACGGGGGTCCTCATCGCGGCGACTGTCGCCTCGGTCGCGTGGGTCCGGGCGCTCGTGCAGGGGGTGGGGACCGACGTCGCGCTGACGGTCTCGCTCTCCGTGGTCGCGATCGTCCTGTGGACCTCGCTCGTCGCGTCGGTCCTGCCGCTGGTCATCAAGAAGGTCGGGATCGACCCCGCGGTCGTGTCGGGGCCGCTCATCACCACGGTGATCGACGGGACCGGGCTCATCATCTACTTCTCGATCGCCCGCGTGGTCATCGACCAGCTGGGCTGAGCCGTCGGCTGAGCCGGTTGGCTGAGCTGTCTGCTCAGACCAGCTGGCTGGGCCGTCTGGTCCGAGCCAGCTGGACTGATCCGTCTGGTCGGTGCGGCCCCCCTGGTCAGAGCGGACCGCACGGTCAGCCCAGGGCGCCCGCTCAGCGCAGGACCGCCGCGACCCCGAGCAGGACCGGCAGGGAGCCGATGGTCGTCACGAAGATCGCGTCGCGCGCGAGGGTCTCGCCGCGCCTGTACCGCTGGGCGTAGTTGAACACGTTCTGCGCAGTGGGGAGCGCGGCGAGGGCCACGACCACGAAGAGCTCCTGGTGGTCGAGGTCGAAGAGCAGCACCCCGGCGGTCCAGGCGACGGCAGGCATGAGGAGGAGCTTGATCGCCGAGGCGAGCACGGCGTCCCGGCGGTCCGACCCCTGCTCGAGGACCCTCTGGCCGTGCAGCGAGATCCCGTAGGACAGCAGCATGAGCGGCACAGCGGCGCCCCCGATGATCCGGAACGGCTCCATGAACGCCTCGGGCGGCGTCACGTCGAGCAGGGCGACGAGCAGCCCGAGGGCCGAGCCGATGATGATCGGGTTGCGCAGCGGTCCTGTCGCGAGCCGTCCGACGCTCACCCGCCCCTGCTGTGCGGCGTCGAGCACCGCGAGCCCGAGCGGTGCGAAGAGGAGCAGCTGCACAAGGATGACCGGGGCCACGTAGGCGGGGTCTCCGAGCACGTAGACCGCGACGGGGATCCCGATGTTGTTGCCGTTGACGTACCCGGCCGAGAGTGCGCCGATGACGGTCTCCGCCACACCGCGGTGCCAGAGCAGCCGGGCGACGAGCCCGTAGACGGCGAAGCTCGTCGCGGCTGCCAGCAGCGAGACGACCAGGAGGGGCGAGAAGAGCTGACCCACCTCGGCGTCGGCCAAGATCGTGAACAGCAGGCTCGGCGCCAGCACGAAGAAGACGAGCCGGGCGAGGATGGGCCGGGCGTCAGGGCCGAGCAGCCCGATCCGTCCCACGACGTACCCCACGGCGATGATCGCGGCGATGATGGCAAAACCTGTGAGGACTCCGAGCACCCGTCTATCCTGCCTGCTCCAGACGCCTCCCCGTGCGCCGGTCCGGCCGTCAGTAGATCTCGAGGACGAGCACCTCGTACTCGAAGCCGTCGAGCACCTCGGCGGCGTGCTGGGCGGCCGCCACCGTGGCGACGCCGGCGTCAGGTGCCTCCCCGGGGACCTCGAAGACCGTCGCGGTCTCGGTGACGCCAGGTGTGCCGACGGCACCGAGGGCGTCGGCCATGCCGAGGATCGACTCCAGGTCGAGCTCGTCATGGACCGTGATGCGGGCGAGATACGTGGCCATGAGGCCATTCAACCCCAGCCCTCCGACACCCTCCGCAGCTGTCCACAGGGTCCCCGCGACGCGTCGGACCTGCGACGTAAGGTGGTCGACGTGCAGCCAACCTTCGCCTCTGACAACTATGCCGGTGCCCACCCCGAGGTCCTCGCGGCCCTCGCCGACGTCGGGGCGGGGCACGCCCGGGCCTACGGCGCCGACCCGTGGACCACGCGCCTGGGAGAGGTCGTCCAGCGTCACTTCGGCCAGCAGGCGCTCGCCTACCCCGTCTTCAACGGCACAGGTGCCAACGTCGTGAGCCTCATGTCGATGCTCCCGCGGTGGGGCGCTGTCATCACCTCGCGCTACGCGCACATCGAGAACGACGAGAACGCGGCGCCGGAGCGCGTCGGCGGGCTCAAGCTGCTGACCGTCGACACCCCCGACGGCAAGCTCACGCCGGAGCGGATCGACGAGCAGGCGTGGGGCTGGGGCGACCAGCACCGCGCCCAGCCCCTCGCGGTGTCGCTGACCCAGTCGACCGAGCTGGGCACCGTCTACACCCCCGACGAGATCCGCGCGATCACCACGCACTGCCACGAGCGCGGGATGCGGGTGCACATGGACGGCGCACGCATCGCGAACGCGGCGGCGGCCCTCGGCACCAGTCTGCGTGGGATCACCACAGACGTCGGCGTCGACGTGCTCTCCTTCGGCGGCACCAAGAACGGCCTCGTGCTCGGCGAGGCCGTCGTGGTCCTCGACCCTGACGCTGTCGACGGGGTCGACTACATCCGCAAGATGACCATGCAGCTGTCCTCGAAGATGCGTTTCGTCTCCGCCCAGCTGCTCGCGATCCTCGACGGTGACCTCTGGCTCCGGTCTGCGGCCCGCGCCAACGCGATGGCACGCCGGCTGCGGTCCAGGCTCGACCTCATGATCGAGGAGGGGCAGGCGCCGGGGCTGTCCTTCTCGCAGCCGACCGAGTCCAACGGGCTCTTCGCCGTCCTCCCGCGGGCCGCGGCAGACAGGGTCCGCGAGCAGTTCGCCTTCTACGACTGGGATGCCGCCCGCGGCGAGGTCCGCTGGATGTGCGCCTTCGACACCACGGAGGAGGACGTCGACACCTTCGCCGAGGCGATCGGCCGCGAGCTCAGGGCCGAGCGCGACGCCTGAGCCTCCCAGCCGTCACACCCCCCGCTCCCGCAGCCGGGCTGCGTCGGCCCGGCGCTCGCCGCGCCGGGTCACGGCCTTGAGGGCCTCGACGAGCAAGAACACGACGACCGCGAAGCCGAAGGTCATGCCCCACTCGCGCAGCCCGATCGGCGCGGAGTCGAACCACGAGTTCATGAACGGCACGTAGGTGAACACCAGCTGCAGCGCGACGAGGGCGCCGGTGGCGATCCACACCACGGGGTTGCCGCGCAGCACGCGGGGCGTGAGGCTCGACTGCCCGATGAACCTGCAGCTGAACAGGTAGGCGAGCTGACCGAGGGCGAGCATCGTCACCGCCGTGGTCTGGGAGACGGCTGTCGACGCCCCGGACTCCCGCTGGATGAAGAACACCGCGAGGGTCGCCGCACCGATGAGCACGGACACCACGACGACGTACCGCAGCGACGAGGCCGAGATCACGGACCCCCCAGGCCCACGCGGGGGCCTGGACATGATGCCGTCCTCGGCGGGCTCGTAGGCGAGGGCGAGGGAGAGCGTGACGGCGGTGACGAGGTTGACCCACAAGATCTGCACGGGGGCGAGCGGCAGCGTCAGGCCGAACAGCACCGCGACGAGGATCACGAGGGACTGCGCGCCGTTCGTGGGCAGCAGGAACACGACAGACTTGCGGATGTTGTCGTAGATCCGCCGACCTTCTTCGACGGCACGCTCGATGGTCGCGAAGTTGTCGTCGGCCAGGACGATCTCAGCAGCCTCCTTGGTCGCCTCGGTCCCCTTGATGCCCATCGCGATGCCGATGTCCGCCCGGGTGAGCGCCGGGGCGTCGTTGACGCCGTCACCGGTCATCGCGACCACCTCGCCGTGGGACTGGAGGGCCCTGACGATCCTGATCTTGTGCTCGGGGCTGGTGCGGGCGAACACGTCGACCTCGCGGACCCGGGTGCGCAGCTCTTCCTGGGTCATGGCCTCGAGCTCTGCGCCGGTCAGGGCGCGGGCGGCGTCCGGTCCTTGGACGATCCCCAGCTCACGGGCGATCGCGACGGCAGTCCCGATGTGGTCGCCGGTGATCATCTTCACGCGGATCCCCGCGCGGTGGCAGTCGGCGATCGCCTGGATGGCCTCGGGTCGCGGCGGGTCGACGATCCCGACGAGACCGAGCAGCACGAGGTCGGACTCTGCGTCGTCTGCGGTCAGCTTCGTCGCACCGGAGACCGCGACCCTCTCTGCGGCGGCGAGCACGCGCAGCCCCTGACCACCGAGCTCGTCGATCGTCGCCTCCCAGCGTGCCCTGTCGATCGGCACCGGGGTCCCGTCGCTGCCACGCTCGTGGGTGCTGCGGTCGAGGAGGCGGTCGGGGGCGCCGACCACGTGGACGAGAGTGCGGCCGTCGGCGACCCTGTCGAGGGTCGCCATGTACTTGGTCGACGACTCGAAGGGCAGGACGGCGAGACGTTCGACCGCTGACGGGTCGACGCCGGCCTTGCGGCCGAGGGTCGTGACAGCCCCCTCGGTCGGCTGACCGACGACCTGCCAGTGCCCGTCGACCTCGACGACCCTGGCGTCGTTGCAGGCGACGGCGGCCTCGACGAAGGCACGCAGGTCCGCGTGCGCGGCGAGGCTCGCGTCGCCGCCGTCGGCCGTCGTGACACGGCCTTCAGGGGCGTAGCCGAGGCCCTCGACGGTGTAGGTGCCCTCGGCGGTGACGACGGTGCGGGCCGTCATCTCGTTCTTGGTGAGTGTGCCGGTCTTGTCCGAGCAGATCGTCGTGACAGAGCCGAGCGCCTCGACGGCCGTGAGCTTGCGGGTGATCGCGTTGCGGCGGGCCATCTGCTGCACACCGAGGGCGAGCGTCACGGTCACCAGCGCCGGGAGGCCTTCGGGGACCGCGGCGACGGCGAAGCCGATCGCGGCCGAGACCAGCTCGGGCAGCTCGAAGTCGTGGATCACGCGCCCGATGACGAGCATCACCCCGGCCATCGCGAGGATCCCGAGGGACAGCACCTTGCCGAAGGACGCGAGCTGCTTCGACAGCGGCGTCTCGAGGTGGTCGACCTCGCCGATGAGCGACTGGATGCGCCCGATCTCGGTCTGGGCGCCCGTCGCGGTGACGACCCCGACGCCCTGACCGACCGCGACGATGGTCCCGGAGTAGAGCATCGTCGACCTGTCGCCGATCCCGGCGTCTGGTCCCACGGCCTCGAGCTGCTTGGCTGCCGGGACGGACTCGCCCGTCAGCGCAGCCTCCTCGACCTGGAGGTTCGTCGCCTCCAAAAGGCGCAGGTCCGCGGGGACCCTGTCCCCGGACCTCACGCGCACCACGTCACCGGGGACGAGGTCTTCGGCGTCGACGACCTTCCACTCCCCGTCCCGCAGGGCCTGGGCGTCGAGGGACAGCATGGTGCGGATCCCGTCGAGGGCCTTCTCCGCCTGCCCCTCCTGGAGGAAGCCGACAGCCGCGTTGATGATTGCGACCGCGAGGATCACCGCGAAGTCGACCCAGTCGCCGAGGATGGCCTTGAGGACGGCCGAGGCGAGCAGGATGTAGATGAGGATGTCGTCGAAGTGCCCGAGCAGCCTGCGGATCGCGCTGGTCTTCTTCGGCGCTGGCAGCCGGTTCGGGCCAGCGGTCTCGAGCCGGCGTGCGGCGTCGTCTGCCGAGAGGCCACCCGCAGTCGCGTCGAGGTCTGCGAGCACGGCGTCGGGGGACGAGGCGAAGGGCAGGCGCTGCTCGTCGGCGGTCTGCCGGGGGCTCGGGGGGTGTGCTGGGGACGTGGTCGACATGTCATCACCTGACTGGATCGAGAACTGTTCCTCGATGATCGTCCCACGCCCTCTGCGGCCCGGCCTGGGACAGAAGGCCGGGGGAAGGCACTGCAGCCCCCGCTCCAGCCCTCTCCAGCGACCCGTGGTCCCACGAGCCGACGGGCCCGTGCGCCCGCAGCCCCGTGCGCCCACACCCCCGCGAGCCCTGGGCCCCACGCAGACGACGCAGGCCCCCGACAGCACGAGACGTGCGGTCGAGGGCCTGCGTCGGACGGGTCGGTCTGGGTCACCCGGTGTTCTGGAGCCCGGCGGCGATCCCGTTGACGGACAGCAGCAGCAGTCGTTGCAGCTGCGGCACCTGCTCCTGCGGTGCACCGCGGCGCAGGGCACGCAGCGCGCGGAGCTGGATCAGCGAGAGCGCGTCGACGTACGGGCTGCGCAGCTGGACCGCGCGCCCGAGGACGTGCAGGTTGCCGAGCATCGTCGTCTTGCCGGTGATCTTGAGGACCCACTCGCGGGTGAGGGCCATCTCGTCGAGGACGAGCGTCGCGAGGTCGTCGCGGTCGCCGAGGGCGAGATAGCGCTCGGCGATCCGCACGTCGGTCTTGGCGAGGGACATCTCGACGTTGTCGATCATCGTCGAGAAGAGCGGCCACTGGGCGTAGGCACGCTTGAGCTCGTCGACGTCGCCGACAGCCGCGAGAGCCGTGCCCAGCCCGAACCACCCGGTGAGGTTGATGCGGGCCTGCGTCCACGCGAAGACCCACGGGATCGCCCGGAGGTCGTCGAGGGAGTTGACCGACAGCCCACGCTTGGCAGGGCGCGAGCCGAGGGGCAGCAGACCGATCTCCTCCTGGGGGGTCACCTGGGCGAACCACTGCGGGAAGCCCTCGGCGTGCACGAGCTCGAAGAACCGCTTGCGCGACTCCACGTCGAGCGTCGCGGCGACGTCGGTGAACCGCTCGGCAGCCTGGGCGTTGTGCTCGCCGACCGAGGGCATCGACTGCAGCAGGGTCGCCGCGGCGACCTGCTCGATGTGCCGGGTGGCGATCGTCGGGTCGCCGTAGCGGGCCGCGATGACCTCACCCTGCTCTGTGAGCTTGAAGCGCCCGTCGACTGAGCCCGGGGGCTGGGCCAGCACAGCACGGTTGGCGGGGCCGCCGCCGCGCCCGAGCGCACCACCACGGCCGTGGAAGAGCGTCAGCGTGATGTCGGCGTCCTGCGCCCACGCAGCGATCTTGTCCTGCGCCTCGTAGAGGGCGAGGGTCGCCGAGACCGGCCCGACGTCCTTGGAGGAGTCGGAGTAGCCGAGCATGACCTCGAGGCGGCGGTCTGTCGCCTCGAGGCGCTCGACCACGAGGGGGTTCTTCACGTACTCCGCGAGGACACCGGGAGCGGCCTGGAGGTCGGCGAAGGTCTCGAAGAGCGGCACGACGTCGAGGACGGGCGCGAGCTCGGGGCCGCCGAGCGCGTGCGCGGCGAGGGTGTAGACGTTCGCGAGGTCTTCGGCGTTCGTCGTGAAGGACACGACGTAGCGGCGGGCCGCGTCGACCCCGTGGCGCTTCTGGATCGCGGCGATCGCCCGGAAGGTGTCGAGGACCTCGACCGAGCGCTCGCTGAGCGCTGCGCTGTCGGCGCCGTGCTCGGCGATCTCGGCGAGGGTCTCCCGGTGCACCTGGGAGTGCTGGCGCACCTCGAGCTCGGCGAGGTGGAAGCCGAAGGTCTGCACCTGCCAGATGAACTTCTGCAGGTCGGAGTACGCGACCCGTCGGGCGCCGGCTGCGACGAGGGAGTCCTGGATCGTGCGGAGGTCGGTGAGCAGGTCGGCCGCGGTCGGGTAGGCCAGGTCGGCGTCCCGGCGCCGCGTCGCGCGAAGACGCTCGGCGACGACGAGCAGCGTGCGGCGGTGCGGCTCGTTGGGGGAGCGGCTCGAGATGTCCGCGGTGATCTCGGGGGCGAGCTGTCGCTGGGAGAGCCACAGCTGGTCGAGGGCCTCGGAGGCCGGTGTCGTCGTCGCGTCGAGGGTCATGGTGCGGCCCACGCGCTCGGCGACGTTCTCGAGCGCGATGAGCACGTGCTCGCTCGCGATCGCTGCTGCGGTGCGGGTGATCGACGCCGTGACGTTCGGGTTGCCGTCGCGGTCTCCGCCGATCCACGTGCCCAGACGGACGAAGGGCGGGGCGACGGGGGTCGAGACCCCGGGCTCGTCGCGGTTCACCCAGGTGTCGAGCCTGCGGTAGACCTCGGGGAGCACGCTGAACAGCGTCTCGTCGAAGACGCCCATCGCCGTGCGGACCTCGTCGAGGGGCGAGGGCTTGGTGGTGCGCAGCGGCGAGGTGCGCCACAGACCGTCGATCTCGGCGAGCAGCTGGTCGGTGTTCTCCAGGCGCGAGACCCCGGCGAGCGAGGACTCGTCGCGCGCCGCGAGCAGCGTGGTGATCCGTCGGATCGACGCGGCGATGGCGCGTCGGCGCGCCTCGGTCGGGTGCGCGGTGAAGACGGGGCGGAACTCGAGGCCGGCGAGGCGACGGCGCGTCTCGTCCGGGCCGAGCTCGGCCTCGAGGCGACGCAGCGCGTCGGGCAGGTAGTCCTGGGCGTGTGCCTCGGCGGGCGAGAGCTCGGCCTCGTGCTCGTGCACCACCCGCACCCGGTGGTGCTCCTCGGCGAGGTTCACCAGGTGGAAGTAGCAGCTGAAGGCACGGGAGACCTCTTCGGCCCGCTCGGGGCTGAAGGTGTCGATGAGGGCTTCTGCCTCGTCGATCGCTCCAGACTCCGGGGCCTTCTGGGCCGTGATGACGAGCCCACGGAGCCGCTCGACGTCGTCGAGCAGGTCAGGGCCGCCGGCCTCGCGGAGGATGGTGCCGAGCAGGTCGCCGAGGAGGCGGACGTCGGCGCGGAGCTTCTCCGGCATCTCGTCCCGCGCGTCGTCACGGTCGTCGGGGATGGCCTCGCGGAGGTCGTTCGACGAGGCGTTCTGGTGGTCAGTCACCGGTCAAGGCTAACCGGGGTCAGCCGGTCCGCCAGTGCGTTCTCGTCTGGTGGGCGCTACGAGCACCACGCAGGGTGGTCACGGGAGGGTCATGGGGCGGGCACAGAGGGCCTCGACGGCCGGATCAGGCGGGGGACCGCGGGTCGTGAGGCGCGTCAGCCCCTCCCCGTAGGCTGTCGGGTGTGATCATCGCAACCCACAACGGCAAGTTCCACGCAGACGACGTCTTCGGCGTCGCCCTCCTCACCCAGCTCTTCCCGGACGCCGAGGTGGTCCGCACCCGTGACCCCGAGGTCCTCGCGACGGCCGACGTCGTGCTCGACGTCGGCGGCGTCTACGACGTCGAGACCCGGCGCTTCGACCACCACCAGCTGAGCTCGGGTGCCCGCGACAACGGGATCCTCTACTCCGCCTTCGGTCTGCTGTGGCAGCACTACGGCAAGGAGTACTGCGGCGACGACGCCGTGTGGCAGAAGATCGACTCCCGCCTCGTGCAGGCCATCGACGCCGTCGACAACGGCCAGGACCTGTACACGGTGAGCGACTTCGGCGCCGCCCCGCTCGACGTGTCCGAGGTGCTCGGGCTGTTCAACCCGCTCGGCGACGACGAAGACTTCGACTCCCAGTTCCAGGTCGCGGTCGCCCTGGCCACGACGCTGCTGCAGCGCTACAGGCTCAAGTACGAGACGTCGATCGCCGCGGAGCGCACCTTCCTCGAGGCCTACGCCGCGAGCCCGAAGAAGACCTACGTGGTCCTCGAGAAGTTCGTCCCGCACGGCGGCATCGCCACCAAGCAGTCGAAGCTGCTCTTCACGGTCTTCCCCGGCGCGACCGGGCACTGGACGATCCAGACCGTCCGCCCCGAGTCGTCGCAGTTCGGGTCCCGCAAGGAGCTCCCCGAGTCCTGGCGCGGCCTCAACGGCGCCGAGCTCGCCGAGGTGACCGGCGTGCCCGACGCGGTGTTCTGCCACAAGGCCGGGTTCATCGCCGCGGCCGAGACCCGCGAGGGTGCCCTCGAGATGCTCCGGCAGGCGCTGGCTGCCTGACACCTGAAGAGCGAGCCGCACGACGCGGTCTGGCGGCCCGGGAGGCCGCATCGTGCGGCACGCCCTGGACGCGGCGCCTGCAGCGTGCACCCGCCCCACGGGGCAGCGCCACAGCACGACGAAGCCCCTCACGCACCGCGGTGCGTGAGGGGCTTCGTCGTGCTGGCCCGGCAGACCGCCGGGGGACCGGACCTCAGGTGCGGTCAGGCTCCGAGCGGAACGATCCGTGCGCCTCGTGCGCCTGGGCGATGAGAGCCTTGAGCTCCTCGTCCTCGGTGTACATGTCGGCGTACTTGGGGTCGATCTTCTGCAGGCGGCTCTCGGTCTCCTGGAGCTCGACGTAGAGACGGTGACGCTCTGCGGGGTCTGTCGTGTAGGACAGGTCCACGTAGTGCGACGCGTCGCGGCGAGCGCCGTTGACGAGGTTCTGCACCTTGCCCTTGTCGGACATGAGCGAGGCGATGACGGTGATCGCCAGGACACCGACGATGACGCTGAGGGACAGCGGGGTGCTGACCTCGAAGACGTCGACGTGCTCGCCGCCGTTGATGAACGGCAGGTTGTTCTCGTGCAGGGCGTGCAGCACGAGCTTGATGCCGATGAACCCGAGGATCGCGGCGAGACCGTACGACAGGTAGATGAGGCGGTCGAGCAGCCCGTCCACCAGGAAGTACAGCTGACGCAGACCCATGAGCGAGAAGGCCGTGGCCGTGAACACGATGAAGGTGTTCTGCGTCAGACCGAAGATCGCCGGGATCGAGTCGAGGGCGAAGAGGATGTCCGTACCGCCGATGGCGACCATGACGAGCAGCATCGGCGTGAGGGCACGCTTGCCGTTGTGCATGGTGAAGAGCTTGTCGCCGTCGTACTCGTCGGTCGTGTGGAACAGCTTCTTGGCCGTCCGGATGATGAAGTTGTTCGCCTCGTCGCCCTCGCCCTCGCCCTCGGGCTTGAGCAGCTTGATGGCCGTGAAGAGCAGGAACAGACCGAAGAGGTAGAACAGCGCCGAGAAGCGGTTGATGAGCGCGACACCGACGAAGATGAAGGCTGTGCGAGCGATGAGCGAGAAGACGATGCCGAAGAGCAGCACCTTCTGCTGGTCTGCGCGCGGCACCTTGAAGCTCGCCATGATGATGAGGAAGACGAACAGGTTGTCGACCGAGAGAGCCTTCTCCGTGATGTAGCCGGCGAAGTACTCGGACCCCATCTGCGATCCCCCGAAGACGAGGACGCCGACGCCGAAGACGAGCGCGAGCCCGACGTAGATCGACGACCAGATCGCTGCCTCTCGCAGCGTCGGGATGTGTGCCTTGCGGACGTGGAAGATGAAGTCGAACGCCAGGAGCCCGACGATCAGAACGATCGTCAGACCCCAGACGAGCCCAGAGACCTCCATGTGGGTCCTTTCGAGTGTGCGTGCCGAGGTGGTGCCGTTCACCACCTACCGACCCGTGTGCATGATGGCTCAACGTCACGCGCACCCGGGAGGTTCCCACGCGCGACGGGGAGTTTCCCCCGTCTCACGTGGCGGGCACCGAGTGGGCGACCAGGACCTCAGCCCTCCCGCAGGTCCAGCCCGGCCAGGCGTCGAGCCTCGAGCAGCACGTCGTCGACCATCTGCGGTGTCAGCCGCCCGGTGCTCGTGTTGTGGGGGCTCACGTGGAAGCAGCCGAGCACCGTGAGCTCGCGCCCGTCGGGGTGCCCGATCCTCACCTTCGCGCCGTGGCCGAAGCGCGGTCGGGGCCGCGGCACCGACCAGCCCTGGTCACGCAGCGTGGCGAGCAGCGCGACCCATCCGAACCCGCCGAGAACCACGGCGACCCGGACCGTGGCTGCCAGCAGCTCGAGCTCGCGTCCGAGGTAGGGGGAGCAGCGGCGACGCTCGTCGGGTGTCGGCTTGTTGTCCGGGGGGACGCAGTGCACGGGGGCGACGATCCGTGCCCCCGTCAGCACGAGCCCGTCGTCGCGCGACACCGCTGTCGGTTGAGAGGCGAAGCCCGTCCTGTGCATCGCGGCGACGAGCACCTGGCCGCTGCGGTCGCCCGTGAACATCCGGCCGGTCCGGTTGCTGCCGTGCGCCGCAGGGGCGAGACCGACGACGACGACGCCCGCCTGCTCGTCTCCGAAGCTCGGCACGCCGCGGCCCCAGTACGTCTGGTCGCGGAAGGCTGCGCGACGCTCCGTCGAGACCTTCTCGCGGAACTCCACGAGGCGTGGGCAGGCCGTGCATCCTTCGACGAGCCTGTCGACCTCGAGCAGGGTGCGAGCCCCGGGGGCCAGGTCGGGTCCTTCTCTCACGCCTTGCCGACCTCGCCTGCTCCGGGCGCCGGCGCGGCGAGCCACTCGTCGACCTCGGTCAGCAGCCGACGCTGCGTCGACCCGGCGGCGAGGCTCGCACGGATCGAGGACCGGGCCAGACCCGCGAGCTCTTCGTCGGAGAAGCCGTGCACGTCGCGCGCGCTCTCGTACTGCCCCACGAGCCTGGACCTGAACAGCAGCGGGTCGTCGGCCCCGAGGGCGACCCGCGCCCCCGCGTCCACGAGGTCCCGCAGCGGCACCTGCGCGTCGTCCGCGTACACCCCGAGCGAGACGTTCGACGCCGGGCACACCTCGAGCGACACGTCCTGCTCGACGATCCGCTCGAGCACCCGACGGTCTTCGCCCGCCCGCACGCCGTGCCCCAGCCGGTCCGGCTGCAGGGTGTCGAGCACCTCGGACACGTGCCCGGGCCCGAGCAGCTCGCCGCCGTGGGGGACAGAGGCCAGCCCGGCCTTGC
The DNA here is from genome assembly GCF_013415325.1 of Sanguibacter inulinus. Taxonomy (GTDB): domain Bacteria; phylum Actinomycetota; class Actinomycetes; order Actinomycetales; family Cellulomonadaceae; genus Sanguibacter; species Sanguibacter inulinus. The sequence goes on along the minus strand of NZ_JACBYE010000002.1, from coordinate 98,755 downwards.
GGGCGATGCGGAAGGCCGGGGCGAAGGCGCTCGTGTCACCGCGCCGCTCGTCGTTGCTCAGCCCGAAGCCGATGACCTCGCCCGGTCCGTCTCCGGCGTGCAGGGCGGCGAGCCTCGCGAGGATGCGGGCGTCGAGAGGGTGGCGCATGCGTGAGGACGCGACGATGACCCCCACCTCGACACCGCTCGTCGCGCTCGCGGACCGAGCCTCGTCGAGGACGATCTCGAGGGCCGGGGTGATGCCACCGACGAAGGGGGCGTACGACGTCGGGTCCACCTGGATCTCGAGCCTGCCCGACCCCTCGGCGGCGTCGTCCTCGGCGGCCTCCCGGATGATGCGGCGCATGTCGGACTCGGTGCGCACGCACGCCCGGGCTGCGTCGTACAGACGCTGAAACCTGAACCAGCCGCGCTCGTTGGCCGGCACCCGGAGAGGGTCGAGGTCGAGCAGCGCGCTCGGCAGCCTCATCCCGTGGGCGGCGGCGAGGTCCGCGAGCGTCGACTGCCGCATCGACCCTGTGAAGTGCAGGTGCAGGTGTGCCTTGGGCAGGGTGGCGAGGTCTCTGCGGCCAGGTGGTGTGCTCGGGGGAGGTGTGCGGACGGTCTCAGCAGCGTGAGTGGTACTGGTGCTGCTCTGGGTGCTCTCGGTGCTCTGTGCCGGGTGAGCGAGTGGTCCGGGCTGCTGCGTCTCGTCAGGCATCTGTGGATTCTGCCAGGTCGGCGCCGTCCCGGGGGACTTCCGGCCCACGGACGCCCTGTCGGCCCGGTCGATGATGTGCAGGTCGGGCGAGGTGCGCCCGGCGTGCCGAGAACCGGGTCCCCTGGTCTCGCGCACCACAGCGAGGGAGAGCCAGATGCGAGTCTTGGTCAGCGCAGCGTCGAAGCACGGGTCGACCCGGGAGATCGCGTCGGTGATCGCCCAGGCCTTCGAGCGGGCCGGGCTTGAGTGCGACGTCGTCGAACCCGCAGACGTGAAGGACGTGAGCGTCTACGACGCCGTCGTCGTCGGCTCCGCTGTGTACATCGGCCAGTGGCTCCCCGAGGCGCGCGACCTCGTCGACCGCCTCGCCGACCATCTGCGCTCGGTGCCTGTCTGGTTGTTCTCCTCCGGGCTCGCCGACCAGCCGAGCAAGCGCGGCAACTCCGCACCAGCCACGACAGCCCGGATGGAGACGCTCGGCGCTCGCGGCCACAGGCACTTCCCCGGCAAGCTCGACGTCCTCGTGCTCAGCCTGGCCGAGCGCGCGGCCATCCTCGCAGCACGCGGCAAGTACGGCGACAGCCGTGACATGGATGCCGTCAGGGCGTGGGCCGAGGGCGTCGCAGCCGAGCTCGTGGCCGAGACCGCCGAGGCGGTCTGACCCCGGCGCAGCGCGTCATGCGGTGCCGAGCAGCCCGCGCTCCATAGCGACGGTCACGGCGTGGGTCCTGTCGTTGACGCCGAGCTTGCCGAAGGCGCGGATCAGGTGGGTCTTCACCGTGGTCTCCGAGATGAACAGCTCCTGCCCGACCGCGGCGTTGCTCAGGCCGCGGGCGACCGCCCGGAGCACCTCGACCTCGCGCGGGGTGAGCCGTTCCGCCCGCGAGCCGACCTGGCTGACGAGCCGGGTCGCGACCGAGGGGGTGAGCACCGTCTGGCCCCGCGCCGCGTCGCGGATCCCGGCGACCAGCTCAGCACGCGGCGTGTCCTTGAGCAGATAGCCCGTGGCACCTGCCTCGACGGCGCGCAGGATCTCGCCGTCGGTCTCGTAGGTCGTCAGCACGACGACGCGGGTCCGGCCGGGCAGCGCGACGATCTCGCGGGTGGCGCCGACCCCGTCGAGCACAGGCATGCGCAGGTCTGTCACGACCACGTCGGGGACCAGCTCGCGCGCGAGGTCGACAGCCTGACGGCCGTCCTCGGCCTCGCCGACGACCTCGATGTCAGGCTCGACGCCGAGCATCCCCACGATCCCTGCACGCACGACAGGGTGGTCGTCGGCGACCACGACCCTGACGACTCCTGCCGCGAGCCCGGTGCTGGGCGGAGCAGGTGCGCCGGCCGGGAGCCCTGACGCCGCGGTGCTCACGCGAGGATCCTCGGGACGCGCGCGACGAGCCGGGTCCCGCGGCCCGCCGCGACCTGCGGGGTCCCGCGTCCAGCGGCGACGTGCTCCGGTACGGTGGACGCGTCGCCGATCTCCGGTCCGCAGTCTTCGACCTGCACCTGTCCTCCTAGGGCTCTCACGCGCTCACGCATGCCGCGCAGCCCGAATCCTTCCACGGCAGTGTCCTCGCGGCCGGTCCCGTCGTCCATCACGGTCACCACGGCGTCCGTGGGGCCGATCTCGAGGCTGACCTGCACCCGGGCAGCACCCGAGTGCCTGCGGACGTTGGACAGCGCCTCCTGGACCGTCCGCAGGAGCGCGACCTCGACGGGCGAGGAGAGCGCGTCGCTCCCCGTGCACACCGTGCTGACCTCGATCCCGGTCTCCTCGGTGAGCCGTGCTCCGAGCCGTGCCAGGGCCTCCGGCAGCGTCGACGCGTCGAGGGGCGCCGGGGAGGACGCCGAGACGAGGGCCCGTGCCTCGGCGAGGTTGTCCCGCGCCGTCCGCTCGATCAGGTCGAGGTGGCGCAGCACCTGGCCGGTCTCGCCGTGCTGCGCCTCGGCGGCGGCGGTCTGGGCGAGCATGACCACGCTCGTGAAGCCCTGGGCGAGGGTGTCGTGGATCTCGCGCGCGACGCGCTCGCGCTCGGCGACCACGCCCGCGGCGTGCTGGGTGCGGCCCAGCTCGGCCTGGGCCTCCTGGAGCGATCGGAGCAGCTCGGCCCGTTGCGCGCCCTGCCGCAAGATCCAGTGCAGCCACAGGCCCATGAGCATGCTGAAGGCGAGACCGAGCGCCATCTGGAACACGGTGGCCCACGAGGCCGCATCGACGTCTCGGAGCCTGAACAGCAGCGCGAGGGTGCTCACGAGGGCGAGGAGCGCGCTCAACCACGCCCCGACGCGGATGCTCGGCGTGAGCAGCCAGACCTGCGAGTACGCCACGAACAGCAGCATGGTGCCCAGCGGGTCGAGGGACGTCACGACGCAGGTGACCACGAAGAGCACGAGGAGGTACGCCCACACCGCGGCGTCGGGGCCGTGGTGCAGGCTCCGGGCCGCAGCCCGCTGGCCGAAGGTCGCGTAGGCCAGGACGAGCACGCCGAGGGCGACGAGCGAGGGACCGCTGCGGCCCAGGACCCTGTCGTCGCTCACCAGGATCCCCGCGACGGTGAACCCGACGAGCAGGTAGAAGGCGAGGTGCCAGAACCTCAAGACCCGTGCCCAGCTGCGTGCGTCGGCGTCGATCGCGTCGTCCGCTGCGAGGCCCGCCGGCTCAGCCGTCGTCACGACGGCGCCAGCGGAAGGTGCGCACGCACACGACGAGCCCGAGGATCAACCATGCCACCAGGATGACGGCTGTCGGCCCGTGCTGCCAGGACCCGGACACCTCGGCCGCCTGGGCGCTGTCGGGGAGGAACACCGAGCGCATGCCCTGCGCCATCCACTTGAGCGGGAAGACCTCCGCGAACCTCTGCATCCAGGTGGGCAGGTCGGAGAACACGAAGAACACCCCCGAGGTGAACTGCAGGACCAGCACGACGGGCAGGACGACTGCTGTCACCGACCTGCCTGAGCGCGGGACCGAGGAGAACGCGATGCCGCACACCGTTCCGACGGCGGTCCCGAGCACGAAAACCCAGGCGAAGGTGACCCAGGCGTCGAGGGAGCCGGGCACCTCGATGCCGAACAGCAGCGCCCCGGCAGCCACGAGCAGGGTGGTCTGCGCGAGCGAGACGACCAGGACCTGACCGATCTTCCCGAGGAAGAACGCGACGGGTGGCAGGGGAGTGGTCCGCAGGCGCTTGAGAGAACCGTCGTCGCGCTCGACCGCGAGCGACGTGGCGAGCGCCTGGAAGCTCGTGAGCATCATCCCCGTGGCGATCATCCCGGGGAGGAAGTATTGGGCGAAGCTCACGGCGTCCTCGCCCGAGCCCCCTGCCGTGGCGCCGTCCTGACCGAAGACGCTCGCGAAGATCGCGAGCATGAGGATCGGGTACGCGAAGATGAAGACGACGGCGTCGCGCTCTCGGAAGAACGACACCAGCTCGAGCCGGGTGCGGCTCAGGCCGAGCGCGACGATCCCGGGGAGCCGCCGGGTCGACGTCCGCGTCGTGCCTGGGTGGTGCGTGCCTGGGCCGTGCGTACCTGTGCTGTGCGTCGCTGCGGTCATCGTGCCGTCTCCGTCGTCGTCAGGTCATCGGTGTCTGGGTGTCGTCCGGGCGCAGCCGCCGAGGGCCTGGTGGCGGTGCGGCCCGCGGAGACGAGGTCGAGGTAGACGTCTTCGAGGGTCGGCGTATCGATCCTCAGCCCGGGGACCTCTCCGTCGTCGAGGGCCAGGCTGGCGGCCAGCTCAGCCACGAGGGCTGTCGGCCGGGCAGTCCGTTCGCTCCTGGCAGCACCGTCCTGGGTCCAGTGCACGACAGGCCGACGGGCCTCGGGCCCGCCGAGGGAGGTAGGTGTGCCCTCGGCGGCGACGCGGCCCGCGGTCACCACGACCACGCGGTCGGCGAGTGCCGCGGCCTCGTCGAGATAGTGGGTGGTCAGCACGACCGTCGTGCCGTCTCCCCGCAGAGAGCGCACCAGCTCCCAGAACGAGCGGCGTGCCTCGGGGTCGAAGCCTGTCGTGGGCTCGTCGAGGAACAGCAGCTCGGGGGCCCCCACGATCCCCAGGGCGACGTCGAGCCTGCGGCGCTGACCGCCCGAGAGCGACCGGGCCCGCGCTCCGGCCTTGGCGGCGAGCCCGACGGCCTCGACCACCTCGTCAGGGTCGCGTGGCGCCGAGTAGTAGCCGGCGAAGTGCCGGACCATCTCCCGGACCGTGAGCTCGGCCTGGTCCCGGGAGTCCTGGAGCACCACACCGATGCGGTCCCGCCACTGCCGACCGGCGTGCGAGGGGTCTGTGCCGAGCACGCGCACAGTCCCCGCGTCAGGCCGCCGGAAGCCCTCGAGGATCTCGACGGTGGTCGTCTTCCCGGCGCCGTTGGGGCCCAGGATCGCGACGGTCTCGCCGTGCTCGACGCGCAGGTCGAGACCGTCGACGGCGGCGTGGGAACCGTAGCGCTTGTGGAGGCCCACGACCTCGATCGCCGGAGAGGTCCTGCCTGTCTGCCTGCTGGTGGTCATGGCTCGAGCCTGGTCTGGTGGCGGTCTGCGCACCAGAGTCGGAGCGGTCGACCTGGGGGTCCTCCGTCCGGAGGACGGCGCGCTGCGACAGGCCGTCGCAGCGCCCTCGGCCGGCCCGTCCGAGGGCCTGAGACAGACCTGGTTAGACCCCAGCGCCTGCGTCGCGTACAGTATTCATTCGGTGGATGACGTCCATCCTGATCGGGCGTGCCTCCGACCCTCACGGGTCGGTCCGGTGCGGCAGGCAGGGTGAGCAGTCCGTCGAAGGGTAGTGGCGCAATTGGTAGCGCAGCGGTCTCCAAAACCGCAGGTTGCAGGTTCGAGTCCTGTCTGCCCTGCTTGGTGTCCTCGTCGGTCGTCGACCGGGCCTGGGCACATCCTCGTCTGATTCGAGGAGATGGGTCATGGGCACGTGAACAGGCAAGCCACGACGTAGGGATGAACCAGTGAGCGATTCCGCAGCCGGAGCAGCCAGCGCTGAGAGCGCCGGTGTCGGTGGCGAGAAGAAGAGCCCGAAGGGTGCGCCTGCCAAGGCGAACATCTTCGCTCGCATCGCTCTCTTCGTCCGCCAGGTGGTCGCCGAGCTCAAGAAGGTCGTCACCCCCACGCGGTCTGAGCTCTGGAACTACACGCTCGTCGTGATCGTCTTCGTGCTCGTCTGCATGGCCTTCGTGCTCGCGCTCGACTACGTCATCAACAAGGGCGTCTTCTGGATCTTCGGCTAGGCCGAGCGGCCGTCGCGCGACAGCGGGCGGTCCAGAACATGACGCGCGGTGCTCTCGAGTGACCGCGCGTCGCACGTCCATCAGGTAGTAGTCCGGGCCCATCTCGGATCGTCAGTAGAAAGCAGGTTGACACGTGTCTCAGGAGTCGTTCGAACCGACGGAGGAGATCGTCGACGCCGTCGCGGGCGACGCTGAGAGCGCCGACGCGGACGTCGCGGTCACCGAGCTCGACGACCAGCCGACCGAGGAGTCCGTCGACGACGACGCGACCTCGACCGAGGAGCCGACCGAGGCGGCCGGCGACGAGATCGCCGAGGAGTCCCCGGTCGACGAGTCCGCGTCCGACGCCGAGGCGGCTGTCGACGACGAGGACGAAGACCCCGTCGAGGCCTTCAAGCGCGAGCTGCGCGGCAAGCCCGGCGACTGGTACGTCATCCACTCCTACGCCGGCTACGAGAACCGCGTGAAGGCGAACCTCGAGAACCGCATCCAGAGCCTCAACATGGAGGACTACATCTTCCAGATCGAGGTGCCGATGGAAGAGGTCACCGAGATCAAGAACGCGCAGAAGAAGATCGTCCGCCGCGTCCGGATCCCCGGTTACGTCCTCGTCCGCATGGACCTCACCGACGAGTCGTGGGGCGCCGTGCGCCACACGCCCGGTGTCACCGGCTTCGTCGGTCACACCCACCAGCCTGTCCCGCTGACCCAGAACGAGGTCTTCGGGATGCTCGCGCCCCTCATCGCCCCCAAGGCAGAGGCCGGCGCCAAGGGCAGCGGTTCCGCCCCGGCGATCGAGGTCGACTTCACCGTCGGCGAGTCGGTCACCGTCACGGACGGACCTTTCGACACGCTGCCTGCCACGATCTCCGAGATCAACGCCGAGGGCCAGAAGCTCAAGGTGCTGGTCTCGATCTTCGGCCGGGAGACCCCGGTCGAGCTGTCGTTCAGCCAGGTCGCCAAGATCTGAGCCGTCCGGCGAGGGACGTGTGCCACCCAGGCTCCCGTCAACAACTGAGTCAGAAGACACGAAGGACCCGATATGCCTCCCAAGAAGAAGGTATCTGGGCTGATCAAGCTCCAGATCCAGGCCGGTGCTGCCACACCGGCACCCCCGATCGGCCCCGCGCTCGGACAGCACGGCGTCAACATCATGGAGTTCTGCAAGGCCTACAACGCGGCCACCGAGTCGCAGCGCGGCAACGTGGTGCCCGTGGAGATCACGGTCTACGAAGACCGTTCCTTCACCTTCATCACGAAGACGCCGCCGGCAGCAGAGCTGATCAAGAAGGCCGCTGGCGTGGACAAGGGCTCGCCCACCCCGCACACGGTCAAGGTCGCGACCCTCACGTCCGCACAGGTCCGTGACATCGCCACCACCAAGCTCGAAGACCTCAACGCCAACGACATCGACGCAGCGTCGAAGATCATCGCCGGCACCGCCCGCTCCATGGGCATCAAGGTCGAAGGCTGAGAAGCCTTCTCCCTCATCTTTCATCGACCGCCGGCTCAGCCGGCGGCCAGTGGCAGGGTCCGCGCGGACCCGTAGACCACGACTGCAGCTAGGAGAACCAGCAGATGGCAACGCGCAGCAAGGCATATCGCACTGCGGCCGAGAAGATCGACCGCGACAACCTCTACACCCCCCTCGAGGCCGTCCGCCTCGCGAAGGAAACCTCGGTGACCAAGTGGGACGCGACCGTCGAGGTCGCCTTCCGTCTCGGCGTCGACCCTCGCAAGGCCGACCAGATGGTCCGTGGCACCGTCATCCTCCCGCACGGCACCGGCAAGACCGCTCGTGTCCTGGTCTTCGCCACGGGTGAGCGCGCCGAGCAGGCTCGCGCAGCCGGCGCCGACGTCGTCGGTGGCGACGAGCTCATCGACCAGGTCGCAGCCGGTTTCACCGACTTCGACTCCGCTGTCGCCACCCCTGACCTCATGGGCAAGGTCGGCCGCCTCGGAAAGGTCCTCGGACCCCGTGGCCTCATGCCGAACCCCAAGACGGGCACCGTGACCATGGACGTCGCGAAGGCTGTCTCGGAGATCAAGGGCGGAAAGATCGAGTTCCGCGTCGACAAGCACTCGAACCTCCACTTCATCATCGGCAAGGTGTCGTTCTCCGAGGAAGCCCTCGTGGAGAACTACGCAGCCGCGATCGAAGAGGTCCTCCGTCTGAAGCCGTCCGCTTCCAAGGGCCGCTACATCTCGAAGGCGACGCTCACGACGACGATGGGCCCCGGCATCCCCGTGGACCAGTCGAAGACGACGAAGCTGCTCGAGAACGACGAGGCCTGAGCCTCTCAGCTCCACGACGAGGCCGGATCCCCGCTGGGGGGTCCGGCCTCGTCCGCGTCTGGACACTCTCTGAGGCGGCCAGGCGGCCAGGCGGCCAGGCGGCCAGGCGGCCAGACGGCGTGGCGGGCTAGGTGGCCAGGCCGCCTGTCGGGCTAGGTGGGCTAGGGAGATTGGCAGGCCAGGCCGGTGCGGGCCGCCAGGGCGTGGCCTGGCTCACGATGGTCCTGAGCACCCCTCGGGGCGTGTAGTATTCATCTGTACCCAAGACCGCAGGTCGTCGGTCGTGCCCGCTCGCGGACATGCCGATCGAAGTCCCGTCGCAGACGGAGGCCAGCGCAGGTGAGTGTGATCGAGTCGGACCTGGTCCGGAACTTGTGAGCCCCGCGCCTGCGCGGGGCTCTTTTTGTGTCCGGGGCGGGAGCCGGATTCCCGGCGAGACGTGCGGCACCACCATCGGAAGGATTGCCATGGCGAGGCCGGACAAGGCAGCCGCAGTCGCAGAGCTCACGGACCTGTTCCGCGAGTCCAACGCTGCAGTGCTGACCGAGTACCGCGGGCTCACCGTCGCGCAGCTCAAGCAGCTGCGTCGGTCGCTCAGCGGCAACGCAACCTACGCCGTGGTGAAGAACACGCTGACCGCCATCGCGGCCAAGGAAGCCGGTGTCGAGGGACTCGACGCCGACCTCGCTGGTCCGTCGGCAATCGCCTTCGTCTCCGGTGACCCGGTCGAGGCTGCCAAGGGTCTGCGTGACTTCGCCAAGGCGAACCCCCAGCTGGTCATCAAGGCAGGAGTCCTCGACGGACGCCCGCTGACCGCTGAGGACATCAACAAGCTCGCGGACCTCGAGTCCCGCGAGGTGCTCCTGGCCAAGGCCGCGGGCGCATTCAAGGCTTCGCTCTTCCAGGCGGCCTACCTGTTCACGGCCCCCGCATCACAGGCTGTGCGCACCATCGACGCCCTGCGCGAGAAGCAGGCTTCGCAGGAAAGCGCTGCCTGAGTCTTCCCCTCCGGGACGACGCAGGCCACGCACACACATCACCCTCTGCTTCACGCAGGACAACTAGGAAGGACGCCGACCATGGCGAAGCTCACCACCGAAGAGCTCATCGGAGCTTTCAAGGAACTCACCCTCATCGAGCTCTCTGAGTTCGTGAAGGCATTCGAGGAGACCTTCGAGGTCACCGCAGCTGCTCCGGCCGCTGTCGCCGTTGCTGGCCCGGCTGCTGCTGCCGCCGAGGCCGAGGAGGAGAAGGACGAGTTCGACGTCATCCTCGAGGCTGCTGGCGACAAGAAGATCCAGGTCATCAAGGAGGTGCGTGCCCTCACGAGCCTCGGTCTCAAGGAGGCCAAGGACCTCGTCGACGGTGCTCCGAAGCCGGTCCTCGAGGCCGCCAACAAGGAGACCGCCGAGAAGGCAAAGGCTGCCCTCGAGGGCGCCGGCGCGACGGTCACCCTCAAGTGATCTGAGCCTCCGGGCTCGGGCCGCCTAGACGCCTGGCGTCTTTGCGGACCACATCGTGCGAGAAGGCCCGCACCCCTTCGAGGGGTGCGGGCCTTCTCGTCTGCTCGACGTCGGGACCGGCTCCGCCGGTCCGCACCTCTCGCAGGGGGACGCCGGGCTCCGGGCTGCCGCGCGAGAGCGACGGTCCGGGCGACTGCGGGGTCGACTCTTGTCGTCCACGCTCGCGCGCAGCCGGGACCGGTCCGCCGGTCATCCAACCGGCCATCCTGCGCGCGCCTCGACCGGGTTGCATGTACTTGGCCCGGTCGGCTATGCTATCGCTTTGCGCTGGCGTGTGCCTGCGAAGCCACTCACGGAACCGACTGGAACGGTCCGCGACCCTCGGAGAGAGCTCCGAGCCCGTCTCGGCATCTGACCTGAGGATCCGTGAGCCCCCGGGGCTGCCGTGAAACCACGGCTGTGACAGGGACCCAGGTGTCGATGACACCACAAGGGTGGACGACCAGGCTCACAAGCGCAACAGCGTGCACTCGATCCGCAGGGAAGGACCCCTCTTGGCTGCCTCGCGCACCCCTTCTGCTCCGTCCGCCGACGCAATCGCGAACCGCACCGCATCTCGGCGCGTCTCCTTCGCCAAGATTTTTGAGCCGCTCGAGGTCCCTGACCTCCTCGGCCTCCAGACCGACAGCTTCGACTGGCTCCTGGGCAACGAGAAGTGGCGCGCGCGTGTTGCGGCAGCCATGAAGCTCGGGACCCAGGACGTGCCGGAGACCTCAGGCCTGGAAGAGATCTTCGAAGAGATCTCACCGATCGAGGACTTCGGCTCCTCGATGTCTCTCTCGTTCTCCAACCACCGCTTCGAGCCCCCGAAGCACACGGCCGAGGAGTGCAAGGAGAAGGACTTCACCTACGCGGCGCCGCTGTTCGTCACGGCGGAGTTCTTCAACTACAACACCGGCGAGATCAAGAGCCAGACGGTCTTCATGGGTGACTTCCCCCTGATGACCGAGCGCGGCACCTTCATCATCAACGGCACCGAGCGCGTCGTCGTCTCGCAGCTCGTCCGTTCGCCCGGCGTGTACTTCGAGCGTGCCGCCGACAAGACCAGCGACAAGGACATCTTCTCCGCGAAGATCATCCCGCAGCGTGGTGCGTGGCTCGAGTTCGAGATCGACAAGCGCGACGCCGTGGGCGTCCGCGTCGACCGCAAGCGCAAGCAGTCCGTCACGGTCCTGCTCAAGGCCCTCGGCATGACCGAGTCGGAGATCCGCGAGGAGTTCGCGGCCTTCCCCTCGATCCTCGACACCCTCGAGAAGGACAACGTCACGACCGAGGAAGAGGCGCTCGTCGACCTCTACCGCAAGATCCGTCCGGGCGAGCCGCCCACGGTCGAGGCCGGTCGCTCGCTCCTCGAGAACTTCTACTTCAACTCCAAGCGCTACGACCTCGCGAAGGTCGGCCGCTACAAGGTGAACAAGAAGCTCGGCATCGACGCGCCCCTGGCCGACTCGGTCCTGACCGTCACCGACATCGTCAAGACGATCAAGTACCTCGCAGCCCTGCACGCCGACGTCACCGCTCTCGACGGCGTCAAGAACGGCGAGGCCGTCGAGGTCCGCGTCGAGACCGACGACATCGACCACTTCGGCAACCGTCGTATCCGCGCCGTCGGCGAGCTCATCCAGAACCAGGTCCGCACCGGCCTGTCCCGGATGGAGCGTGTCGTGCGCGAGCGCATGACGACGCAGGACGTCGAGGCGATCGCCCCGCAGACCCTGATCAACATCCGCCCCGTCGTGGCGTCGATCAAGGAGTTCTTCGGGACCTCCCAGCTCTCGCAGTTCATGGACCAGAACAACCCCCTCGCCGGTCTGACGCACAAGCGTCGTCTGTCCGCGCTGGGCCCGGGTGGTCTGTCCCGCGACCGCGCCGGCATGGAGGTCCGTGACGTCCACCCGTCGCACTACGGCCGCATGTGCCCGATCGAGACCCCTGAAGGCCCGAACATCGGCCTCATCGGCTCGCTCGCGTCCTTCGGTCGCATCAACCCCTTCGGCTTCATCGAGACGCCGTACCGCAAGGTCGAGAACGGCAAGGTCTCCGACGACGTCGTGTACCTCACGGCTGACGACGAGGACCGCTACGTCATCGCCCAGGCGAACACGGAGCTCAACGAGGACGGCTCGTTCCGTCAGGAGCGCGTCCTGGTCCGCCTCAAGGGTGGAGAGACCGACGACGTCCTCGGCTCGAACGTGGACTACATGGACGTCTCGCCGCGCCAGATGGTGTCGGTCGCGACGGCCCTCATCCCGTTCCTCGAGCACGACGACGCCAACCGCGCCCTCATGGGCGCCAACATGCAGCGCCAGGCTGTCCCGCTGGTCCGCTCGGAGGCTCCCTTCGTCGGTACCGGCATGGAGCGTCGTGCCGCGATCGACGCCGGTGACGTCATCGTCGCCACGAAGCCCGGTGTGGTCACCGAGGTCTCCGCAGACCTCATCGTCGTCGCCAACGACGACGCGACCACCACGAGCTACCGCGCCGCGAAGTTCCGCCGCTCCAACCAGGGCACCTCCTACAACCAGCGCGTGCTGGTCGACGAGGGTGCCCGGGTCGAGGTCGGCTCGGTGCTCGCCGACGGCCCCGCGACGGACGAGGGCGAGCTCGCGCTCGGCCGCAACCTGCTCGTGGCGTTCATGTCGTGGGAGGGTCACAACTACGAGGACGCGATCATCCTCAGCCAGCGTCTGGTCCAGGACGACGTCCTCTCCTCGATCCACATCGAGGAGCACGAGGTCGACGCCCGCGACACGAAGCTCGGCCCTGAGGAGATCACCCGGGACATCCCGAACGTCTCCGAGGACGTCCTCGCCGACCTCGACGAGCGCGGCATCATCCGCATCGGCGCCGAGGTCAGCTCGGGCGACGTGCTCGTCGGCAAGGTCACGCCCAAGGGCGAGACCGAGCTCACCCCGGAGGAGCGCCTGCTCCGCGCGATCTTCGGCGAGAAGGCCCGCGAGGTCCGCGACACGTCCCTCAAGGTGCCCCACGGCGAGTCCGGCACGGTCATCGAGGTCCGCACGTTCAACCGTGAGGACGGCGACGAGCTGCCCGCCGGCGTCAACGAGCTGGTCCGCGTGTACATCGCCCAGCGACGCAAGATCACCGCGGGTGACAAGCTCGCCGGCCGTCACGGGAACAAGGGCGTCATCTCGACGATCCTCCCGGTCGAGGACATGCCGTTCCTCGAGGACGGCACGCCCGTCGACATCGTCCTCAACCCGATGGGTGTCCCGGGACGAATGAACGTCGGTCAGGTGCTCGAGGTCCACCTCGGGTGGATCGCCGCGCAGGGCTGGGACATCGACCTCGCGACAGAGGGTGACCTCTCCTGGAAGGAGAACGTCCCCGCGGTCGCAGCGACCTCCGAGCCGCGCAACCCTGTGGCGACACCGGTCTTCGACGGTCTCCAGGAGAACGCCCTCTCGGGTCTGCTCCAGAGCACCCTCCCGAACCGCGACGGCGCACGCATGGTGCAGCCCGACGGCAAGGCACGCCTCTTCGACGGCCGCTCCGGCGAGCCGTTCCCCGAGGCCGTGGCTGTCGGCTACATGTACATCTTGAAGCTCCACCACCTGGTGGACGACAAGATCCACGCGCGCTCGACGGGTCCGTACTCGATGATCACCCAGCAGCCGCTCGGTGGTAAGGCCCAGTTCGGTGGCCAGCGCTTCGGTGAGATGGAGGTCTGGGCCCTCGAGGCGTACGGAGCTGCGTACACCCTGCAGGAGCTCCTGACCATCAAGTCGGACGACGTCCCGGGCCGTGTCAAGGTCTACGAGGCGATCGTCAAGGGCGAGAACATCCCCGACTCGGGCATCCCGGAGTCCTTCAAGGTCCTCCTCAAGGAGATGCAGTCGCTGTGCCTGAACGTCGAGGTGCTCTCGAGCGACGGCACCTCGATCGAGATGCGCGAGTCCGACGACGACGTGTACCGCGCCGCTGAAGAGCTCGGTATCGACCTGTCGCGTCGCCCCAACGCAGCAGCGAGCATCGACGAGATCTGATCTCGGTGACGGGCGGGGGTGCGTAGTCCCTGCTGGGACCTCCACCCCCGCCCCATCCGACACCCTGTAGCACCTCCACCGCGCCGGTGACGGGACACATCCCGACCAGGCCGGCAGACGAAGGAAGTAGGACCACCTTGCTCGACGTCAATGTCTTCGACGAGCTGCGTATCGGACTGGCCACGGCAGACGACATCCGCACCTGGTCGCATGGCGAGGTCAAGAAGCCTGAGACCATCAACTACCGCACCCTCAAGCCCGAGAAGGACGGACTCTTCTGCGAGAAGATCTTCGGCCCGACCCGGGACTGGGAGTGCTACTGCGGCAAGTACAAGCGCGTGCGCTTCAAGGGCATCATCTGTGAGCGCTGCGGCGTCGAGGTGACGCGCTCGAAGGTGCGTCGTGAGCGCATGGGCCACATCGAGCTCGCCGCTCCCGTCACCCACATCTGGTTCTTCAAGGGTGTGCCGTCCCGCCTCGGCTACCTGCTCGACCTCGCGCCGAAGGACCTCGAGAAGGTCATCTACTTCGCCGCGTACATGGTGACGTCGGTCGACGTCGACGGCCGCCAGGAAGACCTCCCGAACCTCCAGAACGAGATCGACCTGGAGAAGAAGGAGATCACCGACCGTCGCGACAACGACATCGAGACGCGCGCACGCCGTCTCGAGGCCGACCTCGCCGAGCTCGAGGCCGAGGGCGCCCGCGCCGACGCACGCCGCAAGGTGCGCGACTCGGCCGAGCGCGAGATGGCTCAGCTGCGCAAGCGTGCTGACGCCGAGCTCGAGCGCCTCGAGCAGGTCTGGGACAAGTTCAAGAACCTCAAGGTCGCCGACCTCGAGGGCGACGAGATGCTCTACCGCGCCCTCCAGGACCGTTACGGCAACTACTTCGAGGGTTCGATGGGTGCCGCCGCGATCCAGAAGCGGCTCCAGGACTTCGACCTCGACGCCGAGGCGACCTCGCTGCGCGAGATCATCCGCTCCGGCAAGGGCCAGAAGAAGACCCGCGCCCTCAAGCGCCTCAAGGTCGTCAACGCGTTCCTCACCACGACCAACTCGCCCACGGGCATGGTCCTGGACGCCGTCCCGGTCATCCCGCCGGACCTGCGTCCGATGGTGCAGCTCGACGGTGGACGTTTCGCGACGTCCGACCTCAACGACCTGTACCGCCGCGTCATCAACCGCAACAACCGCCTGAAGCGCCTCCTCGACCTCGGTGCACCCGAGATCATCGTCAACAACGAGAAGCGCATGCTCCAGGAGGCTGTCGACTCGCTGTTCGACAACGGTCGTCGTGGACGTCCGGTCACCGGACCGGGCAACCGCCCGCTCAAGTCGATCTCCGACATGCTCAAGGGCAAGCAGGGTCGATTCCGCCAGAACCTCCTCGGCAAGCGCGTGGACTACTCGGGCCGTTCGGTCATCGTGGTCGGTCCTCAGCTCAAGCTGCACCAGTGCGGCCTGCCGAAGCAGATGGCGCTCGAGCTCTTCAAGCCCTTCGTCATGAAGCGTCTCGTCGACCTCAACCACGCTCAGAACATCAAGAGCGCCAAGCGCATGGTCGAGCGCGCGAAGTCCGCGGTGTGGGACGTCCTCGAAGAGGTCATCACCGAGCACCCCGTGCTGCTCAACCGTGCACCCACCCTGCACCGCCTGGGTATCCAGGCCTTCGAGCCTCAGCTCGTCGAGGGCAAGGCCATCCACCTGCACCCGCTCGTCTGCGCGGCGTTCAACGCCGACTTCGACGGTGACCAGATGGCTGTCCACCTGCCGCTGTCCGCCGAGGCCCAGGCCGAGGCGCGCATCCTCATGCTCTCGAGCAACAACATCCTCAAGCCGTCTGACGGTCGCCCGGTCACCATGCCCTCGCAGGACATGATCATCGGTCTGTACCACCTGACGAGCGACAAGGTCGACCCGATCGGCGAGGGCCGCGCGTTCAGCTCCGTGTCCGAGGCCGTCATGGCCTTCGACCAGGGCAGCCTGGACCTCAACGCCGTCGTCACGATCCGCATGGAGGGTCTCGTCCCGCCGGTCTCCGGCTTCGAGGCTCCCGAGGGCTGGGTCGAGGGCGAGCCGCTCCTCTTCACCACCACCCTGGGTCGCGCGCTCTTCAACGAGCTGCTCCCTGTCACCTACCCGTACGTGAACTCGGTCGTGGACAAGAAGCGCCTGTCGCAGATCGTCAACGAGCTGGCCGAGACCTACCCCAAGGTCGAGGTCGCCGAGTCGCTCGACGCTCTCAAGGCCGCCGGCTTCCGCTGGGCGACCCGCTCAGGCATCACCATCTCGATCTCCGACGTCGCGACGCCGAAGGCCGAGAAGGCCGCCATCCTCGAGGCGCACGAGGCTCGTGCCCTCAAGGTGCAGCAGCAGTTCGACAAGGGTCTGATCACCGACGACGAGCGCCGCCAGGAGCTCATCGAGATCTGGACCCAGGCCACCGACAAGGTCGCGAAGGCGATGCAGGAGAACTTCCCTGCGCGCAACACGGTCTACAGGATGGTCGGCTCGGGTGCTCGTGGTAACTGGATGCAGGTCCGTCAGATCGCCGGTATGCGTGGTCTCGTGGCGAACCCGAAGGGTGAGATCATCCCTCGCCCGATCAAGTCCAACTACCGTGAGGGCCTCTCGGTCCTCGAGTACTTCATCGCCACGCACGGTGCTCGTAAGGGTCTGGCCGACACGGCTCTGCGCACAGCAGACTCGGGCTACCTGACCCGTCGTCTCGTCGACGTCTCGCAGGACGTCATCGTCCGCGAGGACGACTGCGGGACCGAGCGCGGTCTCACGCTCCCCGTGGGCGAAGACCTCGGTGACGGTCGCCTCGTGCGCCACGCCAAGGTCGAGCAGAGCATCTACTCGCGCACCCTGGCCGCCTCGGTCGAGGTCGACGGCAAGGTGCTCGGCAAGTCGGGCGACGACGTCGGAGACGTGCTCATCGACGCTCTGCTCGCTGAGGGCGTCACGACCCTCAAGGTGCGCTCCGTGCTCACCTGCGAGTCGCACGTCGGTACCTGCGCCCGCTGCTACGGCCGTTCGCTCGCGACCGGCAAGCTCGTGGACATCGGCGAGGCCGTCGGCATCATCGCGGCCCAGTCGATCGGTGAGCCCGGTACGCAGCTGACCATGCGTACCTTCCACACCGGTGGTGTGGCGTCGGCCGACGACATCACGCAGGGTCTGCCACGTGTCACCGAGCTCTTCGAGGCCCGCACCCCCAAGGGTGAGGCCCCGATCGCGGAGTACTCCGGTAAGATCACGATCGACGACTCCGAGCGGACCCGTCGGATCGTCCTCACCCCCGAGGACGGCTCCGAGGAGATCGCATACCCGGTCACCAAGCGCTCGCGCCTGCTGGTCGAGGACGGCCAGGACGTCGTCGTCGGCACCCAGCTCGTCCAGGGTGCTGTCGACCCGAAGAAGGTCCTGCGCATCCTCGGACCGCGTGCCACCCAGAAGCACCTGGTGGACGAGGTCCAGGAGGTCTACGGCTCGCAGGGTGTCGACATCCACGACAAGCACATCGAGGTCATCGTCCGGCAGATGCTGCGTCGCGTGACCGTGCTCGACTCGGGTGACTCGATCCTGCTGCCCGGCGAGCTCGCCGAGCGTGGCCGCTTCGAGAACGCCAACCGCCAGGCTGTCGCCGAGGGTGGTCAGCCGGCCTCGGGTCGTCCTGAGCTCATGGGCATCACGAAGGCGTCGCTCGCGACCGACTCGTGGCTGTCTGCGGCGTCCTTCCAGGAGACCACCCGCGTGCTCACGGAGGCCGCCATGAGCGGTCGCCGCGACCCGCTGCTGGGCCTCAAGGAGAACGTCATCCTCGGAAAGCTCATCCCCGCCGGTACGGGTCTGCCCCGCTACCACGAGGTCACGGTCGAGCCGACCGAAGAGGCGAAGGCCGAGCTGTACCCGAGCTTCGGGTACGACGAGATCGACTTCCCCGCGCTCGGCATGGGCTCGGGCGAGGCCATCCCGCTCGAGGACATCGACTTCGGTCCGGACTTCCGCTGACCGAGATCTGATCTCGACCGTCTGACACAGCAGGGCGGCTCCTCCGGGAGCCGCCCTGCTGTGCTGTCGGGGGCGTCTGCTCGTCCGTCGGACGGGGAGAGGGGCGCACTCAGCAGGGCTCTGCGTACGGCTCCCGGAGAGTCCCCGGTGGGGGAGAGGCGCGCGCAAGGGCGCCCTCTCCAGCGCGTCGCGAGCTCCTGGACCAGGGCTCTGGGAGAGCGACCGCGAGTCGCTCCACGGCGGCTCGTGGGACCCTGGCCAGCGACGTTGACCTCCGAGGATCCGCCGGGTATTGTTGAGCACCGTGCCCGTGCTCTCGGGCCATCGTGCGTCCCAGACGTCCTCCGCTGATCGCCGAGCAGCTCGCTGCTCTGGCTCGACGGGTGGAGGCCAGGGGTCGCCGGTCGACACGACCGGACCACGACGGCCAGACGACGCGGCGGGCTTTTCCGGATCGACGCCTGGCGTCGCTCTGGACCATCGAGCCGGTGGTACGTGGCGTAGTGCAGCTGAAGCTGCGGTGCCCTCGTGCACCCAGCGCGGACACAGACCAGCAACGCATGCCACAGCCAGCACCGAGATCATCTCGGTGGGCTCGAGTAGACACGGAGACGCAGTGCCCACGATTCAGCAGCTCGTCCGCAAGGGGCGGACATCTAAGGTCTCGAAGTCCAAGACCCCCGCCCTCAAGGGCTCGCCCCAGCGACGCGGTGTGTGCACCCGCGTCTACACCACGACCCCGAAGAAGCCGAACTCCGCGCTCCGCAAGGTTGCCCGCGTGAAGCTCTCCTCCGGCGTCGAGGTCACCGCCTACATCCCCGGTGTCGGCCACAACCTCCAGGAGCACTCGATCGTGCTCGTCCGCGGCGGTCGTGTGAAGGACCTCCCCGGTGTTCGCTACAAGGTCATCCGCGGCGCACTCGACACCCAGGGTGTCAAGAACCGCAAGCAGGCTCGCAGCCGTTATGGCGCGAAGAAGGAGAAGAGCTGAGATGCCTCGTAAGGGTCCGGCCCCGAAGCGGCCACTCGTCATCGACCCGGTCTACGGATCGCCGGTCGTCACGCAGCTGATCAACAAGGTTCTCCTCGACGGCAAGAAGTCGACCGCTGAGGCGATCGTCTACGGTGCCCTCGAAGGTGTGCGCGAGAAGACCGCGGGTGACCCCGTCGTCGTGCTCAAGCGTGCGCTCGAGAACGTCCGCCCCGCCCTCGAGGTGCGCTCGCGCCGTGTCGGTGGAGCGACCTACCAGGTCCCCGTCGAGGTCCGCCCCGCGCGTGCCACGACGCTCGCCCTGCGCTGGCTCACCGACTACTCCCGCGCCCGTCGCGAGAAGACGATGACCGAGCGCCTCATGAACGAGATCCTCGACGCGAGCAACGGCCTCGGTGCCGCTGTCAAGCGCCGTGAGGACATCCACAAGATGGCCGAGTCCAACAAGGCCTTCGCGCACTACCGCTGGTAATGGCGCACCGGTGCCCCGAGGTACTTCCTCGGGGCACCGGGCCATCCGCTGCCCTCCCTCGCGGGGCCGGCAGTCTCTTGTCTCGCTCCGTCCCCCATCAGTAAGAGGTAAACCGTGGCACAGGACGTGCTCACCGACCTGAACAAGGTCCGCAACATCGGCATCATGGCCCACATCGATGCTGGCAAGACGACGACCACCGAGCGGATCCTGTTCTACACCGGGGTCAACTACAAGATCGGTGAGACCCACGACGGCGCATCGACGACTGACTGGATGGAGCAGGAGAAGGAGCGCGGCATCACCATCACGTCCGCGGCCGTGACCTGCTTCTGGAACAAGAACCAGATCAACATCATCGACACGCCCGGACACGTCGACTTCACGGTCGAGGTCGAGCGCTCGCTCCGCGTCCTCGACGGCGCTGTCGCCGTCTTCGACGGCAAGGAGGGCGTCGAGCCCCAGTCCGAGACCGTCTGGCGCCAGGCCGACAAGTACAACGTCCCCCGCATCTGCTTCGTCAACAAGATGGACAAGCTCGGCGCGGACTTCTACTTCACCGTCGACACCATCATCAACCGCCTCAAGGCGAAGCCGCTGGTCATCCAGCTGCCCATCGGGTCCGAGAGCGAGTTCACCGGCGTGGTGGACCTGCTCGAGATGAAGGCCCTCATGTGGCGCGGTGAGACGAAGATGGGCGAGGCGTACACGACCGAGGAGATCCCGGCCGACCTCGTCGAGAAGGCGCAGCAGTACCGTGCCCAGCTCATCGAGGACGTCGCCGAGTCGAGCGAAGAGCTCCTCGAGAAGTACCTCGGCGGCGAAGAGGTCACGATCCCCGAGATCAAGACCGCGATCCGCGCGCTCACCGTCGCCGGCGAGGCCTTCCCGGTCCTCTGCGGCTCGGCGTTCAAGAACAAGGGCGTCCAGCCCATGCTCGACGCCGTCATCGACTACCTCCCGTCGCCCCTCGACGTGCCGGCCATCGACGCCCACGACGTGCGTGACTTCGAGAAGGTCATCGAGCGCCACCCGGACGCCACGGAGCCCTTCGCGGCTCTCGCCTTCAAGGTCGCGGCTCACCCGTTCTTCGGCAAGCTGACGTACATCCGCGTGTACTCCGGCAAGGTCGAGCCCGGCGCACAGCTCCTCAACTCCTCCAAGGGGAAGAAGGAGCGCCTGGGCAAGATCTTCCAGATGTACTCCAACAAGGAGAACCCTGTCGCCTCGGCGAGCGCGGGTCACATCTACGCGGTCATCGGCCTCAAGGACACCACGACGGGTGACACGCTCACCGACGTGTCGAGCCCTGTCGTGCTCGAGTCCATGACCTTCCCCGAGCCCGTCATCGACGTGGCCATCGAGCCGAAGACGAAGGCCGACCAGGAGAAGCTCTCGGTCGCCATCCAGAAGCTCGCCGAAGAGGACCCGACGTTCCGCGTCAAGCTGGACGACGAGACCGGCCAGACCGTCATCGGCGGCATGGGCGAGCTCCACCTCGACATCCTCGTCGACCGCATGCGTCGCGAGTTCAACGTCGAGGCCAACGTCGGCAAGCCGCAGGTGGCCTACCGCGAGACGATCCGCCGCACGGCGGAGAAGATCGACTACACGCACAAGAAGCAGACCGGTGGATCGGGTCAGTTCGCCAAGGTGCAGGTCACCTTCGAGCCCCTCGAGACCGCCGAGGGCGAGCTGTACCAGTTCGTCAACGCTGTCACGGGTGGTCGTATCCCTCGCGAGTACATCCCCAGCATCGACGCCGGTATCCAGGCGGCGATGAGCCAGGGTGTCCTCGCAGGCTTCCCGCTCGTGGGTGTCAAGGCCACCGTCATCGACGGCGCGTACCACGACGTCGACTCCTCGGAGATGGCGTTCAAGATTGCCGGCTCGATGGTCCTCAAGGAGGGCGTCAAGCGGGCTGACCCGGTTATCCTTGAGCCGGTCATGGCAGTTGAGGTCCGTACTCCTGAGGAGTACATGGGTGACGTCATCGGCGACATCAACTCGCGTCGCGGGATGATCCAGTCGATGGAGGACGCGACAGGCGTCAAGGTCATCCGGGCCCAGGTGCCGTTGTCAGAGATGTTCGGGTACATCGGTGACCTTCGGTCGAAGACCCAGGGTCGTGCCGTGTACTCGATGCAGTTCGACAGCTACTCCGAGGTTCCTCGGAACGTTGCCGAAGAGATCATCAAGAAGACCCGGGGCGAGTGAGTCCCCACAGGTCGAACCGTAGTATCACCACCATCAACCTGTAGCGACCCGCACGCCCCGCAGATACACCGCTGAAACGAGCTAGTATCTGCATCGTTCGGCACGACTACCCAAGTCCCAGGAGGACCCCAGTGGCGAAGGCCAAGTTCGAGCGGACCAAACCGCACGTCAACATCGGAACCATCGGTCACGTTGACCACGGCAAGACGACGCTGACGGCGGCGATCTCCAAGGTGCTGCACGACAAGTTCCCGGACGTGAACCCTGAGTTCAAGTTCGACGAGATCGACAAGGCACCGGAAGAGAAGCAGCGCGGTATCACGATCAACATCGCGCACATCGAGTACGAGACGGGCAAGCGCCACTACGCGCACGTCGACGCTCCCGGTCACGCTGACTACATCAAGAACATGATCACCGGTGCCGCTCAGATGGACGGCGCGATCCTCGTGGTCGCGGCGACCGACGGCCCGATGGCTCAGACCCGTGAGCACGTTCTGCTCGCCCGCCAGGTTGGTGTCCCCTACCTGCTGGTCGCGCTGAACAAGGCCGACATGGTCGAGGACGAAGAGATCCTCGAGCTCGTCGAGATGGAGGTGCGTGAGCTCCTCTCCGCTCAGGGCTTCGACGGCGACAACGCCCCGGTCATGCGCGTCTCGGGCCTCAAGGCTCTCGAGGGCGACGCTGAGTGGGTCAAGTCCGTCGAGGACCTGATGGAAGCTGTCGACGAGAACGTCCCGGACCCCGTCCGCGACCTCGACAAGCCTTTCCTCATGCCGATCGAGGACGTCTTCACGATCACCGGTCGTGGAACCGTCGTCACCGGCAAGGTCGACCGTGGAGCGCTCGCGCTCAACTCTGAGGTCGAGATCGTCGGAATCCGCCCCGCGCAGAAGACGACCGTCACCGGCATCGAGACGTTCCACAAGTCCATGGACGAGGCACAGGCTGGCGACAACACCGGTCTCCTCCTCCGCGGCATCAAGCGCGAGGACGTCGAGCGTGGCCAGGTCGTGGTCAAGCCCGGCTCCATCACGCCGCACACCGAGTTCGAGGCTCGCGTCTACATCCTTGCCAAGGACGAGGGCGGGCGTCACAACCCGTTCTACTCGAACTACCGTCCGCAGTTCTACTTCCGCACCACGGACGTCACCGGCGTCATCACGCTGCCCGAGGGCACCGAGATGGTCATGCCTGGCGACAACACCGAGATGACGGTCGAGCTCATCCAGCCGATCGCCATGGAAGAGGGCCTCGGCTTCGCTATCCGTGAGGGTGGCCGCACCGTTGGATCGGGCCAGGTCACCAAGATCCTCAAGTGATCTAGTGCCTAGCTGACCAGCTAGCTCGTCCGGAGACCCGGCAGCCCTCGTGGCTGCCGGGTCTTCGTGCGTCTGGGGGCGGGGGAGGTGCCTGGTGGTACCTCCTGAGCCTGCCGGCAGAGGGGCGGTGCAGGTCACAACCCGGCGCGGGTTGGCTTTTCCACCTCGCCGTGGCAGACTAGTCAAGTTGCCTGTTACGGGCGCGCTCATTCTCAAGTCGAACAGTGTGTTGAACCGCGGGTCCTCCCAGAGGAGGGCCGTTGCCGTGTGTTGAGCTCTCTGTTCTTCGACAGATCGAGGCGCCACGGGACCCCGGTTCCACACAGGTGAGAAGACGTTGTGATCAGCTGGGCATCGTCGGGCACTCAGTGCTCACGAGCACCAGCGGTTCACATTTCCAACGGCCCCGTACCACGCAGTGGTGCAGCGCAAGAGGTTGTCGCCCAGAGCGACACGCCCGAGCGCGGGGGTCGGACAGTTCGAGAGAAAGAGTCAGACGACGCCATGGCGGGACAGAAGATCCGCATCCGGCTCAAGTCCTACGACCACGAGGTCATCGACAGCTCGGCGCGCAAGATCGTCGACACGGTGACACGCGCTGGTGCGACGGTCGTGGGCCCGGTGCCGTTGCCGACGGAGAAGAACGTGTTCTGCGTTATCCGTTCGCCTCACAAGTACAAGGACAGCCGCGAGCACTTTGAGATGCGCACGCACAAGCGGCTCATCGACATCATCGATCCCACGCCGAAGGCGGTCGACTCGCTCATGCGTCTCGACCTGCCCGCGGACGTGAACATCGAGATCAAGCTCTGAGGCTGGGGGAGGACATCACTATGGCTACCCAGCAGAACGAACGGCCCGTCACGGCCGTGCTCGGAACCAAGCTCGGGATGACCCAGGTCTGGGACGAGGCAGGACGCCTCGTTCCCGTGACCGTGGTCCAGGTCGGCACCAACGTGGTGACCCAGGTCCGTACAGCTGAGGTCGACGGCTACGCAGCCGTCCAGCTCGCCTACGGCCAGATCGACCCGCGCAAGGTCTCGCAGCCGCTGAAGGGTCACTTCGAGAAGGCCGGGGTCACCCCGCGCCGTCACGTGACCGAGATCCGTACGTCCGACGCCGGCGAGTTCACGCTCGGCCAGGAGCTCACCGCCGAGGCCTTCGCCTCCGGCAGTGTCGTGGACGTCATCGGGACCACCAAGGGTAAGGGCTTCGCAGGAGTCATGAAGCGCCACGGATTCCACGGAGTCGGCGCGTCCCACGGTGCCCACAAGAACCACCGCAAGCCCGGCTCGATCGGTGGGGCCTCGACCCCGTCGCGCGTGTTCAAGGGTGTGCGCATGGCTGGTCGGATGGGTGTTGACCGTCAGACCACGCAGAACCTGACCGTTCACGCGGTCGACGCCGAGAAGGGCCTGCTCCTCGTCAAGGGTGCAGTTCCCGGACCTAAGGGCGGCGTCGTCCTCGTGCGTAGTGCCGCGAAGGGTGCGTGAAGACATGTCTGAAACGCTCACCGTCGACGTCATCGACGCCACAGGCAAGAAGGCCGGCACGACCGACCTCCCCGCCGAGGTGTTCGACGTCCAGACGAACATCCCGCTGATCCACCAGGTCGTCGTCGCGCAGCTCGCTGCAGCCCGTCAGGGTACGCACGACACCAAGAGCCGCGGCGAGGTCCGCGGTGGTGGACGCAAGCCGTACAAGCAGAAGGGGACCGGCCGCGCCCGTCAGGGCTCGACCCGTGCTCCTCAGTTCGCCGGTGGTGGAGTCGTCCACGGCCCCACGCCGCGCGACTACTCGCAGCGCACCCCCAAGAAGATGAAGGCTGCTGCTCTCCGCGGCGCCCTGTCCGACCGGGCTCGCGCAGGCCGCATCCACGTCGTCACCGGTTTCGGTGTCGACGGCGTGCCGTCGACCAAGCAGGCTCTCACCTCGCTCTCCAACCTCGCTCCTCGCCGCAACGTCCTCGTTGTGCTCGAGCGCGGTGACGAGCTCACGGTGAAGTCGCTCCGCAACGCTGAGCAGGTGCACCTCCTGGTCGCTGACCAGCTCAACACCTACGACGTGCTCGTCTCTGACGACGTGGTCTTCACGCAGGGCGCGCTCGACGCGTTCCTCGCCGGGCCCACGACAGGTTCTTCGGTCAAGGCCGTCGCGACCGAGTCCGAGTCGGCACAGCTCGCGAAGGAGGACGCCAAGTGAGCACCACCGTCCAGAAGGACCCCCGCGACATCCTGATCGCGCCGGTCCTCTCGGAGAAGAGCTACGGCCTGCTCGACGAGGGGAAGTACACCTTCCTCGTCGACCCGCGGTCGAACAAGACGGAGATCAAGATCGCCATCGAGAAGATCTTCGATGTCAAGGTCGCCTCCGTCAACACGATCAACCGCAAGGGCAAGACCCGGCGGACCCGTTTCGGTATCGGCAAGCGCAAGGACACCAAGCGTGCAATCGTCTCCCTCCGTGAGGGTTCGATTGACATGTTCGGTGGCCCGGTCGGCTGAGCCGGCCGAGAGCAGATTGAGGACAGATCCCCATGGGAATCCGTAAGTACAAGCCGACGACGCCCGGACGCCGCGGCGCCAGCGTCGCCGACTTCGTCGAGATCACGCGCTCGGAGCCGGAGAAGTCGCTGATCCGCCCGCTCCACAAGACCGGTGGCCGTAACAGCTCCGGCCGTATCACCACCCGTCACAAGGGTGGTGGCCACAAGCGTGCGTACCGCGTCATCGACTTCCGTCGCCACGACAAGGACGGCGTGCCCGCCAAGGTCGCTCACATCGAGTACGACCCGAACCGGACCGCCCGCATCGCGCTGCTGCACTACGCGGACGGCGAGAAGCGCTACATCATCGCTCCGAACAAGCTGCGTCAGGGTGACGCGATCGAGAACGGCGCCGGTGCTGACATCAAGCCCGGCAACAACCTGCCTCTTCGCAACATCCCGACCGGTACGGTCATCCACGCCATCGAGCTCAAGCCCGGCGGCGGCGCGAAGATCGCACGTTCGGCTGGTGTGTCGGTGCAGCTCGTGGCCAAGGACGGCAACTTCGCGCAGCTGCGCATGCCGTCCGGCGAGATCCGCAACGTCGACCTGCGCTGCCGCGCCACCATCGGTGAGGTCGGCAACGCCGAGCAGTCGAACATCAACTGGGGCAAGGCCGGCCGCATGCGCTGGAAGGGCAAGCGCCCGACAGTCCGTGGTGTCGCCATGAACCCGATCGACCACCCGCACGGTGGTGGTGAAGGGAAGACCTCCGGTGGTCGTCACCCTGTCAGCCCCTGGGGCCAGGCAGAGGGTCGCACCCGTCGTCCCAACAAGGCGAGCGACAAGCTCATCGTCCGTCGCCGTCGTACCGGCAACAAGAAGCGTTGATAAGGAGCCTGACAGATGCCTCGTAGCCTCAAGAAGGGCCCCTTCGTTGACGGCCACCTTCAGAAGAAGGTGGACGTCCAGAACGAGAAGGGGACCAAGAACGTCATCAAGACCTGGTCCCGTCGGTCGGTCATCACGCCCGACTTCCTCGGTCACACGTTTGCCGTGCACGACGGACGCAAGCACACCCCGGTGTTCGTCACCGAGTCGATGGTGGGTCACAAGCTCGGCGAGTTCGCTCCGACGCGCACCTTCCGTGGCCACGTGAAGGACGACAAGAAGGGCCGTCGCCGCTGACCCCCGGGTCAGCAGCGACAGGGACCTCTTGGTCATGACCAGACAAGAAGGCAGGACAGCAATGGAAGCCAAGGCGCAGGTGCGGTTCATCCGCGTCACGCCCCAGAAGGCCCGGCGCGTCGTGGATCTCATCCGTGGCAAGCAGGCCACTGAGGCCGTCGCGGTGCTGAAGTTTGCACCGCAGGCCGCCAGCGAGCCGATTCGCAAGGTCGTGGAGAGCGCGATCGCGAATGCACGGGTCAAGGCAGACCGCGCGAGCGTGGCCTTCGACGAGCAGCAGCTCGTCGTCACGGCTGCGTTCGTCGACGAGGGGCCGACCCTCAAGCGGTTCCGCCCCCGTGCGCAGGGGCGAGCCAGCCAGATCCTCAAGCGGACCAGCCACATCACCGTGGTTGTCGCCCCGCGCGAAGACACGAAGGGAAGGGCCCGATAGTGGGACAGAAGGTTCACCCGCACGGGTACCGTCTCGGCATCACGACCGACCACCGCTCGCGGTGGTTCGCCGACAGCACCAAGCCCGGTCAGCGCTACCGCGACTACGTCCGTGAGGACGTCCAGATCCGCAAGCTCATGAGCACCGGTCTCGAGCGCGCTGGAATCTCGAAGGTTGAGATCGAGCGCACCCGCGACCGCGTCCGCGTCGACATCCACACGGCCCGTCCGGGCATCGTGATCGGTCGTCGTGGCGCCGAGGCAGACCGCATCCGCGGCGAGCTCGAGAAGCTCACGGGCAAGCAGGTCCAGCTCAACATCCTCGAGGTCAAGAACGCTGAGATCGATGCTCAGCTCGTGGCCCAGGGGATCGCCGAGCAGCTCGCGAGCCGCGTGTCGTTCCGCCGTGCGATGCGCAAGGGCATGCAGTCCGCCCAGCGCGCCGGCGCCAAGGGCATCCGTGTCCAGTGCGCAGGTCGTCTCGGTGGCGCAGAGATGAGCCGCAGCGAGTTCTACCGCGAAGGCCGTGTGCCGCTGCACACCCTCCGCGCGAACATCGACTACGGCTTCTTCGAGGCCCGCACCACCTTCGGCCGTATCGGCGTCAAGGTGTGGATCTACAAGGGCGACATGACGGAGAAGGAGTTCGCGGCTTCGCAGGCGAACCAGGCGCCTCGTGCGCCCCGTGGTGGCCCGCGCGGCGAGCGTCCCGCTCGTGGCGGCCGTCGTAACGAGCGTCCGGCCGCTGCCGAGGCGCCCGCCCAGGCCGACCAGGCTGCTGCTGCTCCGGCAGAGGCTGCCCCGGCCGCTCCGACCGGAACGGAGGCCTGAGCATGCTGATCCCGCGCAGGCTGAAGCACCGCAAGCAGCACCACCCGGGGCGCTCCGGCGCCGCGACCGGTGGTACCACGATCGCCTTCGGCGAGTACGGAATCCAGGCTCTCGAGCCGGCCTACGTCACGAACCGTCAGATCGAGGCTGCTCGTATCGCCATGACCCGCCACATCAAGCGTGGTGGCAAGGTCTGGATCAACATCTACCCTGACCGTCCGCTGACCAAGAAGCCTGCGGAGACCCGAATGGGTTCAGGTAAGGGTTCCCCCGAGTGGTGGATCGCGAACGTCAAGCCCGGCCGGATCGTCTTCGAGCTCGCCGGTGTCCCGGAAGAGCTGGCCCGGGAGGCTATGCGTCGCGCTATCCACAAGCTCCCGATGAAGTGCCGTTTCGTGGTGCGCGAGGGTGGTGGCAACTGATGGCTTTCGGAACCAAGGATCTGGCTCCTAGCGAGCTGGACGGCTTCGACGACGAGAAGCTTGTCGCCGAGCTGGAGAAGTCCAAGAAGGAGCTCTTCAACCTCCGCTTCCAGTCGGCCACCGGCCAGCTGGAGAGCCACGGTCGGCTCAAGGCTGTTCGTCGCGACATCGCGCGGATCTACACGATCCTGCGTGAGCGCGAGCTCGGCATCCGTACCGCACCGAGCGTGAGTGAGTGAGGCTGACATGAGCGAGAAGACAACTGCTGAGGCAGCTGCAGAGCAGGACGTCGCCGCCAGCCGGCCGAACCGCAAGACGCGGCGCGGCTACGTGGTGAGCGACAAGATGGACAAGACCGTCGTCATCGAGGTCGAAGACCGGGTCAAGCACCCGCTCTACGGTAAGGTGATCCGACGCACCTCGAAGGTCAAGGCGCACGACGAGCAGAACGCTGCTGGTACGGGTGACCTCGTCCTCATCATGGAGACCCGCCCGCTGTCCGCTACCAAGCGGTGGCGACTGGTGGAGATCCTCGAGAAGGCCAAGTAACACCAGCACTTGGAAGTAGAGATCTGACGCCTGAGGGGCGGACCTGTGGTCACCACGGGTCCGCCCCACAGGGGTGAGACGAGCTACTACAGTGCTTGTCAGCTATCCGTTCGGCAAGGCTCGTTACGACGAGAACCAGCTCGACGACAGGAGTTCACCACATGATTCAGCAGGAGTCGCGACTTCGAGTCGCCGACAACACGGGTGCCAAGGAGATTCTCTGCATCCGCGTTCTCGGTGGGTCGGGCCGTCGCTACGCCGGTATCGGCGACACCATCGTCGCAACCGTCAAGGACGCGATCCCCGGCGGGAACGTCAAGAAGGGCGACGTGGTCAAGGCCGTCATCGTCCGGACCGCCAAGGAGCGCCGTCGTCCCGACGGTTCCTACATCAAGTTCGACGAGAACGCCGCTGTCATCCTCAAGGCTGACGGCGAGCCCCGTGGAACCCGCATCTTCGGCCCTGTCGGCCGCGAGCTGCGCGACAAGAAGTTCATGAAGATCATCTCGCTGGCGATGGAGGTGCTCTGAACATGGCGAAGATCAAGAAGGGCGACACGGTGATCGTGATCGCCGGTCGTGACAAGGGCAAGACTGGTCGCGTCCTCGAGGTCCTCACGGACTCCGACCGCGTCATCGTCGAGGGTGTCCAGCGCGTCACCAAGCACGTCAAGGTCGGCCAGACCCAGCGTGGGACCCGCACGGGCGGGATCGAGTCTGTCGAGGCTCCGATCCACGTCAGCAACGTGCAGTTCTACGACGCCGAGGCAAAGCGCGGCAAGCGCATCGGTGCCCGCACCGAGCAGGTCGAGCGAGACGGTCGTACTCGTACGGTCCGTGTCCGCGTGACCCGCGGTCACGGCGACACCGCGAAGGACATCTGATGAGCACCGAGACGTACGCGAAGGCACAGCCTCGCCTCAAGGCCCGCTACGCCGCGGAGATCCTCCCGGCGCTCCACGAGGAGTTCTCGCACGAGAACGTCAACCAGGTCGCCGGTCTCACGAAGATCGTCGTCAACATGGGTGTCGGAGACGCTGCGAAGGACGCCAAGCTGATCGAGGGCGCCATCCGCGACCTCACAGCCATCACCGGTCAGAAGCCGCAGGTCACGAAGGCCCGCAAGTCGATCGCCCAGTTCAAGCTTCGCGAGGGGATGCCCATCGGCGCCCACGTGACGCTGCGCGGCGACCGCATGTGGGAGTTCGCCGACCGTCTGCTGTCGATCGCGCTCCCGCGTATCCGTGACTTCCGTGGGCTCTCGCCCAAGCAGTTCGACGGACACGGCAACTACACGTTCGGTCTGAACGAGCAGTCCATGTTCCACGAGATCGACCCCGACAAGGTCGACCGCGTTCGCGGTATGGACATCACCATCGTGACGACCGCGACCACCGACGCTGAGGGCCGTTCGCTCCTGAAGCGTCTCGGCTTCCCCTTCAAGGAGCTCTGACATGGCGAAGAAGGCCCTGGTCAACAAGGCAGCCGCAAAGCCCAAGTTCGCGGTTCGTGCCTACACCCGGTGCCAGAAGTGCGGTCGCCCGCACTCTGTGTACCGCAAGTTCGGACTCTGCCGTATCTGTGTGCGCGAGATGGCGCACCGCGGCGAGCTTCCCGGCGTCACCAAGAGCAGCTGGTAACAACTACGTCGTAGGTCCGGACGGTGCCCGTAGAGGCACGGACCGGATACCCCGGCGAGGAAGGGCTACAGCCCAATGACGATGACCGACCCGATCGCAGACATGCTCACGCGTCTGCGTAACGCGAACTCGGCTTACCACGAGACGGTTCAGATGCCGTTCTCGAAGCTGAAGTCGCACATTGCTGAGATTTTGCAGGCCGAGGGATACATCTCCGGCTGGACCGTCGAGGACGCGCCCGTGGGCAAGTACCTCACCATCCAGCTGAAGTTCGGCCCGAGCCGCGAGCGTTCGCTCGCCGGCATCCGCCGTATCTCGAAGCCTGGTCTTCGTGTGTACGCGAAGTCCACGAACCTGCCGAAGGTCCTCGGCGGTCTGGGTGTGGCGATCCTGTCCACGTCCTCAGGCCTCCTGACCGACAAGCAGGCCGCACAGAAGGGCGTGGGTGGGGAAGTCCTCGCCTACGTCTGGTAATCGGAAGACGGAGAGGAGATAGCCATGTCCCGTATCGGCAAAGTCCCCGTCCCGGTTCCTTCCGGAGTGGACGTCAGCATCAGCGGAGCGCTGGTGACGGTCAAGGGTCCCAAGGGAACCCTCGAGCACGTCATCCCCGCCCCCATCGAGGTCTCGCTCGCTGAGGACGGTGCCCTCGCGGTCACCCGTCCCAACGACGAGCGCACCTCACGCGCCCTGCACGGGCTCACCCGTACGCTCCTGGCCAACATCATCACCGGTGTGACCCAGGGCTACGAGAAGAAGCTCGAGATCGTCGGCACCGGTTACCGCGTGACGGCAAAGGGTTCCGACCTCGAGTTCGCACTCGGCTTCAGCCACCCGGTGGTCATCTCGGCCCCCGAGGGCATCAGCTTCGCCGTCGAGGCCCCGACCAAGTTCTCGGTCAGCGGCATCGACAAGCAGCAGGTGGGCGAGGTCGCCGCGAACATCCGCAAGATCCGCAAGCCTGAGCCTTACAAGGGCAAGGGTGTGCGTTACGCGGGCGAGATCGTCCGTCGCAAGGCCGGAAAGGCTGGTAAGTAACCATGGCTCTCAAGATCATGGGCAAGGGCAAGGCCGTCGCGCGTCAGCGCCGCCACTTCCGCCTGCGCAAGAAGATCTCGGGCACGGCTGCTCAGCCGCGTCTCGTGGTTACCCGCTCTGCTCGTCACATGACCGCTCAGGTCGTGGACGACACAGTCGGCAAGACCGTCGCCTCGGCGTCGACCCTCGAGGCCGACCTTCGTGCCTTCGACGGCGACAAGACCGCCAAGGCTCGCAAGATCGGCGAGCTCGTCGCCGAGCGTGCCAAGGCCGCTGGCGTCGAGGCAGTCGTCTTCGACCGCGGGGGCAACAAGTACCACGGCCGAGTGGCAGCTGTCGCCGACGGGGCCCGCGAAGGCGGTCTGGCCCTGTGATGACGCGAACCACTTCCGCATCGAAGCAAAGGACTCTCTGATGGCTGCAGGGCAGCGCAGCACCACCGGCGCCCCCACGGGCGGCGCCACCACCGAGAACAACAACAGCGACCGTAGGAACGACCGTCGCGGCGGAGGCCGCGGCGGAGACGGTCGTCGCGGTGACGCCGCTGAGAAGAGCGCTTTTGTCGAGCGCGTCGTCACCATCAACCGTGTCGCCAAGGTCGTCAAGGGTGGTCGTCGCTTCAGCTTCACCGCTCTCGTCGTGGTGGGTGACGGCGACGGAACCGTCGGCGTCGGCTACGGCAAGGCCAAGGAAGTTCCCGCGGCCATCGCCAAGGGTGTCGAAGAGGCCAAGAAGAACTTCTTCAAGGTCCCTCGTATCCAGGGCACGGTTCCTCACCCCGTCACGGGCGAGGCAGCCGCTGGTGTCGTCTTCCTCCGTCCGGCCGCACCGGGAACCGGTGTGATCGCCGGTGGACCGGTCCGCGCCGTGCTGGAGTGCGCCGGCATCCACGACGTGCTCTCGAAGTCCCTCGGGTCCTCGAACGCCATCAACATCGTCCACGCGACGGTGGCGGCGCTCCGCGGCCTCGAGCTCCCCGAGCAGGTTGCTGCTCGCCGTGGCCTTCCGCTCGAGCACGTCGCCCCGGCGGCCATGCTCCGTGCGCAGGCAGCGGGCAAGGCTCCGGCAGCAGAGGCAGGTGCATGATGGCCCGTCTCAAGGTGACCCAGGTCAAGTCCGCCATCGGCGGCAAGCAGAATCAGCGCGACACCCTGCGCACTCTGGGCCTCAAGCGGATCGGTGACACCGCCGTGAAGGAAGACCGCCCGGAGATCCGCGGGATGGTCGTCACGGTGGCGCACCTCGTCACCGTCGAGGAGGTCGAGTGATCATGGCTGAGAAGTCAGACAAGAAGGACGCGGCCGTCGAGACCGACGCACCCGTGAAGAAGACGGCTGCCAAGAAGGCTCCTGCTGCGAAGTCTGCAGCCGAGGCGCCCGCCAAGGCAGCCCCGAAGGCGAAGACGACCAAGGCCGCCAAGGCTGAGGCTGTCGAGCCGGTGGCCGCAGCCGGTGCAGGTGGGACCCTCAAGGTCCACCACCTGCGTCCTGCTCCGGGTGCCAAGACCGCCAAGACCCGCGTGGGTCGTGGTGAGGCGTCCAAGGGTAAGACCGCTGGACGCGGGACCAAGGGCCAGAAGGCCCGCTACCAGGTTCCTGAGCGCTTCGAGGGTGGACAGATGCCGCTGCACATGCGGCTTCCGAAGCTCCGTGGCTTCAAGAACCCGTTCCGCACCGAGTACCAGGTCGTGAACCTGGAGAAGCTGTCGGCGCTCTACCCTGAGGGTGGATCTGTCACGGTGGACGACCTTGTCGCGAAGGGCGCCGTCCGCAAGGGCGAGCTCGTCAAGGTCCTCGGCACGGGCGAGCTGACCGTGAAGCTCGACGTGACGGTCGACCGTCTCTCGGGCTCCGCCAAGGACAAGATCCTTGCAGCTGGCGGTTCCGTCTCACAGGCATGACACACACAGCAGGGCCGGCAGCGCACACGCGCTCCCGGCCCTGCTGTCGTCTGCGGGTCCAGATGTCCGGGTCCGACCAGGCCATCCACTAGACTCGTCCAGTCACACCCGCGCCGCTGGAGTCAGCGGCACGCGATCGACAGGCGCCGAGCACTCGGTGCCGACTCCACACGCCGCACAGACGGTGACGACTTCCCGCCTCGGCGGACCAGGAGGACTTGGTGCTCAGCGCATTCGCAAGGGCGTTCCGCACGCCCGACCTGCGGCGCAAGCTGCTGTTCACGATCTCGATCATGGCGCTGTTCCGTGTCGGCTCCTTCGTGCCGTCCCCGGGCATCGACTACGGGAACGTGCAGGCCTGCCTCGCCGACGGTGGCAGCGGAGAGCTCCTCGGTCTGGTGAACCTCTTCAGCGGCGGCGCGCTGCTGCAGCTGTCGATCTTCGCGCTCGGCATCATGCCGTACATCACCGCGAGCATCATCGTCCAGCTGCTCCGCGTCGTGATCCCTCACTTCGAGGCGCTCCACAAGGAGGGCCAGTCGGGTACAGCGAAGCTCACGCAGTACACCCGCTACCTCACCATCGGCCTCGCCGTCCTGCAGGCCACGACCTACGTGACCATGGCACGCAACGGTCAGCTGCTGCCGGGCTGCGACGTCATCCCGAACGACAGCTTCATGACCTCGCTGCTCATCGTCATCACGATGACCGGTGGCGCAGGCCTGATCATGTGGCTCGGTGAGCTCATCAGCGAGCGTGGCGTCGGCAACGGTATGTCGCTGCTGATCTTCACGTCGATCGCCGCGAGCTTCCCGCCCGCGCTCTTCTCGATCGCCGGCGGTGCCGGTGGCGTGCAGAAGTTCATCATCGTCATCCTGGTGACCCTCGTGGTCGTCGCGCTGGTCGTCTTCGTCGAGCAGTCCCAGCGACGCATCCCGGTCCAGTACGCCAAGCGCATGGTCGGTCGCAAGATGTACGGCGGCTCGACCACGTACATCCCGATCAAGATCAACATGGCCGGCGTGATCCCCGTGATCTTCGCGTCCTCGCTGCTCGCGGTCCCGGCACTCATCGCCCAGTTCGCGGCGCCCGAGGCCGGCTGGGTGCAGTGGGTCCAGCGCAACATCGCGCTGCCCGAGGCACCTCTGCACATCGTGCTCTACGTGCTCCTCATCCTCTTCTTCTGCTTCTTCTACACGGCCATCACGTTCAACCCGGACGAGGTCGCCGACAACATGAAGAAGTACGGCGGGTTCGTGCCCGGCATCCGTGCCGGCCGTCCGACCGCCGAGTACCTCGACTACGTCATCACGAGGATCACCTCGGCCGGAGCGATCTACCTCGCTCTGATCGCGCTGATCCCGACCATCACGTTCCTGCTGCTCGACGTCAGCACCAACATCCCGTTCGGTGGTACGTCGATCCTCATCATCGTCGGTGTCGGTCTCGAGACCGTGAAGCAGATCGACTCCCAGCTGCAGCAGCGTCACTACGAAGGGTTCCTCCGTTGAGCGCACGCATCGTCCTCCTCGGCCCTCCCGGAGCGGGAAAGGGCACCCAGGCCGCGCGCCTGGCCGAGTCGCTCCAGATCGAGGCGATCTCGACAGGCGACATCTTCCGCTCGAACATCAAGGGCGAGACCGAGCTCGGTCTGCTCGCCCAGCAGTACACCGCGAAGGGCGAGCTCGTCCCCGACGAGGTCACCAACGCCATGGTGCGCGACAAGCTCGCCTCCAAGGTCGCTGCGGGGGAGCAGGGGTTCATCCTCGACGGCTACCCGCGCAACGTGGCCCAGGTGGCCGAGCTCGACACGATCCTCACAGACCTCGGGCTGACGCTCGACGGGGCCGTCGAGATCACCGCCGACCCTGAGATCGTCGTCGAGCGGCTCCTGGGCCGTGCGGAGATCGAGGGTCGTGCGGACGACACCGAACCCGTCATCCGGCACCGTCTGTCGGTCTACGCCGAGCAGACGGCGCCGATCGCACGGCTGTACGCCGAGCGTGGCGCCCTGGCCCAGGTCGACGGCATCGGTTCCGTCGACGAGGTCACCACCCGCCTGCTCGGTGCGCTCGACCAGCTGCACTCCTGAGAGACAGAAGACCACGATGTTCGGCCGCGAGAAGATCGAGTACAAGACACCTGAGCAGGTGTCGTGCATGCGCAGGGCCGGGCTCGTGGTCGCCGCGGCCCTGAGGGCTGTCGAAGACGCTGCGGCTGCGGGCCTGACCACAGCAGATCTCGACGCCGTGGCCGCGGCCGTGATCGCCGATGCCGGCGCCACGGCGTCCTTCCTCGGGTACGAGGGCTTCCCGGCGACGGTCTGCGTCTCGGTCAACGACGCCGTCATCCACGGCATCCCCGGCGGCCGGGTCCTGGTCCACGGGGACCTGGTCTCGGTCGACTGCGGAGCGATCGTCGACGGCTGGCACGCCGACGCCGCGGTGTCCTTCGTCGTCGGGGGAGAGGTCGCTGCAGACCCGCGCGACCTGGCGCTCATCCGTGCCACGGACGACGCGATGTGGGCCGGCGTGGCAGCTCTCGCGTCGGGGGAGCGTCTGAGCGCTGTCGCGAACGCTGTCGACGACTCGATCACCGATGCCGCCGAGCGTGACGGTGCCCGCTACGGGATCGTCGAGGACTACGTCGGGCACGGTATCGGTACCGCGATGCACCAGCCCCCGGACGTGCTGAACTACCGCACCCGAGAGCGCGGCGCGAAGATCCGCCCCGGGATGTGCCTCGCGGTCGAACCCATGGTCACCCGTGGCGACCAGCTGACCCACGTCTGCGAGGACGACTGGACCGTGGTCTCGAGCGACGGGTCGAGGGCCGCCCACTGGGAGCACACCGTCGCGATCCTCGAGGACGGACTCTGGGTCCTCACGGCCGAAGACGGCGGCGCAGCCCGCCTCGCGGCCCTGGGTGTGGAGATCGCCCCGGTCTGACGCGGTTCGGGCGGGCGAACTCCGCCCGATCGTCTTCCCACCGTCGAGGCCGTGGCGGTAGCCTCGCGATTCCTGGGCGAGCCAGGGCCTCCCGTCCTTCGAGCAGAAGGACCGACGAGCAGGGCGACCAGATGTCGTGGGATTCCGAGCACCGGGGGGCTGGGGGTGGCATGCGCCCCCCGAGGCTCCCTCGTGCGCCCTCGGTCCTCGTCGGCAAGCCCGCACTGACGTCGTTGCTCGACCGCCACGAGCCGCTCACGGTGATCTGCGCGCCCAAGGGCTACGGCAAGACGGCGCTCGTCAGCTCGTGGGCCCGCGCACGGACCCCCGGTCACGACCTCGTCTGGGTGTCGTGCAGGCTGCCGTCGGTCCTGGCGGACGGGATGCCCGCCCCGTTCTGGGCGCGGCTCGCGGCCGAGCTGTGGCGCGCCGGGCTGAGCGCCGTCGAGCCAGGCCTCGTGCCCGGGCGGAGCGACGTGGTCGCAGCGATCGCTGGACGCACCGAGCCGCTCTGCGTGGTCGTCGACGACTTTGACGACAACCCTGACCCGCACGTCGCCGGGGAGATCCTCGAGCTCGTCCAGCGGTTCGACCTGCTGTACGTGGTGGTGCTGGCGCGGAGCCCGCGGACCACCGAGCCGCTCCTCGCCTCGACCGTCGACTCGGTGGTCCTCGGACCCCAGGACCTCTTGCTCGGGGTCGACGACACCACCCGCCTCGTCGCGGCCCTCGGTCACGACCTCTCGAGCGAGTCGGTCCGGTCACTCGTCCGGGCGACCGGTGGATGGGCCGCGCTGCTGCGTGCCGTGCTCGTCGGCTCTGGTCCGCGGGCTCGCCCTGGAGGACGGTCCCGGTCAGACCTCGCGACGCGGGCCGACGGACCTGCTGTCGAGGCCACAGGTCGACCGGCCGTGGTGCCGGCGACACCGGCAGTGCCGAGCCACAGGCTCGACCTCTCGGCGGGGCTCCCCTATCTCAGATCGGTCTGGGACGAGCTCGCCGACCCAGCGCTCAAGCGTTTTGTGCAGCTCACGGGCTTCATCGGGCCTTTCACGGTCGACGACGCGACCTGGACCACAGGCCTGCGTGACTGCGCGGACATCGTCTGCGGGCTCGTCGACGTCGGTCTGCTCGTCCAGGAGACCGCAGGCACGCAGGTGCGGCTCAGGTACGTCGAGGCTGTCGCCCTGGCGGCGACGGAGATCTTCCGTGCTGAGGAACCGCGCCGGTACAGGGTCGCCCAGCGCCGCATGGCACGGCTGCGGACGACCCAGGGGCGGGTCGGCGAGGCTGTCGAGCACCTGCTCGAGGCGCGGACCTGGGAAGCCTGTGCCGAGCTCGTCGAAAGTCACTGGGCGACCCTGGTCGCCGAGCACCCGGATGTCGTCGCCGACGTGGTCGAACGGGTCCCCGCGACTGTGCTGGCCCGCCACCCTCGCCTCGGGATCGCGCACGCGCACCTGCTGCCCGTGCTCCGTCCCCAGCGCGGCGACCCTGGTGGCGCGGCGCACGACGCTGTGCGCGGGCTGCGGGCAGCCGGTCCTGGCTCCGCGGCTGACGGCACCGGTCCGGCCGCCCAGGCGCTCGGCTCGATGGAGGAGGGACTGGCGCAGATCGTCACGCTGCGCCTCACCGGTGACTACGGCGCCGCGACCCACCTCGCAGAGCAGGCACAGGTGGGCGTCGGGCCGATCCTCGACGGTGCGGACGCGGCCGCCCAGGGGGAGCTCGCCCCGCTGCTCTACGAGTGGGCGGTGACACGGTTCCTCGCCGGAGACGTCGAGGGCGCGCTCTCGGCCTTCCGTCAGGGGGCTGGTCTCGCGCGCAGCGCTGGCAGGCCGCTCGTGCTGCGGGAGTCTGCGGTCGGTGCCGCCCTGTGCTGTGCGCTGCTCGGCTATCTGGAGCAGGCTGAGGAGTGGCTGCTCGAGGTCCCCGCCGTCGTCTCAGAGCTCGGCCGGGCCAGCACTGCAGGCCGCACGGCCGACGGACGAGGGGTCCAGACCGTCCGGGCGATCGTCGCGCTCGAGCGCCTCGAACCGTCCAGCGGGACGGCTCTGCTGCCGCCCGGCGATCCTGGTGGTGCGTCCGGGCTCGGTGTCGTGGTCATCGCGGTCCGGTCGCAGATCGCGCTGCGGGACGGCACCCACTACGAGGCTCTGGCGGAGGTCGAGGCGGCGCGGCAGGCTCTCGAGGGCAGCAGCGCGTCACGCAGCCTGCGGGAGTCTCTGCTGGCAGGGGCTGCGGTCGAGCTGTACCTCGGGCTCGGGTACGTCTCGCGGGCTCGAGCAGCTGTCGCGGGCATGGACCGGCGGTACGAGGCCGTCGCGCTCGCCTGCGCCCGGACAGACCTCGTCGCGGGGGACCTGGACGAGGCCGTCGACAGGTGCACGGCGTGGTTGGCCACGCACCTCAACGGCCCGCGGATGCGTCTCGACCTGCTGCTGGTGCTCGCCGCGGCCGAGCTCGGCCGCGGGCACAGGCACGAGGCTGCCGTCGCGCTCGAAGAGGCTGTCGCCCTCTTCCGGGCGACCGGGCTGCTGCGCAGCTTCCTCAAGGTCCCGCGGGAGGTGCTCGAGGACCTGGCTGCGCAGGTGCCTGCGGTCCGCGCGGTCCTCGACGCACCGGGCTTCGCCGAGAGCGACAGCGTGTTCCCCGGGGAGTCGCCGCGCGCCAGGCTCAGCAGCCGCGAGATGCAGGTGCTGCGCAGCCTGGCCGAGAGCCCGTCGCTCGCGAGCGTCGCCCGCTCGCTGTTCTTGTCCGCCAACACCGTCAAGACGCACCTGCGGAGCATCTACCAGAAGCTCGGGACCCACTCGAGCGTCGAGACCGTCGAGAAGGCGCGCGACCTGGGGCTGCTCGACGACCCCGCCGGGGAACCCGGCGCCGGGGGAGCACGAGGCCCTGGGGACGCCGGTCGGCGAGGTGGACCAGGCGGCCGAGGCGGGTCGGGCGGCCGGGGGAGGAGGGGCGGCGGCAGGGGCGCCGCGCCCACCGGGCGTGCAGGCGACGAGCGCCCGCACGACGACGCCGAGGACGACGCGGAGGACGAGGCCGACTACGAGGACGACGACATGGCATGACGTGCGGCACAGTTTTCCTGTTTCGGGTCTCGTGCCGTAAGATGTTTCGTTGGGTGTGTAGTGCTCGCGCACTTCCACCTCCACTCCACGGTCTCGACAGCTGGCAACAGCTGCAGACCACGTCTCCCGGACCCGTTCCGGGCGTGGCCGACGCGGCCGTGGGCAGGATGTTCGTCACGAGAGTTAGCGGAGGATATGGCGAAGAAGGACGGTGTCATCGAGATCGAGGGCAGCGTGGTCGAGGCGCTGCCGAACGCGATGTTTCGCGTGGAGCTTGCCAACGGTCACAAGGTGCTCGCTCACATCTCGGGCAAGATGCGACAGCACTACATCCGGATCCTCCCCGAGGACCGCGTAGTGGTCGAGCTGAGCCCGTACGACTTGTCCCGTGGCCGGATCGTCTACCGCTACAAGTAACCACCACTCGATCAACTGCTGTCTTGCGCGCATGCGCCACACGGCGGCGGAGGAACCACGATGAAGGTCAAGCCCAGCGTCAAGAAGATCTGCGACAAGTGCAAGGTGATCCGCCGGCACGGTCGCGTCATGGTCATCTGCGAGAACCTGCGTCACAAGCAGCGCCAGGGCTGAGAGGCCTCGGTGCTCTAGGGCACATGCTTCACAGATCGACCAGTGCCTGTCCGGCGGGCTGAACAACCGGGCACGCACGACCCAGCGCACCACCAACGGCTGGCACGGAGAGATCCGCGACCAGGCGTCACCCTCGGCTCGGAGGCCGGGGCTCGCAAATCCGCGAGAGATGGTGCGGCAGACCTCCGAATGCAGTACAGGAGCCGGAAGGCACATGGCACGTCTTATCGGTGTCGACCTCCCCCGCGACAAGCGGCTCGAGGTTGCACTCACCTACATCTTCGGCGTCGGCCGTACCCGCGCCCAGCAGACGCTGGCAGCGACGGGCATCAGCCCCGACGTCCGCGTGAAGGACCTCGGCGACGCCGAGCTCGTCTCGCTCCGTGACTACCTCGAGGGCAACTACAAGCTCGAGGGTGACCTTCGCCGTGAGGTTGCTGCTGACATCCGCCGCAAGGTCGAGATCGGCTGCTACGAGGGTCTGCGCCACCGCCGCGGCCTGCCCGTGCGCGGACAGCGCACGAAGACCAACGCGCGTACCCGCAAGGGCCCCAAGCGCACCGTGGCCGGCAAGAAGAAGGCCCGCTAGCAGCCAGTAGTTCGCCGGGAGCCGGCGGTTCTACATCGGCCGCCGAACACCTCTCCCGCGATCCGAAGACCTCGAGCAAGGAAAGAAACAGCACATGCCTCCCAAGACTCGCGGCGCCCAGAGCGCACGCAAGCCTCGCCGTAAAGACAAGAAGAACGTCGCCATCGGCCAGGCGCACATCAAGAGCACCTTCAACAACACCATCGTGTCCATCACGGACCCGTCCGGTGCGGTCATCTCCTGGGCCTCCTCCGGCCAGGTCGGCTTCAAGGGTTCGCGCAAGTCGACCCCGTTCGCCGCGCAGCTCGCCGCCGAGGCCGCTGCACGCCGTGCGCAGGAGCACGGCATGAAGAAGGTCGACGTCTTCGTCAAGGGCCCCGGCTCCGGGCGCGAGACCGCGATCCGCTCCCTCCAGGCCGCTGGCCTCGAGGTCGGCTCGATCCAGGACGTCACCCCCCAGGCGCACAACGGCTGCCGCCCGCCCAAGCGCCGCCGCGTCTGACCTGACCGGTCGTCACCGCCGAGACGGTGCTCTGCCCACGTGCCCCGCACGTGGGCAGAGCACCGTCACCCGGCAGCAAGCTGCAGGTCCCGGCGAGGAGATCTTCGTCCCGGGTTCGTGATGCGTCATATAGCGGACGCATGCTGAAAGGAACACACCCACGTGCTTATCGCACAGCGCCCCACACTGACCGAAGAGGTCATCTCGGAGAGCCGCTCACGCTTCTCCATCGAGCCGCTCGAGCCTGGCTTCGGCTACACGCTCGGCAACTCGCTCCGTCGCACGCTGCTCTCGTCGATCCCCGGCGCTGCAGTCACCTCGATCCGGATCGACGGTGTGCTCCACGAGTTCACCACCGTCCCCGGTGTCAAGGAAGACGTCACCGAGATCATCCTCAACGTCAAGAACCTCGTCGTCTCCTCGGAGAACGACGAGCCCGTCGTGATGTACCTGCGCAAGCAGGGCTCCGGTGTGGTCACCGCCGCGGACATCGTCCCGCCGGCGGGCGTCGAGGTGCACAACCCCGATCTGCACATCGCGACCCTCAACGACAAGGGAAAGCTCGAGATCGAGCTCACCGTCGAGCGTGGACGTGGCTACGTCTCTGCCCAGCAGAACAAGTCCTTCGACGCCGAGATCGGCCGCGTGCCGGTCGACTCGATCTACTCGCCGGTCCTTAAGGTCACGTACAAGGTCGAGGCGACCCGTGTCGAGCAGCGCACCGACTTCGACAAGCTCATCGTCGACGTCGAGACCAAGCAGGCCATCAGCCCCCGCGACGCGCTCGCGTCGGCTGGTAAGACGCTGGTCGAGCTGTTCGGCCTGGCCCGTGAGCTCAACGTCGAGGCCGAGGGCATCGAGATCGGCCCGTCGCCGACCGACGCCGCGCTGGCCGCTGACCTGGCGCTCCCGATCGAGGACCTCCAGCTGACGATCCGTTCGTACAACTGCCTCAAGCGCGAGGGCATCCACGCCGTGGGTGAGCTCGTGGCACGCAGCGAGGCAGACCTGCTCGACATCCGTAACTTCGGTGCGAAGTCCATCAACGAGGTCAAGGACAAGCTCGCCGAGCTCGGCCTGTCCCTCAAGGACTCCCCGCTGGACTTCGACCCCTCGACCGCCGACTACTACGACGGCGACGACACGGAAGACGAGCAGTACACCTGACGTCTGAGTCGTCCGCGCGAGCGGCCGGCACACCCCCACCTTTCTAGGAGCACACACCATGCCTACCCCCACCAAGGGTGCGCGTCTCGGCGGAAGCCCGTCCCACGAGCGCCTCATCCTCAAGAACCTCGCGACGAGCCTCTTCGAGCACGGCCGCATCACCACCACGGTGACCAAGGCCAAGCGCCTGCAGCCCTTCGCCGAGCGCCTCATCTCGAAGGCGAAGCGCGGAGACCTGCACAACATCCGCCAGGTCGCCAAGACCATCAACTCCAAGACGGTCAACCGTCCCGGCGAAGAGGGCGACGCTGCGACCACGCTGCACCGCCTCATCACCGAGATCGCCCCGGCCATGTCCGAGCGCAACGGTGGCTACACCCGCGTGACGAAGGTCGGCAACCGTAAGGGCGACAACGCCCCCATGGCCGTCATCGAGCTCATCCTCGAGCCCGTGAGCGCCAAGCAGTCTGTCGTCCGCGAGGCCGAGAAGGCCGCGAAGAAGACCGCCCCGAAGGCTGCCAAGGCTGACGAGGCACCCGCGTCCGAGGCTCCGGCCGCTGACGCCGAGGCACCGGCAGAGGAGTCGTCCGAGAAGGACGCCTGACGCCGCCCTCGTCCCCAGGGGCGAGTGCCTGAGCTTCATCCACGAGGCCCGGTCCGTGACTCGTCACGGACCGGGCCTCGTGCGCTAACGTCGACCCCGGTGCGCGTGCACGAGCACGTCCACGGGCCGAGAGACGACGACGAGGGGAGCGGTCCGTGTCCTGGATCGAGCTCGTGCCAGCCTTCGTGGCGTGCGCGGCCGTGCTGGTCGCGCCTGGAGCGCTCGTCGCGCGAGCCGCCGGCGTCCCGGCCTGGCTGGCCCTCGGTGCCGGCCCCGGACTGTCGGTCGCCTTCTACGCAGTGCTCGCCGTCGTCCTCGCGAGGTCCGGGGTCGCCTGGTCGCCCGTGACGGTCGGTCTTCTCGCGCTGGGGTGCCTGGTCGTCGTCGCTGCGGTCGCCGTCCTGGCCAGGCGCGCGACCCGCTCTGGGTGGGCGCGCGTCACCGGTCTGCTGCCCGGCGCAGACGGGCTCGGTGCTGGGCCTGCCTGGTCCGGGACGCCGTCAGAGGGTTCGTCTCGCGGCGCAGGCCGACGCTGGGCACCGTCGACGTGGTCGTGGCGGGTCTGGGTCTGTGCCGCGGTCGCGGTGTCCGCTGTCGTGACTGTCGTCCCGACCATGATCGGCATGGGCACGCCGGACGCCCCGCTCCAGCAGTGGGACGCGGTCTACCACCTCAACGGGCTCGCCCTGATCCAGGAGACCGGGGACGCGAGCCAGCTCAACGGGCTCTACGGCGCAGGCGCGAGCGTCTACTACCCGACGGCCTGGCACGCGGCTGTGTCGCTCGTCGTGAGCCTCGGCGGTCCGCTGACTGCCTCGTCGATCACGGCTGCGGCGAATGCCTCGACCCTCGTCATGAGCGTCGTGTGGGTCTTGGGTGCCGCGGCCTTCGCCCGCGCCGTGCTCCCGCACCGACCTGCGGTCACCGTGCTCGCAGCACTGGCCGTCTCGGCCTTCTCGATGTTCCCGACGGTCCAGCTGGCCACCCTCGCGCAGTGGCCCAACGGTCTCGCGACCATGCTGATCCCTGGGGCGGCCGCCGCCGTGGTCACGGCCACGAGGTCGTGGCGGTCCCGCGCGGACCGGACCTCGCCCCCTGTCGCCCGGGTGACCTCTGTGGTCTTGACGGCCCTGGCCCTGGGCAGTGCTGCTGGTGTAGCACTCGCACAGCCGAGCGGCTTCGTGGGGTTGGCGGTGGTCCTCGCGCCCTTCGTGGTGACGGTGCTCGCCGTCGTCGTCCGCGACGCGTGGCGCGGCGGGCGCAGGACTGCGGTGCTCGTGCCGGCCGTCCTCGTGGTGGTCTTCGTGACAGCTGCTGCTCTCGTGCTCAGCCGGTCGTCGGTCCTCGACATGGTCTTCGGCTTCGCACGGGCCCCGCAACGGAGCATCCCCGTGTCGGTCGCCCGGATCCTCACCGACACGGTCCTGACCCCTGTACCCGGCAACATCGTGGTGTCGGTGCTCGTGGTCGTCGGGGCTGTGGTGCTCCTGCGTCGGCGACGGCACCGTTGGCTCGTGGTCTCCGCGGGTCTCGTCGTGGCACTCGCTGCCCTG
Source organism: Sanguibacter inulinus (assembly GCF_013415325.1). Classification (GTDB taxonomy): domain Bacteria; phylum Actinomycetota; class Actinomycetes; order Actinomycetales; family Cellulomonadaceae; genus Sanguibacter; species Sanguibacter inulinus. The sequence continues at coordinate 54,457 of NZ_JACBYE010000002.1, read as the reverse complement.
GCCGCCGGTCCGGAGAACCCACTGAGGCTGGTCACCGGGATCTGGTACACCCAGGCAGCTCGGATCGAGGCTTTCTACCCGGTGCCTGCGGCGGTCCTCGCGGCGGTCGGCGCGCTGGCCGTGGTCGACAGGGTGCGTGCGAGCGGACGGGTCCGGGACAAGGCTCCCGGCGCGCCATGGCTCCGGTCTCCGGTCGCGCTGACAGGCGCGCTGCTGCTGGTCGCCTTCGTGACGTCGGCGGCCTTCCAGGCCCCGCAGCGGGCCGTGAGGTTCGCCCAGGCCTACGACCCGGCGAGCATCCAGTGGGGGACCATGCTCAGCGTCGACGAGCTCGAGCTGATGCGCGACCTGCCGGAGATCGTCGGCGACGACGCCGTCGTGCTGGGGGACCCGTTCAGCGGCGCTCCCTACGCGTGGTCTGTGGGGCGCACCCACGTCGTGCTCCCGCAGCTGAACATCTCCGGGCTCGACCCGGACCGGCAGTACCTCGTCGACCACTTCGACGACGTCACGACAGACCCGAGGGTGTGCGAGGCCGTGCGTGAGCTCGGGGTGACCCACTTCTACGTCGACCGGACGAAGCCTCGCGACGGCGCCAAGCGCAGCCCGCTCGGACCAGCCCTGTCTGAGGTCGACGTGTCGACAGGCTTCGTCCCCGTCGCCACGGCAGGGGACGCCGCTCTCTACGAGCTGACGGCCTGTGGTTGACGTGCCGACAGTGCGTGGGGTGCAGGCCGGGCTCCCTGTCGTGCTGGTCCACGGCATCCGGACCTCGTCGACCATGTGGCGGGCGCAGGTCGCCTCCCTCGAGGCCGCGGGGCGTCGTGTCCGGGCGGTCGACCTCCCGGGGCACGGCACCCGCCTCGGGGAGCCCTTCACGCTCGCCGCCTGCGACGCCGTGATCGCCGAGGCCGTCGACGACCTGGGCGGCGAGGTGCTCCTCGTCGGGCTGTCGCTCGGTGGGTTCTTGTCGGTCGAGTTCGCGGACAAGCACCCTGACGCCGTGCGCGGGCTGGTCGCCGCCGGCTGCTGCACAGACCCCCGGGTGCCGCTGCGGGCCGCGTGGGCGCGGCTCTCCCGCTGGATCGAGCGGACACCGGACTCTGGGGCCCGGTTGAACGCCTTCGTCGTCCGTGCGGCGCTCTCTCCGCAGGCACAGGACGACATCGCGGCCGGCGGCTTCGCGCTCCGCGTGATGTCCGAGGCGCTCGATGCCGTCGGTGGCCTCGACCCGCTCGGCTCCTTGCCGAGGTCGCGGTGCCCGGTGTGGCTCGTCAACGGCGCCCTCGACCACTTCCGCACCCAGCAGGCAGCGTTCCGCAGGGCCGCGGAGCGCTCTGGCCAGCCTGTCCGGACGGTGGTGGTCCCGAGGGCCCGGCACCTGGTCAGCCTCGACGCGCCCGTCGCCTTCACACGGGTCGTGCTCGAGGCCCTCGAGGCTGTCGACCCGTCTGCGCGGCCCTAGACGGCCAGAGCGGCTCACGGATGGCCGGGAGCAGCACCCCCACCCGCGCCTGGCGCACCAGCTATCCGAAGAGGTCCCAGGCCCTGGCGCCGCCGACGAGGGCTGCCGAGTTCGGCACGATGACGACCTCGTCGCCCAGCCTGTCGAGCACAGCCTGGGTGATCCGGCGCGAGTTGCCCCCGCCGATGTACAGCCGGTCCCACAAGAAGACGGGCCGCAGGCCGTCGACGACGCGTGCGACGCGCCTCGACCACAGACCGTCCCCGAGCCTGTGCCGCTCGATCTCGCCGATGTACGCGTCATAGGTGGTGCCGCGTCGCACGGGTGCGTGGGAGAGCTCGAGGTGGGGTGCTACCCGGCCGCCGTCGAAGTGCGCGCTGCCGAGCCCGGTCCCGAGGGTCAGCACGAGCTCGAGGCCTGTCCCCGCGACCACGCCGGCGCCGTGGATCTCCGCGTCGTTGAGCACGAGGACCGGGACACCCAGACGCCCCTCGAGGGCGGCCCTCGCGTCGAAGCCGGACCACAGCTCACGCAGCTCGGGGTCGATCCGCGAGCGAGGACCTGTCCGGGTGATGTAGTGCGGCGTGTGGATCACGACACCGTGCCGGATCATCCCCGGCATCCCCAGGCTCACCCTGTCCGCGGGCGGCAGGTCACGGGCGAGGCCGGCGACGGTGTCCACGAGCAGCTCCGGCGAGAGCGGGTACGGCGTCGGGACCCGGACCGCAGGCGCGTGCGCCGTCCCTGCGGCGTCGAGCACCGCAGCCTTGATGCCGCCGCCCCCGCAGTCGACGGAGAGCGTGAGCGGGGCCGGAGAGCCGGAAACAGACATGAGGTGCAGGATACGTCCGTCCCTGTGCCCGTGGTGTGTCTGAGGCCCTGCCAGGTGGTGTGACGTCCCTCGGTCCGGTGGCGCCCTGGTCCCGCTGCCGCGGCGCAGGCCTCGCTGCCGCTGTCCAGGTGCTGCTGTGCGCAGGGCCCACCGGGGTCCGCCCGGCAGCCCGCGGTGCGTCATCATGGAGGACGTGATGCGCATCAGACTAGACATCTCCTACAGGGGGACAGACTTTGCCGGCTGGGCTGTCCAGCCTGGGCTGCGGACGGTCCAGGGGACCCTCGAAGACGGTCTCGCCCAGGTCTTGCGCACCCGGGTGCGTCTGACGGTGGCCGGGCGCACCGACGCCGGTGTGCACTCCCGGGGGCAGGTCACGCACATCGACGTCCCGGACGAGACCTGGATCAAGCTCGAGGGTCGGGGAGACAGGACGAGCGAGCAGGCGCTGCTCTCCCGCATCAGCGGTGTGCTGCCGGCCGACGTCGTGGTCCGGGCGGTGACAGTCGCGCCGCCAGGCTTCGATGCCAGGTTCAGTGCGCTGTGGCGGCGCTACAGCTATCGGATCGTCGACCGCGCCGAGCTGCGCGACCCCTTGCGCGCCGACTGGACCCTGTGGTCCCGGCGGCCCCTCGACGTCGACGCGATGCGCGCGGCCACCGAGCCGCTCGTGGGGGTGCGGGACTTCGCGGCCTTCTGCCGTCCCAGGCCTGGCGCGACGACCATCCGGCACCTGCAGGAGCTCCGGTGGGAGCGCCGGGTGGGTGGGCCTGACGACGGGCTCGTCGTCGCGAGCGTCCAGTCGGACGCGTTCTGCCACAACATGGTCCGCGCGCTCGTCGGGGCCTCGATGGCTGTGGGCTACGGCCAGCGCCCCGTGGAGTGGCCCGGGGAGATCTTGCGCGGGGGAGTGCGCGACCCCCTCGCCGGGGTGGTCCCGCCGCACGGGCTCACCCTCGAAGAGGTCTTCTACCCCTCCGACGACGAGGTCGCCGCCCAGGCGGAGCGCTCACGAGCCCGGAGGATCGAAGAGCACATCTGGCAGTAGGCCGCACGGTCCCGGCTCGAGAGGGCGCCGCCGCGCAGCGCGGTAGCCACCGCACGACGTCGGAGACACCGCAGGCCCGTCCGGAGCCGGACGGGCCTGCGGTGCTGACGAGCGTGACGGCGTCGCCGCGCTCGTCGGGTGGTCGGGGATCCCTGCGCTCAGGGTTCCTCGACGATGTGCACGGCTGCCTCTTCGGCGCTCGCCGCTCCGCCGTCGACACCGGTGTCTTCGGCGAAGGTGTCGTTGACCCGCCCGTCGAGGGCGTCGGGGTCGGCCACGAGGCGTCCTGCGCGGTCGGGCTGCGTCGCGCCGGAGTCCGGGGCGTCGAAGATGTCGGGTTCTTCCTCGGCGAGTCGCTGGTCGAGGGTCTCGCCCTGGATCTCCTCGAGAGCCGTCTCGCCGAAGTGGTTGCTCCGCGGCCTCTCGGGCGGGGAGTAGCCCTCGTCGAGGAGGTCGTCGACCCCACGCTGGGTGAGGGTGTCCTCCTTGGGCAGCTGGTCGGTGTCGCCCTCGCTGTTCAGCGCGGCGTCGGTGCTGGTTGCCGGTGTGTCTTCGCTCATCCCTCCACGGTGTCACCGCGCAGCACGGTCCGCACGTCGAGGGGAGCGCCCGGACCCTCGTGCAGGCGGCGAGCCTGGACGTCGCCGCAGGCGCCGACGGGTATTGAGCTCGCTCCCAGCCCTGCCGAGACGGCACACTAGCCCCGTGGGACACATCGACATCAACGACGTCAGCTATTTCCTCCCCGACGGGCGTCCGTTGCTGTCGGGGGTCGACCTGCGTGTCGGCGACGGCGCGAAGGTGGCCCTGGTGGGCCCCAACGGCGCTGGCAAGACCACGCTCATGCGCATCGTCTCGGGCGACCTCGAGGCTCACGGCGGCCGGGTGAACCGCAGCGGCGGGCTCGGCGTCATGCGTCAGCTCGTCGGACGGATCGACGACGACAGGACCATCCGCGACGTCCTGGTCGACCTCGCGAACCCTGCCGTCAGGGCGGCGGGCGTCGAGCTCGCGGACTCCGAGATCGCGATGATGACCACGGACGACGAGCCGACCCAGATGCGCTACGCCCAGGCGATCGCCGACTGGGCCGACGCCGGCGGCTACGACGCCGAGAACGACTGGGACCACGTGACCGACGAGGTCCTCTCGATCCCCTTCGACTCGGCGCAGCACCGCGCGATGCGGACCCTGTCCGGAGGTGAGCAGAAGCGCCTCGTGCTCACCTCCCTGCTCCGCGGCCCCGACGAGGTGCTCCTTCTCGACGAGCCGGACAACTTCCTCGACGTCCCGACCAAGCGCTGGCTCGAGCAGCAGCTCGCCGCGAGCCGCAAGACCGTCCTGTTCATCAGCCACGACCGTGAGCTGCTCTCGCGCACGGCGACCCAGGTGGCCTCGCTCGAGCCGGGTGCGTCGGGGTCGTCGGTCTGGGTCCACGGACAGGGCTTCGACACCTACGCGGCCGCTCGCGAAGACCGGATGAGCCGTCTCGAAGAGCTGCGCCGCCGCTGGGACGAAGAGCACACGAAGCTCAAAGACCTGGTCAACGGCCTCAAGACGCGGGCTGCCTTCAACGACGGTCTGGCGAGCCGCTACCAGGCGGCCCAGACCCGGCTGCGCAAGTTCGAGGAGGCCGGGCCGCCCGAGGTCGTCGCGCGGGAGCAGAACGTCCGCGTGCGCCTGACCGGCGGACGGACGGCCAAGCGTGCCGTCGTGGCCGAGAAGCTCGAGCTCACAGGCCTCATGAAGCCCTTCGACACCGAGATCTGGTTCGGCGACAGGGTCGCCGTGCTGGGGTCGAACGGCTCGGGCAAGTCGCACTTCATGCGCCTGCTGGCAGCAGGCGGCTCCGACCCCGCGGACCACGCCCCGGTGGTCGAGGGCATGCCCGCCTCGCAGGAGCCTGTCAAGCACACAGGCGTCGTCACGCTCGGCTCGCGGGTGCGCCCAGGGTGGTTCGCCCAGAACCACGTCCACCCCGAGTGGGACGGGCGCACGCTCCTCGACATCCTGCACCGCGGTGAGGGCAGCCGGGACGGCATGAGCCGGGAGCCCGCGAGCAAGGCGCTCGACAGGTACGAGCTCGCCGGGCAGGCGGAGCAGAAGTTCGAGACCTTGTCCGGTGGTCAGCAGGCACGCTTCCAGATCTTGCTGCTCGAGCTCGGCGGAGCGACCCTGCTGCTGCTCGACGAGCCGACGGACAACCTGGACCTGCACTCGGCCGAGGCTCTCGAGGCCGGGCTCGCCCAGTTCGAGGGGACCGTCGTCGCCGTGACCCACGACCGCTGGTTCGCCCGCGGCTTCGAGAGGTTCCTCGTCTTCGGGGGCGACGGCACGGTCCGGGCCACCCAGGAGCCCGTCTGGGACGTGGAGCGGGTCCGCCGGGAGCGGTGAGCCCGACGGCTGAGCCGCCTATCCTGGGGGCATGGCTGTCCACAAGATCGTCCTCTTCTACGCCTTCACCCCGGTCCCCGACCCGCTCGCCCTGCGCCTGTGGCAGTCGGCGCTCGCCGAGCGCTGGAACCTCAGGGGGCGGGTGATCGTGTCGGAGCACGGCATCAACGCGACCCTCGGCGGCACGGTCGAGGACCTCAAGCAGTACGTGAAGACGACGCGCCAGTACCCGGGTTTCGCCTCCATGGACGTCAAGTGGTCCGACGGCACAGGCGCCGACTTCCCGCGGCTGAGCGTCAAGGTGCGTCCCGAGCTCGTGAGCTTCGGCGCGCCGGACGAGCTCGAGGTCGACGCCGACGGGGTCGTGGGCGGTGGCACCCACCTCAGCCCGAAGGAGGTCGACGCGCTCGTCGCCGAGCGCGGGGACGAGGTCGTGTTCTTCGACGGACGCAATGCCTTCGAGGCTCAGATCGGCAGGTTCCGGGGCGCTGTCGTTCCCGACGTGCGGACCACCCGCGACTTCGTGGCCGAGCTCGACTCGGGCCGGTACGACGACCTCAAGGGTCGGCCCGTCGTCACCTACTGCACGGGCGGCGTGCGCTGCGAGGTGCTCTCGGCGCTCATGACGGCCCGCGGCTTCGAGGAGGTCTACCAGATCGACGGTGGGATCGTCCGCTACGGCGAGGAGCTCGGGACGTCGAGCCTGTGGGAGGGGTCGCTGTACGTCTTCGACGAGCGGATGCACGTCGACTTCGACCCGGAGACCGTCCCGCTCGGCACCTGCGTGCTCTGCTCGGCCGTGACGGCCTCGTACGAGAACTGCGCGTCCACGGCGTGCACGACCCTGCGGGTGGTGTGCGCAGGCTGCTCGGAGCAGGCGCGGTCCCAGACCTGCCCGACCTGCGCGGCGGCTGAGGCCGGGCAGGCGTCGCACCAGGTGGGGGACCGGGTCTCGGCCTGACCTACGGCGTCGGCGCGATCGCCCTGCCCCTCGTGGACCCCCTGCCGGTGATCGTGGTCCCCGGCTCCGGTGCCGGCTCCTCTACCCGGACAGCGCACCCATGACGTGGCCGGCGCGGCTCTCGGGTAGTATCTGCTGCGGCTGGATCACAGTGCTCCGTGCTTCTACCACCGTCCTCCTCGGCTCTGACGCCGGGGCCCGGCCCCGAGGGGCCGCGGACGACCTCCTCCCGAGGTCTGTTGTGACGCAGTCGGTTTTGACCGGCGACCCGTGGAGCAGATAGTGTGACTAGTCGTTGTGCTTCCATACGTGACCGGTGCGCCCACTCGCTAGGTCTGAGACGGAGCGCTCGCCGACCTCGCCGGCCGCAGAACTCTGCGTCTGGCAAGACACGATACGAAACGAAGGCTACGACCGTGCGTACGTACACCCCGAAGCCCGGCGACGTCCAGAGTGACTGGTACGTCATCGACGCGACCGATGTCGTCCTGGGCCGCCTCGCTACCCACGTGGCGACTCTGCTCCGTGGCAAGCACAAGGCCACCTTCGCTCCGCACGTCGACGGCGGTGACTTCGTCATCGTCATCAACGCGGACAAGGTCGCCCTGACCGGCAACAAGCGCGAGCAGAAGCTGGCCTACACCCACTCCGGCTACCCGGGTGGTCTGCGTGCTGTCGCGTACTCCGACCTGCTCGAGAAGCACCCGGAGCGCGCAGTGGAGAAGGCCGTCCGCGGCATGCTCCCCAAGACCACCCTCGGTCGCAACCAGCTGGGCAAGCTCAAGGTCTACCGTGGCACTGAGCACCCCCACGCTGCGCAGCAGCCGAAGCCGTTCGAGATCACCCAGGTCGCTCAGTAGGCCCCGCCTGCTCAGCTGACATACCAAGGACGCGAGGACATCACCGTGGCGGAGACCACCGTCGACATCGACGCGCTGGACGAAGAAGCACCCAGCACCTACACCTCTGAGACCACCGCCCCCGCGGGCCGTGGCCAGAGCATCACCGCGCCGGCCCAGGCTCTGGGTCGTCGCAAGGAGGCGGTCGCACGTGTGCGTCTCGTCCCCGGCACCGGACAGTGGAAGATCAACGGGCGCACGCTCGAGGGCTACTTCCCGAACAAGGTCCACCAGCAGCTCGTGAACTCCCCGCTGAAGCTGGTCGACGTCGAGGGTCGCTTCGACGTCATCGCCCGCATCGTCGGTGGCGGCACCTCCGGCCAGGCCGGCGCGCTGCGCCTCGGCATCGCCCGTGCCCTCAACGAGATCGACGAGGAGCACAACCGCGCGACGCTGAAGAAGGCTGGCTTCCTCACTCGCGACGCACGCGTCGTCGAGCGCAAGAAGGCTGGTCTCAAGAAGGCCCGCAAGGCTCCTCAGTACTCCAAGCGCTGATTCTTTCGCGCTCTGCGACGGCCCCGATGGTGACCCCATCGGGGCCGTTCGCCGTTCGACCGGCGGGCTGCGGAGTCCCGCTGCCGTGATCTCTCTCTTCTCACAGGGGTGTACCAGCAGATGGCTCGTATCTTCGGAACAGACGGTGTGCGCGGGCTCGCGAACCGTGACGTCACGGCCGAGATCGCTCTCGACCTCGCGGTCGCAGCAGCGCACGTGCTCGGGCAGCGCGGTGTGTTCTCGGGCCACCGCCCGAAGGCCGTCGTGGGCCGTGACCCCCGCGCCTCGGGCGAGTTCCTCTCGGCCGCCGTCTGCGCCGGCCTCGCGAGCGCTGGCGTCGACGTCATCGACGTCGGTGTCGTCCCCACCCCTGCCGTCGCGTACCTGACCCACAGCATGGACGTGGACCTCGGCGTCATGCTCTCGGCCTCGCACAACCCGATGGAAGACAACGGCATCAAGTTCTTCGACAGGTCGGGGTACAAGCTCGCCGACGAGGTCGAAGACCAGATCGAGGCGCGTCTGCGCGCTGACTGGGACCGTCCGACAGGTGCCGACGTGGGTCGCATGACGCAGGACTACACAGCCGTGTGGCGCTACGTCGACTTCCTCGTCTCGACCGTGCCCTACCGTCTCGACGGGCTCAAGGTGGTCGTGGACTCGGCCAACGGTGCCGCGAGCGAGGTGGGCCCCGAGGCCCTGCGCCGCGCTGGCGCGGAGGTCGTGGTCATCGGGTCCTACCCCGACGGCATCAACATCAACTCCGGCTACGGCGCCACCCACCCCCGCCGCATGGCGGCGGCGACAGTCGGCCACTGGGCCCACGCGGGCGTGTCCTTCGACGGCGACGCCGACCGCTGCATCGCGGCCGACGAAGACGGCAACATCGTCGACGGCGACCAGATCATGGGGATCCTCGCGCAGGCTCACGCCGAGCGCGGCACGTTGACCAACGGCACCCTCGTGACGACGGTCATGTCGAACCTCGGGCTCAAGCTCGCGATGCAGAAGTCGGGCATCAGGACCGTCGAGACGGCCGTGGGGGACAGGTACGTCCTCGAGGAGATGCGCCGCAGCGGCTACTCCGTCGGCGGCGAGCAGTCAGGTCACGTCCTCCTCACGGACTACGCGACCACGGGTGACGGCACGCTCACGGCGCTGCACCTGCTGAGCCGTCTGGCGGAGACCAAGAAGACGATGTCGGAGCTCGCCTCGGCCATCGGTCGTCTGCCGCAGTCTCTGGTCAACGTCAAGGGCGTCGACAAGACCCGTGCGAGCAGCGACAGCGACGTCCTCGCCGCCGTGGCCGAGGCCGAGGTCCTGCTGGGCGAGACCGGACGCGTCCTGCTGCGCCCCTCGGGCACGGAGTCGCTCGTCCGGGTCATGGTCGAGGCCGCGACCCAGGAGCAGGCTGACACCGTCGCAGAGTCTCTCGCGGACGTCGTCCGCGTGCGCCTCGCCCTCTGACCCTCACCCCGAGCGCTCGTCCCTCGAGCCGCCGTCGCCCCAGGAGCCCGTGACATGACACTCCAGCCGTCGTTCCGTGACGCTGTCGAGCGCTACCTCGACACCTTCGACCGTGGTGTGCTGCCGATCGTGCAGGCGGGGCACCCTGTGCTCCGCCAGCCGGCGGCGGCCTACGACGGTCAGCTCGGCGACCTGCTGCCGGCCCTCCTCGACGCCATGCGCCTGACCATGGTGGACGCCCCCGGGGTGGGTCTGGCGGCTCCGCAGATCGGCATCGGTCTGCAGATCGCCGTGGTGCACGACGCCGGGGCCCCCGACGCCCAGGACCCGCGCGAGCGGACCCCGCTCGAGCACAGGGTGCTCGTGAACCCGTCCTACGAGGGCGTCGGCGACGAGCGACGCTCGTTCTTCGAGGGCTGCCTCAGCGTCGAGGGCTACCAGGCCGTCGTGACGCGGTTCCGCACCGTCCGTCTGACAGGTCAGGACGAGACGGGGCGCCAGCTCGACGAAGAGCTCACGGGCTGGCCGGCGCGGATCGTCCAGCACGAGACGGACCACCTCCGAGGCCAGCTGTACCTCGACCACGCCGAGATCCGCTCGCTCACCTCGAACGACAACCTCGCCACGCTCTGGGGTGGGCACGAGGGCCCGGCCGAGGCCGCTCAGGCTCTCCGCTTCCCGACTGCCTGACTGCCTCTGGCCCCCCTGCGTGATCGCGGCCGCCACGGCCCGCGTGGCACTCCGTCTGCACCTTCTGGCCCACCTCGGCTCGTCCCTGAGGTGGGCCTCGTGCGTCCTGCGGTCATCCGTGCGGCCGATGCCCACCCCTGAGGCTGCGTGCTGAACTGTCAGGGACACATCGGGGAGATACCCGATGGTGCCTGCCACGTCGGATTTCTACGCTGGTGGGACACCGGGACGTCCGGGCCGAGGAGGGGACGACGCACGTGCTGGAGATCATCGAGAACGTGCTGCACTCCGTCGAGGCCTGGGCCGTGGGCCTCGCCGCGTCACCCTGGGTCTTCGCTGTCCTCGTGCTCTTCGTGGTGGTCGACGCGTTCTTCCCGCCGGTGCCGAGCGAGACCCTCGTCATCGCGGTCGCCGCGTACGCGGTGTCGACAGGAGGACCACCCCTCTGGGCGATCGTCGCGGCCGCAGCCGTGGGTGCTGTGCTGGGGGACTCGATCGCCTACCTGCTGGGTCGTCATCTGCACATCCGTGCGTGGCGGGTCATGCGCGCACGTCGTCTCCAGGCCGCCTTCGACTGGGCCGAGGGCGCACTGGCTGCCCGCCCGGCGAGGTTCATCGTCTCGGCGCGGTACGTGCCCGTCGGGCGGGTCGCCGTGAACATGACCGCGGGGGCCATCAAGATGCCGGCGCCACGGTTCGTGGCTCTCGCGACAGTCGGCGGGGTCACGTGGGCGGGCTACTCGACCCTCATCGGCATCGGGTCAGGGATGTGGCTCGGTGACAGGCCGCTCGTCGCGATGGCCGTCGGGGTGGTCGGCGGCATCGCCCTCGGCTATGTGGTCGACCTCGTCGTCGGACGCCTGCTCGGGCGCAGCGGCGCTGACGTCGCGGGAGCGGCAGCCGACGAGGCGGCCGACCCAGCCGTGCCGGCGGTCCGTGAGGCGGCCACCGTGGGTGCCTCCGCGGCCTGAGCCAGCCCGGTCGCGAGCGGCCCTCAGATCTTGCGGAGCCGCACCCGCTCGACCGAGTGGTCGCGGCCCTTGTGCAGCACGAGAGTCGCACGGCTCCGGGTCGGTGCGACGTTCTGCAGCAGGTTCGGCTCGTTGATCGTGTCCCAGATGTGCTCGGCCCGGGCGACAGCCTCGTCGTCCGAGAGCCCCGCGTACCTGTGGAAGTACGACTCGGGGCGTGAGAACGCCGTCGAGCGCAAGGACAAGAACCTGTCGACGTACCACTGGCGCACGTCCGCCGTCCGGGCGTCGACGTAGATCGAGAAGTCGAAGAAGTCGCTGACCGACAGGTCTGACCCCGACTGCGTGGCGCGTCCGGGCTGGAGGACGTTGAGGCCCTCGACGATCAGCACGTCAGGTCTGTGCACCACGGTCTCGGCCCCGGGGACGATGTCGTAGGTGAGGTGGTCGTACACGGGCGCACGGACCTCGGGGCGCCCGGCCTTGACCTTCGACAAGAACCTGATGAGCGACCGACGGTCGTAGGACTCGGGGAACCCCTTGCGCTCCATGAGGCCGCGGCGCTCGAGCTCGGCGTTGGGGTAGAGGAAGCCGTCGGTCGTCACCAGCTCCACACGGGGCGTGTCCGGCCAGCGGGCCATCATCTCGCGCAGCACGCGGGCCGTCGTGGACTTCCCGACGGCCACCGAGCCGGCGACCCCGATCACGTAGGGCGTCCGGCCCGAGTCCTCCCGCAAGAAGGTCGACGTCGCCTGGTGCAGGCTGCCCGCCGTCGCGACGTAGAGGTTGAGCAGGCGCGAGAGCGGCCTGTAGACAGTGTCGACCTCGGCCAGGTCGACGGGGTCGCCGAGACCACGGAGCCTGGCGACGTCGGCGTCGGTCAGCGGGAGGGGGGTCGACTCGGAGAGCCGGTACCACGCCGCCCTGTCGAGATCGACGTAGGGCGTCGCGGGGACGATGTTCTGGGCTACCACCCGACGATTCTGCCTGATCGATCAGAGCCGTGCGTCGTCTAGACTCTGGGACCATGTGCGGAATCGTTGGTTACGTCGGATCCCAAGTCCCCTCCTCGCGCCCCCTCGAGGTAGCGCTCAACGGCCTCAAGCGGCTCGAGTACCGCGGCTACGACTCCGCAGGTGTGGCGCTCGTCGCCCCCGGGGTCGACCGTGTCGTCTCGGCCAAGAAGGCCGGGAAGCTGCTGAACCTCACGGCAGAGCTCGAGGCCCACCCGCTGGCTAATGCCACCGCGTCCATCGGGCACACCCGCTGGGCCACCCACGGCGCACCCAACGACCTCAACGCCCACCCGCACCTCGCGGACGGCGGACGCCTCGCCGTGATCCACAACGGGATCGTCGAGAACTTCGCAGCGCTGCGCCTCGAGCTCGCCGGCGACGGTGTCACCTTCCTGTCCGAGACGGACACCGAGGTCGCCGCCCACCTCCTGGCCAAGGAGCTCGCCGAGACTGGAGACCTCACCGAGGCGATGCGCCGCACGGCCGTCAGGCTCGAGGGCACCTTCACGCTCCTCGCCGTCCACGCCGACCGCCCCGACACCGTCGTGGGCGCCCGTCACGACTCTCCGCTCGTCGTCGGGCTCGGAGACGGCGAGAACTTCCTCGGCTCCGACGTCGCCGCCTTCATCGCCTTCACCCGCGAGGCTCTCGAGCTCGGGCAGGACCAGATCGCGACGATCACCCCCGACGCCGTCTCCGTCATCGACTTCGAGGGCACTGTCGTCGAGCCGCGCCGCTTCACGGTCGACTGGGACGCCGAGGCCGCCGAGAAGGGCGGCTTCGCGTCCTTCATGGACAAGGAGATCCACGACCAGCCCCAGGCCGTCGGCGACACCCTCCTCGGACGCACCGACCTCGAGGGGCGTCTCGTCCTCGACGACCTGCGCATCGACGAGTCCGTGCTCCGCACCGTCGACAAGATCGTCGTGATCGCCTGCGGGACAGCCGCCTACGCCGGGCACGTCGCCAAGTACGCGATCGAGCACTGGTGCCGCATCCCCGTCGAGGTAGAGCTCGCCCACGAGTTCCGCTACCGCGACCCCGTCGTCAACGAGAAGACCCTCGTCGTGGCCATCACCCAGTCGGGCGAGACCATGGACACGCTCATGGCCGTGCGCCACGCCCGCGAGCAGGGCGCCAAGGTCATCTCGATCGTCAACACGCACGGGTCGACCATCCCGCGCGAGTCCGACGCCGTGCTCTACACGCACGCCGGGCCCGAGATCGCCGTCGCCTCGACCAAGGCTTTCCTCTCGCAGATCACCGCGGCCTACCTGCTCGGCCTGTACCTCGCCCAGCTGCGCGGCAACATGTTCCCCGACGAGATCGCGAAGATCTACGACGAGCTCCGCGAGATGCCCGGCAAGATCCAGGAGGTCATCGACCGCGGGACCCGCGTGCGAGAGATCGCCCGATGGATGGCCGACACGTCGTCCGTGCTGTTCCTGGGCCGCCACGTCGGTTTCCCCGTCGCGATGGAGGGCGCGCTCAAGCTCAAGGAGCTGGCCTACATCCACGCCGAGGGCTTCGCCGCCGGTGAGCTCAAGCACGGACCGATCGCGCTCATCGAGCCCGGCCAGGCGGTCTTCGTCATCGTGCCGTCGCCTCGCGGACGTCACTCGCTGCACTCCAAGGTGATCTCCAACATCCAGGAGATCCGCGCCCGTGGGGCTCGCACCCTCGTGCTCGCCGAAGACGGCGACGAGGCCGTGCTGCCCTACGCCGACGAGGTGTTCTGGGTCCCGCAGGCCCCGACGCTCCTCGCGCCGCTGCTCACCGTCGTCCCGCTGCAGATCTTCGCCTGCGAGCTCGCGACAGCCCGTGGGCTCGACGTCGACCAGCCGCGCAACCTCGCGAAGTCCGTCACGGTCGAATGACCCCGACGTCCTCGCACGGACCGGCCGTCGTCACCTCGGTGGCGGCGGCCGTCCGCGTGCCTTGGGTCCTGCAGGGCCGCGCACCGCGACACCGGGCTGCCCGATGATCGTCGGGGTGGGGGTCGACGTCGTCGACATCGCACGGTTCATGGCGACCCTCGAACGGGCACCGCGACTGCGGGAGAAGCTCTTCACCCCTCCCGAGCGCGACCTTGCGCCCTCGTCGCTCGCGGCCAGGTTCGCCGCCAAGGAGGCCCTCGCCAAGGCGCTCGGCGCTCCGGGGAACCTGCTGTGGCACGACTGCACGATCCCGCGCGTACGGGGCGGGGCGCCTGTCGTCGAGGTGCGGGGGACCGTCGCTGCGCGGGCTGCGGAGCTGGGGGTGGCGTACTTCCACCTGTCGTTGTCGCACGACGGTGGGATCGCTACTGCCATGGTGGTGGCTGAGAGCTGATGTGCGTGGGGTCCGCGAGGCTCCGCGAGCGTGCGCGCGATCTCCGCGGCGTGCCTGGGCACGCCGTGCCAGGCCCACCACGATCGCGCGCACGCTCGCTGCGCCTCGCTCCTCTCCGGGGGCATCTGCTCGGGTCGCTTCGCTGCCGAGGACGGCTCGCTGCGCATCGCCTGACGGGGGCGGGCTCGCTGCGCGTCGCTCGTGTCGGCCGGTCGACATGGGCGACCGGCCGACGGGTTGCTGCTACCTGAGCTCGGGGACCACCTGGGACTCGAAGAGCTCGATGCCTGAGCGGTCGTACGCAGCCTCGGCGAAATAGGTGATCGCGTAGGTCATGCCGAGCTGCTCGAGGCGGGTGAGCTCTTCGACGATCTGCTCGGGGGTGCCGACCAAGGGGCCCTGGCGGAGGGACTCGACGGTCTCGGCGGCCTTGCTGGGGACGGTCTTGGCGTAGTGCTCCCCGAGCCAGGCGAGCCGGTCCTCGACGTCCTGTGCGGTCTCGCCGATGATCACGTTGTAGTTGGCCGAGCGGGTGATCTCCGCGAAGTCGCGGCCCACGGTCTCGCAGTGGCCGCGGAGGATCTCCGACTTGGCCGTGAAGGTCTCGGCCGTGCCGTCGAAGTTGGTGTAGTCGGCGTGCTGCGCGGCGATGCGCAGCGTCTTCTTCTCACCGCCGCCGGCGATCCACAGCGGGATGCCGCCCTCCTGGAGGGGCAGGGGGTAGTTGCGGGCCCCGTCGACCTGGTAGTGCTTCCCGTCGAGGGTCGCTGTGCCCTCGATCCACATCTGCCGCATGATCTGCACGCCCTCGTCGAGCATGTCGAGGCGCTCGCCGGCCCTCGGGAAGCCGTAGCCGTAGGCACGCCACTCGTGCTCGTACCAGCCGGCACCGATCCCCATCTGGGCACGGCCGCCGCTGATGACGTCGACCGTCGTGGCGACCTTCGCGAGGTAGGCGGGGTTGCGGTAGGCCATGCAGGTGCACATCTGACCGAGCTTGACCCGTGAGGTCGACGCGGCGAAGGCGGCCATGAGCGACCAGGCCTCGTGCGTGGCCTCCTCGGTCGGCTCGGGCACTGTGTGGAAGTGGTCGTAGACCCACACGGAGTCGAAGGCAGAGCCTGTGTCGGCGTGCTGGGCGAGGCCGTCCATGACAGACCACTGGTCGGCCGGCGCGATGCCTGTGAGGTCCTGGCGCCAGCCCTGGGGGATGAAGAGTCCGAATCGCATGTGACCCACCTTACGTTCGGGTGTGCTGCCGTGCACCGGTGTCGGCCCAGGTGCGAGGCCTGTCGACTGCGGCATGATGGCCAGATGATCCAGGCACACGACGCCCGGGCCGTGCGTGCGGCCGAAGACCTTCTGCTCGCGCGAGGAGAGCCGCTCATGCAGCGCGCGTCGTGGGCGCTGGCCGGGGCGGTGCTCCGCGAGCTGCGGACGGCCCGAGGCGCTGTCCGGGGGGCGCACGTCTGCCTGCTCGTGGGCTCGGGCAACAACGGGGGAGACACGCTCTTCGCCGGGGCGCGGCTCGCCGGTCGTGGCGTGCGCTTGAGCGCTGTGCTCCTCGACGACAGGGTCCACCGTGACGGACTGGCTGCCCTGCGCGCCGCCGGCGGGATCGTGACGCACGCCGCGGGGCGGACCTTCGACGACGTCGCGCGGCACGTCGTCGAGGCGGACGTCGTGCTCGACGGGATCCTCGGCATCGGCGCCTCGGGAGGGCTGCGCGGGCTCGCGGGCGACGTCGTGCGGGCTGTCGTCCGGCGTCTCGAGACTGCCCCGCGGAGGCCGCTCGTCGTCGCGGTCGACGTCCCGAGCGGCATCGGGGTCGACGACGGGTCGTTGCCGCGACCAGACCCCGCACGGAGCGGGAGCCGCGGGGCGCAGCAGCCGGGCGACCCCGTCGTGCTGCGCGCCGACCGCACGGTGACCTTCGGCGCCGCGAAGCCCGGTCTGCTGCTGCCTCCGGCTGCGGCCCTCGCCGGAGAGGTCGAGGTGGTCGACATCGGGCTGGGTCTCGACGACGACCGCACCTGGCATCCCGGAGCCGTCCGCAGGCTGGCACCCCAGGACCTCGTGGACCAGGGGGCGCTCGCCGCGCCGACAGGGACTGCGCACAAGTACAGCCGGGGTGTGCTGGGTGTCGTGGCCGGGACCGAAGACTTCCCGGGGGCTGCAGTGCTCACGGTCTCGGGCGCGGTCCGCACGGGGGTCGGCATGGTCCGCTACCTGGGAGACCCGTCGGTCACGGCCGCTGTCCTCGCCGCGCGGCCCGAGGTGGTCCCCGCCGCAGGCCGGGTCCAGGCCTGGGCCGTGGGACCCGGCCTCCCTGCAGCACCGGCAGCACCGGCAGCACCCGCAGGGCAGTCAGGGCACTCAGGGAACGGTGACGCCGCCAGGTCGCAGCGCACCCGGGTGCGGCACGCCCTCGCCCAGGCGACAGGCGAGCTGTCCTCCGACGTCGTCGGTGACGCCGTCCCCGTGGTCGTCGACGCCGGCGCGCTGCCGCTGCTGCCCGACCGCTGCCCGCCCTGGGTCGTCCTCACCCCGCACGCCGGCGAGCTCGCGACGCTGCTCAGGTCCCGCGGCGACGACGTCGAGAGGTCCGACGTCGAGGCCGAGCCGCTGCGCTGGGCCCGCCGGGCCCGCGACCTGACCGGTGCCACGGTCTTGCTCAAGGGAGAGGTGACCGTCGTCGTGGGACCCTCGGGTGCCTACGCCCAGGCGGACGGACCGTCGTGGCTCGCGACGGCGGGTGCTGGCGACGTGCTCACAGGGATCCTCGGGTCGTTGCTCGCCGCCCGCTCGGAGGATGCTGTGCGTGACCCGGGCCTGCCTGCCCTCCTCGCGGCCAGCGCGGCTCTGCTGCACGGCCGAGCAGCCCACAGGGCCAACCCTGGTGGTCCGGTCTCGGCGCTCGACGTGGCCGAGGCCGTCCCCGGGACCGTCGCCGCCCTGCTGCGCGGCGACCTGTGACGCGAGCCGCTCAGACCGAGGACGTGACCGGCGACAGGTCCTACTCGGTGACCGAGCTGGCCGACGAGGTGCTCGCCTCCCTCGTCCGCCCGCGGCTGCTCCTCGGGATCGCCGGCCAGCCCGGTGCCGGCAAGTCCACGCTCGCCTCCGAGCTCGTCGGCGCCCTGCTCGCGGCCGGGACCACGGCCGTCCACGTGCCGATGGACGGCTTCCACCTGGCCCAGCGCGAGCTCGAGTGGCTCGGCCGCGCTGACCGCAAGGGAGCGCCGGACACCTTCGACGTGGACGGGTACGTCGCGCTCCTGGCGCGGCTGCGGGCCCCCGGTGGTCGTACGGTCTACGCCCCAGAGTTCCGTCGTGAGATCGAGGAACCTGTCGCCGGGGCCGTCGCGGTCGGCCCGGACGCCAGGGTCGTGGTGACCGAGGGGAACTACCTGCTGCACGACGACCACGGGTGGGACCAGGTGCGCGGGCTGCTCGACACGGTCTGGTACCTGGACCTCCCGCAGACGACCCGGGTCGAGAGGCTCGTCGCGCGGCTCGAGCGCCACGGCCGCAGCCCCGACGACGCCCGCGCGTGGGCGAGCGGGCCCGACGAGCGCAACGCCCGGCTCGTCGCACCGGGGAGGTCCCGCGCCGACAGGATCGTGCGTCGCTGACCCCCGCTCGCCGCTGCTTGCGGGTCGTGCGTGAGATCGTGGGGGCATGACCAGCTACTACCCCGCGCGCGCTGTCGTGGACCTCGGGGCCATCCGGGACAACGTCGGCTCGCTCCTCCGCACCGCCTCGCCGTCAGCCGGGAGCGGTGCCCAGGTCCTCGCTGTCGTCAAGGCCGACGGCTACGGCCACGGGCTCGTCCCGGCCGCCCGGGCTGCGCTCGCCGGCGGGGCGACCTGGCTCGGGACCGCCCAGCTCGGCGAGGCCCTCGCGCTGCGCGCAGCAGGCATCTCCTCGCGGATCCTCACCTGGTTGTACGCCCCCGGTGCGCCCCTCGCAGACCTCCTCCGCGCAGACGTCGACGTCGCGGTCTCAGCGTCCTGGGCCCTCGACGCCGTGCTCGCAGCGGCGCAGGAGACGGGCCGGACGGCCCGCATCCACCTCAAGGTCGACACCGGGCTCGGGCGCAACGGGATCATGCCCGAGGAGCTCGGCACCGTCCTCGCCTCCGCTGTCGCAGCCCAGTCCGACGGGCTCGTCGAGGTCGTCGGCATCTGGTCGCACCTCGCGCTCGCAGACGACCCGGCCCACCCCACGGTGCTCGCGCAGGCGGCAGTCTTCGACGACGCCGTCCGTCGCGCCGAGCAGGCCGGGGCCCACCTCGAGGTGCGGCACCTGGCGAACTCGGCGGCGACCCTCACGAATCCTCGTCTGCACTACGACCTGGTCCGCCCGGGCCTCGCCGTCTACGGGCTCACCCCGGTCCCGGACCTGGGCAGCGCCGCCGACTACGGGCTCGTCCCGGCGATGACCCTCGAGGCACGCCTCGCGACGGTCAAGGAGGTGCCCGAGGGGAGCGGAGTGTCCTACGGCCACCAGTACACGACGACGGAGCGGACGACCCTCGGCGTCGTCCCGCTGGGCTACGGCGACGGGGTGCCGCGGCACGCCTCGGGCGACCTGCCCCGGCGGCCCGGAGGGCCTGTCCGGGTCGGCTCGGGCGCGAGCGCCCGGACGCTCGCCGTGGCCGGCCGGGTCTGCATGGACCAGGTCGTCGTCGACCTCGGGCCCGACGCGGCCGAGCAGGCCGGAGACACCGTCGTGCTCTTCGGCCCGGGGACCGACGGAGGACCCACGGCGCAGGACTGGGCCGACGCCGCCGAGACCATCAGCTACGAGATCGTCACCCGCCTCGGCACCCGGGTCCCGCGGGAGTACGTCGGCGACGTCGACCTGCCCGAGGCCCGGCAGGGTGGTCCTGCGGTCTGACGCCGGAGATACTGGTGGGGTGACTCGCACCTCTCATCTCACGATCGACCTGCCCGACGCCGACGCGACCCGTGCGCTCGGCCGCGCGCTCGCAGCCCTGCTGCGGGCCGGGGACCTCGTCATGCTCACCGGTGACCTCGGAGCCGGGAAGACCACGCTCACGCAGGGCATCGGGGCAGGCCTCGACGTCCGCGGGCAGGTGGCCTCGCCGACCTTCGTCATCGCGCGGGTCCACCCGCCGCTCGGGGACGGGCCCGCCCTCGTCCACGTCGACGCCTACAGGCTCGGGTCCCTCGACGAGGTCGACGCCCTCGACCTCGACGCGAGCCTCGACGAGTCGGTGACTGTCGTCGAGTGGGGCCGCGGCCTCGTCGAGTCGATCGCCCGGGACCGGCTCGAGCTCACGCTCAGCCGCCCGCGCGGGGCCGCTGGCGCGACGCAGGACGAGCTCGCCGCGATCCTCGACGACGCCGAGTCCGGCACGCGCCGCCTCACCGTCGAGGGCTTCGGCGAGCGGTGGGCCGGTCTCGAGCTCCCGGGTGCGATCGACGCAGACGATGCGGCCCAGGACCCCGCGGCTCCCACCGACCGCCACGAGTCAGTAGGCTGAGGTCGTGGCAGTTCTAGCGCTCGACACGTCAGCGGCGGTGGCCGTCGCTCTCCTCGACAACCTCGGCACGCAGCTCGCTGCACGCCGGGTCGTCGAGCAGCGCCGCCACGCCGAGCTCCTCGCCCCGATGATCGAAGAGGTCCTCGCGGAGGCCGGGATCACCCCCGGCGACCTCAAGGCGGTCGTGGTCGGCACAGGCCCGGCACCCTTCACAGGGCTGCGCGTCGGGCTGGTGACCGCACGCACGATGGCCCGGGCTCTCGAGATCCCGGTCTTCGGCATCTCGAGCCTCGACGCGATCGCCTCCGAGACGGCCGAGGTCTTCGACCTCCCGCACGACGCCCACGTGCTCGTGGCCGCCGACGCCCGGCGCCGGGAGGTCTACTACGCCCGCTACACGGTCGACGAGGTCGGGGTGCTCGGTGCCCGCGCCGTCCACACCATGGCAGGACCCCAGGTCGGCACGGCGGCCGACGTCGTCGCCGCTGGCCTCGCCGAGGGCGCCGTGGTCGTCGGGCAGGGCACAGAGCTGTACGCCGAGGCCTTCGAGGGCACGAGCACCCGCGACGGTGCGCCGTGCCTGCCCGACCCCGCGTACCTGGCGCGCCTCGCCCTGGCCCGGGTGTCGCAGGGCGAAGAGCTCTCGAGCGAACCCCTCTACCTCCGGCGCCCGGACGCGCAGGAGCCCGCAGCCCCGAAGCGGGCGACCTGATGCCAGGCTCCGACGGGTCGTCGACCCTCGACGGGGGACGGACCGTCGCCAGGGTCCGACCCCTGCGGGCGAGCGACCTGCCACGCGTGGTCGAGCTCGAGGTCGAGCTCTTCGGCCGTGGCGCGTGGAGCCACGGCATGCTCGCCGAAGAGCTCGGCGGCCTCGGACGCTGGTACGTCGCCGCCGAAGAGGTCCGCCTGGACCGGGCAGGTCCCGGTGACCTGGTCGGCTACGCGGGACTGTGGTTCGACGGCGAGATCACCCAGGTGATGACCCTCGGGGTCGCGACCCGCGCCCAGCACTGCGGGATCGGCTCGCAGCTGCTCACAGCCCTCGTCGAGAGGTCCCGCGAGATCGGCGCGACAGGCGTCCTGCTCGAGGTGGCCGTGAACAACGCCGCCGCGATCACCATGTACGAGAAGTTCGGATTCGTCAGGCTCGGCCTGCGCAAGCGCTACTACCAGCCAGAAGACGTCGACGCGTGGACGATGCGCCTCGACCTCTCCGCAGCGGCGGACTCGGGCGGTGCTCCTGAGACCACCTCTTTACCGAACCCCACGTCCGCACCGAGCCCCTCGGTGGTCTCCGACCCCGCAGGCGCAGCGGCCGCAGCGGCAGCCGCGGCCCGGGCGGGCACAGCATGAGCGACCACACCGTCGACCTCGACGAGCGGCGAGCCCGCGTCGTCGTCGGGCCCGCAGGCCTGCAGGGGCTGCTCGACTCAGGCAAGCCGCTCACGGTCCTCGACGTGCGGTGGGCTCTCGGCCGCAGCGACGGCCGCGCGCAGTACGAGTCGGCTCACGTCCCCGGCGCGGTCTTCGTCGACCTGGAGACCGAGCTCGCAGGCCCAGCGTCGCCCGCAGCCGGTCGGCACCCGCTGCCCGGGCTCGAGGCCCTCCAAGACTCTGCCCGCAGCTGGGGTGTGCGGCGCGGCGTCCCCGTCGTCGTCTACGACGACGTGTCCGGCATGTCGGCCGCGCGGGCCTGGTGGCTGCTCCGCTGGGCCGGTGTCGACGACGTGCGCATCCTCGACGGTGGTCTGAGCGCCTGGCGCGCTCGCGGTGGCGCTGTCGAGAGCGGCGACGTCGTCGTCCCCGAGAGCTCGATCGTCCTGACCCCGGGCCACCTGCCCGTGGTCGACGCCGACGAGGCGCAGCGGGTCGCGACGACAGGTGTCCTCCTCGACGCGCGTGCCGGCGAGAGGTTCCGCGGAGAGGTCGAGCCCGTCGACCCCCGGGCCGGCCACATCCCTGGTGCGGTCAGCCTGCCGACGGCCGGCAACCTCGACGCCACGGGCCGCACGCTCGCGCCGGAGGCCCTGCTCGACAGGTTCGTCGCTGCCGGCGTGCTGAGCGGCGCACCGCACCTGGCATCGGGGGAGGACCAGCAGCTCGCGGTCTACTGCGGCTCGGGTGTCACGGCCTCGCACCAGGTCGCCGTCCTCGCGAGCCTCGGCATCGACGCGGCGCTGTACCCGGGCTCGTGGTCTCAGTGGTCGAACGACCCCGAGCGTCCGGCGGCCGTCGGCGCCTGAGACGGCGAGGTCCTGAGCGCCATCCGCCTCCCGACGAGGCCAGCGTCACGGCTGGACCGGTACCGGACGCAGCCCTGAGGTGTCCTAGGCTGGGGAGCATGTCTGCGCCCCTCATCCTCGGCATCGAGAGCTCGTGCGACGAGACCGGTGTCGCGCTCGTCCGCGGGAACGACCTGCTGGTCGACGCCGTCGCCAGCTCGGTCGACGAGCACGCCCGCTTCGGCGGCATCATCCCGGAGGTCGCCTCGCGTGCGCACCTCGAAGCCATGGTCCCGACCCTCGAGCGCGCGCTCGCCGAGGCCGACGTCAGGCTGTCCGACGTCGACGCGATCGCCGTCACCGCCGGACCTGGGCTCGTCGGCCCGCTGACAGTCGGCGCCTCAGCCGCGAAGGCTCTCGCGGTCGCGCTCGGCAAGCCCTTGTACGGCGTCAACCACGTCGTCGGCCACGCGGCCGTCGACCAGCTGGTGCACGGGGAGTTCCCCGAGCGGTTCATGGCGCTGGTCGTCTCGGGCGGGCACTCCTCCCTGCTGCTGGTCGACGACATCGCGACCGACGTGACCGAGCTCGGGTCGACCCTCGACGACGCTGCCGGTGAGGCCTTCGACAAGGTCGGCCGTCTGCTCGGACTGCCCTACCCGGGCGGCCCGCACGTCGACAGGCTCGCACGCGAGGGCGACCCGACGGCGATCAGGTTCCCGCGCGGCCTGACCGCGGCGAAGGACCAGGCCAAGCACATGTACGACTTCTCGTTCTCCGGTCTCAAGACGGCCGTGGCGCGGTGGGTCGAGGCGCACACCGACAGCGGGTCGCCGCTGCCGACGGCTGACGTCGCCGCGTCCTTCGCGGCCGCCGTCGCCGACGTCCTCACCGCCAAGACGATCGCGGCGTGCGAGCGCAACGGCGTCGACACCCTCGTCATCGGTGGGGGATTCTCGGCGAACTCTCAGCTGCGTGACCTCGCGGCCGAGCGGTGCGCGCAGGCTGGTATCACGCTGCGCATCCCGCCGATCCGCTACTGCACGGACAACGGTGCGATGATCGCTGCCCTCGGTTCAGCGGTGGTGCGCGCAGGTGTCGCGCCCTCGAGCCTGGACATCCCCGTCGACTCGTCGATGCCGCTCACGACGGTGAGCGTCTGAGGCGGACCGTCTGGGCCCGAGCCCTAGGCCCAGGCTCCTCAGGACGGCGTCCCGGGGCTCCTCGGCGCCGAGGGCCCGGACCGCGCGGGCGGACTGACGACGGGGTGCCCTTGCGGGACGCAGCCTCAGCGGGATCCCGGGCCCCTGAGCCTCACAACGGCTTGCCGGCCCGCATCTCGGCGACGAGCGAGGCCACCACGGCGTCGAGCTCTCCGCCGTTGCGGCGGGCGACGGCGCGCTGGCGCTGGTAGCCGGCACCCTTGCGCATGATCGTCCGGATGCCGTCGAGCTCGTCGAGGCAGCCCAGACGCCGGGCGACAGGCTCGAGCTCGACGAGCAACCTCGAGATCGCGTCGGTGACGAGCTCTTCGTTGCCGGCCCTGTCGAGGATGAGGATCGCGTCCATGCCGTAGCGGGCCGAGCGCCACTTGTTCTCCTGGGCGAACCACGGCTGGATGGTCGGGAGCTCCTTGCCCTCGTCGAGCATCGTCGACAGGTGCTCGACCAGGCAGTGGTTGAGGGCTGCGAAGGCGAGCACCTCGGTGATGTTCGAGGCGCCGTCGCAGATGCGCGTCTCGAGGGTCCCGAACCTGGGGGAGGGGCGCAGGTCCCAGCGGACCTCGTCGAACTGGTCGATGACGCCCGTGTGCATCATGTCGGCGACGTAGCCCTCGAGCTGCTCCCACTCCTCGAACTGGAAGCCGAGACCGGCCGTCGGCAGCTGCTGGAACATCAGCGCGCGGTTGGACGCGTAGCCGGTGTCCTTGCCGCCCCAGAACGGGCTGGAGGCGGACAGCGACTGGAACAGGCCGAAGTACCCGAGCATCGCGCGGGAGATGGGCAGGACCTTGTCGCGGTCTTCGATGCCGACGTGCACGTGCACGCCGTAGATGAGCATCTGGCGGCCCCACCACTGGGTGCGGTCGATGAGGGTGGCGTAGCGCTCCTTGTCGGTGACCTTCTGCTGGGCCCACCGGGCGAAGGGGTGCGTGCCGGCGCACATGAGCTCGACCCGCAGGGGATCGGTCAGCTCGCGGATCTCGTCCATGCTGCGCTCGAGGTCGTCGCCAGCCTGGCGGACCGTGCGCGAGACGCCCGAGACGACCTCGACGGTGTTGAGCAGCAGCTCTTGCCGGATGTGCGGGTGCTGCGAGCCGTCGGCCGGGGTCACGGCGTCCAGGACGTGCTGGGCGACCTGGCGCAGGTCGCCGGAGTCCTTGTCGACGAGGGCGAGCTCCCACTCGATCCCGACGGTCGACCGCTCTGACGTGGCGAAGGGCAGGTGCATGGTCACTCCGAGTCTGACGGGGGAGAGGTGAGCGGCGCGACAGGCTGCCCGGGGTGGCCGAGGGGCTCGACGACCAGGATGTGCTGGGCGCCGGCGACGCGGGTGAGGACGAGCGTAGCCTCGGCCGAGCCCTTGAGCGCGAGCTGGGCACGCAGCGACTCGGGGGTGACGGCGGTGCCACGCTTCTTGATGGTCACGCGTCCCACGTCGCGGGCGCGGAGATAGCTCTTGAGCCGCTTGACGCCGAAGGGCATGGTGTCGAGCACCCTGTACCCGGTCGCGAGCGGGACCTGCTCGCCGTCGTCGAGCCTCTCGTCCGTCGTGACGTACGCGATGGTGCGGTCGAGCAGGCGGCCGTTCAGCGCGCGCGAGACGTCGGCGACCAGGCCGGCGCGGATGACGGCTCCGTCGGGCTCGTAGAGATAGCGGCCGACGCCCTCGGCATCGTCTACGGCCTCAGGCAAGGTCTCGCCCTCGCCGGTCCCGGTGGCGATCCCGTCGCCGCGGTAGGTACGTGCGAGGGTCTGGCCACCCTCGGTGCGCAGCAGGAGCGCGGAGCGCCCAGGGCCGTCGGGGGCGAGCGGCCCGAACCACAGACCGGCCTCGACGACGTCCCCGTCGACCGAGACCCACTGCGCCTCGCAGTCTGCGGGCAGTCCCTCGTGGGGGATCCCGGGGCCGACCTTGATGCCGACGGCCGGGACCTGCGAGCGCAGCGCCCACACGTCGTCGAGGGCGGGGGCGTAGGCCTTGGGGTCGAAGATCCGCTTGCCCGATCGGGTGCGGCGGGCGGGGTCGGCGTAGATGCCGCCGGTCCCGTCGGTGAGGCCCTCGGCGGCGAGGTCGAGCGCGAGACCGTCGGCGTGGCGGACCACGGCCTCGGGGAAGGCGCGCAGGTTGACCGTGGCCACGGCGGCTGTCGCCTCGTCGAGGTCTGTCGCGACGACCTTGAGGCCGACACCTGCGAAGGCCATGGAGTCGGCGCCGATCCCGCAGGTGAGGTCGGCGACGGTGGTCACCCCGGCGGCGAGGTACCGCTGCGCGTGGTGGGCGGCGACGACGAGGCGGGTCGCCTGCTCGAGGCCGGCGGGGGTGAAGAGCATCCCCTCGGCGAAGGGTCCGAACTTGACCTCGGCCTTGGCGCGCAGCCGCGACTGGGTGAGGACGAGCGCGACGACCTCGGGGTCGAAGCCCTTGGCGCGCAGCCGCTCGGAGAGGACCATCGCGAGCTTCTCCTCGTAGGGCGGGAGAGCGTTGAGCAGAGCCCACGCCTCCTGGTCGAGCAGCTTGGCGAGCGCGGACGGTTCCATGCGGTGATCTTTTCACGACTGGGACGGGTGCGCTGCGAGGTGGGCCCGGCGCGGGACGGACCACCACCCCGGACCGTCCCGCGAACGTCACGCAGTGTTCACCGCGCCGTAGCCAAAGCGTCCATGCACCCCTCCTAGTGTGGACATCGCGTCCACAGCCGTGGTGCGCACAGCACCGGCTCCGGAGGGCACGTGACGAGAACGGCACGCGACCGCGTGATCATCTTCGACTTCGACGGCACCATCACCGTCGGGGACGGCCCCGTGCTCGCCTACGCAGAGCAGGTCGCGGTCCGTCTCGCACCTGGTCTCGCCGACGGCTTCCGGGCAGCCGTCACCGCAGGTCTGCACGGCCGCACAGGGCTGACCGGCTCGCCGGCAGCCGCCCCGGTCGACGACTACGACCTGGTCCGCCAGGTCGCCCTCGTCCACGGCGCAGACTCTGCAGTGCTCTCGGCGGCCTACCTGGCCAGCCGGGAGCTGCTCGCGACAGAGCACGCCGTGATCTTGGCCCCGGTCATCACCCGGTCGGCAGGCACGACTGCCGCAGGGCGCGACGACCTCGCCTCGTGGCTGCGCAGGCTCAGCACGCAGGCCTACCTGGTGCTCGCCACGAACGCCCCGGCCACAGGGCTCGACAGGGCGCTGGCGGTCCTCGGGGTCACCGACGCCTTCGACGAGGTCCGCACCTCGGTCGGCAAGCCCACCGGGATGCACGCCCTCGCCGACGAGATGCTCGCCCGCGGCCCCGTCCTGAGCGTCGGCGACGTGTGGCACAACGACCTCGAGCCCGTGTGGGCCCGCGGCGCCGCGACAGCGCTCCTGACCCGAGGCGGCGTCGGCGACGTCCGGGCGACCTACAGCGCCGACACCCTCGGCGGCCTCGTCCCCGGCATCACCGCCTGGGCCGCAGCCGACCTCGAGCCCCACCATCTGCACCAGCCGCCACCTGCACGTCCTGTCCACCACCTCACCACCGCAACCACCGCAAAGGCAGACCTGTGAAGCTCACGAAGCTGGCACTCACCTCCGTCGCACTCCTCACCCTCGGCTCCCTCGCCGCCTGCAGCTCGGACGCGTCGGGCAGCACCGACGGCAGCCCCGCCGCCGACCCGACGTCGCTCACCCTCGCCCTCGTGCCCTCGCAGGACCAGGGTGGTCTCGTCGACACCGCGAAGCCGCTCACCGACTTCCTCACCGACGAGCTCGGCATCGAGGTCACCGGTGTGGTGTCCAAGGACTACCAGGCCGCCGTCGAGGCCATGGGCGCAGGACAGGCGCAGATCGGGTTCCTGCCCTCGCTCCAGCTGTGGCAGGCCTCGGACATGTACGACGCCTCGGTCGTCCTGCAGACCGAGCGCAACGGGAACATCTCCTACCCGGCCCAGCTCATGACGAACAACCCCGACAAGTACTGCGAGGACACCCCCGTCGAGCGCGACGGCAAGCTGTTCTGCAACGGCGCCGACGCCCTCGTGGGACCGGCCGGTCTCGACTCGATCACCAAGGTCGAGGGTGCGAAGGTCGCGCTCCTCGGCCCCGGGTCCCCGGCCGGCTACATCTACCCGGTCCTCGCGCTGAAGAACGCGGGCATCGACACCGACACCGGGATCGAGCAGATCCCGGTCACCACCAACGACGCGAGCGTCCTGGCCGTCTACAACGGCGACGCCGAGGTCGGCTTCAGCTTCTGGGACGCCCGCGACATCGTCGCCAAGGACGTCCCCGACGTCGGCCAGAAGGTCGTCGTCTTCGCGCTGACCGACGAGATCCCCAACGACGGCGTCGCGCTCTCGGCCGACCTCTCGCCCGAGCTGCAGGACAAGATCACCACGGCGCTCGCGGACTACTCGAGCACCCCTGAGGGGTCGAAGATCCTCACGGACATCTACTCCATCAGCAAGCTGGCCCCGGCCGACCCGAGCACGCTCGACGTCGTGGCGCAGGCCGCCGAGAAGCTCGGTCTCCAGTGACGCTCGCTCCCCAGCAGGTGACGTCCCGCTCCTGGCCGGTCCGGGTGCGGGACGTCACCGTGCGCTACCCCGGCGGCGTGACCGCCCTCGACGGCGTGACCCTCGACATCGAGGCCGGTGAGATGGTCTCGGTCGTCGGCCTCTCCGGCTCGGGGAAGTCCACGCTCATCCGCACCATCAACGGACTGGTCCCGGTGACCTCGGGCGAGGTCACCGTCGGCGAGCACACCCTCGGCAGGCTCTCCGGGCGCCAGGCCCGTGCCGTGCGCGGCAGCATCGGGATGATCTTCCAGAGCTTCAACCTCGCCAGGCGCACGACGGTCCTCAACAACGTGCTCGTCGGACGCCTCGCGCACACCCCGACCTGGCGCACCCTGCTCGGTGCCTACACGGCAGCCGACAAGCAGCTGGCCTTCGAGGCGCTCGACAGCGTCGGCATCCTCGACAAGACGTGGCAGCGGGCCAGCAACCTCTCGGGCGGGCAGCAGCAGCGCGTCGCGATCGCCCGGGCCCTCACGCAGCAGCCACGGATCGTCCTCGCGGACGAGCCTGTCGCGAGCCTCGACCCGCCGAGCGCCCACGCCGTCATGGGTGACCTGCGCCGCATCAACACCGAGCTCGGCATCACGGTGCTCACCAACCTGCACCTGCTCGACCTCGCCCGCGAGTACGGCACCCGGATGATCGGCCTGCGCGCAGGCAAGGTCGTCTACGACGGTCCGGCGGCGACCGCGAGCGACGCCGTCTTCGAGGAGATCTACGGGCGCAGCATCCGCCAGCAGGACGTGCTCGGCGGATGAAGACGACACAGACCCCGAGACCTGGGGCTGCAGGAGGGGTGCCTGCCGCCGGAGGGGCGCAGGCAGCGGGCGGGACACCGGCCGCAGGTGACGGTACGGCCGGACGTCCTCCGCTCGCCGTGCCGCCCCGTCCGGCGGGACGCTGGAAGCCGTGGGCCGCGCTCGCCGTCGTCCTGCTCCTCACCGCAGCGACCCTCAGCCCGTGGGCCATCGGCTTCGACGCCGACGCCATCGCGCGGAACTGGCGCAACGGTGCCGACAGGATCGTCAGGCTGTTCAGCCCCGACTGGTCCTTCTTCCCGCGGACCGTCGAGCCGATGCTCGAGACCCTCCAGATGGCCGTCGTCGCGACTGTCGTCGGGGCGGCAGTCGCCCTGCCCGTGAGCATGTGGGCTGCGCGGCCCACGAACCCGGACCGCTGGACCCGAGGCGCCGTGCGCCTCGTGCTCAACGTCGTCCGGGCCGTCCCCGAGCTGCTCTACGCCGCCGTGCTCGTCGCGATGGTCGGTGTCGGTGCGCTCCCCGGCGTCATCGCCCTCGTGCTGTTCAACGTCGGGATCATCGTCAAGATGGTCTCCGAGACCATCGACGGCTCAGACCGCGGCCCCCTCGAGGCCGGTCGCGCAGCAGGCGGTACCCAGACCCAGATCAACCGGACGATCGCCCTGCCGGACATGCTGCCGAGCTTCGTCAACCAGACGCTCTACGTCCTCGAGCTCAACGTGCGTGCGTCGAGCGTCCTGGGACTCGTCGGTGCCGGAGGTCTCGGGCTCCTCGTCGACGCCGTGCGCACGTACTACAGGTACGACCAGCTCTCGCTCATCATCCTCGAGATCCTGGTGGCCGTGCTCGTCATCGACCTCGTCAGCTCGATCGTCCGCCGGAGGCTCGTATGACCACCCTCGCCCCCATGCGCACTGACCCGATCGAGGTCATCGCACCTCGCCGGCCCGTGCGAGTCCTGCGCGCCGTGGCCCTCACCGTCGCCACGGCGACAGCCCTCGTCGCCTTCTGGTCGATCGACATCCAGTGGTCGCGGCTCGCCAGCCTGCCCGGCCAGGTGGTCCACTACCTCGACCTCATGTTTTCCGCGCCGTCGTGGGACAAGCTCCCCGAGGCCCTGCGGCAGACCCTGCGCTCGGTCGAGATGGCCTGGCTGGGGACGGTGCTCGGCATCGTCGTGTCCTTCCCGCTGAGCTTCCTCGCCGCACGCGGCTACGGACCCGCACCTGTGCGAGGCGCGCTCCGCGGTCTCTTCTCGCTCATCCGGGCAGTCCCCGAGATCATCATCGCCATCATCATCTTGTCGGTCACCGGACTGACCCCGCTCACCGGGGCGCTCGCGCTCGCGGTCAACAGCGTCGGGACGCTCGGCAAGTGGGGCTACGAGTCCGTCGAAGGCGTCGACCACGGTCCTGTCGAGGCCGTACGGGCCGCAGGTGGCTCGACGGTCGAGGCGCTCCGCTGGGGTGTGTGGCCGAGCGCGGCGACAGACTTCTTCTCGTTCTGGCTCTACAGGTTCGAGATCAACGTGCGCGCCTCGGCCGTCCTCGGGCTCATCGGCGTGGGTGGGATCGGCGACATGCTCACCTCGTACACCCAGTACCGTGAGTGGTCCACCGTCGGGGTGCTGCTGATCGTCGTCGTGGTCGTGACGATGGCGATCGACGCGGTCTCCGCCGCGGTGCGACGCCGCCTCACCGACGGGAGCACAGGACGATGAGCGCTACCCTGCCCGCCACGGGTCCCGGCGCAGACCACCCGACGGTCACCGCCGACGGCACCGAGCCTGCCGCCAGCACGACCAGCAGCTCGACCGACGCCGACCCCGGGCCCGACGTCTGGCCCTCGGTCCGGATCGCGACGGTCCGCAACGCCCTCCAGCCGACCGAGCGACGCGTGGTCGACCTCGTCCTCGACGACGTCGCGGCGGCCGTCGAGGCGACGGCGCAGGAGATCGCCGACAGGGCGGGGGTGGCGCGGTCGTCGGTCATCCGCACGTGCCAGCGGCTCGGTTATCGCGGGTATCCGCAGCTGCGGGTGGCGCTCGCCCGCGAGCTCGCGCTGGGCGCCGAGCCCCCGGCCCACCCCGACACGGCCCTCGGCCGTGTGAGGACGCACGTCGAGTCCCTCGCCGCGACCCTCCAGCAGATCACCAGCGTGCTGTCCGACGAGCACGTCGAACGAGCCGTCGCCCTCTGCGTCGGAGCCGGGCGGGTCCTCGCGACGGGCAACGGGCTGTCGTCTCCGCTCGCCGCCGACCTCGCCCTGCGGCTCACGGCCGTCGGGCGACCGACCGAGTGCGTGGCCGACCCGATCGGCCAGCAGATCGCCGCCGCCCAGCTCACCCCTGCGGACCTGTGCCTCGTGGTCTCCGGGTCGGGCGCCAGCGAGTCGAGCCTGCGGGTCGCGCGCGCCGGACGGGCCGCGGGTGTGCCCGTGGTGGTGCTCACGAGCTTCGTCGAGTCGCCGCTCACAGCCCTCGCCGA
The DNA here is from genome assembly GCF_013415325.1 of Sanguibacter inulinus. Lineage (GTDB taxonomy): Bacteria > Actinomycetota > Actinomycetes > Actinomycetales > Cellulomonadaceae > Sanguibacter > Sanguibacter inulinus. Next base: position 23,128 of record NZ_JACBYE010000002.1, on the reverse strand, counting down.
CGTAGCCCTGGTCGTCGGCCCGGCGGCGGGCTCGTTCCGTGCCGAGCTCGAGCACACGTCGCGGGTCCCGCACGCGATCGTCCTCGAGGCCTTCGTCGAGGTCGTCGCCGACAGGCTGGGGGAGCGGTCCCGGCAGGTGCGCTCGCGGGTGCTCGACGTGCTGAGCACCAACCTCTCGGACTGAGTGCGCCCCACCCGGTCGCGGCCACGGCCTGCCTCGGGAATCATGGGACGGTCCCGACCACGGAGGAACCTGATGACACCCGCAGCGCAGAGCGTGCTCGCCGTCGCCGACTGGCGACGCAAGACCGCGGCGATCTACGCCCAGGTCCGGTCCGCCGCGGCCGAGGACCCGGCGGCCGCCCACGCGCTGTGGGTGCGTGCCCGCGACGAGATGTTCGCCTCGCACCCGGCCTCGGCCCTCGGTCCCGAGGCCAAGGCAGAGTTCACCGGCCTCCACGTCGCCCCCTACGACCCGGCGTACCGCTTCGAGCTCGAGGTCCAGGACGCACCCGAGGGTCGGATGGACGTCGCCACGGGGACGGACGGCGTGGTGCCCTTCGAACGGGTCGGGCTCGTCGAGCTCGACGGTCTGGGGACGCTGTCGCTCTGGGCGCTGCGCTCCTACGGGGGCGGGATCTTCGTGCCGCTCAAGGACTCGAGCGCCGGGCAGGACGGCGGCACCTACGGCGGCGGACGCTATCTGCTCGACACGATCAAGGGTGCGGACCTCGGCCAGGGTGCCGGCGGGCGGCTCGTGGTCGACCTCAACTTCGCCTACAACCCGTCGTGCGCCTACGACCCGGCGTGGGCCTGCCCGCTCGCCCCGCCGGACAACACCCTCGCGGTGCCTCTGCCCGTGGGGGAGCGCGCCCCGAGCAAGGAGCTCGTCGCGGAGCTCTGACCCGTCTGCGGCCAGGTCGGTCGTAGGGAGCGGGACGGCGCGCTGGCCCGCAGGGCGGTCACCCCGGAGACCGTGCAGACGGTGGAGAGGGTGCTCTGAGGACAGGTGCCCCTACCCCGTGGCCGGGTGCCTCAGGTCGCGTGCCCAGCCTCGGCGATCTTGATGAGTCCCGGGCTCGACGGCAGCCCGAGCCTGGCGTTCGCCTTGACCGCTACCCGTGCGGCCTCGACCTGAAGCAGGGTCACGCGGATCGGGCTGGGTGCAGCCTCGACCTCTGGTTCGCGCCGGTCAGTCATGAGCGTCTCCCTCCGTAGTCCTCAGCTCGGCATCTTCGACCACGACACCTCCGATACCGTACCTTTCGGGCCTTCTGTCCGCCAAGGCCAGTCGTGCTGTGATCCGTGCGACCGTGTGCACGAGCGGGCGGTCTTCGTCCTGCAGCAGCTCAGACTCGCCGAGCCCTTCGAGGACCGCCACACCCGTGCGGCTGAGCGCCGGACGCTCTGATGCCGCGGCCTCTGCCGACCACCGCAGCATCCGCATCGTCTCCTCTCCGACGCCAGACGTCGAGCTCGTGGGCGCTCCGTCGTGTCAACCACTGCCCCAGCAGGACAGCGAGGAACGAGAGGGCTGGGGTGGCGATCGCGACGACTACCCCGATCGATGTCGGCATCCCGTGACGGTAGTCATCGGGCTCGTCCTAGGTAACGCTCTCCGGTGCGCCTGGGGACAAGCTGCTCAGCTCCCGGCCTGTGGACGAGCCCTGCGCGAGTCCTGTCGCACCGAGCGGCTCGCAGCGAGCCGGCCCGGTGTGGCCAAGCCGTCGACGGCCGGTCGGGCTTCAACAGCCGGTCGCCCTCGACCTCGTCCTCACCTGGTGCCGCGCCCGATCTGGCACTCACCTTGACCGAGTGCTAACTCCGGCATAGATTTGCTCGTGGTTCCACGTAGCTCCTGACCGACCCCCGCGACGGCGGCCCGGTGCGAGCGTGGCGGCCATGAACTGTCCCTCATTTCTCTGCGAAAGGGGAGGTCCGCGTGTCGGTCTCCATCAAGCCGCTCGAGGACCGGATCGTCGTCAAGACTCTCGAAGTCGAGCTGACCACGCCCTCCGGTCTCGTTATCCCTGACACCGCCAAGGAGAAGCCCCAGGAGGGCGAGGTCCTGGCAGTCGGCCCCGGTCGTATCGACGACAACGGCAACCGCGTCCCGCTCGACGTCTCTGTCGGTGACAAGGTCATCTACAGCAAGTACGGCGGCACCGAGGTCAAGTACGACGGCGAGGAGTTCCTCATCCTCTCCGCCCGCGACGTGCTCGCAGTGATCGGCTGATCACGCACCACGCGTGACGAAGGGCCCCACGACCGATGGTCGTGGGGCCCTTCTGCATGCCGGGACGGGCGCCGGCTTCAGCGACCTGGGGAGGGCCGGACGACGAGAGTCGGGCCCGACGACAAGAAAGACCCCACGACGAAAAGAGCCCCACGACCGCAGTCGTGGGGCCCTTCGGGAACGCCTGAGCTCTGGGTGCTCGCGCTGACCGACTCAGCGTGAGCTGGAGGTCTGCTCGGGTCAGCCGACCCGGCGTGTGGTGGTCGAGGCGGGCATCGCGGCGAGCGCGGCTGTGCGCTCGTCCTCGCTGAGGCCGCCCCAGACGCCGTAGGGCTCACGGACACGGAGCGAGGCCTCGCGGCACTCCATCATGACCGGGCACCCGTGGCAGATGGCCTTGGCGGCCTCGGCGCGGCGGCGGCGTGCGGCGCCGCGCTCGCCCTCCGGGTGGAAGAACAGCGTGTCGTCGACGTCGCGGCACGAACCCTGGTACTGCCACTCCCAGAGGTCCATCACGGGGCCGGGGAGGCGAGAGAGCTCAGTCATGGTCGTACCGTCCTTCTGAGTGTCGATGAGGGGCGATAGACCCCGGTCGGTGCATCTGCCCAGGACCTCGGTCCCGGGTGATCTGTGACTAACTTAGAACCGATCCAGCAGTTGTTCAAGTCGCTGACCGGATGAGAAACGATTCACCGTGCCATCCGTCGCCCAGGTTCTGGTCCAGTACCACTGACTAGCCTCTCTGGGAACTGCGGAAACCCGCCATCCTCGGCGTCTCTGCAGGTCCCCGGTCCACGCGGCTCGACGTGAGATGAACAACTAGCGAACAACTTCAGGCGTCTCGCGGGAGGGTGCCAGGTGGCACGACCTCTCAGATCTCGGCACAATCGACTCATGAGCACAGGTCGACCGGCACAGGGAGAGACCGGCGGCGACCCTGCCGACGGCACGACACCCGACGAGATCACGGACCAGGTCAACGAACCCGGCCTCGCCGTGGCAGCCGTGGCACGCAGGCTCGGGGTGGCTCCGGCGACGTTGCGCACCTGGGACCGTCGCTACGGCCTGGGCCCCTCGGAGCACTCCGCAGGCGCCCACCGCCGGTACTCGAGCGACGACGTCGCCCGGCTCATGGTCATGCGCAGGCTCGCGCTCGAGGGCGTCGCCCCCGTCGACGCCGCGCGGGCAGCACTGGCCGTCGACCTCACGACCACCAGCAGCGAACAGCTCGAGGACGAGCTGCGCGAGACCATCGCCCACGTCGACGAGGAGAGCCAGCGACACGGTCGCCGCGGCGACCTCCCGCTCGCAGAGGCACCGCGACGCCTCGTCGGTCTCGACGGAGACGCTCAGGGTGAGGGGTCCCTCGCGCCCCGCCTCACGGTCGAGGGCGACGCCGACACCTCGGCAGGTGCTGCAGCCGCGCAGGTGTCCTCCCTCCCGACAGGTCCCCGCTCTCTCCGCGGTGCCGAGCCCGAGGCCACCGACACCGAGGCCGGCCAGCAGCGACCCGCCCTTCGACTGGCGGCCCCGGTCGACTCGACCGTCACCTCGATCGACGTCATCGACGCGGTCCTGCGCGGCAACGTCGCCGCGACGGAGCGCCTGCTCGCCCTCGACGTCGACGAAGACCCTGCCCAGTGGTGGCTGACCCTGGTCGAGCCGACCCTGCGTAAGCTCGCAGCCCGGACCGTCCTGGCCAAGCCCGGCGAGGCGCCCGAGATGCTGCTCGCCTCGGCGACCCTCAAGGTGATCGCGGACTTCATCCGGGCCCGCGAGGAGAAGACCGCGCAGGAGACCGGGGTCAGGTCGCCCCACCCCAGCCAGATGAAGAAGATCGTGCTGCTCTTCGCCGCGGCCGACGACGCGCAGCCGCTCGCGATGCACGCCCTCGCTGCGGCCCTCGTCTCGCAGGGCGTGACGGCCCGGATCGTCACCGGACCTGCGAACGCGCACCGAGCCCTCGAGCTCGTGACCATGGTGCGACCCGTCGCCACGGTCCTGGTCACCTCGCTCTCGCGCCCCGAGCTCGGGATCGTGCACGCCCTGCACGAGACCCACCCCGAGCTCTCGGTGTTCGTCGGCCTGAGCAGCGACGACGCGGCTGCCGACCTCCCGCAGTCGCGGTTCGTCAGCAGGGTCCGCAGCTTCCAGGGTCTGCTCCACGAGGTCCTCGCCGTCGCGGTCTGACGTCGCCCGGGGCGCCTGCCTGCGGGTGCCGGGGAGCGTGGTGGCAGGACCGGTCCTGTGAGCGGACAGACACCGGGTGCTCGGTGGGCGGTGCGTAGACTCCTGACATGAACTCGTCGAGCAGCGCGCAGCCCCACGACCCCTTCGGATTCATCGGACTCACCTACGACGACGTGCTCCTCCTCCCCGGAGAGACAGACGTCATCCCCAGCCAGGTCGACACGACCGCGCGGCTGACGCGAGAGATCTCGGTGTCGATCCCGATGCTCTCCGCAGCGATGGACACCGTCACCGAGTCGCGCATGGCCATCGCCATGGCACGCCAGGGCGGCATCGGCATCATCCACCGCAACCTCTCGATCGAGGCGCAGGCCAAAGAGGTCGACCTGGTCAAGCGCTCCGAGTCCGGGATGATCACCGACCCGGTCACCGTGCACCCCGACGCGACGCTCGCCGAGCTCGACGCGCTGTGCGGCCAGTACCGCGTCTCGGGCCTGCCGGTCGTCGACCCCGACGGCCTGCTCGTCGGCATCATCACCAACCGCGACCTGCGGTTCGTCTCCCCGGGCGACTTCGCGCACCGCAAGGTCCACGAGGTCATGACCAAGATGCCGCTCATCACCGGCCCTGTCGGCATCTCGCGCGACGACGCCGCGGCGCTGCTCGGCACGCACCGCATCGAGAAGCTCCCCCTGGTCGACGACGCCGGTCGCCTCCAGGGCCTCATCACGGTCAAGGACTTCGTCAAGTCCGAGCAGTACCCCGACGCGACCAAGGACGGCGAGGGTCGCCTCGTCGTGGGTGCCGCGATCGGGTTCTTCGGAGACGCGTGGGAGCGCGCGACGACCCTCGCCGAGGCCGGCGTCGACGTGCTCGTCGCCGACACCGCGAACGGGCACGCGCGCCTGCTGCTCGACATGATCCGCAAGCTCAAGGCAGACCCGTTCTTCAAGGACGTCCAGATCATCGGTGGCAACGTCGCGACCCGTGCTGGCGCGCAGGCCCTCGTGGACGCGGGCGTCGACGCCGTCAAGGTCGGGGTCGGACCGGGCTCGATCTGCACCACCCGCGTGGTCGCCGGGGTCGGCGTCCCGCAGATCACCGCGATCTACGAGGCGTCGCTCGCCTGCAAGCCGGCCGGCGTCCCGGTCATCGGCGACGGTGGCCTGCAGTACTCGGGCGACATCGCGAAGGCTCTCGTCGCCGGGGCCGACACCGTCATGCTCGGCTCGCTCCTCGCCGGCTGCGACGAGAGCCCGGGGGACCTCGTCTTCGTCAACGGCAAGCAGTACAAGCTGTACCGCGGCATGGGCTCGATCGGTGCGATGGCCTCGCGCGGCAAGAAGGCCTCGTACTCCAAGGACCGGTACTTCCAGGCGGACGTGGCCAGCGACGACAAGATCGTGCCCGAGGGCATCGAGGGCCAGGTGCCGTACCGCGGCCCGCTCGGAGCCGTCGCGCACCAGCTCGTCGGCGGTCTGCACCAGTCGATGTTCTACGTCGGTGCGCACACGATCCCGCAGCTGCAGGAGCGTGGCAACTTCGTCCGCATCACCCCGGCCGGTCTGAAGGAGTCGCACCCTCACGACATCCAGATGACCGTCGAGGCCCCGAACTACACGGGCCGCTGAGCAGGTCTCGTCGAGGCCGTCCCGTACCGCTTCCGGTCCGGGACGGCCTCAACCCTGTCCGCCTCCAGCTGCCGCACGGCGCTGACGCGGCGACCGTGGTGGAGCACCTCGTGGCGAGGTTCCCCCACGACGAGGCCCGGATGCGCGAGAAGGTCGCGGCGGGGGAGGTCGTCGACGAGATCGGGCGCCCGCTCGGCCCGGACGCCCCGTACGTCGCCGGGACGCTCGTGTACCTCTACAGGGACGCCGCGCCCGAGCCCCGGGTGCCCTTCGAGATCGACGTGCTGCACCACGACGACGACCTCCTCGTGATCGACAAGCCGCACTTCTTGGCCAGCACGCCCCGCGGGGCGTACGTGGTCGAGTCGGCCGTCGTGCGGCTGCGCCGGGACCTCGGCCTGCCCGAGATCAGCCCTGCGCACAGGCTCGACAGGATCACGGCGGGCGTGCTCGTGCTGACCACGCGTCGCGAGGTCCGCGGCGCATACCAGCAGCTCTTCGCGAGCCGGACGATCCGCAAGACCTATGAGGCCGTCGCCCCCGTCGACCCCGCGCTCGACCTGCCCTGCACGGTGCGCAGCAGGATCGTCAAGGAGCACGGGACCCTCGTCGCCCAGGAGGTCCCGGGGGAGCCGAACGCCGAGAGCCGCGTGACCCTCGTCGACACAGTCGCCCGGGACGGCGGCGAGATGCTGGGGCGCTACGTCCTCGAGCCGCACACGGGAAAGACCCACCAGCTGCGGCTGCACATGGCCTCGCTCGGGCTGCCGATCGTCAACGACAACTTCTACCCGGAGTTCTACGACGTGGCCCCCGACGACTACTCGGCCCCGCTCCAGCTGCTGGCACGGTCTATCGAGTTCACGGACCCGCTGAGCGGTGCGCCGCGCAGCTTCACGAGCCGGCGGAGCCTCGAGGTGTGGGCGGAGGCGTCCGAGCCGTCGGAGGCGTCGGCGCCGTCCGTGACATCGGTGGCGCCGGAGCCGTCGACCGGGTGAGCCCCGGAGACCCTGGTCCTCTGACCCTGGTCCTCTCAGAGTGTGCGCTGCCCAGTCTGGCGGTGGTCTCGCAGCCAGGTGAGCTCGGCCCCCGGGCCTGTGAGCCCCTTGCGCTCCCGCCAGGAGTTGAAGCTCTCCGCCCACCGACGGTGCTCGTCGGCCTGGTACAGGTGCAGCGCGTCGAGCTCGCGCTCGGCGAGCTCGGGGTAGCGCGCGAGCATCGCGTGGAGCACGTCGAGGGTCGCGATGACGTCGACGTCGGCCGTGTGCAGCTCGCCGTCGCCGACGACCGCGTACACCCCGCAGAGGTCGACGAGCTTGCGTGGCCCGCGGCGGTAGCGGTCGAGCGCCCTGTCGAGGACGAGCGGGTCGATGACAGGGGCCACCCGCCCGTCGATCCGGTCCTCGAGGCTCGGCAGGCCGTAGCGGTCGAGCTCGGCCTGCAGGATGCACAGGTCGAAGGTCGCGTTGAAGGCGACCACGGGGATGCCGCTCGAGAGCGCCCCGGCGAGCTCTTTCGCGATCTCGTCGATCGCGCCTGCAGGGTCTTGACCCTCCGCCCGGGCGACCTCCGTGGTGATGCCGTGGATGGCGGAGGCCTCCGGCGGGATCGGCACACCCGGGTCGAGCAGCCAGGTTCGGACGTCGGTCGTCGCGGAGTCGCGGCGCACGAGGGCCGCGGAGACGATCCGGTCCTGGCTCACGTCGACACCCGTCGTCTCGGTGTCGAATCCGAGCAGGGGGCCTGCGGTCCAGGTCATGGGGGTGTCTCCTCGAGGTCGTCGTGTGCGGCCAGCATCCCAGCCGCCACCGACACGGACGTGGACCGCCGCGCGGTCCAGGCGTCACGGGACGGTAACCTGGTCGGGTGAGCAACGAGATCGAGATCGGCCGAGGCAAGCGCGGACGGCGCGCCTTCTCCTTCGACGACATCGCGGTGGTGCCGTCACGCCGTACGCGCGACCCAGAAGACGTGTCTGTCGGGTGGCAGATCGACGCGTACCACTTCGACCTGCCGATCGTGGCTGCACCGATGGACTCGGTGATGAGCCCCGCGACCGCCGTCGCGCTCGGGCAGCACGGCGGGCTCGGCGTCCTGGACCTCGAAGGTCTGTGGACGCGCTACGAGGACCCGACCGCGCTGCTCTCCGAGATCGCGCAGCTCGAGCCGACCCAGGCGACCCGGCGCATGCAGGAGATCTACTCCGCGCCGATCCAGCCCGAGCTCATCACGCAGCGTCTCAAGGAGATCCGCGCCGCGGGCGTCACCGTCGCCGGTGCGCTCTCGCCGCAGCGGACCCAGGAGTTCTACCAGACCGTGATCGACGCGGGTGTGGACCTCTTCGTCATCCGTGGCACGACGGTGTCGGCCGAGCACGTCTCGGGCAACGCCGAGCCGCTCAACCTCAAGCGCTTCATCTACGAGCTCGACGTCCCCGTGATCGTCGGCGGTGCCTCGACCTACACCGCGGCGCTGCACCTCATGCGGACCGGTGCGGCCGGCGTCCTCGTCGGATTCGGCGGCGGCGCTGCGCACACCACCCGCGTCTCGCTCGGCATCCACGCCCCGATGGCCACAGCCGTGGCCGACGTGGCCGCTGCGCGCCGCGACTACCTCGACGAGTCCGGGGGGCGCTACGTCCACGTGATCGCCGACGGCGGTGTGGGGCGCGCCGGGGACCTCGTCAAGGCTGTCGCCTGCGGTGCTGACGCCGTGATGGTCGGTGCCGCGCTCGCGCGGGCCGAGGAGGCACCGGGCCAGGGCTGGCACTGGGGCTCCGAGGCGCACCACCCCGAGCTCCCTCGCGGAGAGCGGGTGAGCGTCGGCACCGCCGGGTCGCTCGCCGAGATCCTCTTCGGCCCGGGCCGCCAGGCCGACGGCACGCTCAACCTCGTCGGTGCGCTCAAGCGCGCCATGGCTACGACCGGGTACTCCGACCTCAAGGAGTTCCAGCGGGTCGAGGTCGTGGTCTCGCCCTACCAGCCGCGCTGACCCGCGCCTGACCCGAGACTCTCGATGACCCACGACGGCACGTCCGCCGTCCCTGCCACCCACGAGACCACCATCTCCCCGGTGACCAGGGACGACGAGCGTGCCGTCGTGGCGTTGTGGGAGGCAGCAGGGCTCACCCGCCCCTGGAACGACCCTGCAGCCGACCTGCGGTCTGCGCTCGAGACCCCGACGTCGACTGTGCTCGGGGCGCGCCTGCACGGCGGCGCTCTCCTCGACGGAACTCTGCCCGACGGAACTCTGCCCGACGGCGCTGTACCCGACGGCGCTGTACCCGACAGTGCTCTGCCCGACAGCACTCTGGTCGGGACCGTGATGGTCGGCTACGACGGGCACCGCGGATGGGTGTACTACCTCGCGGTCGACGAGGCGCAGCGTGGGACCGGTCTCGGTCGAGCTCTCATGGTCGCGGCCGAGGCGTGGCTCGTCTCCCAGGGCGCACCCAAGGTGCAGCTCATGGTCCGCACGACCAACACCGCCGTGCTCGGCTTCTACGCCGCCCTCGGCTACACCGACCAGTCCTGCGTCGTGCTGGGCCGCCGGACCGACTGAGCGGGATCGTCTCCCAGTCCCTCGGTCGTCCAGTCCCGCTGGTCGCCGCGCCCGCAGCCGCGTTCCCTCCCTCTGGGCACTGACGACCTGCGACCGCGCCCGGTGGGTCATCGCGCAGGGCTGGCCACGGCGCCCGCACGCACGCACGACCGACACCGATATCTCATGTCCGATTGTGTCTGGATCCAGGCCGCGCACTGCCGTGTCCTGGGTATTCCGTCCTCCGCCCAGCTATTGCGGGGCTCTCGCGTGCCGCGCAGCGCGTGGCCCTGACCAGCACACACACATCGACGCTTGCACTCCAACATAAACGGGCGTATACAAGTGAATACAGATATCCGCGTCGTCGGTGACGCGAGCGACGATGGAGTTGACGTGTACGCACCCGAGAGACACCAGGCGATCCTGGCGACTGCACGCGCCGAGGGGCGCGCAGAGGTCGCAGGCCTGGCCCGGACCTTCGACGTCACCCCCGAGACCATCCGGCGCGACCTGTCGGTGCTCGAGCGCCACGGTCTGGTGCGCAGGGTCCACGGAGGTGCGATCCCCGTCGAGCGTCTGCGCTCCGAGCCTGCCGTCGCCGTCCGTGAGGGCATGCTCTCCGACGAGAAGCGTCGCATCGCCGCCGCGGCCCTCCGTGAGATCCCGGACGCCGGCACGATCGTCCTCGACGCTGGCACCACGACCCTGCGCCTGGCTGAGATCCTCCCGACGGACCGCGAGCTCCAGGTCGTCACGAACTCGTTGCCGATCGCCGCGCTGCTCGCAGAGCGCCCGACGGTCACCGTGCACTTCGTCGGCGGCGCGGTCCGCGGTCGGACGCTCGCCTCGGTCGGTCCCTGGGCCGAGCGGGCTCTCGCCGACATCCACGCCGACATCGTCTTCCTCGGTGCCAACGGCATCACCCCCGACCACGGCGCGACCACACCCGACCTCGGCGAGGCTGCGGTCAAGCGGGCGCTCGCCCGGGCGGCGCGGCGGGTCGTGCTGCTCGCCGACCACACCAAGGTTGGACGCTCAGACTTCGCCCGGATCGTCGGTCTCGACGACGTCGACCTCTTCATCACCGACTCAGGGATCGACGCGGACCTCGCGGCGGAGCTCGAGTCGGTCGACCTCACGGTGGTGCAAGCATGATCATCACGATCACCCCCAACCCGAGCCTGGACCGGACCCTCGAGGTCCAGGTCCTCGAGCCTGGCGAGGTGAACCGCGCGCACGCGACGCGGGTCGACGCCGGGGGCAAGGGCATCAACGTCACCCGTGCCCTGTCGGCCGACGGGTTCTCCTCGGTCGCGATCTTCCCGTCGGGAGGCTCTGACGGCGCCCGCCTGGTCGCCGAGCTCCGCGACGGGGGAGTCGTGGCCCGCCCTGTCGAGACCGGGACCGACACCCGCAGCAACATCACCGTGGTCGACGGCCGTGGTTCGACGACCAAGATCAACGCGCCGGGCGCCCCCATGACGGAGGCTGCCGTCCAGGCCCTCCTCGACGCCCTCGCGGACGAGGTGCGGCTCGCGGTCGACGCCGGGGAGCACGTCCTGGTCGTCGGCGCGGGCAGCCTGCCGGCTGGTGCAGGTGATGACTTCTACGTCAGGGTCGCGCAGGTCGCGGCACGCTCAGGGGTCCCCACGGTCCTCGACACCTCGGGCGCACCGCTCCGTGCGGCCGTCGCTGCAGGCGGTCTGACGCTCGTCAAGCCGAACGAAGACGAGCTCGCTGAGCTCGTCGGCCGTCCGCTGACCACTGTCGGGGCCGTCGTCGACGCTGCGCACCAGGTGATGGAGTGCGGCGTCACCGCCGTCCTGGTGTCCCTCGGGGCGCACGGCGCGCTGCTCGTCGCACCCGGCAGCGTGCTCTGGGCCGGTGGCCCGGCCCTCGTCCCGGCCTCGACCGTGGGCGCGGGCGACGTGACCCTCGCCGGGTTCCTCAGCGCCCTCGTCGACGCACCCCACGGGCCGGCCTCGGTCGACTCCGACATCTCGGCGGACGCCTTGCGCCGCGCCGTCGCATGGGGCCGCGCCGCGGTCCTCCTCCCAGGCTCTGCAGTCCCTGCACCCCACGACATCCACCTCGACGACGTCGAGACCCTCACCGACCCATCCCGCCACATCGCACTGAAGGAGCTGTGAAGTGAGCACTTCCCTCACCCCCCTGATCACCGCCGACCTCGTCGCCCTCGACGTCGTCGCAGCCGACCGTGACGAGGCCACCCGTGTCCTCATCGACCTGCTCGCAGCCGCTGGCCGCGTGACGGACGCCGACGGCTTCCACGCCGACGTCCGTGCCCGCGAGGCGCAGATGGCGACGGGCATGCCCGGAGGCGTCGGTCTGCCGCACGCCCGCTCCGAGCACGTCACGGTCCCGACGCTCGCCGTCGCCCGTGTGCCCGCCGGTGTCGACTTCGGTGCCCCGGACGGCCCCGCGACGCTGATCTTCCTCATCGCGGCGCCGGCCAGCGGTGACAGCGACCACCTCAAGATCCTCGCGTCGCTCGCCCGCCGTCTCGTCCACGAGTCCTTCCGCACCTCCCTGCGCGAGGCCCCCGACGCCGCGACCGTCGCCGAGATCGTCACCCGAGAGGTCAACCCCTCATGAAGTTCGTCGCCGTGACGTCGTGCCCCACGGGCATCGCGCACACCTACATGGCAGCAGAGGCGCTCGAGCAGGCTGGCAAGGCCGCCGGGCACGAGGTCCAGGTCGAGACCCAGGGCTCGGCCGGCTCGACGCCCCTCGACCCCGCGATCATCGAGGCCGCTGACGGCGTCATCTTCGCCGCAGACCTCGAGGTCCGCGACAAGGAGCGATTCGCGGGCAAGCCGACGATCGACGTCGGCGTCAAGAAGGCCGTCCACGACGCCCCAGGTGTCCTCAACCAGGCCATCGCCGCCGTCGAGGCCGGTGTCTCGACGCCCGCCGCGACAGCCGGTGGCGGGTCGAAGGACCCCGCGACGACGATCGACCGCAGCTCGAGCGTGGGGACGCGCGTCCGCCAGTACCTCATGACCGGCGTCTCGTACATGATCCCGTTCGTCGCCGCAGGTGGCATCCTCATCGCGCTGAGCTTCATGATCGGCGGCTACGAGATCGTGAACGTGAAGGCCGACGAGGTCATCAACAACTTCGACGTGCTCTCGAAGACCAGCTGGGCCGCGCTGATGAACCTCACCGGCGGTGTCGCCTTCGGGTTCCTCGTGGCTGTGCTCTCCGGGTTCATCGCCTTCGCGATCGCCGACAGGCCCGGACTCGTGCCCGGCTTCGTCGGTGGGTCGATCTCCGTCGCCGTCGGCGCCGGTTTCCTCGGTGGTCTGGTCTCCGGCTTCGTCGCCGGGTTCCTCGCGCTGTGGATCAGCCGCTGGAAGGTCCCCAAGGGGGTCCGCGGCATCATGCCCGTCGTGGTGATCCCGCTGCTGTCGACCTTCGTCACAGGCCTGCTGATGTTCGTGGTGCTCGGGCGTCCGCTCGCCGCACTCATGGACGGGCTGTCCGACTGGCTCAGCGGCCTGAGCGGCTCCAACCTCATCCTCCTCGGCCTGATCCTGGGCGCGATGATGGGCATCGACCTCGGTGGTCCGGTCAACAAGGTGGCCTACACCTTCGCCGTCACCGGGCTCTCGACAGCCGGCCTCACGGACGGCGCCACGCAGTTCCGCGTCATGGCCACGGTCATGGGTGCCGGGATGGTCGCACCGCTCGCGATGGCACTGGCCACGACGGTCCGCAAGCGCCTGTTCACCAGGGCCGAGCGCGAGAACGGCAAGGCAGCCTGGCTGCTCGGTCTCTCGTTCATCTCCGAGGGTGCCATCCCGTTCGCGGCTGCCGACCCGCTCCGCGTGCTCGGTGCCTCGGTCGTCGGCTCGAGCGTGACCGGCGGGCTCATCATGGCCTTCGACGCCTCGCAGCGTGCCCCGCACGGTGGCGTCTGGGTCCTCCCGCTCGTCGACAACTGGCTGCTGTTCCTGCTGGCCGTCGCGATCGGCACGGTGATCTCTGCGGTCCTGGTGATCATCTTCAAGGGACTGGGCTCCAACCCGGCCCTCGAGGCCGAGCAGGCGGCAGATGCCGCCGCCGCGGCCAGCGCCCCCAGCACCGCGGCGCAGCCCACAGCCTGACCGGGCGGGTCGGACCGACCCACGCACGCCCGTCCCGGTCTGCGCCGCACCTCGGCGCAGACCACCACCCGCCAGGGTCCGCACCGCTCGCAGCGGTGCGGACCACGGCCCTCGAAGGAGAGAACAATGCCCGCACGTACCGTGGCCGTCGCCTCGCGATCCGGCCTGCACGCCCGTCCCGCGTCCCTGTTCACCCAGGCTGCGGCCGACAGCGGCCTCGACGTGACCATCGCGCACGGCGAGGGCGAGCCCGTCGACGCGGCGAGCATCCTGCTCGTCATGTCGCTCGGTGTCCCGCACGGCGACGAGGTGACCCTCGCAGCCGAGGGCGAGGACGCCGACAGGATCCTCGACGAGCTCGTCACGCTGCTCGCGACGGACCTGGACGAGGAGCACTGATGCTCACCGGTGCGGGCGTCGGCCGGGGTGCCGGGATCGGACCTGTCGTCCGGGTCAGCCCGGCACCGGTCGCTCCCACGGACGAGCAGGCCCCGGCTGACCGCGAGGCCACAGCCGCGCGGGCCACGGCGGCCTTCGACGACGTCGCGGCTGCGCTGCGTGCTCAGGCCGACGGTGCCGAGGGGGCGGCTGTCGCCGTCCTCCAGGCCACGGCCCAGATGGCTCAGGACCGTGCGCTGCGCACGAAGGTGCTGGCCCGGATCGCCGACGGCGAGCCGCCCGTCGCAGCCCTCGACGCCGTAGTGAAGACCTTCGTCGACATGTTCACGGCCGCCGGCGGGATGCTGCTCGAGCGGGTCACCGACCTGCGCAGCGTCCGTGACAGGGTCGCGGCGCACCTCCTCGGTGTGCCCGTCCCTGGCGTCCCGCAGCTGACAGGTCCTGCGGTCGTCGTCGCCGAAGACCTCGCACCGGCCGACACCGCCGCTCTCGACCTGCGCCACGTCGTCGCGATCGTCACCGAGCAGGGCGGCACCACGAGCCACACCGCGATCATCGCGGGGCAGCGCAGCATCCCCTGCGTCGTCCGCGTGACCGGGGCGCTCGACCTCGAGCCCGGGACCGTCGTGGCCGTGGACGCCGCGTCGGGGACCGTCGAGGTCGACCCAGGCCCGGAGGTCGCCGAGGCCTTCGCCGAGCGCGCGCGCCTCGCCGCGCAGCTCGCCGAGGACACCTCTGCGGGCGCCACGGCCGACGGCGTCCCCGTCGGTCTGCTCGCCAACATCGGCACGGCGGCCGACGCCGAGCGTGCCGCCGGCACGGCGGTCGAGGGAGTCGGGCTGTTCCGCACCGAGGTGCTCTTCCTCGAGCGGACCACTGAGCCGACCCGCGAAGAGCAGGCCGCCGTCTACGCAGAGGTCTTGCGGAGCCTCGGCGGACGCAAGGTCGTCGTCCGGACGCTCGACGCGGGCGCCGACAAGCCGCTCGCCTTCGCGACGCAGCCCGACGAGGAGAACCCTGCCCTCGGTGTCCGTGGCTACAGGCTCGTCCGTACGGCTCCTGAGCTGCTCGAGACGCAGCTCGCGGCCCTCGCCGACGCGCAGCGCGAGACCGGGATCGAGCCCTGGGTGATGGCCCCGATGATCTCGACCCCCGACGAGGCGCGCGACTTCGCGACCTCGGCACGCGCCCACGGGCTGACGACCGTCGGTGTCATGGTCGAGGTCCCCGCCGCCGCGCTGAGGGCCGAGGCGATCCTCGCCGAGGTGGACTTCGTCTCGATGGGCACGAACGACCTGGCCCAGTACGTCATGGCCTCGGACCGTCTGCGCGGCGAGCTGAGCGACCTCATCTCGATGTGGCAGCCGGCCGTCCTCGACCTCGTGGCCGCGACGGCACGGGCCGGCCAGCAGGCCGGGAAGCCAGCCGGGGTCTGCGGAGAGTCCGCCGGCGACCCCGTCATGGCTGTCGTGCTCGTCGGGCTCGGCGTGACGTCCCTGTCGATGTCCTCGGGGTCTGTGCCCGCGGTCCGCTTCGCGGTGTCCAGGCACACGCAGGAGCAGGCTCGCGCCGTCGCTGCCGCGGCGCTCGGTGCCCGCTCGGCGACGGAGGGACGCGCGGCTGCTGTCGCGGCCCTCTCACCTGAGGTCGCGGCGCTCCTCGGCGCCTGACAGACGGGCAGACCTGCCCCGCACCCCACGAGGGGTGCGGGGCAGCGTCGTCTCGGAGCTCAGGTGCTTCCTCCTCTCCCGCACCTCCTGCGGCGTAGGCTCGGTCCATGCCGAACGATCCTGGTGCAGACGCCGTCCCCGGTCCTGAGCAGCAGCACGGAGAGGGCGGGCCAGGCGCCCACGAGCAGTGGCGTGAAGACGGCGTGCCGGTCTCGCGCGGCCAGCACACCCCGGGCTCGCGCGACCAGCACACGGGTGGCGGCGAGGGCCCGCTCGACCCCGAGGTCGACGCGAGCGCGACCTACCTGCTCGAGCCCGAGGACCTCGCCCCGCTGCTCGCCCGCGTCGCCACCACCCACGAGGCCGGCACCCGCCGCGTCGTCGCCCCTGCGACGGGGCACGTGCTCGTCGACCTCCCGCTGTCCGGCCCCGACGACGTGACCCGAGCAGTCGACAGGGCGCGGGACGCCCAGCCAGCCTGGGCAGCGACAGACGTCCGCGAGCGTGCCGCCGTCCTGCTCCGTCTGCACGACCTCGTGCTCGACCGGCAGTCGGAGGTCTTGGACCTCGTCCAGCACGAGTCCGGCAAGTCCCGGGGGAGCGCCTTCGAGGAGGTCGCCGACGTCGCCCAGGTCTCGCGGCACTACGGTCGCCGGGCTGGTGCGTACCTCGCGCCGCGCACGGTCCGCGGGATGCTCCCTGTCCTCACCCGGACGACTGTCGCCCGGATCCCCGTCGGCGTCGTCGGGGTGATCTCGCCCTGGAATTATCCGTTGACCCTCGCCCTGGCCGACGTGCTGCCCGCGCTCGTGGCGGGCAACGCCGTCGTCCTCAAGCCCGACCCGCAGACCACGCTCACAGCGCTGTGGGCTGCCGCTGCCCTCGAAGAGTGCGGCCTGCCGGCCGACGTGTTCCAGGTCGTCGCGGGCGGGGGAGACGTGGGCGCTGCGCTCGTCGAGGAGGTGGACCACATCGCCTTCACAGGGTCGACGGCGACAGGGAGGATCATCGCCGGTCGCGCGGGGGAGCGGCTCATCGGCGCGACCCTCGAGCTCGGCGGGAAGAACCCGCTCTACGTCGCGGCTGATGCCGATCTCGACGTCGCGGCGCTCGGCGCCGTGCGGGCGTGCTTCTCGAACAGCGGCCAGCTGTGCATGTCGATCGAGAGGCTCGTGCTCCACGAAGACGTCGCGGACGCGTTCCTCGACCTCTTCCTCGAGAGGGTCTCGAGCCTGCGCCTGTCGGCAGCCCTCGACTACACGGCCGACGTCGGGTCGCTCACCTCGGCTGCTCAGCTCGAGAGGGTCGAGGGGCACGTGCATGACGCCCTCGCCCGGGGGGCGCGGATCCTCGCCGGGGGAGTGCACAGGACTGACGTGGGGCCGCTCTTCTACGCCCCGACGGTGCTCGCCGACGTCCCACCCCACGCGCTCTGCGCCCAGGAGGAGACCTTCGGCCCGGTGGTCAGCGTCGTGCGGGTCGCCTCCGACGACGAGGCCGTCGCGGTGATGAACGAGACGGAGTTCGGGCTCAACGCGAGCATCTGGAGCGCAGACACCCGCCGCGCCCGCGTGCTCGCGGGGCGCGTCCGCGCGGGCACCGTGAACATCAACGACGGCTATGCCGCTGCCTGGGGCTCAGCCGAGGCGCCGATGGGCGGCTTCGGCGCGTCGGGTCAGGGACGCCGCCACGGGCGTGAGGGCATCGAGCAGTACACCGAGGCGCAGACGGTCTCGGTCCAGCGCGGAGTCATGAGCGGGGCGTCTCTCGACGAGCTCTTCGCACTCCCCGACGGGCAGGGGCAGCGGCTGCTGACGACCGGTCTGCGGGTGCTGCGCGCGCTCGGGGTGCGCTGAGGACAGACGTGGCGACGGGGTCGCGGGACGCCGGTGGTCGGGCGGTGGCCCGCGCCTGTACCCACGGACCAGTCTCGGGTCCCGCGTCCGACCGCGCGTCGACCGTCGACCCGGGTCCATGAGGATTTCCGACGGGTGAAAGTTGACGTCCACCAAGTGGGACGAGAGGGTCCTGGCGCTCGCAGGGACCCGGCGCGGCCCCTCAAGAGGTCCCGTCCCACGCGCGGACGTCTCCCCAGGTGGTGGGTCCGCGGCCGGTCACCGGGAGGCGGGCACCACCCGCAGCACCCCACCGGAACGTCCGTTCTTCACGGAGTTTCGATCGTGTGACCTCCGGGCCCCGGGCTGCCCGCCCGCGCCGAGGTCCATTGACGGTCGCAGAACCTGCCGAATACCTTGAGCCTCACTCGGGCCGCCACCCTCCCCCCTCCCCCCTCGGTGGCCCTAGGACGCTGGACAGAACGACGCTCGTGCGTCAACCGGACGATGACGTCCCCCTCCCCTCCTGCTCCACTTCTGCGCGCCTTCTTCCGACTCCGGAGAGTGCCCCATGCCTTCATCGATCCTCGTGGCGTCCCCAGCCTCGGCCCTCTCGGTCGGACAGGTGGACGTCGGTGACCTGGTCGACCAGGTCGTCCACCTCTTCCCGCTCGCCGTCGCCGGCATCATCGTCTGGTCCCTCTGGATCTACCGCGTCGTCCTGTCCCGCAGGGCCCGCCCGATCGTCACCGACCACCGCGCGACCACCTCGGTCGTCGTGCCGTCCTTCCACGAAGACCCCGACATCCTCCTGCGGTGCCTGGACTCCTGGCTGGCGCAGGACCCGACCGAGATCATCGTCGTGCTGGACGTCGCCGACCTCGAGGCCTACACCCGGATCGTGGCCCGTGGTGACGCCAGGGTGCGTCCGGTCTTGTTCCACCACGCGGGCAAGCGCTCGGCGCTCGGCGCCGGCATCCGGGCCGCGCGCTACGAGGTCCTCGTGCTGACCGACTCCGACACGTCTTGGGAGCCGGGCCTGCTCGAGGCCGTGCAGATGCCCTTCGCCGACCCGCTCGTGGGTGGTGTGGGCACGCAGCAGAACGTGTACCAGCGGACGTCGAGCGTCTGGCGGCGCATCGCCGACTGGCTCGTCAACCTGCGCTACTACGACTACGTCCCGGCGATGGGCAGCGCGGGCGCTGTGCCGTGCCTGTCCGGTCGGACCGCGGCCTACAGGCGTGACGCCGTCGTCCCGGTCCTCGACGACCTCGAGAACGAGTTCTTCCTCGGTCGCCGCTGCATCGCGGGGGACGACGGCAGGCTCACCTGGCTCGTGCTCGCCTCGGGCTACAAGACCGTCCACCAGTCCTCGGCCCGGGCGATCTCGATGTTCCCCGACACCTTCAGCGCCTTCGTCAAGCAGCGGGTGCGCTGGAGCCGCAACTCCTACAGGTGCTACCTCACGGCCGTGTCGAAGGGCTGGCTGTGGCGGACGCCCTTCGTCACCAAGGTGACCGTGCTGCAGATCCTCCTCACGCCGCTCACGATGGGCTTGACGCTCTGGTACCTGGTGGCGTCGAGGCTCGAGCTCACCACCCTGGGCATCGCGGCCGCCGTGGGATGGCTGCTCCTCGGCCGTGGCATCCGCGGGTTCTCGCACCTGCGACGCCACCCGCAGGAGGTGTTCTTGCTGCCGCTGCTCGCCGCCGTGGTGATCATGGTCGCCCTGCCGATCAAGCTGTACGCCTTCGTCACGATGAACAAGCAGGGCTGGCTGACCCGCCACGCCGACCAGGTCGGCGGCGACGGGCAGACCGCCCGGAGCCTCGACCCTGTCGAGGAGGTCGTGCCTGCACCTCAGACCACCTCTGTCTCTCCCGCGGTCTACGCCTCGGCGGCCCGGACGCCGGAGGCTGCACGATGAGCGCGCGTCGGGCGACCCGCGCCGCAGCCGTCGCCACAGCCGTCGGGTGCACGGTCCTCGTGACCGGGGGCATGGCTGCCGCGACCCCGGTCCTCCAGCCTGTGCAGGTGCGCGCCGCGTCGACCGCGGTGCCCACACCCGCACCCGTCGCCTACCCGGGTGACCCTGACGCCGAGGCCGCGCTCGTCGCGGCCGAAGACCGCCGCCTCGTCGAGGTGCGGTCGATCGCCAACGGTGCGCAGTGGACGGGCGCGTCGCAGTGGCGGCCGTACAGGCTCGAGACGGGGACGACGTACACGCTCGTGCTCGTCGAGCGCGAGGCGCCCTACAGCTTCGACGACCTGCTCGAGCTCGCCCCGCAGACCCTCGTGCGCCAGCCCGACGGCTCGTACCTCCTCGGCGAGAACATCGTCGTGGAGGAGGGTGCGACCCTCGACCTCACGAGCGACGACGGGCTGCGCCTCAACCTCACGTCGACCGACGACGCCTTCGTCTCGATCGTCACGCTCGGCGGAGACCTGACGGTCGCCGGCACGGCCGAGAACCCGACAGTGGTGAGCGCCTGGGACCCACGGACCGGCACCGTGGACGACGACACCTCCGACGGGCGGGCCTACGTGCGGGTGGTCGGTGGCTATGCGGACTTCCGGCACGCGACCTTCGACCACCTCGGCTTCTGGAGCGGGACCACCGGGGGAGTCTCCCTCACGGGGACCGACCTGCCGCACACAGCGCCCGGCTCGCAGGACCTCGCGGCGGGGGAGATCCCCGCAGCCGACGAGCCGCCGGTGCCCGACGGGACAGCCGGGACCGACGGGACGGCCGGCGCCGTCGCGACAGGTGACGCAGCGGACCCGGGAGCAGCCCCCGACGGGACCACCACCTCCACGACGAGCGCAGGTGCCCCCACGGAGACCGGCACCACGAGCACTGTCGTCTCACCGCCCTCCGCCAAGGTCTTCGGGACCGAGCTCTTGCCCACAGGGGCGGGTGCCCCGACCCTCGGTCTGGGTGCGGACCTCAGCGGCTACAGCTTCGTGTCGGCGCAGATCCAGGACGTGACGTTCTCCGACAACGCCTTCGGGCTGTTCGTCATGAACGCCGAGGGTGTCGTGGTGAGCGGGTCGCGGATCGAGGACTCCCTCGTCGACGGTCTGGTGATGCACCGAGACGTCACCGCGAGCACAGTCGTGGCGACCACGTCGACGGGCAACGCCGTCGACGGCTTCAGGCTGGCCCGCTCGACGAGCGGCATCGTCCTCGAGCGGCTGACCTCGACGGGCAACGGTCGCAACGGCATCTCGATCGAGGGGACGCCGCTCGCCGACGGCCCGAGCGCGACAGGCACGGGTACGGAGATGTCCGGCGCCAACAGCGTCTCGGAGAGCACCGTGACAGGCAACGGCCGGTACGGGATCGACGTGGTCGGCGGGACGACCATCGAGGTCGACGCGAACACCGTGACAGACAACCCCGCGGGCATCGTGGTGAGCGAGGGCGCGACGGCTGTCGAGCTCACGGACAACACCGTCGAGGGCGCGGACCAGCAGGGGATCTCGTTGAGGTCGGCCGGCACGGACACCGTGGTGACAGGCAACACCGTGCTCGGTGGTGAGATCGGCATCTACGCCCGTGACGCGGGCGGGACCTTCGAGCGCAACACCGTCGACGACGTGACCAGCCACGCGATCACGCTGGTCGGTGCGACCGGTGGTTCGGTCGTCTCGGACAACAGCGTCGGCGGACGTGGTCCGAGCGCGATCGACGTGGCCCGCACGACGGGGGTCGCGGTGTCGGACAACTCGACGGAAGACTGGGACAGCACCAAGCCCCTCTCGACGGTCCTGCGGCAGATCTTCCAGCCGCTCACCGTCGTCTGGCTGCTGCTCGCCCTGCTCGTGCTCGTCACCGCGCTGACGAGCATCCGACACCGCAACGCGGGTGTCCGGCACCCGTACGCGAACCGGGCCCCGCTCACCTCGCTCACCCGCGGAGTCGTCGACCCGAGCGAGATCTTCGGGCAGGCGCAGGGTCAGTCTCAGGACCGGGCCCAGAATCAGACCCTGGACCAGTCCCAGGGCGGAGCCCGGGACGAGCAGCCGCACGGTGCCGGGAGCCTGGCACCGACGCTGCCTCGCCCGCAGCCCTCCCGAGCCCGTCGCGCCGACAGGTCGGCGGGAGACCTGCTGGTCCGTGAGGCACCAGCCGATCTCGAGCTGCACGACGACGGGCACCCCGGGGACGACGTGCCCGGCCCAGCGCGGCAAGAAGGCCGACGAGAGGCCCAGGAGACCCGGCAGGACACTCGGCAGCCGGGCCAGCAGCCCGCACAGGTCGCGGAGCCCGGTGGACGGGCACCCGGCCGCCGCCCGAGGGACCTGCGGTGCGCACCGTGACCGGCGTCCTGAGGACTCTGGGCCGACGGGCCCGCGAGGTCGTGGTCGGTGGCCTGATCCTCGCGGGGTGCACAGCGCCGGGCAGCCCGTCGCCCGGCACCCCAGAACCCTCGTCCGACCCGACAGGGTCGACCTCGAGCCCGGAGCCATCCCCGTCAGCCACGGCGGACTCTCCTGGTGCCGCCGTCCCGGACAGCACCGTCGACTGCCCGGCCGAGCCCACGGTCTCGACCACCGACGAGCTCACCGAGAGCCTCGCGGAGGTCGAGCCCGGAGAGGTGATCGTCCTGGCTCCGGGGACCTACGACGGGTTGTTCGTCGCCACGACGTCAGGCACCGCTGACGAGCCGATCACGCTCTGCGGACCGGCCGACGCCGTGCTCGACGGCGGTGGGCCCGAGGGCGGGTACGTGATGCACCTCGACGGGGCGAGCCACTGGCGCCTCGGCGGGTTCACTGTCACCGACGGTCAGAAGGGCGTGATGGCCGACGGAACGGTCGGCTCGGTGATCTCGGGCCTGACCGTGACGTCGATCGGTGACGAGGCGATCCACCTCCGCAAGGCCAGCACGGACAACGTGGTGTCGGGCAACGTCATCAGCGACACCGGGCTGCGCAAGCCGAAGTTCGGCGAGGGTGTGTACGTCGGGACGGCCGAGAGCAACTGGTGCGACATCACGGCCTGCGAGCCCGACCCCTCCGACCGCAACGTCATCGAGGACAACACGATCAGCGGGACGACCTCGGAGAGCATCGACATCAAGGAGGGGACCTCGGACGGGATCGTCCGTGGCAACACCTTCGACGGGTCGTCGATCTCCGCAGCCGACTCGTGGGTCGACGTCAAGGGCAACGGGTGGCTCGTCGAGGGCAACACCGGGACCTCGTCACCGACCGACGGCTTCCAGACCCACGAGATCCTCGAGGGCTGGGGCGACCACAACGTCTTCCGCGGGAACGTCGCGACCGTCGACGGCACAGGCTTCGGCTTCTCGCTCACCCCTGAGCTCTCCAACGTCGTCGAGTGCGACAACACGGCGCCAGGCGCCGGTGAGGGTCTCAGCAACGTGGAGTGCGGCGCGGGCTGACCCTGCTCGCAGCGGGCACCTCCCTGTCCCGACCACCTCCCTGCCCGGCCACCGATCTGTCCCGACCACAGACTCTCTCCCTC
>NZ_JACBYE010000029.1 GCF_013415325.1 Sanguibacter inulinus | reverse complement strand
GGATGAAGGGCTGAGGGCTCACGGGGTCGTCGGCGGCCCGGCGACGGGGCCCGTGACGACGGACGGGGCGGACGTCCCGCCCGGGCCGTCAGGGCGCGCGGCGTCCCCGGGCGAGGACCCCGACAGGGCCTCCCCAGAGCCAGGCAGTCACCCTGTCGGTCACCTCGTCGCGGCTCAGCGCGTCGGGGGCGTCGCGGGCCGACATCCACCACTCGCCCGTCCCCCGGATGAAGCCCACGGCCCCGGCACCCCAGGCGGCGGCATCGACGGGGTCTGCGTCCATCTCCTGGGCGAAGGGCAGCGCGACGATCTCGATGACCGAGTCCAGGAAGGGCAGCCCGGGGGCTGTCCGTGTCACGAAGTAGTAGACGTTCGGCGAGTGCTCGATCATCTCGAGGTAGACGGCGACCATGGACCGCAGGGCGTCACGCGGCGTCGAGGCCGTGCGGGCAGCGGAGGTGAGCGCCTCGCGCATCTGCGCCACCACGGCTTCTCCGACGGCCTGCTGCAGACCCGGCTTGTCGACGAAGTACCTGTAGACGATCGACTTCGACGTGCCGGCGCGCGTCGCGATCTCGTCCATCGACACCTCGGGGCCGACCTTGTGGACGGCACGTCGGGCGGCGTGGACCAGCTCGACGCGGCGCGCGGCGCGGTGGTCGTCCCAGCGGGTCGACCGTCCGTCGGGCGCCCCGTGGACGGCGGCCACGGCGCGGTCCACGCGCTCCCCTGCACCAGCGGCACCGGTGCTCGTGGCGGGCTCGGTGGCGTCAGCTGTCGCGGCTTCTTCGGTGGCGTGGCTCACGAGACCGACGGTATCAGGTACCTCCGGTCGCGGACAGTGGGACGGCGGGCTGTGCACGCAGCACGCGGTCCTCGCACCCGTCGCACCCAGGGCTCTCGACCCAGAGCTCTGAACCCGTAGCCCCGAGCCCCGAGAACCCAGCGCACCCCACCCCGGGCACGACGACGGCGCGACGGGTGTCCCGTCGCGCCGTCGTCGCCCCGCCGGTCTGTCCGGCGCGACCTGACCGAGGTGTGCGGACCTGCGGTCAGAGGTCTCTCGTGCCTTGGGCCTCGCGCTGCGTCAGCAGGCGGGACGCCGAGGCCGGCTCACATCCCGCGCGTGCCGAAGCGGTCCCGCCCGGCGTCCTGCGGCCCGAGCGACATCTCCGCGAGCACCTCGGCGCGCAGCCGGCCGTGGTTCTCGGGGTTCGGCGCCGCCGAGAGCAGCAGCTTCGTGTACTCGTGCTGGGGGTTCATGATCACGTCGTCGGCCGGGCCTCGCTCGACGATCTTGCCCTTGAACAGCACGATGATCTCGTCCGAGAAGTGCCGCGCCGTCGCGAGGTCGTGCGTGATGTACAGGACCCCGAGGTTGTCCTCGCGCTGCAGGCGGGCCAGCAGGTTGAGGACCGAGAGGCGGATCGACACGTCGAGCATCGAGACGGGCTCGTCGGCCACGAGGAACCGCGCCCCGGGTGCGAGCGCCCGGGCGATGGCCACGCGCTGACGCTGACCGCCCGACAGCTCGTGCGGGCTGCGGCGTGCATAGCCCGACGCCGGCGTGAGGCTCACGCGCTCGAGCAGCCTCTCGACCTCGGCGTCGGCCTCGGCTTGCCCCTTGACCCGCCCGTGCAGGCGCAGCGGCCGCTCGAGGTGGTGCTGGATCGTGTGGAAGGGGTTGAGCGACGCGAAGGGGTCCTGGAACACCATCTGCACGTCGTGCCTGTAGCTGGCCAGCCCCCGCCCACGGGTCGCACTGACCTTCCCGTCGAGCAGGATCTCCCCGCTCGAGGGGGTCTCGAGCTTGGCGATCATGCGGGCGATGGTCGACTTGCCCGAGCCGCTCTCGCCCACGAGGGCGATGGTCTTGCCGGGCTCGAGCGTGAACGAGACGTCGTCGACGGCGCGGAAGCGCTTGCCGCGTCCGCCCTGCAGACGGAAGTCCTTGACCAGGTGCTTGACCTCGAGCGATGCCATGGTCACGCCCCCTCTCCGGTGCGGATGAACGAGCCGCGCTCGCCGGTCAGGCTCGGGAAGGAGCTGAGCAGGCGCTGCGTGTACGGGTGCTGGGCGTTCTCGTAGATGTTCTCGGCGGTGTCGAGCTCGACGATCTCCCCCTGGAGCATCACCGCGATCCGGTCGCTGATCTCGAGGAGCAGCGGCAGGTCGTGGGTGATGAAGATGACCGCGAAGTTGAACTCTTCACGCAGCCGCATGATCTCGCGCAGGATCCCGCGCTGGACCACCACGTCGAGGGCCGTCGTGGGCTCGTCCATGATCATGACCTGCGGGTTGAGGGCGAGGGCCATCGCGATCATCACGCGCTGGCGCATACCGCCCGAGAGCTGGTGGGCGAAGCTGTCGAGACGGTTCGGGTCGACCCCGACCTTGCGGAGCAGCTCTTGCGAGCGCTCTTCCTTCTCCTTCTTGCTCATGCCCGGGCGGTGCGTGGTGAACACGTCGAAGAGCTGGGCCCGGATGGAGATCACCGGGTTGAGCGAGTTCATCGCGCCCTGGAACACCATCGAGATCTTGTCCCAGCGGAAGGCGCGCAACGACTCGCCGTGCAGCCCGCCGAGGTCGATGTCCGTGCCGTCGTGGTCGTGGAAGGTGACGGTGCCGGCCTTGAGGGCGGCCGGGGGACGCAGCAGCTGGTTGATGCCGTAGGCGAGCGTCGTCTTGCCGCAGCCGCTCTCCCCCGCGAGACCGAGGATCTCTCCGCGGTGGAGCGTGAGCGAGACGTCGCGGACTGCGTGGACCGCGGGCTCGACCTCGTAGTCGATCGAGACGTTGCGTGCGGTGAGGACGGGGTCGGCGGCACGGACCGCGCCGTCGGCACGGTGGCTGCCCTGGGCAGCGACGGGCGGGTTCACGAGGTCACCTTCTTCTGCTCGGCGCGGGCGGACTTAACCGCACGGCGCGACTCCTTGTGCTTGCGGCGTGCCTCGCGGACGCTCTTGGCCTGGGCGGAGCCCGTGCGCAGCTTCGGGTTGATGATCTCGTCGATGCTGAAGTTGACGAGGGACAGCGCACCACCGAGCAGGGCGATGAGGATGCCCGGCGGGATGAACCACCACCACGCACCGCGGGTGAGCGCGGCGCCCTGCTGGGCGTCGTTGAGCATGGTGCCCCAGGTGACGCCACCGGTCGGGCCGAGACCGAGGAAGGACAGGCCTGCCTCACCGAGGATCGCGGCGACCACGGCGAAGAGGAACTGCGCGGCTGCGAGCGGCAAGAGGTTCGGGATGATCTCGACGAAGATGATCCGCCAGGGGTTCTCGCCAGCCACCCGGGCTGCAGCGACATAGTCCCGGTTGCGAAGGGAGCGCGCCTGGCTCCTCAGCACGATGGCAGAACCGGCCCAAGACGTCACTCCGAGCAGCACCGCGAAGAGCCAGATGCTGCGTCCAGGGATGTACGACGAGACGACGATGAGGAGCGGAAGCCCGGGGATCACGAGCATGATGCTGCTGATGAAGAAGAGGACCTCGTCCGTCCAGCCACCGAGGTAACCACCCACGACACCGAAGAAGACGGAGAGGACGACGGTGATGAAACCCGCTCCGAGGCCGATCAGCAACGAGCTCCGGCCTCCGTGCGCGAGCTGGGCCAGGACGTCGGCTCCGAGCTGCGTGGTCCCGAGCAGGTGACCGCCCTCGCCTGGCCTCAGGAGCGAGGCGTTGTCGAGTGCCGTCGGTGACTCCGTGAAGAACGGGACGATCACGGTGAAGAGCACGATGGCGATCACCATCGCGAGACCGATAGCGAGCTTTGGGGAACGCCGGAGCAGCTGCCCGAACCGCCGCCAGGCCCCAACCTTCTCGACCCGCCCAGCGGTCACCGCCGTCGGCGTCTCTTCGATGATCTGGGCGGGCGCGATCCCGCCACCGCTCGCCTGTGCTGCGAGCTGCTGCTCGCGGATGTCGTCAGCCATTGTTGCGCGCCCTCGGGTCGATGAGTCCGTAGAACATGTCCATGATGAAGTTCGCCGCGAGCACGGTGAGCGTGATCACGAGGAACACGCCCTGCATGAGCGCGTAGTCGTTGCCCTGGACAGCCTGGATCATGAGCCGCCCGAGCCCTGGATAGGTGAACACCTGCTCCATGACGATCGACCCGGCGACCACGAACCCGAGGGAGATCGTGAACCCGGCGATCGAGGGGAGGGAGGCGTTGCGGACGGCGTAGGTCATGAAGATGCGCGACGGGCGCAGCCCCTTGGCCTCCGCGGTGGTGATGTAGTCCTCCGACAGCGTCGACACCGTCATGTTGCGCATGCCGAGCAGCCAGCCGCCGACCGAGCTGAGGATGATCGTCAGCGCCGGGAGCGTCCCGTGCCAGATCGCGTCCTTGAGGAAGGCGAAGCTCACCTCAGGGTTGTCGAAGGTCCAGGTGTCCCAGCCGCCGATGATCGGGAACCAGCCGAGGGTGACCGAGAAGATGTAGATGAGCAGCAGCGCGAGCCAGAAGTACGGCACGGACTGCATGAAGGTCGTCGCCGGGATGATGTGGTCGGCCCACGTCCCGCGCTTCCAGCCGACGTAGGCGCCGACGAAGATCCCGATGAGGAAGGAGATGAGCGTCGCGAGACCGACCAGGGCCAGCGTCCAGGGCAGCGCCTGGCCGATGAGCGTGGTGACCTGCTCCGGGTAGTTCGAGATGGAGACACCGAGGTCTCCGCGGAGGATGCTGCCGAGGTAGCTCCAGTACTGGGACCACAGCGACGCACCGTCCGAGGTGCCGAGGAGGAGCTCCACGCTCCGGATCATCGCCGGGGTGACCTCGCCGCCCTGCCGTGCAAGCTTCTGCAGCAGGATGGTCGCGGGGTCCCCCGGCAAGAGCCTGGGAAGGACGAAGTTGAGTGTGACGGCGAACCACAGCGTTGCTAGGTAGAAGGCGAACCGCCGGACGTAGAATTTCATTGCTCAACACTTCCCATGCTGTCGGAGCTCCTCCTCGGTCGTTCAGGTCAGTCTGTCGGCGTCAGGTTCGTGACGACGAGACCCGAGGCCATCGCTCCCCAGGACGGCGGGAAGGCGTAGAGGTCCTCGTCCGTCGGCCAGCCCGCGAAGTCCTTCACGTTCTGGAAGGTCATGGTCGAGTTGATGACCAGCGGGATGTACGGCAGGTCGGTGACGATCGCGTCCTGGATGATCGTGTACTGCTCCAGGCGAGTGGCGTCGTCGTCCGTGGCCGCAGCGGCCACGACAGCCGCGTCGACGTCGGGGTTGCTGAACCTCGAGAAGTTCCAGTCACCCTGCGGGACCGTGGTCCCCACGGGCTGGGTCTTGTCGGTCGTGAACCAGTCCAGGTAGATCTGGTACGGGTCCGCGACGTTGGTGCCGTTCATGCCGTGCACCATGAGCTGGAAGCTGCCCGAGGTCTTCTGCTCGTCGACCTCGGCCTGCGAGGCCGTCGACGCCGTGATCTCGATACCTGCGGCAGCAGCCTGCTCGGCGATGAGCTTGGCGGCGTTGTTGTAGTCGGTCCAGCCGTCGATCGACACGAGGGTCATCGCGACGCGCTCGCCGTCCTTGGCGTAGATGCCGTCGCCGCCCTTGGCGTAGCCGGCGTCGGTGAGGACCTTCTCAGCGGCAGCGGCGTCGGCCGTCTGCGGGCTCTCCTCGGGCATCCCCTCGGCGAGCCACTTCTCGTCACGGGGCATGAGGGCGAAGGTCGGCGAGATGATGCCGGCCTTCTCCGAGAACGCCTTCGAGTTGATCTCCGTGCGGTCGAGCACGAGGTTGATCGCCTGGCGGACGGCGACGTCCGTCTGCGGGCCCGTGCACCCGAGCTCGGCGTTCGAGCAGGTGTAGATGACCGTGGGGTCCTGCGGGGTGTTGACCATGGAGATGCGACCGTCGGCGGTGACGGGCTCGGTGTCCGCGATGAACATCGCGGTCCAGTCGATCTTGCCGGTGGTGAGCAGGCTCTGCGCCGAGTTGTTGTCGTTGATGCCGAGGTAGCGGAGCTTCTCGACAGTCGGCTTCCCCTCCTGCCAGTACTCAGGGTTCTTCTTCAGGGTGAAGGCCTGCGACGAGGTCGAGTCGACCATGTAGGGGCCGGTGCCGACAGCCTCTTCGTTGGCCCAGGAGCCCGCCTCTTCGACGGTCTTGTCCTTCCAGATGTGCTCAGGGACGACAGCGGCCATGAACAGTCCGGCGACGGTGGTGTACTGCGCGGTCTCGAACTTCGCGACGACCGTCGTGTCGTCGGTCGCCTCGGCCGAGATCAGGCCGAGCGGCTTGGCCGGCTCGTAGTTCCAGGTGAAGGCGACGTCCTTCGCCGTGAAGGGGGTGCCGTCGTTCCACGTGACACCCTCGCGGGTCTTCACGGTGATCTCGGTGCCGTCCTCGTTGAACTCGTAGCTCATGCCGAGCATCGGGACCGGGTCGCCCGCGGCAGCACGGTTGAAGTAGAAGAGGGGCTCGTAGATCGGTCCGAGCGTCCCGTTCTGGATGCCCGTGGAGTACGGGTTGAAGTTCGCCACGAGCGGGGTCTGCGACCCGGCCCAGACGTTGAGGACAGACTCCTCGCCGCTGCTCCCGCCGGAGCCGCCGTCCGAGTCGCTGCTGCACCCCGAGGCGATCAGGGCGACACTCGAGGCCAGCGCGACTGCCGGGAGCAGTCTCCTGAGGCCCTCAGTTCGGATCATCGTTAATCCCTTCGGTCGTGTGCGACGCCGCGACGCCGCTCGCCCCTCAACTGCTGCGAGGCTTTAGTAAGGGAACCTAACGAACAGACTCTGAAAACACTAACCCTCTCACCGACTGTTACGCAATCGAGACCCACGCCACACTCCTGGCCTAGGACCTTCACCCGCCCGGTCGGAGTCCGCCGAGCCTCTGACCAGCCGTCGGGCTCAGGCTGTCGCGACGCGGAGCGCGTCGGCCGCGGCGCGGGCCACTGCAGGGTCCGTCACCTCGACGCCAGCACCTGCGCCGCCCCCGACACCGCCGTCCGCCGCCACGATGCCCTTGGCCGAGAGGTGCACGGCATCGACGCCGACGGCCACCAGGGTGGCGACGTCGACAGGGCGTACACCTCCGCCCGCCATCACCTGCAGGCGGCCCGCCGCGACGTCGACCATGTGACGCAGCTGCTCAGCACCGTCGACGCTGCGCTCGGCGCCGCCCGAGGTCAGGATCCTCGTGACATCCAGCCCGCAGAGCGTCTCGACGGCCTCGAGCGGGTCGACGAGGGTGTCGATCGCCCGGTGGAAGGTCACCTCTGCGCCGCTCGCCGCCTCGACGAGCCGCGCGACCTGCTCGGCGTCGACCTCTCCCTCGGGGGTGAGCGCACCGACGACGACCCCCGACGCTCCTGCGGCGACCAGCGCACGGACGTCGCGCAGGTGGACACCGAGCTCGTCGGCGTCGTAGACGAAGCCGCCCGCGCGGGCGCGGACGAGGGTGTGGACCTCGAGAGGGAGGTCGCGGCCGTCGGCATGCGTAGCCGATCGGGCCGCGTCGACCACGGCCTCGACCAGGCCGACGCTCGGGGTGAGCCCGCCTGTCGCGCCGAGCGCGACGCACAGCTCGACGCGGGCAGCGCCGACCTCGGCGGCGACCCTGACGCCGGCGACGTCCTGCACGGCGATCTCCAGCACGGGCGTGCGTGGCATGTGGCGCTCCTTCTCGGGTGGTGGGGCGGCAGGACCGGACAGCGGGCCCGGGGGACGACGCGCTGTGGGCTGTGGGCTGTGGGCTGTGGACCCAGCAGGCGGACTCGCGATGCCGGACGCGGATGTGGTCACCCACAGGTGCACCCTCCCAGCCCAGCCCGGCGCGCACCCCAGGTCGTCCCCGCTGGTCAGCGTAGGGCGTCCGTCCACAGGCCGCGCTCTCGCCGGGTCGACCGAGCCGGTACCAGGTACCGTGGGTGTCGGTAAGTCTTCGCCCTCCGAGGTGCTCCTCCGAGGCGCCGGAGACCAGCCGCACCAGAGCGAGACCCGAGCGACGACGCGAGGAGACTGACGTGCCCCGAAGGACCGCAGCAGGACAGGGCGAGAGCCCGACAGCCCAGGCCGAGGCGCGTCGCGCGCTCACGGACGCCGTGATCGTCGGGGGGAACCGCATCCCCTTCGCACGAGCGGGCGGGGCGTACGCGGACGTCGGGAACAAGGACATGCTGACCGCCGCGATCGACGGCCTGGTCGCCCGCTTCGGCCTCCAGGGCGAACGGATCGGGGAGGTCGTCGCAGGCTCTGTGCTCAAGCACCCGAAGGACTTCAACCTCACCCGGGAGTGCGTCCTGGGTTCGGCCCTCGCGCCCACGACCCCGGCCTACGACCTCCAGCAGGCCTGCGCGACGGGCCTCGAGGCCGTCGTGTCGGTGAGCAACAAGATCCGCCTCGGTCAGATCGACTCGGCGATCGTGGGTGGCACGGACACGATCTCCGACGCACCGATCGCCGTGAGCGAGGGCCTCCGCCACGCGCTGCTCAAGGCCTCCCACGCCAAGACCCTCGGCGCCCGCCTCAAGGCCTTCGCCGCCGTCCGTCCCTCCGACCTCGCACCCGCTCCCCCGCGCACCGACGAGCCACGCACAGGCCTGTCGATGGGCGAGCACCAGGCACTGACGACAGCCCGCTGGGGCATCACCCGTGAGGCGCAGGACGAGGTGGCCCTCGCGAGCCACCACAACCTCGCTGCCGCCTACGACGGCGGGTTCTTCGACGACCTCGTCACCCCGTTCCGCGGGCTGACCCGCGACCAGAACCTGCGGCCCGACACGTCGGCCGAGAAGCTCGGCTCCCTCAAGCCCGCCTTCGGCACCTCGCTGTCGACACCTGCCACCATGACCGCGGGCAACTCGACACCCCTGACCGACGGCGCCTCCGTGGTCCTCGTGGCCTCGCGCGACTGGGCCGACGAGCACGACCTGCCGATCCTCGCCCGGGTGGTCGACGCCGAGACCGCCGCGGTCGACTTCGTGCACGGCCACGACGGCCTGCTCATGGCCCCAGCGCACGCTGTCCCCCGCTTGCTCGCCCGCAACGGGCTGACCCTCGGCGACATCGACCTCGTCGAGATCCACGAGGCCTTCGCCTCGACCGTGCTCACCACCCTCGCCGCGTGGGAGGACGAGGAGTACTGCCGGACCGAGCTCGGCCTCGACGGTGCGCTCGGCTCCGTCGACCGCACCCGGCTCAACGTCGCGGGCTCGTCGCTCGCCGCAGGCCACCCCTTCGCCGCGACAGGCGGACGCATCGTCGCGACGGCCGCCAAGCTGCTCGCAGCACGCGCTGCCGAGACAGGGCAGGTGTCCCGCGCGCTCATCTCGGTGTGCGCGGCGGGCGGTCTGGGTGTCGCAGCACTGCTCGAGTCGGTCCCGGGCGACAGCACCACAGGCACGACGGACGGAGCAGACCAGTGAGCGACGGCTACATCTCCCTCGTCAACGGCGGCATCGGCGGCAAGGTCGCCAAGACCCTCGGGCTGCCTCGCCCCTCGGTCCTGCGCAGGTACACCGAGGGCGCGACGCTGACCGCCGGCCCCGTCCTGGTGCTCGGGTCGACCACAGGGACCGGTGAAGACTCCGACATCGTCGCGCAGCTGCTGCTGTCGACGGGCTTCGCAGCACCCGACCTCGAGGTGCACCGCGCTGTCCTAGGCACCGAGCACGTCAGCTGGGGTGCTGTGGTCCTCGTGCTGACCGAGGTCGAGCACCCTGACGACCTGTCGGGCCCCGCCCTCGACCTCGCCTCGACCCTGCGCTCCCTCGCTCCCGGCGGACGCGTCGTGACGATCTCCCGGGCAGCGACCGACGACGACGCGCCGGCGGTGGCCGCAGCCCGCCAGGGCGTCGACGGGCTGCTCCGCTCTGTCGCGAAGGAGCTCCGCGGCGGCTCGACAGCCAACGGCATCGTGCTGACCGACGACGTCGACCTCAGCGCGCCGTCGGTCGGCGCGGCCCTGCGGTTCTTGATGTCCGCCCGTTCGGCGTACGTCGACGGGCAGTCCCTCACCGTCGGCTCGACGGCTGGTTCCTCCTCCGACTGGGACCGTCCGCTCGACGGCCGCGTCGCCGTGGTCACGGGTGCCGCGCAAGGCATCGGTGCAGCGATCGCCGAGACCCTTGCCCGTGACGGCGCACGGGTCGTGGTGGTCGATGTCCCTGCCGCCGGTGAGGCCCTCGCAGGGGTCGCCAACCGGATCAAGGGCACGGCGCTCCAGCTCGACATCACCGCGCCGGACGCGGGTGAGAAGATCATCGAGCACGCCGTCTCGCGGCACGGGAGCATCGACATCGTGGTCCACAACGCGGGGATCACGCGCGACAAGCTGCTGGCCAACATGACCCCCGAGAAGTGGGACGCGGTCCTCGCGGTGAACATCGCCGCGCAGCTGCGCATCAACGACACCCTCATGCGCTCTCCCGCCTTCGTGGACGCACCGCGGATCATCTCGCTCGCGTCGACGAGCGGCATCGCGGGGAACCGGGGGCAGACGAACTACGCGGCGTCCAAGGCCGGGGTGATCGGCATGGTGCGTCCGACGGGGAAGCTCATGGCGAAGGTCGACGGCACGGCGAACGCCGTCGCGCCGGGGTTCATCGAGACCGAGATGACCGCACGGATGCCCTTCGCGACCCGCGAGGTCGCACGGCGACTCAGCTCCGTGCAGCAGGGCGGCCTGCCGATCGACGTCGCCGAGGCCGTGGCCTTCCTCGCGAGCCCAGCCGCCGGCGGGATCAACGGCACGGTGCTCCGCGTCTGCGGCCAGAGCATGGTCGGCGCATGAGCGACGACCGCGACGAGGCTGCCCCGGCGCAGGCGAGCGGTCTGTCGGGCGCTGCTAGTCCGTCGAGCTCGGCCCGGAGCCCCCGTACCACCACCACCCTCGCGACGGTCCCGCCCCTCGGCGGCCTGTACGCACGGGCCCTGCGCCCACGGCGCTCGCCAGACCTCGCGCACGCGACACTGCCCGACGTGACGTACAGGGTGGCCGACGTCGTCGCAGACGAGGCGCAGCTCGTCGCCTACCAGCGACTCCTCGGTGAACCCGTCGACGGGACACTGCCTGCGGGCTTCGTGCACGTGCTCGCCTTCCCCGTCGCGACGGCGCTCATGGTGCGTGACGACTTCCCGCTCCGGCTCGCCGGGATGGTGCACCTGTCCAACGCCGTCACCGTCCACCGCACGATCTCGTCCGACGAGCGCCTGCTCGTCCACGCCCACGCAGAGAACCTCCGCCCGCACCGCAAGGGCACCCAGGTCGACCTCGTCACCGAGGTGTCGGCGCGCTACGGCGCGGGTGACAGCACCGAGGTCGTATGGCGCGGTGTCTCGACCTATCTCGCCAAGGGCACGATGCTGGGCGAGGACTCGGCCGACGGCGACCCCAGCGCTGTCGGCGGCAACGCTGACTCCGCCTCCGGCCGCCCGTCGTTCGCCCCACCGACTCCGACTGCCCAGTGGCACCTCGACGCCGCGACCGGCCGCCGCTATGCGGCCGTCTCGGGCGACCGCAACCCCATCCACCTCTCCGCGCTCACGGCCACGGCCTTCGGCTTCCCCCGCGCGATCGCCCACGGCATGTACACGGCCAGCCGCGCCCTCGCCCAGGTCGGCCCGTCCCGCGGCGAGGCCTTCGACTGGACCGTCGAGTTCGCCTCCCCGGTCCTGCTGCCCGGGACTGTCGACGTGGCCGTCTTGCCACGACCACACCGGTCGACGTCATCTCCCTCAGCAGCAATCCCGCATCCCCGCGCGTCGAGCTCTCCGGGATACGACGTCGTCGGCTGGGACGCCCGCCGGACGAGGCTCCACCTCACCGGGACCGTCGTCCCGCTCGGCTGAGCACACGAGAACGCACGCTGCTCGGTCGGCGGGCACGCAAAGACGTGAGCTGCTCGGTCGGCCGAGCACACGAGAACGTGAGCTGCCCAGTCGGCCCAGCACACAAGCACGCGAGCCGCTCGGTCTGCCGGGCACCCGATGCCGAGGCGCCGGTGCTTGGTGCTCGGTGCTCGGTGCTCGGTGCGTCACGGTCCAGAGCCGCAGGCTCAGGGGACGCGGGCTCACGGGACGCGGAGGATCTTCAGGGGGTCTCGTCGGGCGGCCAGCACAGCCGGCACGATCCCCCCGACGACTGCGACGAGGACCGCCAGACCTGCGACCCCACCGACGAAGGATGCCGGCGGCAGGGCTCCCGACAGCCTGTGGACGACGACGAGCCCTGCGACCACGCCGAGCAGCGCTCCAGCCACACCTGCGACAGCCACCTGCGTGAGGACGGCGACGACCAGTGCACTGCGGGTGGCCCCCAGAGCACGCCGTCGCCCGAGCTCGCGTCGTCGTGAGGAGGTCGAGCTGTAGGTCGTCACCACGACGACGACCAGCCCGACACCCAGGACGAGCAGCATGGTCCGGCGGGCACTCGCCCCCAGATCACCTGAGACCACGGCCTGCAGAGCGACCGTCCCCTCCGGAGCATCCACCACGAGCGCGGCAGGGTCGGCGGCCGAGAGCGCATCAGGGAGCGCCGCACCGAGGGTCGAGACGTCGGCGGCGTCACGCGCCATGAGGTAGACGGTGCGCACCACGGCGTCAGCAGATTCCTCGGACGCGACGAGGACGGTCTCGTCGAGCCTGGCCAGCGGACCGGTCCCGGCGACGACGCCGACCACCGGGACGGTGCTGGTGCCGTCGGCTGCCACGACGGACCCGACACCGTCGGCGAGGTGGAGCGCCGCTGCGGCCGCTCTCCCGGCGACAGCCTCGCCGACCTCCGGCGCCCGTCCGGCGACGATCGCGAGGTCGGTCGGGAGGCGACCGTAGACAGGTCTGCTGGCGACGGCACGCTCGTCCGTGGGGTAGGCCGCGTTACGGACGTCGGTCACCACCCCGAGACCGAGCACCCACTCGACAGCGTCGACCGCCCCGACGACCGAGAGTCCTGCCGCGACGATCTGCCCGCTCCCCGACTCGTCCACGACGGTGAGGAGCCTGGCACCCGTCCCGTCGATGCGCGCCACCACCTGCTGCTCGGCGACCGCCGCCTGCCCTGTCGTGACCAGGGCGGACGCGCACACGACGAGCACCACGAAGGCCATGGTCGACGTCGCGAGAGGCTGCGCGAGAGCCCCCACGACACTGTCGACGAGCAGCGCGACGAGACGTGGTCGGCCGGGAGAGAGCCCTCCTGGGCGCTTCGCGGTCGGGTCGCCCTGCTCACGAGGACGATCTCTCACGGGAGCACCAGGCGGTGGTCTGCGGTGTCGGCGAGCCTCTCGTCATGGGTGGCGACCACGACAGTCGCGCCGGTGCGTGCATGGTCCCGGAGGGCATCCCACACCACCCGGGCCGACTCGGCATCGAGGTTGCCCGTCGGTTCGTCTCCCAGGACGACCCGCGGTGACGTGAGCAGCGCGCGGCAGAGCGCGACGCGCTGCGCCTGTCCGCCGGAGATCTCACCGGGCTTGTGCGACGCCCTGTGCTCGACCCCGAACCTCCCGAGGAGCACCTGCGCGAGCTCGACCTGCACGGCACGGTCCATCCCGGCGAAGAGCCCCGCATCGCACACGTTCTCCAGGATGCTCCGTGCGGGGTCGAGCAGAGCGTCCTGGAACACGAAGCCGATGTCTCGCGCCCGGATCCTCGACCGCTCGAGGTCGGTCAGACCCTGGGTCGGCACACCGTCCCAGAGCACGTCACCAGCAGTAGGCCGCACCAGCAGTCCGAGCACGTACAGCAACGTCGACTTCCCCGATCCCGAGGGGCCCGTGACCGCCGTGAGCGCCCCAGGTGCGAAGGCTGCGGACAAGCCGGAGAAGACAGGTGCCGCGGCGCGCGGGTACCGGAGACCGAGCCCTTCGACGACGACCGTCACGGCTCGCTCCCGATCAGCCTGACCTCGTCACCGACGTCGACCCCCTCCACGACCGTCAGCCCGTCCCCTTGCGCTCGGACCTCGACG
Organism: Sanguibacter inulinus; assembly: GCF_013415325.1. Lineage (GTDB taxonomy): Bacteria > Actinomycetota > Actinomycetes > Actinomycetales > Cellulomonadaceae > Sanguibacter > Sanguibacter inulinus. Next base: position 37,404 of record NZ_JACBYE010000029.1, on the reverse strand, counting down.
GCTCGACGCTCCCCAGCGGGAGTGGTGACGAAGGTGGTCCCGTCCCCCGAGGTGCGGACCGCGGATGTCGGGACAGCTGAACCTGTGGCCTCAGGGACGACGACCCTCTCGGCGCGGTACGTCGCGGCCGCAGGATCACGCGGCACGTCCGCGCACCTGTCGCCGCACAGCGCGCTCCCGTCAGGCGCCGCCAGGACGAGGAGCGCGTCTCCGCTCTCGTTGGTCCGTGTGCTGGCGACGACGGCCTCGACAGGCCCGGAGTCGAGAGCGACTGTGAGCGGACCAGAGGTGACCTGCTCGACCTCGTCGAGGGAGACGGTGATGCTGAGCTCGGGCACGTCGGACACGATGTCCAGGACTGGCTGCCCGACACTCACCCGCGATCCGACGCCGACCTCGTCGTCCAGGACGATGCGGGCCGGGAGCGACGGGAGGTAGACGACGTCGCCGGCGCGGACGATCCCGTCGGCCTCGACGCCCAGCGAGCGCTGCCACTCTCGGACGGCGCTCGCGGTCACCTCGTCGAAGATCCCATCACCCGCAGCAGCCGTGAGGTGTCCGGTCTCGCGCAGGAGAGCCTGGACCTGGCTGACGTCGCGCCCCTGCATGCTCTGGGAGAGATCGCGGAAGGACGGGACCTCGCCGAGCCCGACGACCACCGGGCGGAGGTCGACCGTGTAGACGACGGACCCCGGAATGACTGCCTCTGCGCCATCGACGTGCTGCGTCGTCACGACCCCCTCGCTCGCTCCTGCGCCGGCGGGGGTCTGCGTCCACTCTCCCCGCACGACGTAAGGGACGGATCGCCCGACAGTCGCCTCGACGACGGTGACGGTGAGGTCACCCGAGGCGACCACGTCGACTGCGGGTGGCTGGAGGGTCGCACGCGCACACACGAACCCGACTCCGGCCGCGCCCACGAGCGCGAGGCCCCAGAGCACCCGCCGTGCGTGGACCGACTCCCGGGCGTCCCTCGGCCTGTCCCGTCGAGGACCCCTCACCCCGGCTCCCTGGGGTCGAGCAGGATCAGCTTCTGGCTGCTGGCCGGGCAGACCTCCAGCAGCCTGAGCACCTCGTCAGTCTCGACCGCCCAGGAGCCACCGTCCCCGGTCTCGGTCAGCTCTGCGTAGGGCGAGTACTCCACGCTCCCCGAGACCCACGCCTCTCTGCTGGGAGGCGCGGCGAGTGGATAGCCCTCGTGCGCCAGGCACTCGACGGTGTCGAACATCCTGTCGTACTCGAGGTCGCGGTCGTCAGAGATGTACGCCTGCTCAGGGACGAGCGCAGAGCACTCGCCCCACGCCTCGTCAGCGAGCTCAGAGACACCGGGAAGAATCTGGCCGTCCTCGTCCGAGAGAGTCTCGATCCCCACCTTGCCCCCGTGGGCCATGACGGTCTGCCCGCGGTCTTCGAGGCAGGTCGTCATGGCACTCATGTACTCCTCGTCCTGCGCCACCACGTCTGCCATCCAGGCTGGTGGGGAGTACGAGACGTCCTCACCCTCGATCGGGGCTGGGCTGCACGCGCTGAGCATCAGGAGCCCTGCTGCTGCGACGGTCGCGGACCGCAGTCTCACAAGCAGCCGTAGCTGCCTGAGGGGGTCGTCGCCGACGAGACAGTCAGCATCGTCAGAAGTCGTCTCTTCATCATCGCTCCGTCCGCGCCTAGCAGCGCACCTGTGCGCCGCAAGGCAGTCATGTGCCCGAATAACTCGTCCTGCGACGATATGGGCACCAGGGGCTTCTGTATAGGTTTGCGGCATATTGCACTACAGAAGTGCTGGATCGACAGCCCCACACCTTCGCCCGACTCACCGCCGCCCCACCCGCTCCAGCGCCGCGAGCGCAGCAGCCCGCCCCGTCCGGGTCGCACCGATGGTCGAGGCCCCGGCGCCGTACCCGGCCAAGAACACCCGGGGGTCACGGGGGACGTGCACGCCGTCCGTCGCGATGCCGCCGCTCGGCTCGCGCAGGCGAAGCGGCGCGAGGTGGTCGACGGCCGGCTTGAAGCCGGTGGCCCAGAGGATGACGTCGGCCTGGACCTCGCCGTCCTCGAACACGACACCTGCCGGCGTGATCCGCGTGAACATACCCCGGGAGACGAGCACGCCGTCGTCGATGCCCTGCTGGTACACGGGCGTGAGAGCGAGCCCAGTCGCGCCGACGACACTCAGGGTCTGCAGGCCGGCGGAGGTCCGCTCGACGACCCGCCGCTCGACATCGCGACCCCACTCCTGGTCGAAGCTGCGGACGTCGAAGACCGGCGGGCGCCGGGTGACCCAGGTGGTCGTGGTGACCTCGGCGATCTGCAGCAAGAACTGGACTGCGGAGGCCCCTCCCCCGACCACCACGACGTGCTTGCCGCGGAACTCCTCGGCCGAGACGAAGTCGTGGGTGTGCAGCTGCCTGCCGAGGAAGGTCTCGCGCCCCGGGTAGGCGGGCCAGTGCGGACGCGTCCACGTGCCCGTCGCACTGACGACGGTGCGGGTGGTCCACGAGCCGGCGTCGGAGCTCACGACGAGAGGTGACGTCCTGTCGACACCGCGGTCGACGACCTCGCCAGTCCCGCCCTCGACGACCTCATCACCTGCCTCTCCGACGAGCGGCCTGACGTCGCGCACCCGCACAGGGCGGACCACGTCGAGCCCGAAGCGCTCTTCGTACGCCCCGTAGTACCTGGAGACGACGGCGGACGCGGGCTCGGCCGGGTCAGGGTCGCCGAGCGGGAGGCCAGGCAGGTCGTGGATACCGTGCGCAGCACCGAGCGTGAGGGAGTCCCAGCGCTCGCGCCACGCTCCCCCGGGCCCGTCGCCCGAGTCGAGCACGACCATGTCGACGCCGGGCACCAGCCCGCGCCGTCGCAGGTGGTGGGCGGCCGACAGCCCTGCCTGACCAGCCCCGATCACGACGACGTCGTACACGTGCACTCCTTGGTTGAAGGTTCAAGCACTACGGTAACCGCGTCGGTCCGCCGGATGTTCCCGGCCAGCTGGAGAACACACGGCGCCGACAGACAGTCGCCTGCGATCTAGCCATACCTCTGAACGAGTGCGAAGACACTGCAGGCGCCGCCGGCCTCGACGAACAAGGGCGTAGAGGAGCGACCCGCACCGTCACCGAGCCGGGTTGGCGAGCCGGTCCAGACAGCCCTCGTCTCATCTCTCACCCATGACCTTCGTCCCGCTTCGTGACCTCTATCCCGATTACGGTTTTACCGCACCATCCGCCATCTCTCCGTCCAGAGCGCGACGACCGAGGCCAGCCCCACCCCTCGAGCCGCCACCCATGACCCAGAAGAGGAAAGTTGCTACTTACCTTCTTTCGCGAACACCTCTGGGACATCGTTTTCCTCTTAGGATCCACGTCCCTGACGGCCGCATTCGGTGCCCTGGTCGGCAGGCTCCAGAAACCTCCGGCAGACAGGGCGGGTCCCGATGCAGAACTTTGACGGCACGAGCCTGGCTTTTACCATTCTCGGCATCCTCCTCGGCACCCCTATCGCCCTAGCATTCTCGCCGTTGCTCGGGGGGCACGGACACGGTCGAGTCTCCCTCAACAGCGCAGTGGCGCACTCCCTCGCGACGACCGATTGGCACGTCTTCGCAAGAATTCGAGCACAGTTCCCTTCAGGCGGCAGCACCAAGACGAGGACGAACGATGAAGAACTCGCGGCAGCCTTCGTCGCCCTCGTCGTCCTCGTGACTATCGTGACCGCGTACGTGAGAAACGCAGTCCTCATCGCGGGGCTGATGGCAGGACTCTCAATCCTGGCCACGGTCGTAGTCACTATCACCTTCACCGTGCTGTGGTGCCGCGGCGCAGTGGACGGCAGAGGCATCGCCGCGCGCCTCGCAGCCGTCTATATTGCAGTGATCGCCGGAGTCCTCTCAGCACTCTGGCTCGTCGAGCCTCCGCTCCACGCGGACGCTCTGGACGCCCTGGCGACAGCTCTACGCGATGGTGGCTCCATCTTCGATGCCGATGGCGTGCACGTCGGAGTCATCGTGACCCAGATGTTCGCAGCCCTATTCACGTTCGGCCTGCTCATAGCCTGCATCGCACTTGGCCTAGGCTCGGTCGCCGCGGTGTACGTGCACTCCAGCAGTCGACCGCGCTGGCTCTGGAAGTTTGCTTTCTGGACCAATCGGTGGGCGATGCACGCATTGACGTGGTGGACACTATTCATCCTTGCCTCTTTGTCCTTGATCATGACCAGCGGACTGGGATTCGACTGGTTGACGAGTGCATTCGCCTGGATCAACGAGAGGATCGACGCCCTGCTTCCTGCGACACCGGCTCCGGCTCCGGCTCCGAACTAGGCCAGCGCGGCGCGTCTCGATGGCGCAGCATCACCGAGCGTCCCAGGGCCCCGACGCGCGGACACATCGGCTGTCAGGCGCTCGTGAGAGGCTGGTCGCATGCCTGAACCGGACACCCTCGGCACCGCCGCAGCCTTCAGCCCAGAGGCCTACGTGGAGGTCCTGACCTTCGACGGGACCGACCTGAACGGCATCGACGCCGTCGACTCCCGCATCATCGAGTGCAGCTTCACCGGGACGGACCTGTCGGGCGCCGAGCTCGCCTCGTCACGCGTGAGCGACTGCTCCTTCGACACGGTCAACGCAGCGACCCTCGACATCTCGAGCGGCGACTGGCAGGACACCCAGGTCCGCGCGAGCCGCCTCGGCGGCGTCCAGGCCTACGGCTCGCAGTGGTCACGTGTCGCCTTCCACAGCACCAAGATCGACTACCTCAACCTGCGCGAGGCCCGCCTCGCGGACGTCACCTTCACCGACTGCGTGATCGGAGAGCTCGACCTCTCCTCGGCGCGCGGCACCCGCATGAGCTTTGTCGGGACGCGCATCGCCCAGCTCACCCTGAGCCGGGCGACCCTGACCCGGACCGACCTGCGCGGCGCCGAGCTCGGTCAGCTGACAGGCATCACGGGCCTCAAGGGCACGACGGTCAGCACCGACCAGTTCCTCGACCTCGCTCCGCTGCTCGCGGCACACCTGGGCATCTCGATCCAGTGAGACCGGAACGCCAGGTCGCCCCGACCGCTGGAGCGCGCTCTCGACACTCACTGAGGGCATCAGACGCAGAGCCGAGTCCCGTCTCCGCGAACCACAGCCAGAGCTGTCCAGCCCCTCGGAAGTCTGAGGCTCAGCGCCTGCCACCGAGATGTCGTCGAACGAGCACCCACGCGATCAAGAGGGCCGACGCGACCACCACCGCACCGGAGAGGACCTGGAGGTAGGTCACGACCGGGCTGGCCGAGCCAGCCGCAGCGGCGCCCGGGACGACAAGCAGGATCACGACCCCAGCGACGAGGCTCTGGCGGCGCCCGGCCACGAGGGCGGCGACCTCGCGCCCTAGCTGACGCACTTGGACCCCTTCCCCACGGCAAGCTCGAGACGGGACGGGCACAGACCGTTGAGCGCGATGTATGTAGCGCCTGCGACGAGGAGTCCCGCAACAGCTGCGCACGCAGGAATTCCGACACCCGGGATCGCGCAAACCAAGATGCCCAGGCTCGTGGCACCCCCGCCGGCGAGCACGGCCTGGTCAGTCCGGTTGAGATAGACGTAGAACGTCCATCCGAGCCCGACCGAGAGCCTAGAGGTCCGCTGCCCTTCGATGAGGGGCGCCTGATCGACGTCGTCCGGGACCGAGACGATGAGGCTCCCGGATCCGAAAGGAACGAGCTGGGCTCCGCCACCTCCCGCCTCCGTCGCCGCGAACTCCGCGACAGGAAGCTCATCGAACACTGGTGACTCGGTTGCCGTCGCAGGCGACACAAGGCCAACTGTCATCAAACCCGCGACGACCAAACCGGCTATGGACTTCTTGATATTACGCATCTTGTGCCTCCAATATACGCAAGTCATCATTGACCTGCTATAAGTGACACTACACCTAAAAAGGACTTTCAAGCGCACGGGCGGCTCCACCGGGTATTAAGCGCACGCGACGAAGCCTGCCGGGTGGACCCGCCGGCACGGCTCCGCCCCGGCCGGGTGGACCAGCCGGGGCGGAGTGCCGAGCGGGCTCCAGGAGCGCCCGCGGCGGCGAGCACGGCACACAGCCGTGAGATCGTGACGGTCAGACAGGCAGCGCTCAGGCGTCGACGAGCGATCCTGCACGCGCAGCCGAGGCCTGCGGCTCCGGGACAGGGCCGCAGCCGGCAGCCCCCGCGATGAACCCGGCCGCGGCAGTGGCGATGAGCCCCGAGAGACCCGATCCCTCAGGCAGCGGACGCGGGTCGTCGGCGACGGTCCAGCAGGCGTCGACGATCTCGTAACGAGCAGTCGGGCCGTCAGTCACGTAAGTCTCGAGGGCGGCGACCAGACGGTCGACCTCCTCCTGGGTGGTCCCGACGCCCACGCTGGCCCGCACGGCACCCGAGGCGTAGCCGAGCCGGGCGAGGAGCGGGTGGGCGCAGAAGCGACCGTCGCGCACGCCGATCCCGTGCTCGGCCGAGAGGTAGGCAGCGACGAGGCCCGGGTCGTGCCCGACGACCGAGAAGGTCACAACGCCGACAGGGTCGGACGCGTCGGCCCAGGCCCGGACCACCTGGACGCCCGGGATGGACTCGAGGCCGCTCACCAGTCGCTCGCGCAGGTAGGCCTCGTGCGCCTCGAGCGTGCCCGCGGACAGCGACGCGAGGGTCTCGCAGGCAGCGGCCAGGGCCACGGCGCCGATGACGTTCGGCGAGCCGGCCTCGTGCCGCGCCGGGGCGTTCGTCCACTGCACCTGGTCGAGGTCGACCTGGCGGACAGCCCCACCACCGGCGAGGTAGGGCGTCCCGGCGTCGAGCCAGTCGCGACGGCCCACGAGGGCCCCCGACCCGAAGGGCGCGTACGTCTTGTGGCCCGAGTAGGAGATGTAGTCGACCCCGGTCTCGGCGAGCGAGAAGCGGCGGTGCGGCACCAGCTGAGCACCGTCGATCGCGACACGCGTCCCCGCCTCGTGGGCGATCGCGACCACGTCGGCGACAGGCAACAGCTCGCCGGTGACGTTCGACGCCCCGGTGAGCGCGAGCAGCGCGTAGGGCGCCCGGGCGAGCTCGGCCCGGATCGCCTCGAGGGTCTCGGCCACGGTCTCCGCACCGTGCAGCACGGTCGCACCGCCGGTCGACCGCTGCCACGGGAGGAGGTTGGCGTGGTGCTCGACGTCGAGGACGAGCACCCGGCCGGGGGTGCCGTCCGCGTCGGCCGGGACGCAGCCGGCGAGCAGGTTGAGCGAGTCTGTCGTGTTGCGCGTGACGACCGTGACGTCGTCGGGCCGGGCACCCACGAAGGCGCCGATGGTCTGGCGCGAGGCCTCGTAGAGGGCAGTCGAGACCTGCGAGAGGTAGCCCGCGCCGCGGTGCACGGAGGCGTAGAGCGGCAGCACCTGGGTGACGCGGTCGGCGACGGCCTGGAGCGCAGGGGCGCTCGCTGCGCAGTCGAGGTTGGCGTAGGTGACCGTCCGGCCGTCGACGAGCGGGACGAGGGTGTCCGAGCCGACGACAGGCAGGCAGGACTGGGCTTCAGGGGTGGCAGACATAGATCCTCCAGGACGTGGTGGGGATCGACGCACATGGGTTCGACCGATTCCCGCGCTTGCCGGAGACCATCTGGTTCCGGCCAGGTCGTCACCCGGGGCACCCCACCGCGGAGGAGGGTTGCCGGCCAGCAAACCGGGGTTACACGCTGGCACTCATGACCTGCGTCAAGGATTGGCGAGGTTTCCGGGGGTGTCAATCAGCGAGCGCAGTCTGTCTTGCATGCTGGACGGGCTGTCTCATTCTGGGGGTCGAGGGCGATGCTCAGAGGGACAACCATCCAGAGCGGCTGAGTGACCTGGCACGACGACGCCGCAGCAACCCCTCCGACGAGCTCGACGTCGGGGCGAGGGTGCTACCGCCACGGACCGATGGAGGCATGACATGAGCTACGCAGGCGACCTCACCCCGCAGCAGGCCTGGGACCTGCTCGAGACCACCCCCGACGCCGTCCTCGTGGACGTACGCACGGTCGGTGAGTGGCAGCAGATCGGCGTCCCCGACCTCTCCCCGCTCGACGGCGACCGCGAGGTCGTCTTCACCGAGTGGGCGACGGCCTTCGGCCCCAACCCGCGCTTCCTCGACCAGCTGGCCGAGGCCGGCCTCACACCTGGCGACGGCCGCCCGGTGATCTTCCTGTGCCGCTCGGGCAACCGCTCGATCGGCGCGGCTGTGGACGCGACGGCAGCCGGTTTCGGTCCGTCGTACAACGTGCTCGAGGGTTTCGAGGGCGACACGGACCTCTCCGGCGGGCGGACCGTCAACGGCTGGCGCCTGCGCGGGCTGCCGAGCACCTCCTACACCGCTGGGGAGTGAACGAGGATGTCGACCACCCCTGACGCCCCGGCCGGCGCTTCGGCCGCGACCGCACCGAACGTCCCGTCGTCCGACCCGGCTCGCCCTCCGCGCACGGTCCGTGCCGCGACCGCCGCTGTCCGCGGCGGCCAGGTCCGCTCCGAGTTCCAGGAGACCTCAGAGCCGATCTACCTCACCCAGGGCTACGTCTACGCGCAGGCCGCCGACGCCGAGGCCGCCTTCAAGGGCGAGACCGACCGCTTCATCTACTCCCGCTACGGCAACCCGACGGTCCACATGTTCGAGGAGCGCCTGCGGCTCCTCGACGGCGCCGAGGCCTGCTACGCGACGGCGACAGGCATGTCTGCAGTCTTCACCTCCCTCGCGGCCCTCGTGAAGTCCGGGTCCCGCATCGTCTCGGCCCGAGCGCTCTTCGGCTCGACCGTGGTGATCTTCGACGAGATCTTCGCCGACTGGGGCGTCACCGTGGACTACGTCGACGGCCACGAGACCGAGCAGTGGGAGGCGGCCCTGGCCACCCCGGCCGACGTCGTCTTCTTCGAGACCCCGTCCAACCCGATGCAGGACATCGTCGACGTCGAGCGCGTCTGCGAGCTCGCGCACGCCGCCGGCGCCGTCGTGGTCCTCGACAACGTCTTCGCGACGCCGATCCTGCAGAAGCCCTTCGAGCTCGGCGCCGACGTCGTGGTGTACTCGGCCACCAAGCACATCGACGGGCAGGGCCGCGTGCTCGGCGGGGCCATCCTCGGGTCGAAGGAGTACATCGAGGGGCCCGTCCAGAAGTTCATCAGGAACACCGGACCCTCGCTCAGCCCCTTCAACGCCTGGGTGCTGCTCAAGGGACTCGAGACCTTGCCGATCCGTGTCGCGGCGCAGACCGCCGCAGCGCTGCGGGTCGCCGAGCACCTCGAGACGCTGCCGGGGATCACCCGGGTCCGCTATCCGTTCCTGCCGTCGCACCCGCAGCACGAGCTCGCCCGCAAGCAGCAGACCGGCGGCGGGACCGTCGTCACCTTCGACCTCGCTGTCCCCGAGGGCACCGACCCGGAGTCGGCCAAGAAGCGCACCTTCGCCTTCCTCGACGCCCTCGAGGTCATCGACATCTCGAACAACCTCGGCGACGCGAAGTCGCTCATCACGCACCCCGCGACGACCACGCACCGCAGGATCGGCCCCGAGGGCCGCGCCGCTGTCGGCATCGCCGAGACGACGGTGCGCCTGAGCGTAGGGCTCGAGGACGTGCAGGACCTCATCGAAGACCTGGAGATCGCGCTCCAGGCCTGAGAGGCGGCGGTCCGGCCCTCGCGGACGGACCGCCACGACGCACGAGGCCCCAGCCGGGATCCGGCTGGGGCCTCGTGCGTCGTACTGGTAGTGCTGAGGTGCTGTCGTGCTGGCCGTGCCGCTGCGTCAGGCGGTGACGAGCGTGCCGAGCACCGAGGTGAAGAAGGTCAGCCCGTCGGTCCCGGCGCGGGGTCCGGCCTCGGCGGCCGTCCCGAACCCGACCTCGACAGCGTGCTCGGGGTGCGGCATGAGGCCGACGACGTTGCCGGCGGCGTTCGTGATGCCGGCGATCCCGCGGCGCGAGCCGTTGGGGTTCTCGCCCGCGTAGCGGAACACGACGCGGCCCTCGCCCTCGAGCTCGTCGAGGGTGCGCTCGTCGGCGACGAACTGCCCGTCCTGGTTCTTGAGCGGGATGGTGATCTCCTGGCCGGCACGGAAGCCGCGCGTCCAGGCGGTGTCGGCGTTCTCGACCGTGAGGCGCTGCTCGCGGCACAGGAAGGACAGCGACTCGTTCTTGATCATCGAGCCGGGCAGCAGGTGCGACTCGGTGAGGATCTGGAAGCCGTTGCAGATGCCGAGGACGGGGAGCCCGCCCTTCGCGGCGTCGACGAGGACGTCCATGACAGGTGCGAAGCGGGAGATCGCCCCGGCGCGCAGGTAGTCGCCGTAGGAGAACCCACCCGGCAGGACCACGGCGTCGACCCCGTGGAGGTCGGCGTCGGCGTGCCACAGCGGGACCGCGGTGCCACCGGCGATGCGGACGGCGCGGGCCGCGTCGCGGTCGTCGAGCGTGCCGGGGAAGGTGATGACGCCGATGCGCGCGCCGGTGAGGACGTCGCTCATGCCTGGGCGCCCTGGACGGCGTCGAGGCTCGCGGCGTCGACGACGGCCACGACGTCTTCGATGATCGGGTTGGAGAGCACCGTCGCTGCGGCCTCGCGGGCGGCGGCCAGGACCTCGTCCGTCACCGGCCCGTCGACCTCGAGCTCGAAGCGCTTGCCCTGGCGCACGCTGGTGAAGCCTGTGAGACCGAGGCGCGGCAGGGCGTTGGCGACGGCCTTCCCCTGCGGGTCGAGGATCTCGGGCTTGGGCATGACGTCGACGACTACGCGTCCCACGGGGGCTCCTAGTGCTCGGTTCTGGTCACGCGAGGGCGTGAGGGCGGAAGCGCGCGAGGCCCCGGCCGAGAGACGGCCAGGCGGTCCTCTGAGTGCTTCGCGGACAGTTTATCGCGAGGCTGCGCGCGGGCGTGCGCGCGTCTCGCGGTACGCCTCGGCGTGGCATCACCGGCACCCCGCTGATCTCCGAGGCTGCTGCCCCTCGGGGTCAGCGCTCGGCCGACCCGACCTCCGCGGCCTCGTCTAGCCAAGATGCCAGGAGCGGGCTGGCCGGGTTGAGACGTCGCGCGCTCTCCACACCGGTCTCGTCCGGCGGCATCGTCGTCACGAGGAGCAGAACATCTGCCCGGGCGTCCCCCGCCGCGAAGAGACCGTCGGCGTCTAGGGCTCGGAGGGCCGCCTCCATCGATGCCAGTCGGAGGTCGTACTCTGCCTGGGCCTGCTCTGCAGACATGTCGAAGAGATCGCCACGCGCCGTGAAGAGCTCCTCGAGCCCAGCGAGGTGCTCGTCTCCATAGACGGCGAAAGGGCTGTCCGGCAGGTCCCACCGGGTCGCGTCGTCCGGGGTGACGATGAGATACGGCCGGAGCGCCTCACCGCTGGTGGCGAGCGCGTAGACACAGAACGGTCCGGGGTGCTCGTCGTGGAGCTGCTGGACTGCGAGCCGCGTCCCGTGGACGATCTCGGCCGTCAGGGCAGGATCGGGAACCGAGGCCGCCGAGACGTCAGGAGCGGTCACGACCGCTCGGGTCAGCCCTCGGCCTTGCCGCGGCGCCAGTAGCCCATGAAGGCGACCGAGCGGCGGTCGATGCCCAGGTCGCTCACCAGGTGGCGGCGGAGCAGCTTGATGACGCCGGCTTCGCCGGCGATCCAGGCGTAGCAGTCGGTCAGGGGGCGCGCGGAGTCTTCGACCGTCGGCACCTCCCACAGGATGTTCTGGTCGACGTCCACATCGTCCAGCTCGGCCGCGGCGGGGCGGGCCGGAAGGGTGATGCGCTCGATCGGCACCTCGTGGCACGACATGTCGCACAGCCCGGCAGCCTGCTTGGCGGCGCAGAGCTGCATGTGGGACCGGACGGCGCGGTCGAGGAGACTGCCGTGCTCGACCGGTGTCGCGCCGCCCCGGCTGCGCGGCAACCACGTGATCGAGACGCCCTCGGCCAGGTCGAGCGGCAGCGCGTCGCCCTCGAGCGGGACCTCGACGAAGGCGTGCGCCTGCGTGCCGGGGGCGAGCGACTCGAGGATAGAGCAGATGGCGGGGGCGGCAGTCTCGTCACCGGCGAGCAGCAGCGTGCTCGCGGAGGCGGGCGGAGCCCACTCGATGCCGGACGGCGGTCCGTCGTAGCGTGCGTTCGGACCGATGAGGACGCAGGGCGTGCCGACCTCGGCGGTCTTCAGCCAGCGGGCGGCCGGTCCGTCGTGGCCGTCCTCGGAGACGTGGACGACGAGGTCGATGTCGATCTCACCGAGCCCGACGTGCGGGCGGACGGCACGGACCGTGTAGGTGCGCAGCGGGCAGCGGAGCTCGTCGGAAAGCTCGCGCCACGCGGCGTACCAGCTGTCACCCTCGAAGTCTGCGGCGTCCGGGCGGTGGCCGGCCTCGTTCGGGAGCACGAGCTTGATGCGCTGGTCGAGACCGTCGGTGCCGAAGGCAGCGGCGTCAGGCCCCGTGAACGTGATGCGGACGAAGGACGGGCTCAGCTGCTGCACCCGGGAGACCGTGACGTCGAAGACGCGGTACGCGGGCTCGGCGCTCGTGACGGTCTCGGTCGTCGCTGTCGTCGTCATGCTTCGAGTATGGCATGCCTAACCTTCGGCAGGTAAGGCTTCGCTGGCCTCTCGTCCTGTGGAAGATCCCACACGACCGACGCTCGTCAGGTGCTGTGGAGGCGGTGCGGTGCGCTCACGTACCCGGTCGCGGCACGGAACTCGACCAGCTCTTGGACTGCCGCAGCACGCTCTGCTCGAGGTAAGAGCTCGGGTGGGACCCAGCCGCTCACGTGCTTGCGCCACACCTGTCGCGCCTTCGCCCGAGGCCACGCGACGGTGCTCACGACTCCCAGGACGAGGTAGGCGGGCCACGCGCTCAGCGCAGACAGGACGACCTGCGTATCCCTCGACACGAGCGAGATGATGGAGAAGATCAGAGCCAGGATCACCATGTATCCCGCGTACCACCGGGCCCCGTGCAGGCGTCCCAAGAGATCGTCGATCATCCAGACTCTGTACTGGCCTGGGAGATCGCTCTCGAAGACCCTGTACCGCAGCCACGGCACCAGGGGCGGGTGCTCACGCAGGCGCAGCGACCAGCCGGCGCGGAGCACCGAGAGCCCATCCCGGAGCCTGACCACTCGTGCGTCTGGCCCCGCGAGGTCGAGCAGCGTCCCCACGAGGTCCTCGCCGTAGGCGTAGCGCCACCGGCGCGGATACGCCCGCAGCCACAGCCGCGCGGAGAGCTCGCGCCGCGACGCGCGACGGTCGACGTCAGCCATGTGCCTCACCACCAGCAGGACCAGCCTCGCCGTCGGCACGCAGCGCCGCCCGGTACTGGGCCAGCTCGACGTCCGCCTTCCAGCGCTCAGAGCGCGGACGAAGGTCACGCGGGAGCCAGGTGCTGATCTGACGCCGCCAGACTCGGCGCGGGGCCACGCGGGGCTGCAGCACCGCGAGCAGGACGACTGTCAGACCGAACATGATCGGGAGATCCCACGAGTCTGGGATCAGCACGGACCTGAGGGACGGTATGGCGGCACTGAGGATGAGGAAGAGTGCCGCCACGGTGACGAAGCCGACCGCTGCCATGCGCGCCGTGTAGAACCTGTCGAGCAGGTCGTCCATCACCCAGTACCGGTAACGGGCAGGCAACCTCATCTCGAAGAACCTGTACCCCAACCACGGCAGCAGCGGCGGGTGCTCCCGCCAGCGGAGTGACCACCCGGCTCTGACGACCGACACGCCGTCGCGCACCCGCACTGTCCGTGCGTCAGGCCCGGCGAGGTCGAGCAGCGTCCCCACGAGGTCCTCGCCGTAGTCGTAGCGCCACCGGCGCGGGTACGCCCGCAGCCACAGCCGGGCAGTCCGTTCAGCCGTCGTCATCCTGGAAGTCCCCCTGCCAGTCATGGTTCACGCACCCCCGAGCACCGGGCGGTTGAGCCCTCGGGGTCGGTCGAGCAGCCGCTGGGCGCGGGCCGCGAGGCGCGCGAGGTTCTCGGTCTCGGCCTGCGCGGCCTGCGCGCCGAGGTCGGTCGCGCGGTAGTACCTGCGCAACCGGCCGTCGACGATCTCTTCGCCGTCGGCGGCAACCATCCCGGCGGCGAGCAGCCTGTCGAGGTTGCCGTAGAGCGTCCCCGCGGCGAGCGTGACGTCACCCCCGGACAGCTCGGCCACCTGCTTGATGACCCCGTAGCCGTGCTGGCGCTCGTCGACGAGCGTGAGCAGGATGAGGTACGCCTGCTGCGTCATCCGGAACGGGGTCATGCCACGACGCTAGCGATCCCGATATATATCGTCAAGCGATACGTGGCGCCGAGCAGCTCAGACCTTCGCGTGCTTCGCGCGCCCGAAGGAGTACACCCCGTACGCGGCGAACCCGATCGCGACGAGCGTCAGCAGGACAGGACCGTAGGGCAGCCCGGCGAGCGCGTGGAGCGCGGAGTCGAGCCCTTCAGCCTGCTCCGGGTCGCTCTGCACGGCGGCGACGACGAGCAGCACACCGACGACGCCGAGCGCCGCGCCCTTGCCGATGTAGCCGATGCGTCCGGCCCGGCGGACCCAGCGGCTGGGGCTCGACTCGAGGTCCTCGAGGAACTTCTCCTTCCAACCCTTCACCACGTGGTAGACCCCGACAGCCACCACACCGAGGCCGACGACACCGACGAGGGCGCGGCCGGCACCCGACGACATGAGGCTGGAGGTCGCCCCACCCGAACCGCCGCTCGACCCGCTCGTGAGCACAGACACCGTGGTGAAGGCCAGCACTCCGTAGGTCACGGCCTTCGCGGCCGCCTTGATGCGGTCCTTCGCCTCGCCCCAGGCGACAGCCTCGGTGATCTGCCACAGCGCGAGGAGCACGAAGCCGACGAACAGCACCCACAGCAGCACCTGGCCGGCTCCGTCGCCGGCGAGCTTCTGCAGGGCACCCTCCTGGTCGGCCTGCTCGCCGCCCGAGGTCCACGCGAGCTGCACGGTCACCCAGGCGAGGAGCAGGTGCAGGACACCGCTCGCGCCGTAGCCGAGCCGTGCGCCCTTCTCGACGAGAGGGTGGTCCCCGGCGCGGGAGGCTGCACTCTGAACGTTTCCAGTCATGGGTCGAGACTGGCACCGGGTGACTCACAGCGCACGCCCAGCCGCGGCCGACGTGACGACCGCCACGTCGCTGCAGGCTCGTCGCAGGCGCCCGCCGGGACACCTCAGACGAGGCCCCACGTCACGTGACAGGGCCAGGCGTCGCTCGTGCGCAGCCCGCTCCGCCTGAGCGAGCCACGCACGTCAGCCCAGCTCCTAGAGCTCAGCCCCGGTCAGCCGCCTGTACGCGTCGAGGTACCGGTCACGGGTCGCCTCGACGACCTCGTCCGACAGCGCGGGCGGCGGGGTGCCCGCGTCCTTGTCCCACCCGGACTCTGCCGAGACGAGCCAGTCACGGATCGGCTGCTTGTCGAAGCTCGGCTGCGCCTGCCCGGGCACCCAGCGGTCTGCTGCCCAGAAGCGGGAGGAGTCCGGCGTGAGCACCTCGTCGCCGAGGATGATCTCGCCCGTCGCCGGGTCGACCCCGAACTCGAGCTTGGTGTCGGCCAGGATGATGCCGCGCTCTCGCGCGATGCTCTCGGCCCGCGCGTAGACGGCCAGGGTCAGGTCGCGAAGCCTGGTCGCGTCCTCCAGCCCGATGGTCGAGGCCACGACCTCGAAGCTGACGTTCTCGTCGTGCTCCCCGACCTCGGCCTTGGTGGCCGGCGTGAAGATGGGCTCGGGCAGCCGTGACCCGTCCACGAGGCCCTCGGGCAGCGGGACCTCGCACACCGACCGGCTCTGCCGGTACTCGACCAGCCCAGACCCTGTGAGGTACCCGCGGACGACGCACTCGACGGGGAACATCTCGAGACGGCGGCACACCATGGCGCGCCCCGCGACGGCGTCGGGGACCAGACCGTCACCGGGCATCGCCGACGCCTCGGTGCTCACCACGTGGTTCCCGACGATGTCGGTCAGCTGCTCGAACCACCACAGGCTCAGCTGCGTCAGGACGGTCCCCTTGTCGGGGATCCCGGGGCTGAGCACGGCGTCGTAGGCGCTCACGCGGTCCGATGCGACGACGAGGACGACGTCGCCGAGCGGGTGCACGCCGCCGTAGTGCGAGAGGTCGGGCTCGTAGAGGTCACGGACCTTGCCGGAGTAGACGTGCCGCCACCCCGAGAGCTCGAGGGGCGCGTCGCCCTGCGTCTGCGCGCTCATCGGGCGTCCGCCGCAGCCTGCTCGGCGATGTCCGTGCGGTGGTGCGAGCCGGGCAGCACGATGCGGTCGACACCCGAGTAGGCGAGCCGCCGCGCCTCGGAGAGGGTCTCGCCGACTCCCACGACGGAGAGCACACGCCCACCGGCGCTGCGCAGCACACCCTCGTCGTCGGTCGTCGTGCCGGCGTGCAGCACGTGCACGCCCGGGAGGTTCTCGGCCTCGCCGACACCTGTGACCGGACCGCCGGTCCGTGGGGCGGCCGGGTAGCCGTCCGAGGCCACCACCACGGTCACCGCGGCGTCGTCGCGCCAGCGGAGCTCCGGGAGGTCGGCGAGCCGACCCGTCGAGGCCGACAGCAGCAGCTCGGACAGCGGGGTCTCGAGGCGCGAGAGCACCACCTGGGTCTCCGGGTCGCCGAAGCGCGCGTTGAACTCGATGACGCGGGTGCCGCGGCTGGTGAGCGCGAGCCCGACGTAGAGGACCCCGACGAAGGGGATCCCGCGCGAGCGCATCTCGTCGACGGTCGGCTGCGCGATCGCCTCGACCACCTCGGCGGTCAGCCCCTCGGGCGCCCACGGGAGCGGGCTGTACGCGCCCATGCCGCCGGTGTTGGGGCCGGCGTCGCCGTCGAAAGCGCGCTTGAAGTCCTGCGCGGGGGCGAGCGGCACGACGGTCTGGCCGTCGCTGATGCAGAAGAGCGACACCTCGGGTCCGTCGAGGAACTCTTCGACGACGACGCGCGGGTCTCCCCCGCGGTCCGGGTTGGCGAAGCACTCCTGCGCGTGGCGCAGCGCCTCGAGCCGGTCGCTCGTCACCACGACACCCTTGCCAGCGGCGAGGCCGTCGTCCTTGACGACGAAGGGCGGACCGAAGTCGTCGAGGGCGTCACCCACCTGGTCGACCGTCGAGCAGACGTGAGCCTTCGCGGTCGGCACGTGGGCTGCGGCCATGACGTCCTTGGCGAAGGCCTTCGAGCCCTCGAGCCGCGCGGCGTCGGCGCTCGGGCCGAAGACCGGGGTCCCGGTCGCCCGGACGGTGTCGGCGACGCCGGCGACGAGCGGAGCCTCGGGTCCGACGACCACGAGGTCGGCGCCGATCTGCTGCGTCAGCTCGGCGACGGCGCGACCGTCGAGGGCGTCGACCTCGTGCAGCGTGGCGAGGGCGGCGATCCCCGGGTTCCCGGGCGCCGCGTGCAGCTCGTGCCGTCCCCCGGCGGGGGCCTCCTGCGCGAGCGAGTGGACGATGGCGTGCTCACGAGCACCGGACCCGACGACGAGAATCTTCACGAGACGGGAGTCTACTGACCGAGCCCGCAGACGACAGCGGGTGGGACCCGTCCTGAGACAGGTCCCACCCGTGCGGTGCCTGGCAGCCCTGGCAGCGAGATCGTGACTCCGGAGCGAGATCGATGCCCCGGGAGGCCGAGCTCGCTCCGAAGTCACGATCTCGGGGCTAGGAGCCCCGATCCAGCTGGGCCAGGCGGGGGCTGGAAGCAGACCTCAGTCGTCGATGAGGTCGTGGCGCTGGATGGTGGCCTCGCGGCCGGGGCCGACGCCGATCGAGGAGATCCGTGCGCCCGACATCGCCTCGAGGGCGAGGACGTAGGCCTTCGCGTTCTCGGGGAGCTCGTCGAAGGCGCGGACGCCGGAGATGTCCTCGGTCCAGCCGGGGAACTCTTCGTAGATCGGGGTCGCGTGGTGGAAGGCGCTCTGGTCTGTCGGCATCTCGTCGTGGCGGACACCGTCGACGTCGTACGCGACGCAGACCGGGATCTTCTCGATGCCGGTGAGCACGTCGAGCTTGGTCATGACGAGGTCCGTGAGGCCGTTGACGCGCGAGGCGTAGCGGGCGATCACGGCGTCGTACCAGCCGCAGCGACGGGCGCGACCAGTGGTCACGCCGACCTCGCCGCCGACGCGGGCGAGGAACTCGCCCCACTCGTCGAAGAGCTCGGTCGGGAAGGGCCCCTCGCCCACACGGGTCGTGTACGCCTTGATGACGCCGACCACGCGGTCGATCCGGGTCGGGCCGACGCCCGCACCCGTGATGACACCACCGGCGGTCGCGTTCGAGGACGTGACGAAGGGGTACGTGCCGTGGTCGATGTCGAGCATCGTCGCCTGGCCACCCTCGAAGAGGACTGTCTTGCCCTCGTCGAGAGCCGTGTTGAGCACGAGCGAGGTGTCGGCGACCATCAGGCGCAGGCGCTCGGCGTACTGCATGAGCTCTTCGACGGTCTCGTCGACGGTGATCGCGCGGCGGTTGTAGACCTTCACGAGCAGGTGGTTCTTCTGCTCGAGGGCGCCCTCGACCTTGGCGCGCAGGATCTTCTCGTCGAAGAGGTCCCACACGCGGATGCCGACGCGGTTGATCTTGTCGGAGTAGGTCGGGCCGATGCCGCGGCCGGTCGTGCCGATCTTCCGCTTGCCGAGGAAGCGCTCGGTGACCTTGTCCATGATGCGGTTGTACGGCGCGATGACGTGCGCGCTGCCCGAGACGAGCAGGCGGGAGACGTCGACGCCGCGCGCGATGAGCGCGTCGAGCTCTTGGTAGAGGACCTCGATGTCGATGACGACACCGTTGCCGATGACGGGGGTGACGCCTGGTGAGAGGATCCCGGAGGGCAGCAGGTGCAGGGCGTACTTGTCACCGTTGATGACCACGGTGTGCCCGGCGTTGTTCCCGCCGTTGAACTTCACGACGTAGTCGACCCGAGAGCCGAGCTGGTCCGTCGCCTTGCCCTTGCCTTCGTCGCCCCACTGGGCACCGACGACGATCACGGCTGGCATGGAATCCCCACCTTCAACCTGCCTGTCTGTGGCAGCCGCAGCGGCTCGACTTCGCGCTGGTGCTCAGGACTCTCGGGCGGCAGTGACCCGATCTCCCCGGCGAGTTTACCGTCCGGAACCCCCGGACGCACGGGTCGTCCCACGACTGCAGGCCCGCGGTGAGACGAGACCGCCGGCCGCCTCTCCTCGAGGACGGCCGGCGGACGTCGCGCGGGCGGGGCGGCACGGTGCTGTCGGTGCAGTGCGACCCGGCGCTGTCAGGGCACCGGGCGCAGGCAGGTCAGCCAAGCAGAGGCGCGTCCCTCAGCACGGCTGGCCCATCCGTCAGCGCAGCGCGGCGACGGCGTCGGCCGAGACCCCGGAGTCGACGAGGAAGGTCTGGCAGCGTGCTGCCTCGTCGTCCTCGCCGATCGCGGCAGCTGCCTCCGCGAGCGCGAGCAGCGCCCGCAGGAATCCCTGGTTCGGCGCGTGCGTGACGGGGATCGGGCCCTGGCCGCGCCAGCCTGCGCGGCGCAGGGAGTCGAGGCCGCGGTGGTAGCCGGTGCGGGCGAAGGCGTAGGCGGTGACGTCGTCCCCGCGGTCGAGCGCGGCCTCAGCGAGGAGCGCCCAGGCGTAGGAGGAGGACGGGACGTCCCGCGCGACGTCCTGCGCGCTGCGTCCGCCGTCGATCTCGGCGCGTGCCGCGACGTCGGGGTGGTCGGCGCCGAGCAGCGTGGGTGCCGGGCCGAGGAGGTTCGAGGACGGGTCGAGGGGTGCGTGGCTCATGGGTCCCATTGTGCCCCGGCGGAGGCGTCAGGGCGCCGGTCGCTGTGGCCCCTGTGGACAGAACCGCACAGGGCCTCGACGGAGCCGTTGCCGAGTCGTGACCGGACCAGGGTGCGACCCTGGGAGGGCGTCGATAGAGTCGGGCCTCATGATCGAGATCGCAACATCCCCGGCGACCACCACGCTCGTGATCGCCGGCGACCTCGACCTCGCCGAACGTGACCAGTTCCCCGAGATCGCCGCGCGTGTGGTCGGTCTGCGGCGTCAGCTGCTGGTCATCGACATGTGCCGGGTGACCTTCATGGACTCCACGGGCGCGGCCTTCCTCATCTCGCTCGCCGACTCCGGCCGCAAGCGTGGTGGTGCGACGGTGCTGCGCGGCTGCGACGACCGCGACCTCTTCGTGCTCGAGGTCTGCGGCGCGCTCGAGCTGTTCCGCATCGACCCAGACCACTCCTGCGCCCCCGAGACCCCGGCCACGGGCGTCCCTGTCGTCGAGCACCGCTGACGCGCGAGCCCCGCTCGCGCCGCACCCACGCTCGCCCGGCTCCTCCGTGAGCGTCGCGTCGCCGCAGGCCCGCGCCCTGCGCCCACCGCCAGGGTGAAGCTCACCCGGTGTGGAGCACTCCCCATGTCCTCGACGCGCGCCGAGCCTCTAGGGTCTCCATGATGAACGAGCAGGGACGCGCAGCAGCGACGTCCACCAGGCACGGACGCAGGAACCAGACGATGGAGAGCACGTGGCACAGCTACGCATGACCGGGCACAGGGTGCTGGTCGCAGACCTCAGGGGCGAGACCATCCGAGCCGTCACAGGCTCGATGGTCGCCTACGAGGGGGACGTGACCTTCAAGAACGCCGGCATGGGCGGGGGTGACGGCTTCAAGGCCGCGTTCAAGCGCAAGATGACGGGCGAGTCGTTGTCCTTCATGGAGGTGACGGGCCACGGCAGCGTGCACTTCGCGGTCGACGCCCAGCACATCACGCTGGTGCAGCTCGAGAACGACACGATGAGCGTCGAGGCCTCCCAGCTGCTCGCGATCGACGGCCAGGTCCGCATGGACGTGAAGTTCTCGGGCCTGCGCGGTGCGACGTCGGGCCAGGGCTTGTTCACCACGACCGTGTCGGGCACGGGCACGATCGCGCTGCTGTCCGCGGGTGGTCCGCTCATCGCTCTCGGGGTCACCCCGCAGACCCCGCTGGTCGCCGACCCCGACGCCTTCGTCGCGTTCCAGGGCCAGCTCAACCAGAGCTTCGTCACCGACGTGACGTGGCGGTCCGCCGTCGGCGGCGGCAGCGGCGAGGCGTTCTCGTTGCGCTTCGACGGCCACGGCGTCGTCTACATCCAGCCCGAGGAGCGGTAGAGATGGTCATGGAGATCGAGAACGGCAAGGTCCTCAAGACGACGATCACCCCCGGTGCTCAGCTCACGGCCCGCAAGGGCAGCATGCTGTACTACCGCGGCGACGTGCGCTTCGTCCCGCACTCGATGGGCGGTGGCGGCGCCATGCCCGGCTTCGGTGCGATGGCCGGCGCGGCCGGCCGCATGATGCAGGGTGAGCACGTCGCCCTGATGACGGTCGAGGGTCAGGGCGAGTCGTACTTCGGGCACGACGGCCTGTACATCGACATCGTCCAGCTCGACGGCGCCAACCAGCTGACCGTCGAGGCGAGCCGGCTGCTCGCCTACGAGGGCTACCTGCAGACGGCGATCGTCCCGCTCACGCAGCAGGGCGGCATGCGCGGCGCGGTCCGCGGCGCCGTGACAGGGCAGGGCATGTTCACCACGCAGCTCAGCGGCCAGGGCTCGGTCGCGGTCCTCTCGCACGGCGGGACCTTCTCGCTCGAGGTCGGCCCCGGTCACCCCGAGGTCGTCGTCGACCCGCAGGCCTACGTCGGCCACCGCGGCCCGATCACCGTGGACCTCACGGCCAAGGTCGGCTTCCGCGACGTGGTCGGCAAGGGGTCCGGCGAGGCCACGCAGCTGAAGTTCACCGGCCAGGGCACCGTGTGGGTCCAGGCGTCCGAGCAGAAGTTCTGAGCAGGAGACACGACATGAGCATCCAGATCCTCGACCCGTCGACCCTGCCGACGAACGACAACCTGCCGGGCAACTCCTACGCCTTCTGCGTCGACCTCGACGGCACGCCGTGGTTCACGTCCAAGGGCGCGATGATCGCGTACTACGGCACCGTCCAGTTCGAGCCGCTGAGCCGGACGAGCGTGACAGGCATGGTCGCCTCGCAGTTCTCCTCGCCGCTCTACGCCGACGACTGGGTGATCGCCCAGGGCCGCGGCAAGCTGATCCTCGGCGACCGCGGCTTCGACATCAACTCCTTCGACCTCGACGAGGGCAACCTGACGATCCGCGCCTCGAGCCTGCTGGCCTTCGAGCCTGGGCTGAGCCTCAAGCAGTCGATCGTCCCCGGCTTCCTCACGCTGCTCGGCACGGGCAAGTTCCTCGCCTCCTCGAACGGCCCCGTGATGTTCGCGGAGCCACCGCTGCGCGTCGACCCGCAGGCCCTCGTCGGGTGGGCTGACACCCCGGCGCCCTCGCACCACTTCGACGCCGAGTGGATGAGCTCGTTCCTCAGCGCCGCGGCAGGGTTCTTCGGCATGGACTCGGGCGAGGAGCGCCAGTTCGACTTCACAGGGACCGGCACGGTGCTCATCCAGTCGAGCGAGAAGGTCCTCGACGACACGCACATGTTCCGCCACGTGGAGTCGCAGACCGCGAGCCTGAGCCAGGTGAGCCTGCAGCAGCTGCACAGGTCGATCGGCGCACGCCTGCAGCAGTGACACCGGCGGTGCCGGCCTGGGGTACGCCCCCGGCCGGCGCCGCCCTCAGGCGCACGCACACGCTTCACCGTCCTCCGGCGCACGCACACACCGCACCAGCCTCGACGGCCTACCTGCCCGGCGGCCCATCCGCCCGGCGGACGACCTGCTCTCGGACGAGACGCGCTCAGGTGGTCTGAGTGGTCTGCGTGGTCTGCGTGGTCTGCGGCCGCCGCACGGGGACAGGTCGCACCTTCGCCCACACGAGCTTGCCCGTGCCGCTCGGGCGCCAGCCCCAGTCGGCGAGCCGCTCGACGATCTGCATGCCGTAGCCCCCGAGCCTGTTGGCGTGGCCGTCGGTCGTCACGGGCGGCGACGGGTTGGAGTCCTCGACCTCGATGCGCAGACCGTCGCCGGTGTCGAACAGGCGCAGCGCGATGTGCCCCCAGCCGTGCAGGACGCCGTTGGCGACGAGCTCGGAGACGACCAGCTCGGCGCTCGAGACGTCAGCGAGCTCCCACGCCTGGCAGGTGCGCAGCACGGCGTGCCGGGCCCGCCCGATCGACGCGGGCTCGCTCGGCAGCAGCCATCGGCGCGACCGCGGGCTGACAGCGGGCGCGAGGGCGTCACGCTCAGGGTCGGGGACCCGGACCACGACGACGGCCACGTCGTCCTCGGCAGCCTCGGCCAGCCGGGCGAGGAGGTCTTCGCCGATGCCCGCAGCGTCGGTCGCGGTGATGCTCGAGGCCACCTCGGTCAGCGCCGCCAGGCCCGCCCGCAGCGGTCGGTCGCGGCGCTCGATGAGCCCGTCCGTGTAGAAGAGCAGGGTGTCGCCCGGCTCGAGCGTGGTCGCCGCCGTCGACCTGGCGCGGGAGCCGAAGCCGACGAGCGCACCCGCCGCACCGTCGAGGGGCGTGACGGCACCCCGCCGCACCAGCAGCGGCGGGAGGTGCCCGGCCCGGGTGTACTCGAGCCGCCAGCGCAGGGGGCGCTCACCGTCTGTCCGCTCTCGCCCGTCGCGCGCTGTCAGCGCACCGGTCGTCCGGCGCAGCGTCGCGTAGACGAGGCTGGCCGAGCGCTGCACGCGCATCCCTGCCACGAGGTGGTCGACCCGCTCGAGGACAGGTCCCGGGGTCGCGAGCTCGAAGGCGTAGGAGCGGACCACCGAGCGCAGCTGCCCCATGGTCGCCGCAGCCTCGATGTCGTGACCCGCGACGTCGCCGATCACGAGGCCCACGACCTCGTCGTCGATCTGCACGATGTCGTACCAGTCGCCGCCGATCTGCGCGTCGTCCGACGTCGGCGCGTAGTACGTCCAGACGTCGAGACCGGTGACCTCGACCTGCTCGGGGAGCATGGACCGCTGGAGCGTCTCGGCGAGCTGGTGCTCGCGGGTGTGCAGCCGGAGGGTGTCGATCCCGACGGCGACCCTGTCGACGAGAGCCCTCACGAGCTTCGCCGACGTGGCCGGCTCGATGCTGTCGACCGCCGGCAGCGAGACGAAGAGCCCGAGGACCGACCGTCGCCCCGGGATCCCTACGACGCGCGCCACAGGCACGAGCGGACCGTCACCGTCGGCCTCGGTCAGCCCTGCACGCTCGCGCACCTGCTCCGCGACGTAGGCGGCGTCGCTCCCGGCCGGGTAGCCGGTCGACAGCGGGAAGTCGAGAGGGCCGTCGACGAAGCCCTCGACGAGCTCGCGCAGCGGGTCGATGAAGGTGGTCGGCCCTGTCGGTGCCGCCGCCGACTCCCCCTCCACCTGCGCGTCGCCGAGCGCGTCGGTCGCAGGCTGTCCCCGCCGAGGGCGCGAGAGCACGGCGGCCGGGACCCCCTCGGAGTACCGGAGCCCGTTCTCGTCGAGGAAGAACCCGCCCCACGCGACGACCCCACGGCTGTAGGCCGCCGAGATGTCTCGCAGGACGAAGGGGTACTCCATGTCGTTGAGGAGCCTCGACACGCCGCTGACGACCTCGAGCACGATCTCTGCGGTGCCGAGACGACGAGAGGTCTGGGCACGGCTCGCGACGTCGCGCACCTGACCCGACACGTCACTGAGCAGCACGAGCCAGGCCTCGACGGCGCCGTCCTCGTCACGCACCTGGGAGAGCGTGTACTCGCACCAGATCTGACCGCCGTCGGCGCGGACGTTGAGCATCCGCCAGGTCACCGGTGTCCCTGCCGCCGTCGGCGACATCGCCGCGTGCAGGGCCTCGACGTCGAGCGGGGTCCCGCCCTCGGCCTCCAGGACGCTCAGCGGCAGCCCGACCACAGCCGCCGGGTCGTGGCCGGTGAGCCTCTCGAAGGAGGCGTTGGCCCAGAGGATGGTGGGGACGTCGACGCTCGGGTCGAGCAGCGCTGCTGCGACCCCTGCGTGCTCGAGCGCACGGTCGCGCAGGCCCGCGACGACGCCCGTGGCGTGGTCTGGCGCGCCCCTCTGCGCACCGTGACGTGGCGTCGCGGAATCCACTCGTACCCCTCCAGGTCCTCGGTGAGGACAGCATAGAGGGTGGGACTCGAGCGACGGCGGACCCTCACCGGCGGCCGGCGACGGCACGCAGACTTCCTCCGCACTGCCCTCATGAGGGGCCAGATCGCACGCAACTAGTCATCGAGGCGCTCTCAGGTCACAATGGTCACCTGTCGAAGGGAGCATCGTGGGCGAAGCCAACACCCCGCACGCTGCCGGTTCCACCGGACCGGCGGCATCGCCAGGACGCGACGACGTCGCGCTGGCGAGCACGAACGAGATCGAGCCTGGGTCCGTGCACGTCATCGTGGACGAGACCCACGCGCGCGTGGTCCTCTCGGGAGAGATCGACGCCGACCTGTCGGCCGACCTCCAGCAGGCGACCGAAGACGTCCGCGAGTCCGGCCTGCCGGTCGACGTCGACGTGCACCACGTGACCTTCATGGACTCCTCGGGCGTCGCGTTCCTCGCGCGCCTCACCTCTGTGACACCCGGCCGGGTCCGGCTGCACAACGTCCCGCCGACCGTGAAGTTCTTGCTCGAGGTGACCAGCATCGGGACGATGCTCGACATCGTCGAGGACGAGACGACCTCTGCGGAGCCGGCCGAAGGCTGAGCCTGAGGGACGGCCTCTGCAACCTGCGGGTGCCGAGAGCAGCGGGCGCCCACAGCAGCCGCAGCATGATGAAGAAGGGCCCCGGTGGATGTCCACCGGGGCCCTTCTCACGTGCGGTCAGCCAGGTCAGCCGATCGACTGGCCCGCCGAGCGGAGCTGCTGGGCAGCCTCGACGATGCGCTGAGCCATGCCGGCCTCAGCAGCCTTGCCCCAGGCGCGCGGGTCGTAGGCCTTCTTGTTGCCCACCTCGCCGTCGACCTTGAGGACGCCGTCGTAGTTGCGGAAGAAGTGGTCCGCGACAGGACGCGAGTACGCGTACTGGGTGTCGGTGTCGACGTTCATCTTGATGACGCCGTTGTCGACAGCCTCGGAGATCTCCTCGGCGGTCGAGCCGGAGCCACCGTGGAAGACGAGGTCGAAGGGGTTCTCCTTGCCGATGACCGAGCCGACACCCTCCTGGATCTCCTTGAGGAGCGACGGGCGCAGCTTGACGGCACCGGGCTTGTAGACGCCGTGCACGTTGCCGAAGGTGAGGGCCGTGAGGTAGCGGCCCTTCTCGCCGGTGCCGAGGGCACGGACGGTCGCGAGGCCGTCTTCGACGGTCGTGTAGAGCTTCTCGTTGATCTCGGCCTCGTGGCCGTCTTCCTCGCCACCGACGACGCCGACCTCGATCTCGAGGATCGTGCGGGCCGCGACGGAGAGCTCGAGGAGCTCCTCGGCGATGATGAGGTTCTCCTCGAGCGGCACGGTCGAGCCGTCCCACATGTGCGACTGGAACGTGGGGAGCTTGCCGGCCTTGACCTGCTCGGCCTCGAGGGCGAGGAGCGGGCGGACCCAGGAGTCGAGGTTCTGCTTGGCGCAGTGGTCAGTGTGGATCGCGACGGTGATGCCGTAGCCCTTGGCGACCTCGTGCGCGTAGGCGGCGAGGGCGAGCGAGCCCGCGACGCGGTCCTTGACGGTCGAGCCGGAGGCGTACTCGGCGCCGCCGACCGACACCTGGATGATGCCGTCGCTCTCTGCCTCAGCGAAGCCCTGGAGGGCCGCGGTGACGGTCGAGGACGACGTGATGTTCACGGCCGGGTAGGCGAACTTGCCTGCCTTCGCGCGGTCGATCATCTCGGCGTAGACCTCGGGGGTTGCGATGGCCATCGATAGCTCCTGTGAGAGAGGGGGGATTCTGAACGACTTTCGTGCCAAGTCTGTCACGAAACCGGGGGTGCGTGCCTGGGCCGTTCGGCCTGTGGTCGCGGGGGTCCCAGCGGGGCTGGAGGACCGGGCCCGCTCAGACCACGGCGTGCTGCTGGACCCAGGCGTGCATCGCGACCGCGGCAGCCGCCCCGGCGTTGATCGAGCGCGTGGAGCCGAACTGCGTGATGTGCAAGATGTCCACGCTCGCCGCCCGCGCCTCGGGCGTGAGCCCGGTGCTCTCCTGGCCGAAGAGCATGACGCACCGCTCGGGGATCGCGTACCGCTCGATCGGGACGGAGCCGGGCACGTTGTCGATCCCGACCACGGGCAGGTCCTCGCTGCGGGCCCACGCGAGGAAGCTCTCGACGTCGGGGTGGTGGCGCACGTGCTGGTAGCGGTCGGTGACCATCGCACCCCGGCGGTTCCACCGGCGGCGCCCGACGATGTGCACCTCCGCGGCCCCGAAGGCGTTCGCCGTGCGGACCACCGACCCGATGTTGAGGTCGTGCCCCCAGTTCTCGATCGCCACGTGCAGCGGGTGGCGCCGGGTGTCGAGCTCGGCCACGACGGCCTCGACGGTCCAGTAGCGGAACTCGTCGACGACGTTACGGCGGTCGCCCTCGGCGAGCAGCTCGGGGTCGTACCGGGGGTCGAGCCCGCCGTCGGCGGTGCGCGGCCAGGTCTCCGGCCCGCCGGGCCACGGTCCGACCCCGATCTCGTGCTCGGCGACGGCCTGCGGCTCAGCCGCGCCGTCCGACGCCGCACCGGTCACGGGCGGACCTCGACCTGCAGCGCAGCCGCAGCAGCGCGAGCGCGCGCCCTGGCCTCCGCCACGTCAGCCCCGCGGGCGAGCGTGACAGCGACACGACGACGCCCCGAGACGCTGGGCTTGCCGAAGACGCGCACCTGGGCCGTGGGCACGGCAAGAGCCTCGGCGAGCCCTCCGACGACAGGCACACCCTCCCCCTCGGCGAGCACCGCGCACGAGGCCGCGGCCCTCTCGGTAGGGCCACCGGTTCGCAGGACGTCCCCGACAGGCAGCCCGAGGACCGCGCGGGCGTGCAGGGCGAACTCGCTGAGGTCTTGCGAGACGAGGGTGACCAGACCTGTGTCGTGGGGCCTCGGGGACACCTCGGAGAACACCACCTCGTCACCGACCACGAAGAGCTCGACCCCGAAGACCCCGTAGCCGCCGAGGTCGTCGGTCACCGCGCGTGCGACGGCCTGGGCCCGTTCGAGGACGACCGCGGGGACGTCCTGCCCCTGCCAGGACTCGCGGTAGTCGCCGTCGACCTGGGTGTGGCCCACAGGCTCGAGGAAGGTGGTGCCGGCGACGTGGCGGACCGTGAGCAGCGTCAGCTCGTAGTCGAAGTCGACGAAGCCCTCGACGATCACGCGGGCGGCAGCCCCCTCGACGCCCGTCGCCCGACCACCGGTCTGCGCGTAGGCCCAGGCGGCGTCGACGTCGTCGGCCGTGCGGATGACGGACTGCCCCTTGCCCGACGAGCTCATCACCGGCTTGACGACGCACGGCAGCCCGAGCGTCTGCGTCGCGTCACGGAGGTCGTCGAGCGTGTCGACGAACCTGTAGGGCGAGGTGGGCAGCCCCAAGGCCTCTGCCGCGAGCCGCCTGATGCCCTCGCGGTCCATCGTCAGCCGCGTCGCGCGGGCCGTCGGGACCACGACCGTGCCGGCTGCCTCGACCTCGAGCAGCACCTCGGTCGCGATGGCCTCGATCTCCGGGATCACCACGTGCGGGCGGACCTCGGCGACGAGGTCGCGGAGCGCCTGGGGGTCGAGCATGTCGACGACCCTGCTGCTGTGCGCGACCTGCATCGCCGGGGCACCGGCGTAACGGTCGGCCGCGACGACCTCGACCCCGAGGCGCGCCAGCTCGATCGCGACCTCCTTGCCGAGCTCACCCGACCCGAGGAGCAGGACCCGGGTGGCGTCGGGGTGCCCGGCCGGGGCGATGCTCGGGGCGGAGCGCCCGCCGGGAGCCTGCTGCTCTGTCGGGGCCGTGAGGGGCTGAGCGGACTGCGGGCTCGGCGAGGACTGCGGGGACAGCGGGCTCTGCGGTGTCTGAGGTGTCGACATGCCGCCTATCTTGTCGCACCCGGTGCGACGGGTCGCGCCCGCACCGGTGACGACGACACCCTGACGACGACACCTCTGCGCGCCTGCCACCCAGCAGCACGATGTGACCATCGCGTGCGGGTCTGCGGCAGCCAGACCTCTCGAGAGGTCCACCCCGTACTCTGGTTCCCGTGATCTCAGCAGACATCCTCGCGTCCGCCGGCGAGCAGGTCGTGGCCCTCGGCCCCGACTGGCTCAACGCCGACAGCCTCATCGCCTCCTTCGGGGGCTATGCCCTCGTCGGGATCTGCCTGGTGATCTTCGTCGAGACCGGGCTCTTGTTCCCGTTCCTCCCCGGCGACTCTCTGCTGTTCACGGCAGGCATGCTCGTGGCGCAGGAGCAGCTCGACTTCCCGCTGTGGCTGCTCTGCATCATGCTGTTCCTCGCTGCCTTCGCCGGTGACCAGTGCTCGTACCTCATCGGCCGGAAGGTCGGGCCGAAGATCTTCAACAAGCCCGACTCGAGGTTCTTCAAGCAGTCGTACATCGAGCAGACGAACGCGTTCTTCGACAAGTACGGCGGCCGCGCGCTGATCCTCGCGCGCTTCGCGCCCTTCGTGCGCACCTACGCCCCCGTCGCCGCAGGCGTCGGCCGGATGCCGTACCGCCACTTCGTCAGCTACAACGTCATCGGCGCCTTCCTGTGGGGCGTCGGGATCACGGTCCTCGGGTACTTCCTCGGGCAGATCAGCTTTGTGCACGACAACATCGAGCTCATCCTCGTGGCCATCGTCTTCGTGTCGGTCCTGCCGATAGTCGTCGAGCTCGGCCGTGGGTGGCTGGGCAACCGCAAGGCCGCCGCGGCTGCTGCGGCGACGGGCCCGGCGACGGCTCCTGACGGCCTCACCGCTGCGGCCGCCGAGCCGACCGCAGACCCCGCTGCGCGGCCCTTCGCCAGCCCGGTGATCGACCCCGTCGCAGGCTCTGTCACCGACCCCGCCGCAGACGCAGCAGCAGGTCCCAGCAGCGGGGTCGTACGATCTGAGGCAGCAGCCTCCGACGTCGTCGAGGGCGCACCCCACGACGACAAGGACCGCTGATGACCCGCACCATCGAGTCCTGGCTGACCGACATGGACGGGGTCCTGGTCCACGAGGGCCACGCGATCCCCGGCGCCGCGGAGTTCATCAAGACCCTGCGCGACAAAGAACGTCCGTTCCTCATCCTCACCAACAACTCGATCTTCACGGCGCGCGACCTCCGTGCACGTCTGTACGCGTCGGGCATCGACGTGCCCGAGACGGCGATCTGGACCTCTGCGCTCGCGACGGCGCAGTTCTTGTCCGACCAGATCCCTGGCGGCAGCGCGTACGCGATCGGCGAGGCCGGGCTGACGACGGCCCTCTACGAGGCCGGCTACACGCTCACCGAGTCCGACCCCGACTACGTGGTCCTCGGCGAGACCCGCACGTACTCCTTCGAGGCGATCACCAAGGCCGTCAGGCTGATCCTCGGCGGGGCGCGCTTCATCTGCACGAACCCCGACGCGACGGGCCCGAGTGCCGAGGGTCCGCTGCCTGCGACAGGTGCTGTCGCCGCGATGATCACCCGCGCCACGGGGCGCGAGCCGTACTTCGTCGGCAAGCCGAACCCGATGATGTTCCGCTCGGCCCTCAACCGGATCGACGCGCACTCGGAGTCGACAGCGATGGTCGGCGACCGCATGGACACGGACGTCGTCGCCGGGATCGAGGCCGGCCTGCACACCTTCCTCGTGCTGACGGGGTCGACCTCGGTCAAGGACGTCGACAGGTACCCGTTCCGCCCGAGCACAGTCGTGGACTCCGTCGCGAACCTCATCGAGAGGGTCTGACCGCCCAGAGTCCAGAACGACGAAGACCCGCCACCGACGACCGTCGGTGGCGGGCCTGCCTCGTGACGGGCCTGCCCCGGCTGGTGGTGAGCCCTGGGCGGCACTGCCCTGGACGCCAGAGGGGCCCGGTCCGCGCTGCTGCGCGTCCCGGGCCCCTGGTCGTCAGCGACGACAGGTCCTGCTCATGGTGAGTGCTCGGCCGCTCAGGCCTCGGCTCAGCCGACCGTCCGTCGGCGGCGTGCGAGGCCGACGGCCCCGACACCCACGGTGAGGGCGAGGAGCGCGGCGAGGGCGGCCGAGACCGACCCGTCGGCTCCGGTGGTGGCGAGCGACCCGGCACCGTTGGCGCCGGACGAGGCGTCGCAGTCGACCTCGGAGCCCAGCGGGAAGCTGAAGCTCACGGGGTCCATGGCGTCACCGGCGACGTAGAAGCCGCCGAAGGCGCTCGCACCGGCCGAGGTGAGCGTCGCGCTCACGCCAGACCACGAGACCGTGCTGCCGGTGGTCGACTTCTTCCCCGCGAGGCCGAGGGACGCGATGGTCACGCCCTTCTGCTCGGAGGCGGTGCCGTTCATGTCCGTCGACGAGACATCGGCGACGAGCGAGCCCGTCGAGGCGCTGCTCACCTGGACGCGGACGTTGGAGATGGTCAGGTCGAGGATCCCGCCGTGACCGGAGAAGTTCACCGACCCGGGGAAGGCGACGCGTCCCTGGTTCACCTCGGTGTTGAACTTGCCGCTGCCGCCGCCCCAGCCGAAGCTGCTGCCGCTGCTGGTCACGCCGGAGGGCGTGATGGAGCCCTTGGCGATCGGACCGGTGATGTAGGTGCGGAAGGACTCCTTGACGCCCCAGCTGAGCGTCGCGCCCGAGACCGAGCGGGCGACGCACTGCTGCGCGGCCGTCGGGACGACAGGCGCCTCGACGGTGATCTGCACCTGCGACCTCACACCCGAGGGCGACTCGAGCGAGAGCGTGTGGACGCCCGGTGCGAGGTTCTTCGGGAGGGTGACGGTCGCCGTGGCGGCACCCGAGGCGTCGGCCGTGATGCCCGACGCGAGCAGCTGGCGCTCGGAGTAGACCGCGGCCTCGATGTTCTCGGTGCCGGAGCCGAAGCCCTGACCCGTGAAGGTGACCTCGCCGCCGGGGACGACGGTCGTGACGCTGGCGATCGCGTTGGCGTAGGTGCCGGGAGCGAGCGGGGTGACGACCACGGGAGTGCCGGGGTCGGTGCCGGGCCCGGTACCAGGGTTCTGCCCACCGGGGGTGCTGCCGACGTCCGAGCCGACGGTGAAGGTCACCGGGTCGATGGCGGCACCGGCCGGGTAGAAGTCGGAGAAGGCCGTGGCGCCGGCTGCGGTCAGTGTCGCCTGGGCGTCGGTCCAGGTGGTCGCTCCGCCCGCAGTGGTGGGCGTCGGGAGCGTGAGGGTCGCGAAGTCGACGGCCTGGAGGTCGAGGACCTCGCCGCTGATCTTCTTGCCCTTCGCGTCGACGACCAGGACACCCGACGTCGGGCCGGTGACCCGGACCGTGGGGTTGCTCAGCGTGAGCTCGAGCGCACCAGCGTGGCCCGTGAAGAGCACAGCACCCGCGTAGCTCGCGGACCCTGTCGTCCCGGCGAGTGCCGACGACGACTGCGGGAAGACGTAGCGCGAGCCGTCAGCCGTGGCCGGCGCGAGGACCGAGATGCCGCCCTTGGCGATCGGGCCGGTGATGTAGCTGCGGAAGGACTCCTTGACGCCCCAGCTGAGCGAGCCCAGGACGACCGGGGTCTCCGGCGTGGTCGGCACCTCGGGGTCGGTCGGCACCGTGGGGACCTCAGGGTCCGTCGGGTCTGTGGGGACCTCGGGGTCGGTCGGCACCTCAGGGTCCGTCGGAGCGGTCGCGAGGGTGACGGGTGCGTAGAGCTCCTGGTCGGCGTTGGTCGTGCCACCGGCCGCGTAGGTGTAGACACCGAGGTTGCCCGACTCGGGCCACCCGGTCGCCTTCTCCTTGACCGTCAGCGTCGTGGTGAAGGTCCCGTCCGGGGCGATCACCGCACGCTGCCCGGCGATGGCCGGCTGGTAGGCCGGGTTGACCAGCGCGAAAGCAGCATCGCTCAGCGCCCACTTCTGGTCGCCAGCCACCCGCGTGCTCGACGCAGCACCAGCAGAGGGCTTCCACGTGTCGGCGAACTTGCCGAACACCACGTAGGTCCCCGCAGGGTTGCCCGCCGAGATCGGCGGACGCGCACCCGCAGGAGCCAGGTTCCCAGCCGGGTCGAAGCCCGAACCCTTGACCACGATCGTGTCGCCCAGCTTCACCGACGACGACGCGAGCGGCGTCGTGCCGTCAGCAGCGAACAGGCTCACAGCAGGCTCGAAGACCGGAGCAGGAGGGGCGAGGGTGACGGGTGCGTAGAGCTCCTGCTCAGCGTTGGTCGTGCCACCGGCTGCGTAGGTGTAGACACCGAGGTTGCCCGACTCGGGCCACCCGGTCGCCTTCTCCTTGACCGTCAGCGTCGTGGTGAACGTCCCGTCCGGCGCGATCACCGCACGCTGACCGGCGATGGCCGGCTGGTAGGCCGGGTTGACCAGCGCGAAGGCAGCATCGCTCAGCGCCCACTTCTGGTCACCCGCGACACGCGTGCTCGACGCAGCACCAGCAGAGGGCTTCCACGTGTCGGCGAACTTGCCGAACACCACGTAGGTCCCCGCGGGGTTGCCCGCCGAGATCGGCGGACGCGCACCCGCAGGAGCGAGGTTCCCAGCCGGGTCGAAGCCCGAACCCTTCACCACGATCGTGTCACCGAGCTTGACCGACGACGACGCGAGCGGCGTCGTGCCGTCAGCAGCGAACAGGCTCACCGCAGGCTCGAAGGTCGCGACCGGAGGGTCGGTCGGCTCGGGCGTGGGCTCGGTGGTCGGCTCCGGGCTCGGCTCTTCGGTGGGCTCGGGCGAGGGCTCAGGCGTCGTCGGCTCAGGGTCTGGCGTCGTCGGCTCGGGCTCCGGCTCGGCCGGAGCCTCCGTGACGACCGAGAAGGTCACGGGGTCGAGCGCGCTGCCGGCAGCATAGAACCCGGCGAAGGCCTGCGCGCCAGCCGCGGTCAGGGCCGCCGGTGCGGAAACCCACGTCGAGACGTCACCGTCGACCTGCGGAGCAGGGAGTGCGAGCGTGGCCAGCTCGACATCCAGCAGCTCATAGGCCCCACCTGTGTCGAAGCTCTTGCCCCGGGCGTCAGCGACGAGGACACCGGCGGTCGGGGAGTCGACCCGGACCCGGAGGTTCTCGAAGGTCGTGTCGAGGGCTCCGTCGTGCCCTGTGAAGTTCACCGATCCGGCGAAGGTGGTCAGTCCTGTCGAGCCGTCGAAGGTCGTCGCCGTCTGGGCGAAGCCGTAGCTGGTGCCGTTGTTCGTCGCCCCTCCGCCCACAGTCACGGAGCCCTTGGCGATGGGACTGGCGATGTACGAGCGGAAGCTCTCCTTGACCCCCCACGAGAGGGTGCCGGCGGCGGGATCTGCCTGGGCCGGCGCGAGGACGCCGACGAGAGACAGCCCGGCGGTGAGCGCGAGCGCTGTCAGGGTGGCGAGTACGCGTCTGACGCGCTGCTCGAGGACGGTGGGCACCGTGGAGCCTCCTGGGGTCGGCGCCTCGCGGCGCGGGGGTACCGGCAAGGTCGCTCGACAGCGACGTGTGCACCCGTGTGGTCCGCACCTTATAAGGAGAGCCTTACCAAAGCAAGCAGAGGCATGCCTAAGTCAAAGGTCCCGGACGCCACCCCTCACCAGGGGCGACGCCGACGAGTGCCGACAAGTGCGGTCGCAAGAGAGAGCGGTACCGGACAGCACGACCCTCGCAGAGATATGAAAAACTCTCAAGCACTGTCAGATACCTTGAAGATGACGAAACGTCATCATTTGACCCGTCGCGGCGCGGGGCAGATGGTCCAGGTCCACGAGCGGCCGGGGTCGGCTCGGCTCGGCTCGGCTCGGCTCGGCTCGGCTCGGCTCGGCTCGGCTCGGCTCGGCTCGGCTCGGCTCGGCTCGGCTCGGCTCGGTGAGTGTGATCGGCTAGGCCAGGCTGCGCCCCTCAGCGCACGGCGCGGCCCGCGGTCGCGTCCGCCCTAGGCGAGACCGAGGTCAGCCAGACCGAAGAGCGAGTGGTAGGGCACCCCGAGCGCCTCGATCTTCTCGCGGGCGCCCGTCGCGCGGTCGACGATCGTCGCCACGCCGACGACCTCGGCCCCCGCTGCACGAGCCGCCTCGATCGCGGCGATGGGCGAGCCGCCCGTCGTGGTCGTGTCCTCGACGACGACCACACGACGGCCGCTGATGTCCGGTCCCTCGATCTGGCGCTGCATGCCGTGGGCCTTCGCGGCCTTGCGGACGACGAAGGCGTCGAGGTCGAGCCCGCGCGACGCCGCGGCGTGCAGCAGGGCTGTCGCGATCGGGTCGGCCCCGAGCGTGAGCCCGCCGACGGCGTCGACCTCGGACGTGCCGAGCCCGGCCTCTTCGAGGGCGTCGAGCATCACGTGCCCGATGAGCGGCGCGGCGCGGTGGTGCAGCGTCACCCGGCGGAGGTCGACGTAGTAGTCAGCCTCCTTGCCTGAGGACAGCGTGACCTTGCCGTGCACGACCGCGAGGGACGTGATGAGGTCGCGGAGCTGCTCGCGGGGGGTGGGGGCGCTGAAAGAGTCGGTGGTCGTCACGCCCGCCACCCTATCGCCAGCCCCAGACCCGGTCGCTCAGCCCGTGCAGCCGAGCACCTCCGGGGGCCGGGGGCCGGTGATCAGGGCACCAAGGAGGCGAGATCGATCCTTCGGAGCGAGATCGTGCCGCAGGAGGGTCGATCTCGCTCCGAAGGATCGATCTCGACGGCTGGGGTGCCTAGGTGGTCGACGGACGCCGGGCCGGGCCGGGTCGGGCTGCCGCAGCGTCAGCTGGGGCTCCCGGGTCCGCTCAGCGGCCCTCGGCGGCTCGGACGACCGACCGTGGTGCGAGGCGGAGCAGGCCCGCAGCCACCCGGTACCTGATCGACGGCGTCGAGATCACGGCCCCGCGCCGCACGTCGCGCAGCGCGGCGCTCACCACGGCGCCGGCGTCGAGCCAGGCGACCTCCGGGAAGGCCGAGTAGTCGAGCTGGGCGCGCTCGTGGAACTCGGTCCGCGTGAGCCCAGGGCACAGCGCCGTCGCCGTGACGCCGGTCCCGCGCAGGTCGACCGCGAGCCCCTCGGTGAAGGTCCGCACCCACGCCTTGTGCGCCGAGTAGGTGCCGGAGGCCGTGAGCGCCGCGACGGACGAGACGTTGAGGATGGCCCCGCGGCCGCGCGAGCGCATGGACCCTGCCGCGGCCTGCGACAGGACGAGCACAGCACGGACCATGACGTCGAGCGACGCCTCCTGGGCAGCGACGTCCCCGCCGACGAAGGAGTCGTGGACCGCGTACCCCGCGTTGTTGACGAGCAGGCTGACCGGGCTGGTGGTGCTGCGCAGCCGCTCGGCGACCACCTCGGTCTGGTCCCGGTCGGAGAGGTCGGCCCCGAGGACCTCGACACTCACCCCGGCAGCCGACCGGATCTGGTGCGCGAGCGTCTCGAGGCGGTCGGTGTCGCGGGCGACGAGGACGAGGTCGTGGTGCCCTGTCGCGAGCTGCCAGGCGAACTCGACGCCGAGACCGGCGCTCGCGCCGGTGATGAGTGCAGTAGCCATGAGCGCCAGCCTACCGAGGGTGCCCCGAGGGCGTCGCGACCGCCGACCCCGCTCGAGCAGCTCGCCCCTTGCCCCTGTGTCGGCCCAGACGGCTAGCCTGGACCTCATGCGCCTCGCCACCTGGAACATCAACTCGATCCGCGCCCGCGTCGACCGTGCGGTCGCCTTCTTGGAGCGCAGCGGCACCGACGTGCTCGCGCTCCAGGAGACCAAGTGCAAGGACACGCAGTTCCCCTTCGCGGCCTTCGAGGCCGCCGGCTACGAGGTGGCGCACTTCGGCCTCTCGCAGTGGAACGGCGTCGCGATCATCAGCCGGGTGGGGCTCGAGGACGTCTCGCTCGGCTTCCCGGACCAGCCGCAGTTCGGCGAGGAGCCCGTGGTCGAGGCCCGTGCGATCGGCGCGACCTGCGGCGGCGTCCGCGTGTGGAGCCTGTACGTGCCGCACGGTCGGGCGCTCGACAACCCGCACTACGCCTACAAGCTCGACTGGTTGTCGACGCTGCGATCGCACGCTGCGGGCTGGGTCGAGGCAGACCCTGCGGCGAAGATCGCGCTCGTGGGCGACTGGAACGTCGCCCCGCGCGACACCGACGTGTGGGACATGGCGGTCTTCGAGGGTCAGACCCACGTGAGCCAGCCCGAGCGCGACGCCTTCGGGGCCTTCGAGACCGCGGGCTTCACCGAGGTGAGCCGCGAGTTCGTCCCCGAAGACCGCAAGTACACGTACTGGGACTACCAGCAGCTGCGGTTCCCCAAGAACCAGGGCCTGCGGATCGACTTCGCCTACACCTCCCCCGCGCTGACCTCTGCGGTCACCGCTGTCGAGATCGACCGTGACGAGCGCAAGGGCAAGGGCGCGTCCGACCACGTCCCGGTGATCGTCGACATCGCGGACTAGCGCGACCGGGACGAGGGGCGGGGTGCGAGCGCGCACCCCGCCCCTCGTCGTCTCGTCCG
>NZ_JACBYE010000028.1 GCF_013415325.1 Sanguibacter inulinus | reverse complement strand
ACCCCACCCCCACCACCCCTGAGCACCACGCCTCCAGCCGCACGGTGGATTCATCGCACGACACGATGGAGGTGGGAACGATGTACCAGCTGGGAAGTGCTCAGACAGCACCGCTCCTCGCTACCACAGGAGCCATGGCGACCGGGTACTACGCGGTGGGCGCGTGGACGTTGCTCGTCGCGGGGCTCGCGGCCCTCACGACGGGGCGTGTCCTCGCGCGCCGCCGGGCGGCACGGTCGTGAGCCGGGGCCTGGGCGCGACCACGCCGCGCGTGGTCGCGCTCGTGCCCGCGCACGACGAGGCGGACGCCCTCCCCGCGACCCTCGCGTCGCTGCGCGCCCAGACCCGTCCGGTCGACCGAATAGTCGTCGTCTCGGACAACAGCACCGATACGACGGTCGACGTCGCCCGCTCCCTCGGGGCGGACGTCGTCTGCACCGTGGGGAACACAGGCCGCAAGGCTGGGGCGCTGAACCAGGCGCTCGCGCTGATCGAGGCGGAGAACGTGCTGGTCCTCGACGCTGACACGTCGATCGCCCCGACCTTCGTGGAGGAGGGTCTGGCGCTGCTCGACGCGCGCCCCGCCCTCGGCGCTGTGGGCGGGGTGTTCCGGGGCACGGAGCCGACGTCGGTCCTCGAGCAGCTGCAGCACAACGAGTACGAGCGCTACGCCGTGCAGATCGACGTGACGGGCCGCACCGCAGTCCTCACCGGGACGGCGGCGCTCGTCCGGACGGAAGCCCTCACCGCTGTCGCCCGGGCTCGCGGCGTGACCCTGCCCGGCCCACCGGGGGCGGTCTACGACCCCGGGGCGATCACGGAGGACTCGGAGCTGACGCTCGCGCTGCGCACCCTCGGGTACGAGCTCGCCTCGCCGCTGAGCATGTCGTGCACCACCGAGCTCATGCCGACACCCCGTGACCTGCACCGTCAGCGGGTGCGCTGGTACAAGGGCATGCTCGACAACCTTCGCGCCTACGGGCTGACGCGGGTCACCGCCCGGTACTACGGGCAGCAGGTCATGCTCGCCGTCAGCACGCTCATGCTCATGAGCCTCGTGGTGCTCACAGCCCTGACCCTCGTCACCGGCACCTTCCAGGTGGTGCCGTTCTGGCTGGGCGTCGGCGGGGTGATCGTCGCCGAACGGCTCGTGACGGTGTGGCGCGGCGGTCCCCGCGGGCGACTCCTGGCGGCTGCTGTGCTGCCGGAGCTCAGCTACGACATGTTCCTCCAGCTCGCGTTCCTGCGAGCGTGCTGGCTCACCGCCACCTCGCGGGACGCCGGGTGGAACCACGTGCACCGGGAGACGCCGCCTCGCCCGGCGGCAGAGCAGGCGGCCGGCGACCTGGTCGGCTCGACGGTCTGACGGCTCCGCCGCTCACCCCTCACACGTCTCGGCCCTTCGAGCCGACCAGGCCCGGCCTGACCCGGCGCCGTCCTGTCCGGTCCTGCGCGGTCCGGACCGGCGCAGTCCGGCCAGCCCACGCCTGCCTGGGAATGATCCCAACATCATGTCGGTATGATGCCAACAGCACGTCGGGAAACTGTTCACTCTCTGGAGGTCTCTGATGTTCCTCGCCCTGCGCGAGCTCGCCTTCGCGCGTACCCGCTTCGGCCTGATGGGTGCCGTGATCGCACTCATCGCGGTCTTGATGGTCCTGCTGTCGGGCCTGTCCTCAGGACTCGTCGTCGACGGCGTCTCCGGTCTCATGCGCAGCCCCGTCGACGCCGTCGCCTTCTCCGAGGGCACCAAGACCGACTCGGCCTTCACCCGGTCCGAGGTCACGGCCGCCCAGGCGCAGACGTGGGCTGAGCAGGACGACGTCGCCGACGCCGAGCTGCTCGGCACCTCGATCGTCAACGCCAAGAACGACGACGGGACCGCGCTCGACCTCACGCTCTTCGGCGTGGTGCCCGACGGGTTCGTCGTCCCCGAGGCCGCAGACGGCCGTGGGCTCACCACCCCGGGCGACGCCGTGCTCAGCTCCTCCGCCCGCGACGAGGGCGTGGAGATCGGCGACGTCATCACGCTCGACCGTCTAGGGACGACGCTCACGGTGGTGGGCTTCACCGCAGACCAGCGCACATTCGGCCACGTCGACATCGCCTTCGTGCCGCTCAGCACCTGGCAGGAGGTCCACGCCGGGACGACGGCGGGCGAGCAGCCCGACCCCGCGGCCTACGACGTCGCGAGCGTCGTCGCGCTGCGCGGCGTGGACGGCCAAACCCCCGACCTCGCCGCGGGTGACGCCGCAGCCGGCACGTCTGCGCGGACCCTCGAGGCCGCCTTCGACTCCTCCCCTGGCTACAGCGCCGAGCTCATGACCATGGAGCTCATCAAGGCCTTCCTCTACGCGATCTCAGCCCTGGTGGTCGGAGCGTTCTTCACGCTCTGGACGGTCCAGCGCACCCGCGAGCTCGCCGTGATGCGCGCCATGGGTGCCTCGACCCGCTTCCTGCTGACCGACGGGGTGCTGCAGGCCGCCATCTTGCTGGTCATCTCCCTGACCGTCGGCGTGAGCGTCGGCCTCGTCTTCGGCAGCCTCCTGGAAGGCACGGGCATGCCCTTCGCCCTCGAGACCGGACCGATCCTCACCGGCGCCGGGCTGCTGCTCGGCCTCGGCCTGGCCGGCGCAGCCGTCGCGACCGTCCGCATCGCCTCGATCGACCCCGTCACGGCACTCGGAGAGAACCGATGAAGAGAGAACCGATGACCACCACCACGAATCCCACGCAGACCCGCACCGGTCTGAACCTCACCGACGTCATGCTGACCTACGGCGACGGCGACGACCAGGTGAGCGCCCTCGACCACGTCGACCTGGCTGTCGCGCCGGGTGAGCTCGTCGCGATCGTCGGCCCGTCAGGCGCCGGCAAGTCGAGCCTGCTGGCTGTCGCCGGGGGCCTGACCCAGCCCACCTCAGGCGCTGTGGTCGTCGACGGCACCGACCTCGTCGGGCTCTCGTCCCGCGACCTCGCGACCTTCCGCCGCGAGCACGTCGGCTTCGTCTTCCAGTCCGGCAACCTCGTGCCTGCCCTGACCGCCCTCGACCAGCTGCGCCTGGTCGAGAAGATCACCGGCCGACGTGCGGCGACCCCGCCGCTCGAGCTGCTCCGATCCGTCGGCATGGAGCAGCACGCTCACCGCCGACCCGGCCGCCTGTCGGGAGGTGAGCGCCAGCGCGTCGGGATCGCCCGTGCCCTGGTCGCCTCCCCCTCGGTCCTCCTCGTCGACGAACCCACGGCCGCGCTGGACCGGCGACGCAGCCACGAGATCGTCGAGGTGCTCGCCGACCAGACGCACACCTTCTCCGTCGCGACAGTCATGGTCACCCACGACCACGACGTGCTCGAGCACTGCGACCGCGTCCTCGAGATGGTCGACGGTCAGCTGCGACCGCTCTGACCTGGACGGAGCCTTTCCCGCTGACGCCTGGCGCCGCCGCGCGCTGGGCGTCAGCGAGCCAGCGAGCCAGCGAGCCAGCGAGCCAGCGAGCCAGCGAGCCAGCGAGCCAGCGAGCCAGCGAGCCAGCGAGCCGAGGATCGCAGTGTCAGCCGAGCTCGAGCTCTCGCAGGTAGGCGTCTAGCACCGCAGCGGCTGCGGTGTAGGACCGTTCGAGGCCGCCGTCGTGCTCGACCCGACGCGAGGCCGCGTTGAGCAGCGCGTTCACCAGCTCGCTCGTGGTCTCCGGGTCCGGGGCTCCGAGCTCGACGAGCGCGTCGACGACAGGAGACAACAGCTGGTCGTGGAACTCCCGCGACCTGCGGGCGAGGTCTTCCGACGGTGCCACGTCCGCGAGGGCACGCGCCAGGGCGTGCTCACCGTCCGCGACCAGCTCCAGGTTGGCCCGCAGGAATGCGAGGATCCGGGTCCGCGGGCTGTCTGCTGCGGCCACCGCCGCGTTGAGCCGCTGCTGCCACCGCGGGAAAGAGTCCGCGACCACCGCGGCCAGCAGGTCGTCGCGGGAGGCGTAGTACTGGTAGACGCTCGACCTGGAGAGCCCGGCCACCGCGCCGACCTCTGCGAGCGACGGCACGCGACCCGGCTGCGCGGTGAGCAACCCGCGGGCGGCCTCCAGCAGGGCCTGCTCGCGGGCAGCCCTGTGCTCGACGACTGTCGGGGCATCAATCTTGGGCACGCCTTATCTTCTCAGGTCCGGCGGGCCGAGCCGGGAGGACGGCGAGCCGCATCGGCCTCGACCACCGCGCCCGTGCCGGGCCGCGAGAGCACCAGTAGGTTCGTCTCATGGGACTACAGCTCCAGGCAGACCTGTCGCCAGCGGCATGGATCGTCCGGTCGACGGTCCCATCGGATCTCCTGGTGACGTGGGGACCAGAGAGCTTCAGCTCGTGCGCCCGCCTGCGCTACATCCCCGATCCGGTGAGGCCGGGTCAGGACGAGACGGACGCGACGCTCCCGGACGACCACGTGAGCGACCAGATGCAGGCACGCCGAGCGATCACGTTGCTCTCGACCTTCACCTCGACACCCGACCAGGCGTATTTCTGCTGGTGGGACGGTGACCCGGACTACTCAGCGCCACCGGACCTTCCGCTGGTCACCCTCGAGCATCGTCGGTTCGCGCTTCTCAGCGGACGAGTGACCGATATCGACTCATGGCCGTCCTCATCGGGCGGGTCTCTCCCTGCGTTCGCCTGGCCGGAAGACCGAGCCTGGTGCTTCACGAGCGACGTGGACCCGCACTGGGCCGGGATCGCCGGGAGCGACGAGGCGATCAGCGCTTTGGTCGATGATCCCCACCTCGATGTCGTGCGAGCCAGCTTCGGGGAGGCGGCTCCGTCGTACTACTGAGTCGCTCAGGGGCTCAGTGCACCCTTGACTGACAGCGGGGCCGCAGGGCGAGCATCGTCGCCTCCCGAGGAACATCCAACGAGCAGAGGGGGCGCCGAACGGTGTCACGGACGGAAGATCGGGCCCGGGCCCGCCAAGACGTCGCCCCTATGGTGGCCTTCGTCGTCACAGCCCTGCTCTGCATGATCGCGACGACCATCGCGATCGTGGCCCCGCTGGCCCCCGCACTGGGTTCGTCGTCAGGAAGCCTGTGCCACAACGTCACGGAACCTGACGAGGTCTACGCCGACCATGGGGAGGCGTCCGAGGGCACGACTCCGGAGATGCACCTGTCGATCGTCCCGTACGGACCAGCGTGCACCTGGGTCCTCTCCGACGGGCGCCACGTCACCCGTGATCCGGGGTGGGGGTCAACCGTGCTCATCCTCGTTGCGGGGGCAACGAGCGTCACCGCGGTCGTCGCGCTCACGCGAAGAGTCCGGAGAACCAGGAACGTCCGAGGATGACCCAAAGCGTATCGGCCGTGCGGAAACTCCTTCCGCACGACCGACATGCATACTGCCCCGAAGCGGGCAGCCGTTCGTACCTTGCGTCAGCCGACGGTCCGACCGACCAGCTCCGCGAGCGCCTCGTCCCGCGCGAACACCGGGATGACGTCGAGCGGAGCCTCAACCTCGACCCACACCCCACCGTCGAACCGCTCCCCCGTCGCGAGCGACGTCCACGACGCCCCCGCCGGCAGGTACACCCGCCGCGTCCGCGCCGCAGCCTCCAGCACAGGCGCCACCAACAACGAAGGCCCGTACAAGAACTGGTCCGCCACATCCCACGCCGCAGCATCCTCCGGGAAGTCGTGGAACAGCCCCCGCATCACCGGCTGCCCGTCGACATGCGCAGCCTCCATCAACCCCCGCGTGTACTCCCGCATCTCTTCGCGCAGGTGCACGTACCGCGACAAGATCCCGTACACCTCGTCCCCGTACGACCACAGCTCGTTGTCCGCCCCGGAGTTGCAGCGCCGCGACCCGTCAGCAGCACGCACCTCGTGCGACGGCCCCCGGTCCCCGTGCAGCCGCATCACCGGCATGAAGGTCCCCATCTGGAACCACCGCACCAGCAGCTCGTGGAACGCCGGGTC
The DNA here is from genome assembly GCF_013415325.1 of Sanguibacter inulinus. Lineage (GTDB taxonomy): Bacteria > Actinomycetota > Actinomycetes > Actinomycetales > Cellulomonadaceae > Sanguibacter > Sanguibacter inulinus. Next base: position 46,782 of record NZ_JACBYE010000028.1, on the reverse strand, counting down.
GTCGACCCGCCCTCCCCCGAAGCCGCCGATGTCCGTGGTGAACCACGGGATCCCCGCGACACCCATGTGGATCCCAGCAGTCACCTGCCGCCGCATCGACGGGAAGGACGAGTGGATGTCTCCCGACCACACGAGCGCCCCGTACCGCTGCGACCCAGCCCACGCGCAGCGCACGAGGTTCACCGGGTCGCTCTGGCCGTCAGCCACCTGCCCGTCATACACAGCCCGTGAGAACAGCTGTGGATAGACATTCCCGACCTCGAGCACCTGCCCGGCGTAGTACGAGTACGCGCCGAACTCGAAGAAGGCGTACTCCGGCTCGGCCTCGTCGAGCCAGAACAGCTTGACCCCGGGGTAGTTGACGCGCAGCTTCGCCCACAGCCACTCACGGGCGGCGGGGTTGGTCACGTCGAGGAACCGGCTCGGTCCCTCGAAGCTCATCTGGATGTCCACCCCCCGGTTCGACCGCACCAGGTACCCGAGGCGGTCGAGCTCGGCGAAGTTCTCCGACTCGAGCGACACCTGCGGCCACACCGACACCATGAGCTCGATGCCCATCTCAGCCAGCTCGGCGACCATCGCCTCCGGGTCCGGCCAGAACTCGTCCTCGAACCTGAAGTCGCCCATCTTGGGCCAGTGGAAGAAGTCCGCGACGATCACGTCCATCGGCAGCCCGCGCCGGTGGTGCTCGCGCGCGACCGTGAGCAGCTCCTCCTGCGAGGAGTACCGCAGCTTGCACTGCCAGAACCCGAGACCGTGCTCGGGCATCATCGGCGCGTGCCCTGTCGCGGTCGCGTAGTTCCGCGCAATGTCTGTGGGCGTCGCGCCGGCCGTCACCCAGTAGTCGATCTGGGTGGTCGACTCGGCCACCCACTCGGTGCGGTTGGTCGCGAAGGTCGCGCGTCCGATCGCCGGGTTGTGCCAGAGAAAGCCGTAGCCTGCGCTCGACATGACAAAGGGCACCGAGACCTGCGAGTTGCGGTGCGCGAGCTCGACGGTCGAGCCCTTGAGGTCGAGCAGGTCTTGCTGGTACTGCCCCATGCCGTAGAGCTTCTCGTCGCGCGCCCCGACCAACGACACCCTCGCGCGGTGCGTCCCGCCGGGCAGCGCGTCGTAGTCGCGGGCCCGCAGCTTGAGCGCCCCGCCGTCTTCCTCCTCGGCGAAGAGCAAGGTTCCACGTGAATCGAAGAACTCGAGCCGGCACCGCGACCGTGTGTACTGGGCCTGCCAGTCGTAGTACTCCCTCGACGTGGCCACCACCCGGATCTCACCGTGGGTGAGCGTTGCGACGTCACCGTCGACAGTCACGCTGACCCCGGACGCAGCCTCCTGCGGCAGCAGCGCCCAGTCGGTGTCTGTCACCGGCCCACCGAGCGCGGCGCGCACGCGCACCGAGTCGGCCCCCCAGGGCTCGACCACGACGGTCTCGCCGCTCCCCCGCCAGACGAGACGGTCGGATTTGATGACAAAGGCGTCAGACACGTGAGGTCTCCTTGCTGAGATCAGTGGTCGCACCCGCACCGTCGCGGGAGGGAGGAAGAGGAACCGCATCACCCGCCGCCCGCGGCAGCACGCCCGTCTGCCACACGTACCCGACGATCGCGAAGGCCGGGGCGACGACCCCGAACACGATCCCCAGACCGGGCAGCAGGTAGTACAGCCCGAGCGCGACAGCGAGCACAGCCGCGCACATGAGCGCGAGCACGGGCCGAGCGATCGTCAGCACGGCGCTGCGCCGCAAGATCCGCCCGGGGCTCTCCGCGAAGTGCGCGTGCAGCACGAAGACCGTCGAGCTCATGACGAGCAGCAGCAGCGTGAGCAGCCACAGCACGCCCTGGAGCGCGGGCCCAGCGACACCCATGTCGACAGCCCGGAGCAGCCGGTGGTCGTAGACGACCACCGCCCACCCCGCGGTGAGCACCACGCCGATGACGTTGGCGCTCACCAGCTCGGAGCGCCAGGCGTCGTGGAACTCCCGCCAGACCGACGGGCGGTCAGCCGCGCCGGCCCACCCGTCGGCCTCCATGCGGTCCCGCCGCAGCACCGCGAAGACAGCCGCGGTGGCCGGGTAGGCGCCGAAGACCACGGCGCCGAGCAGCGTGTGGATGATCCACAGCAGCTGGAGGTACGCGAGCCGCAGACCGGCGTCGCCGATGCGGGTGTGCCACCCGAGGACGCGGTTCATCCCTTCACCGACCCGATCATGACGCCCTTCTCGAAGTACTTCTGCAAGAAGGGGTAGAGGATGATCACCGGCAACGTGGAGACCACGATGACGCCGTACTTGATCTGGTCCGCGAACTGCTGGCCATACCCACCACCCGTGCCACCGGCCCCACCGGCACCGCCCGCGAAGGCGGTGTTCGAGATGAGGATGTCGCGCAGCACGATCTGCAGGGGTTGCTTGTCGTAGTCCCGGATGAAGATCAGACCCGTGAAGAAGTCGTTCCAGTGCTGGACGATGTAGTACAGCATGATGACCGACAAGATCGCCTTCGACAGCGGGATCGCCATCTTGAAGAAGAACTGGAAGTGGTTCGCCCCGTCGAGGGTCGCCGCCTCGTACAGCTCCTCCGGGAGGGAGTTCTCGTAGAACGCCCTCGCGATGATGAGGTTGTACACGTTGAGGGCCGACGGCAGGATGAACACCCACATGTTGTTGAGCAGGCCGATCTCCTTGTACAGCATGTACGTGGGGATCAGACCGCCGTTGAAGAACATCGTGAAGGCGAAGAACAGCATGAGCGGACGCCGTGCCGCGAAGTCGCGACGCGACAGCGCGTAGGCCGCCGGGATCGTCACGAGCATGTTCACGGCCGTGCCGAGCACCGTGTAGATGAGCGTGTTCTTGTAGCCGTTCCAGATGCGGGCGTCGTTGAGGATCTGCTCGTACCCGAACCAGTTGATGCCCTTGGGGATGAACGAGACGTCGCCGGACTGGACCAGCGCCGGGGCGCTGACAGAGGCGATCATGACGAAGTAGATCGGGTACAGCGTCACGAAGACGATGACCACGAGCGAGACCGTGACCAGGACCGTGAAGGCGATGTCGCCGGGCGTGCGGCTCCGGAGCCGTGTGAGCGTGCTCATGGGTTTCCCTTCACCACAGGCTCGTGTTGGAGACGCGCTTCGCGATCTGGTTGGTGATCACGAGGAACGCGAAGTTGATGGCCGTGTTGAACAGCCCGATCGCCGTCGAATAGCTGAACTGCGAGCCGATGATGCCGATCTTGTACACGTACGTGGAGATCACCTCGGAGACCGGCAGGTTCAACGTGTTCTGCATGAGGAAGATCTTCTCGAAGCCCGCGTTGAGCACGCCGCCCATGTTGAGGATCAGCAGCACGACCATCGTCGGCACGAGCGCCGGGAAGTCGATGTGCCGGATCACCTGGAACCTGTTGGCCCCGTCGATCCGCGCCGCCTCGTACAGCTGGGTGTTCACGCCGGCCAGCGCCGCGAGATAGATGATCGAGTTCCACCCGCAGTGCTGCCACACCTCGGAGATCACGTACACAGGCACGAAGGTGCTCGTGCTCCCGAGGAAGTTGACCCCCTCGATGCCGAAGAACCCGAGGAACCGCGTGATGAGCCCCGTGCTCGGCGACAAGAACACCTGCAGCATGCCGACGATCACGACGATCGAGATGAAGTGCGGCAGGTACGTCGCGGTCTGCGTGAAGCGCTTGCGGCGTCGGCTGATCACCTGGTTGACGAGGATCGCGAGGATGATCGGCGCGATGAACCCGAACACCAGCGTGGTGAGGCTGATGGTCGCGGTGTTGCGCATGAGCGTCCAGAACTGGGGCGACTCGAAGAACTTGACGAAGTACTTCAGGCCGACCCACTCACCACCGGTCAGACCTTTGGTGAAGTCGAACTCCCGGAACGCCAGCTGGATCCCGTACATGGGCCCGTAGGCGAACAGCGCCGTGAACCCGATCGCCGGGATGAGCATGACCCACAGCTGCCACTGCCGGGAGAAGTGCCGCCTCATCCGGGGGCCAGCCCCGGTCGGCTTCCCGACGACCGTGATCTTCCCTGCCTTCGGGGGCTTGTCGAGCGTCAGTGCCATGACGCACTCCTACTTCGACGCGATGTAGTCGTCGTAGTACTTCTGGTGCAGCTCGTCGTTCTGCGTCACGCCGAGGCCCTCGAGCTGGGTGACGTAGTCGTCCCACTGCTCTTCGACGCCACCGGAGGTGATCCACTCGGCGAACTTGGGCATCGCGACACCGAAGATCGCGGTGTTGTTGAGCGAGATGGTGCTGAGGTCCTCGGACGACATCTTGATGAACGGTCCGGGCCACACGTTCGCGTCGACGTCGAGGGCGTCGAAGGCGGGCTGGAGCGGCACGGCGTCCTCGACGGCCTCGGCGAGGTCGGCCGGGAGCTCGACCGTCGCGTCTTCGCGGATGTAGAACGCGCCGTTGTCCGCGAGGGACGAGGTCCACTTCCACGTCGACGGGTCGAGGTTCGTGTCAGCGGGCGGCAGCACCTTGTACTCGGTGTCCGAGACCTTCTCCACGTTGGGGCCGATGTCCCCGAAGAGCTCCTGCATGGAGGTGTCCGCGCTGTACAGCTCGTTGACAACCCGCAGCACGGCGTCCTTGTTGGCCGCCTGGGCGGACATCGTCAGGTGGTTGCGCGTGAGGTTCTCGTAGTCGTAGGACCACGACGGCGTCTCCGACTGGCCGGCCTCGGCCATGAGCGGTGCCATCGGCGCGTACTGCTCGTACACCCCGGGACCGAAGCGGTCCGAGCCGGACCAGCCCCACGAGAACCCGACCCGGGCTTCGTCGCCGGTGCCACGGGCGACCGACTGGTACGTCGAGTAGTCCTGCGTGAAGGCCTCCTCGCTGATGAGCCCGGCCTCCCAGCACTGGTTGAGGAAGGCCACGACGTCCTTGTAGCGCTCGTCGACGAAGAAGTTCGCGACCGTGCCGTCCTCGACGAAGATCCCCGAGCCGCCACCGCCCGAGATGGTCATGCCCGTGCTGCCGAGCAGCGCGGTCGGCTGGAAGTACCCGAAGCCCGTGGTGCCCACAGGCGAGAAGTCGAGGGGGATCTCGTCAGCCTGGCCGTTGCCGTTGGGGTCGCCGTCCTTGAAGGCGACGAGCACGTCGAAGAGCTCGTCCCAGGTGGTCGGCGTCTCGAGGCCGAGGGTGTCGAGCCACTGCTGGTTGATGTACTGGTGCGTGATCGCCTGCGGCCAGAACCGCTTGTACGAGGGCAGCGAGTAGACCGGGCCCTCGAGGGAGGTGGCCATCGCCTCGGCGCCGTCGACCTCGTCGAACATGGCCTGCACGTTGGGCAGGGCGTCCATGTCGTCGCCGAGGTCTTCGAAGAGCGTCCCGAAGGTCGCGAGGTCGGAGTCGGTGATCGCGTTCGGGCCGATGATGAGGTCGGGCACGTCACCTGCGGCCAGCAGCGGGTTCTTCTTCTGGTCCCAGTCGGCCGAGACCTCTTCCCAGCGGATCGTCACGTCCGCCTTCTCCTCGAGCTCGGTCACCCACGCCATCTCGCTCATCGGCTTGGTCAGCGGGTGCTTGGTCACGAGGATCGTCACCTCGTTGCCGTCGCCGCCCCCGGCGTCGGAGTCGCCGCCACCTCCGCAGGCAGACAGGACGAGCGACGCTGTGGCCATGAACGCCACGGTGACCGCGGCCTTCCGCGACCGGGCGCTTCGGTGCTGGGACATGGGTCTCCTCCTTGAGACGCGCGCCGACGCTGGCGCGGGTGGGGGTGCAGCAGGGGTGGTGAGAAGCAGTGCGTGAGAGCAGCAGGTGAGAGCCGGACGAGCAGACGGGCTGTCCTGCGGAGGTGCGGACGTGCGGTGCACGGCGGTGGTCCGTGCGGTCACGGACCCGGCCGGGTGGCCGGGCCCTCAGGTGGTCAGGTGCGGACGGGGAGCCACACCCGCATCGCGCCCGGAGCAGCGTTGCCCCAGGTCGAGAACGGGATGGCCGGGACTGTGAAGGTCGTGGCGTCAGGGGCCTGGCTTCCGGCCACCCCCGAGGGGTAGAGCTCGCTCTCGGCCGCGGCCGACGTCACCGTGACGTGCAGCTCGCGCGGACCGGCGTCGACGGCGGCGTCGCCGGTGAGCACGAGGTCGTCGACGACGGCACCCTCGGGCAGGCTGGCCTGCTCGATGCAGTAGACGACGGGTCCTCGCTCGAGAGCGAGGCACCCGCGGATCGCGTCCACCTTGTGGTGACCGCGCGTCCACCGAGGCGAGACGTCGAGCTCGAGCGTGTACGTCGCGCCCTCGACGAGGTCGACGTGCGCGTAGCCGTCGTCGCTCGCGGCGACTGCGCCACCCGGCGTAGCGAGCGTGCTCGCCGCCGACCAGCTCGGCACGCGGACGGCGAGCCGGGCGCCAGGCTCGACACGACCGTGCACGGTGATCTCGACGGTCGCCCCTGCCGGGTAGGTCGTCTCGACGCGCAGCACGCCGTCGCCGAGGTGCTCGGGCAGGTCGATCTCGGCCGCGGCGATCTGGTGCAGCCACAGCTCGCCGCCGGGCTGGCCGCCCTGGGCGGGCGTGGTCGACGCGACGTAGGACGACATCTGCGCGACGGTCCGGGCGATGTTCGGCGGGCAGCATGCGCAGGCGTACCAAGGGGTGCGCTCGCGCGGGGCGTTCTCCTCCGAGAACCGGTCGGGCCGCTGCTGCAGGGGGTTGGAGTAGAAGAACTTGGTGCCCGTCGCGTCGACCGAGGCGGCGAGGGCGTTGTGCACCTCGCGCTCGATGGTCTCGGCGTAGCGCGCCGTGCCGGCCGCGCCACCGGCGAGCAGCATGCGCCACGTCCAGTGCAGGTCGGCGATGGTCGCGCAGGTCTCGGCGTAGGCGCGCTCGCTCGGCAGCTCGTAGTCGTCGCCGAAGGCCTCGTCGCGGTGCCGCGAGCCGAAGGCGCCGGAGAGGTACATCTTGCGCTCGTGCACGCTCGACCACTGGGCATCCATCGCGGCGAGCAGCGTCGTGTCGCCGTTCTCCAGGTACGCGTCGGTGACACCGGCGTCGAGGTACAGCTGGCGGACGGCGTGGCCGACGGCGTCGGTGGCCTCGCGGACCGGCGCGTGGTCCTGGAAGTACCGGGCGCCGAGCCCGCCGACCTTGAGCAGCCCGGTGCCGCGCAGGTCGATCATCCGCACGGCGAGCGTGAGGTACCGCTGCTCGCCGGTGTGGCGGTAGAGCTCGACGAGGGCGGTCTCGATCTCCGGGTGCCCGCAGATGCCGTCGTCGCGGCCCGGTCCGAAGCGGCGGTCGACCAGGTCGACAAAAGCCCGGGCGATGTCGAGCAGGTCGTGGCGCCCGTTGGCGCGGTCGAGGGCGACGGCCGCCTGGACCATGTGGCCGAGGACGTACATCTCGTGCGTCCACTCGAGCTCGGCAAACTTCTTCTCGGGGTGCACGCCCTGGATCCAGCTCATGACGTAGCCGCTGGGCTCCTGGGCACGGGCCACGAGGCCGATGACGCTGTCGAGCCAGGCGTCGTGCTCGGTCGTGCCGGTCCGGGCGATCTCCCACGCGACGGCCTCGATCACCTTGTACAGGTCAGAGTCTGCGAAGACGAAGCCCCGGTACTCGGCGCCCGACTCCCCGACCACGCGGCGCAGGTTGTCGATGACGCCCGAGGTCTCGAGGTTCTCGATGCAGTGCGGGATGGTCGCGGCGGCGTTGAGGCTCTGCCAGTCGGCGAGGGTCCCGGTCGTCAGGCGCACGGAGCGCAGGTCGAGGGGGCGGTGCGCGGCGACGTCGGCGACCGGCAGGGCCGGTGCTGCGGCCGCTCGGGGCGCAGTCGTGAGGGGAGCAGGGAGTGCTGTCACGGGTTTAGGTCCTTCATCGTTGAAGTGGCTGACTGGAGTCTGGACCCGATGGTTCAGCGTTGTCAACAGCGAGACAAGAACGAGATCTTGGCGTCACCAGATCGAGACCGGCTCCGCGCCAGCGCGCTCAGCGGGACGCGGTCGAGTCCCGGACCACGAGGTCCGCGCCGATCCGCACGTGCCGTCCCGGGCCCTGCAGCCCGCCGATCCGCTCGACGAGCATCGACACCGCGTGCTCGACCATCTCGGACTTGCGCGGGCTGACCGAGGTAAGCGACGGGACGGTGAACTCGCCCTCGTCGGTTGCGTCGAAGCCCGTCACGGCGACGTCGTCGGGCACCTGCCGGCCGTGACTGCGCAGTGCGCGCAAGGCCCCGACAGCGATCGCGTCGTTGACGCAGAGCGCCGCGTCGAAGCGCACCCCCGAGCGCAGCAGCGCGACCATCGCCTCGTAGCCCGAGGTCCGCCGGTCCCAGTCGGACCCGCTCGCGTAGAGCGAGGGGTCGAGCTCGACGCCGAACTCCCCGATCGCCTGGCGGTAGCCGTCGTACCTGTCGCCGCTCGGCAGCTCGCCGTCAGGTGAGTTCCACACGAGCGCGATGCGCCGCCGCCCAGACTCGAGCAGGTGCCGTGCCGCGAGGTACGCGCCCTCGCGCTCCCCCATGACCACGCAGTCGAGCCGGTCGATCGGCGCGCCACCGAGCTGCACGACGGGTCTGCTGAGCGTGACCCCCTCGATCATCGGCCCGACGAACTCGTGCGGGCAGATGATCACCCCGTCGACGTCCGGGGTGCTCTCCCCCAGCACAGCGGCACGCTCGGACGCCTTGTCGGGGGCGATCCGCAGGGTCGTCGAGAAGCCGCGCGCCTCGAGGGCGAGGATGGTCCGCTCGGCCATCTCCGCGAAGTACGGCTGGTAGAGCATCGGGACCACGACGGCCACCCGGCCGGTGCGCCCGGAGGCGAGCCCGCGCCCCGCGGCGTTGACCACATACCCGACCTGCACGACCGCAGCCTGGACCCGCTCGCGAGTCGCGGCAGAGACCCCGGGCCGCTCGAGCAGGACGTTCGAGACGCTCTTCGCCGAGACGCCCGCGACCGCCGCGACGTCGGCGAGGGTCGGCCGCCTCATCGGAGCCCCGCCCCGAGCGTCGACTCGCGGCGGACGAGCTCGACCGGCGAGATCACGCGCCGGGCCATGTCACCACCGGTCCCCGCGAGCCTGTCGGCGAGCAGCTCGACGGCCGCGCGGGCGAGCCGCGCCGCACCGGGGTCGACCGTCGTGAGCGACGGCGTCGAGAAGGACGCGTCGTCGAGGTTGTCGAAGCCGAAGACCGCGACCTGGTCGGGCACAGCGACCCCCGACCCGAGGAGCGCGTAGAGCGCGCCGAGAGCGAGCTCGTCGCTGCCGCAGACCAGGGCGTCGATCTGCGGGTCCGCCGCGAGCAGCTCGGTCGCCGCGCGCGCACCGTCGGCCCGGCTCGTCACCCCGTCGACCCGCAGGGCAGGGGCCGCGATCCCGGCGGCGAGGAAGGCAGCCGTCATCGACTCGTCCCCGTGCGCGGTGCGGTCTTGCCCGACGAGGGCCGGCCGCGAGCGCCCCATGACGACGAGGTGCCGCGCCACGAGCGACGCCGCCTCGACGAGGTCGGGGTCGACCGAGTCGGCGACAGCCGTCTCCCCGTGGTGGACGAGCACGACGGCGTCGGTCGGGACGAGCGCGGCGAGGGCTGTCGGTGCAGCTGGGTCGGCCGGGCCGATGAGCACGAGCCCGTCGAAGAGCCGCCCTCGGGCGGCGAGCAGAGCGGCGAGGCGGTCGGGCTGGTCGTGCGTGGGCTCGACGGTCGCCTGGAGACCGCGGCGGGTGAGCTCGGAGACGACGGCCTCGGTGATCATCGAGAGGTAGGGCCGGCGCAGCTCGGAGACGCCGACGCCGATGACGCCGGTCCGTCCGGTGCGCAGGGTGCGGGCGCTGCCGTTGGGGACCCACTCGAGCTCGGCGATGGCCGCACGGACGCGGCGGACCACCTCGGGGCGGGTGTGAGGCTCGAGGTTCACGACACGCGACACGGTCTTGACGGACACCCCGGCCAACGCCGCAACATCGCGCATCGTCGCTGCCATGGGCACCATCGTAGGGCTGAGCAGGTGGGACACAGGGCGCTGGGTGTGGGTGAGACCGCTCTCCGGGCGGGCCACGGGACCGGCGGCCGGGCGGGCTGTGGGGCCGGCGGCCGGGCGAGGCGGGCATCGCGACCGGCCGGGGGCTCACGACGACAGCGAGAGGGGTGACACATCCGACCAGTGTTGTTAACGTTCACAGACCGCACCCCTCACGAGGAGCTCACGCATGGCAAAGACGCCGTCACCCCGCCCACCCCTGGGCTGGAACAGCTGGGACTGCTACGGGACCACCGTCACGGAGGCCGAGGTGCTCGCCAACGCCGAGCACATGGCGCAGCACCTGCTGCCCTTCGGCTGGGACACCGTGGTGGTCGACATCGACTGGTCCGACCCGACAGCCCGGTCCCACGGGTACAACGAGGGCGCGCCGCTGCACCTCGACGACCTCGGGCGGCTGATGCCCGACCCTGAGCGGTTCCCCAGCTCTGCTGGCGGGGCTGGCTTCGGGCCACTCGCCGACAAGATCCACGGTCTCGGCCTGAAGTTCGGCATCCACGTGATGCGCGGGATCCCGCGTCGCGCGACGGCTGAGCGGCTGCCTGTCGCGGGTGCTGGTGACGCGGCTGCTGATGCTGCAGTCGGGACCGGCGCTCGTGCTGGCGCCGGGGCCTCGAGCTCGCCGGTGACGGCCGATCAGATCGCCGACGAGACCAACCGCTGTGAGTGGAACCCCCACATGGACGGTCTGCGCCGCGGCCACCCGGGCGCACAGGCGTACTACGACTCGGTCGTCGCGCTGTACGCCTCGTGGGGTGTCGACTTCATCAAGGCCGACGACATGCTCTGGCCCTACCAGGCCGCCGACATCGAGGCCTTCTCGCTGGCCATCGAACGGTCCGGCCGTCCGATCGAGCTGTCGCTGTCCCCCGGGCGCGACCTCTCGCTCACCCGCCTGGACCACCTGCGCGAGCACGCGACCATGTGGCGCATCTGCGACGACCTGTGGGACGTGTGGGAGGACGTCGAGGCCAACTTCGCACGCTTCGCCCGCTGGGCACCCACCGCGAGCGAGCACGGCTGGCCCGACGGCGACATGCTCCCGCTCGGCCACATCGGCATCCGCGCCGAGCGCGGCGAACCCCGCGACTCCCGGTTGACGCAGGCGGAGCGGGTCACGCTCATGACGCTCTGGGTTGTCGCCCGGTCGCCGCTGATGATCGGCGGCGACCTGCCGACGTCGAGCCCGGAGACGCTCGCGCTGTTCACGAATGCCGACGTGCTCGCGGTACTGGAGTCACGGGGGTCACGTGAGGTGTTCCGCGAGGGGGACCTCGTGCTGTGGACGGCGGACGGGGTTGCCGGTGAGTCTGGCTGGGTCGCGGCCTTCAATCTCGGGACCGAGCCGCTGAGCGTCGCGCTCGACGCTGGGGACGTCGGGGTCCCGGCCGACGAGGCCGTGCGGGTCCGCGAGCTGTGGACGGGCGAGGAAGTTGTGACGCACGTCGTGACGGTGCAGAGCGACGAAGCACGCGGTGTCGCGCCGGGAAGCGTCGCGATCCCGGTGACGATCGAATGGCACGGGGCACGGTTGCTGCGGTGGGAGGTCTGAGGTAGACCGACGTCCCGCACCAAGGTCGTCGTACGCGATGTCGAAGACCTACGACGCAGGAACGAGAGTTGCTGCATGAAGCTGACGAGACCGCCCGAAGCGACTGGGCTGCACGCTACGGTGTGCACAACACAGGACGAGAGGGCTCGGGAACCACGCTAATGGCTTATCAAACTCCGCTCACGATCAAGGAGACGCTCGAGAAGATCTCTCAGCGAAGCTTCGTCCTCCCTGCCATCCAGCGCGAGCTGGTGTGGGCGCAGGAGCCTGAACGGATGACGAAGCTCTTCGACAGCCTCTTGCGCGGCTACCCGATCGGCACTTTTCTCTTCTGGAGAGTGACTCCGGAAAACTCGCGGTCGTTCCACTTCTACGAGTTCATGCGAGAGTGGCACGAGTTGAAGCAACGGCACAACGAGCGGCTGCACGTCTCGACACCGAGAGAGCTCACGGCGATCCTCGATGGTCAGCAGCGCCTCACCTCCCTCAACGTAGGGCTTTACGGGAGCCTCGCCCACAAGCTACCTAATCGTCGTCGCGACAGCGCTGGCGCGTACCCCGAAAAGCGCCTCTTCGTTGACCTGAAGTTCGAACCATCTGAAGACGATGACGTGCACTACCGATTCGAGTTCCTGACAGACGAGCAGGCGCGGCGATCAGGCGAATCACACTGGTATCGGGTTGGGGACATCCTCGATCTCGAAGAACCTGGAGAGCCGGTCTACGACTACGTAGAACGCCATGCGCTCACCGGGAACCGCAATGCGTTCCGCGTGCTGTCGCGGCTCTGGAAAGCGGTGCACGAGGACGGAGTTGTGTCGTATTTCGAAGAGAAGCAGCAAGATCTGTCCAAGGTCCTGGACATCTTCGTCCGAGTCAACAGCGGCGGCATTGCTCTCACGAAGAGCGACCTTCTCCTGTCGATCGCCACTGCTCAATTCACCTTGCGCGACGCTCGCGAGGAGATCCACAGGCTCGTCGACGACCTGAACGCGACCCAACCTGGCTTCAAGATCACCAAAGACCTGGTGCTCAAGGCCGGCCTCGTGCTGACCGACATCAGCGACATTGGATTCCGCGTCGAGAGCTTCACCGCTGACAACATGAAGATTCTTGACTCCCAGTGGGAGGACGTCGAGGACGCTCTCCGCACGGGTGTGCACCTTCTGGCGTCGTTCGGCTTCTCGGAGTCGACGCTTCCCGCCTCGAGCGTGCTCATCCCGCTGGCGGACTACATCCATAGTCGAGGACTCACCAGCTCCTACGTCACTTCAGCAGTCCCAGCGGTCCGAGCCGATCGCGAGAGAGTCCGGAGCTGGACGATCCGCACCATTCTCCGACCGGGCGTCTGGGGAAGCGGCCTCGACGGCCTCCTGCGCTCGCTGCACCAGTGCATCAGCGAGACATCCGGTGCGTTCCCTCTCGATGCGATCGAGACCGCGATGGCCCGTCGCGGGAAGTCGCTCGCCTTCGACGACGCGCTGATCGACGATCTTCTCGACACGCCTTACAAGCACAAACGAATGTTCGCCCTGCAGACCCTCCTCTACGACTGGGTCGACCCGCGAAACCAGTTCCACATCGACCACATCTTCCCCAGGAGCCTCAGTACAGCCGCGAGGCTGCGCGCGCAGGGAGTCAGCGCCAGTGCCGTGGACGACATCAGGGATAAGGTCGAGCGCCTGGCAAACCTGCAGCTCATGTCAGGGCCGGAGAACTCCCAAAAGCGCGCTCAGCTCCCGGCTACATGGGCTCGCGAGCACTTCCCGGACGCAGCTGCCCGAGAAGCGTGGCTAGCCGGCCACGACCTCCACGGCATCCCAGAAGATTTCCACGCCTTCCTAGGCTTCTACGAACGCCGACGGTCAATCCTGCGGCGACGCCTTGTCGAACTCTTGGGTGGGTATACACGTGACGGCGCGACTCACAACATAGAGACAAGGCTCCCCCGACCAACGAAACCTCAGGCCCTCGAAGACTCCCGACCGCGCACCCCCTCGCCGCCGCTGCCGGGATGGTCAGGCGAGACTGCGCCCCCCGCACCTCCTCGATACAGCCCGCTGTATGGCGGGGCGAGTAAGCGGAGCTACGGTGTCGGCGTCTCCGACCTGCTCGCTCTGGGCAGACTCCAACCGGGCGCAACGCTCCGAGGCAGATATCACGGCCAGACGATCTCCGTGACCGTAAGCGCCGATGGTCGCCTCGAGGCGGGAGGGAAGAGTTACTCATCGCCGTCTGCAGCTGCCGTAGCACTTACACACCAACCCTCAGCCAACGGATGGATCTTCTGGCACACCGAAGATGGCACACGGATCGCAGACCTACGTCCAGGTTTCGGGACCTGAGATCTCGGGCTGCCAACACCCGAACTAGCTGAGTACGCTGCGGCAGGACAGGCAAAGGACGCAGTGATCGTTCGTCCTCCGTCATCAAGTGACTCGCCGATTCAGAACGTCAATCCCGGGAGTCGCCGCCCATCGGCGGCCGAGACCGCAGCACCACGGCGGCCACGGCGGCGCCGAGGATGATTGCGATCACCCAGCGGTGCAGCATCGGGAACGATGTCGCCGCGTCGGGGAAGATGTCGAGCACGATGGCGGTGATCGCGCTCAACACGACCGCGAGCCAACTGCGCCTGTCTCTCGTCATGGGTCCCGCTGTCGCACCACGTCGGGCCAGCACTTTGCAGTGGCCAGCCGAAACCTGCTGATCGAAAACCGACGTTTACTGCGAACAGACGCTACGCTCGACATGCACCCTCACAGGAGGAGGCGCTATGGAGAGCGAAGCAGTCGAGGCGATCGCCGCACTCGCGCACCACGACATCAGGCTCACGCTTCAGGGAGGCGTCGCGCGCGTCGAGGTAGACGGGGAGGCCGTCGAGAGGCGATGGGTCACGGAGACGGGCTACCGCCCCACCGACCGGATACCCACACTGGTGATCGGAAGTCGTATCCCGCCGCGACTGGTCGCGTCTATCCGCAGGAACGGTGACTGGTACGTCGATGCGCTCGGTAACGCCTTCATCAGCTCCCCAGGGATCCGGGTAGACATCCGAGGCCAACGCCCACCTGAGACTCCAATGCGCTCGGCCCGCGCGAAGAACCTCTTCAGTCCACGGCGCGCGCAGGTGGTCTTCTGCCTCCTCACGTGGCCGGAGCTGCTGACCGCACCAGTGCGAACGGTCGCCCGTGCAGCTGGTGTTTCCCCTGCAATCGCGAACCAGACCAGTCAGGCCCTACGGGAGGAGGGCTACGGATACCCGGGGGGCGCGCGCCTCGAGAGGTACGACGAACTTCTCGAGCGCTGGGCCGAGGCTTTCCCTCTCGGCCTCGGCCGAGACCTGACTCTCGGCCAGTTCGCCGGCGATACGGACCCACGTGCATGGGTCGATTCAGGGATCCCCGTGTACCTCAGCGGTGAGAGCGCGGTCCCGAGCATCAGAGGCACGACCTTGACGATGTACGTCCCGAAGATCAGCGTGCCGGCGGTCATCAGTTCACGATGGCGGCCGCTGAGAGCAGACGAAGAACCAGCGATCATCGTGCGTCGGACGTTCTGGGAAGCCCCTGACCAAACGTACGGCGCGGAACGTGGCGCGAAGACCGCGCCCGATCTCCTGATCTACGCAGACCTGCTGTCGTCGCGTGACCCCCGCCAGCGAGAGGTCGCCCTGACGATGAGGGAGTCGCTCCGTGAGCATGGCGCACGCTGACTAGTTCATCTCCGACAGCGTCGGCGAGGTCATCGACTCACTGGCCGCCGTCCGCTCTCCGCTCCCACCGATCATGCTCGTCGGGGCCACCTGTCGCGATGCGCTCCACATCGGCCAGGGTCACACCTTCTCCTTGCGCGGGACCGACGACCTAGACCTCGCGCTGGCCGTCGCTGACCTGGACCAGTTCGAGCAGATAAGCGCGAACTTTTCCCTGCGTCGCTACGCTGCGGGGTTGGTTCGACACCGGATAGCCGGCATGGCGGTTGATCTCGTGCCGTTCGGACCAGGAGTCGAGGAACCGGACGGCGTGGTCGCTCCTGTGGAACCTATGAGCGTCTTCGGGTTTCAGGATGTCCTGGCGGCTAGCCGGACTGTTGAGCTGAAGTCGGGGAACAAGGTTCATGTCCCCTCCGTCGCGGGATACACGCTACTCAAACTGAAGGCGTGGGCGGACCGCTCGACCTTCCACCAGTACAAGGACGGCGGCGATCTGGCGTGCACCATGTTCTGGTACCAGAACGACACCGCCGTCAGCGACAGGTTGTACACGGAGCCTTACGGCATCGGGCACCTCCGTGCAGCAGACACTGACCCCGACATCGCAGCCGTCCGTCTCCTCGTCGACGACGCTCTGCGCCTGCTCTCGGCAGACCGACGTGCCGAACTCCGAAGTACATGGGAGCACTTTTCGGGCGGAGACGCTTTACTCGCCCGTCACCTTCCGAATCGCTCACTCAACCCGTGGCCAGACGGAACTGACGGCCCCGCTCGCGTCGCTGCCTACGCCTCGGCAGTCCAGGACGTGATCGGGGCTGAATAGGGCATCGCCAGGGTGGGCTCAAGTGGTACCGAAACCAGAGGGAGATGAAGCTCCCTCCCACAGCTCGGAGGCCTCGGCCGCCAGCGCGTCGCCCTCTACGCTCCGGAGTCCGGGCTTCGTGAGCTCCAAGCTGGCGAGGTGCTTCTGAAGCTTCTTGGACATCGGGAGGAAGGTGCCCAGCGTGAGGCCTCCCGAGAGGATCGCACCGACGACCGGGATGGCCTTCGCGACTCCGCTCGCGAAGAGCTTCTTGGTCATCGACACGCCGAGATACCCAGCGACCTTCTTGACTATCGGGTAGATCGCGCCCTTCGTCAGCGCTTGCTGAGGGAGCTTCTTCGCGACCTGAGCAGCGATCATCGTGGCCACCTTCGACACGCCACCCTGCGCGACCTGCACCCCGACCATCACGCCCACGAAGAGCGTGAGGATACCCTCGGTGGCCTCGTCGATCTCCTCGCCGTCACCGGCGAAAAGATCGGGCCAGCTGTAGATGTACGCAAGCTTTTGCGCGACACGCAGCATGTGACCGACGTACTGCACAAGATCTGCCGGCACTGTTCCGAGCATCGCGAGCCCACCGGGAAGGCCCGCGAGGGCTGATATCCCCGTCACCTTGCTGGTCTCGTATGTGATCGATCCGTTCGCCACCTCGGTGATGACCTTCAGAGAGACACCTGCAGCCGCGGGACTCTCAGCCACCGCCCGATCGATCTGCTCCGCTGTGCAGTGTCGCTTGAGCGCCGCTCGAAGGTACGTCTCGCGGTCGATCCGCACTCCGGGCAGCTTCGCCGCCAGGTCCAACACCTGAGGAAAGCTGAATCCTGGCTGCTCGAGATCTTGGTTCTTGGCCATGAACAGATGCTAGCGGTGCGACCACATTCATCACCTTCTCGGCGAAGACCCAGGTGGGGTTAAATCTCAGGTCTGATCTGCCTTGCGCTGCGTACGTCAGGCCAGCATCTCCCGCACCAACGGCACGACCTTCGTCCCGTACAGCTCGAGGCTCTTCATGAGCTTGCCGTGCTCCATCGGGCCGTTGGCGTACTTGAAGTCGAAGCGGTCGAGGTCGAGGCCCTTGACCACGCGGACGATCTTCTTGGCGACGGTCTCGGGGGACCCGATGAAGTACGCACCGTCAGCCCCGACCTGCGCGCGGAACTGGCCCTCGCCCATGGCGCGGCCGCCGCGCTCGATCGCGATCTTCGAGAAGTACTTGCCGAACAGCGGCCACGAGTCCTCGAAGGCCTGCTCGTCGGTCTCGGCGACGTGCCCCGGTGCGTGCACGCCGACGGGCAGGACGGGCTGGCCGAGCTCGCCGAGGGCGCGGCGGTAGAGGTCGGTGAACTGCTTGAAGGCGAGGGGGTCGCCGCCGATGATCGCGAGCATGAGCGGCAAGCCGTGGCCGGCGGCGCGGATGACGCTCTGCGGGCTGCCGCCCACGGCGATCCACGCCGGCAGCAGCCCGTTCTCGACGTGCGGGAACACGTCCTGGTCCTTGAGCGAACGGCGGGTGCTGCCCGACCACGTGACGGGGTTCTGCTCGCGGACCTTCATGAACAGGTCGAGCTTCTCCTCGAAGAGCTCTTCGTACTGCTGCAGGTCGTACCCGAACAGCGGGAAGGACTCGATGAAGGAGCCGCGCCCGAGGATCACCTCGGCGCGCCCGTTCGAGATCGCGTCGATGGTCGCGAAGCGCTGGAACACCCGGATCGGGTCGTCGCTCGACAGCACGGTGACCGCAGAACCGACGCGGATGCGCTCGGTCTTGGCGGCGATCGCAGCGAGGACGGTGTCGGGGGCGGAGATCGCGTAGTCGGGGCGGTGGTGCTCGCCGATGCCGATGAAGTCGAGACCGACCTGGTCGGCGAGGACGCCCTCCTCGACGACGTCGCGGATCACCTGGGCGTGGCTCTTGAGCTGCCCGTCCGGCCCGGGGGTGACGTCTCCGAAGGTGTCGATGCCGAATTCGAGTGCGCTGCTCATGTCCGTCTCCTGCTCGCCGCGGTGCCGACGACCAGCCGACACCTCGATGGTAGTTGATGATTCAACCAATCACGACTCGCACAACCTCACAGGGTCCGCAGTTGTTCCCGCGGGCGAGCGCTGGACCGCGATGACGCCGCTCCCCCTGAGCCGGCCCGCCGCCGGTCCAGCTGGCACGCCGGTCCACCACGCCGGCTCATCGGGTCGACTCAGCAGAGCGCCTCACCAGTCCAGCGCCCGAGCATCACGCCGACGCGACAGCCATGTGCCCACCGAGGAACCCGCCCACCCCGAGCGCTCCGCCCGCGACGAGCCCGAGCAGCACCCCCGACGTCCGCTTCCCGCGCCGACGCTGCACGAGCGACGCCGTGTACAGCGTCAGAGCCGTCGCGTTCGCCGCGGCGTGCACGACGCCCACCCGCTGCGTCTTCTTCGGGGCCGACCCCCAGTCCGCCCACCCGGACAGCGCCGTCGGCACCGCTGTGGCGATCCCGAGCGCGACGAGCGCGTCGGCAGCCTTCGCGGACTTCTCGCCCTGGAGCACGTCGAGGGTGGTCGCGGAGGTCCAGAACCCGATCGGCAGGTCGGACATCACCGGGTGCAGCGCATGACCGAGCCACACCCCCTGGAGCGCGGCGCGCCGCAGCGGACCGGCTGTCAGGCGCTGGGCCCACGGACGGGCGAGGTCGGCCGGACCGTCGAGGGCCTCGTTCTCCTCGAGCGCCCGGGCGACGCCGAGCAGCGGCGACACGGCGTCGTCGTGGTTGAAGGGCGGGGCGCCGCCGTCCTGGCGGTGGCGGGCGTCCGTGGCGTTCGCGTCGTCGATCACTGGGGGCTCCGATCGGTGGAGGGGAGGCCGGCGAGGGCCCTCGAGGATGGTGCAGGCACGTGTCTCGACCTCGTCCCACCTTCGCAGCGCACCCGGCACCTCGCCACAGGTCGCGAGATGTCTCAGACCTGCGACATCGCCGCGACACCCCCGCGACCTGCAGCAGGCAGCACGTCGCTACCGTCGTCCTCATGACCTCGACGACGGTTCTGACGACACTCCGCGGCACCTGCGCCGCCCTCGCTCTCGCCGTGCTCCTCACAGGGTGCCAGGCCGACTCCGACCGCACCGCGACCCCGGTCCCGGCAGCGTCGGCGACCACAGCCGCTGCACCGACGCCCGACCCGACCGACGAGCCGTCGACCGACCCTGCAGACGACCAGACCACGGACCCGGCGTCGAGCACCACAGCAGTCGCCGGCTACGCACCCGGCGAGATCCCGCCCATCCCGCTCATCACCATCCCGGACCTCTCCATGCTCGACGCCTCGCTGTCAGGCTTCACGCACGAGATCACCGAGCTCGTCGGCGACTACCCGGGGCTGACCGTCGCCCCGGCGTCCTGCGACGTCTCCGGGACGGTCCGCTCCGGCGCAGGCAGCATCTTGCTCTACGGCGACGGGTCGGGCGTGTACACGGGGCCCGACGGAACGACGGTCAACTACGGCGACGGCTCGGGGACCTACGTCGTCGACGGCGTCTCGGTCACGGTCTACGGCGACGGCTCAGGGGTCTTCGCGAGCGGCGACGTGTCGGTCTCCAACTACGGAGACGGGTCGGGCGTGTACGCAGACGCCGAGGTCTCGCTCGCGGTCTACGGCGACGGCTCGGGCACCCGGACCGACAGCACCGGGACCATCACCAACTACGGCGACGGCGGCGGCGTCTTCGCGGGGGCAGACGGCGTGACCATCACCAACTACGGCGACGGCTCAGGCCTGTACTCCGACGGCTCCGTGACCATCCAGAACGACGGTCAGGGCACAGCGACGGTGAACGGCGTCCCCGTCCCGGCAGACCCCGTCCCGCCGGTCCCCGCGATGGGCGTGTTCCCGCCGATGGGCACCATCGAGCCGATCACGTCGTGCGGCACGACGATCTCGCTCTCCGACGCAGCGCTCTTCGACTTCGGCACGAGCGACCTGCGCCCCGAGTCCGAGCAGACCCTCGACTCTCTCGCCGCGGCGCTCGCCGAGACCGGCGCCCCGACGCTGCAGATCGGCGGGCACACGGACTCGATCAGCGACGAGGCCTTCAACCAGCAGCTCTCCGAGGACCGCGCCCAGGCCGTCGCCGACGCACTCGTCGAGCGAGGGGTGACCGCGACCCTCGAGACCACCGGCTACGGCGAGACCCGCCCTGTCGCCCCCGAGACGACGGCCGACGGCTCGGACAACCCGGCTGGTCGCCAGCTGAACCGCCGGGTCGAGATCTTCGTCCCGACCTTCTGACAGACTGCCTCTGGCTCGACGACACCCCACCCGACGCCGTGCACCCGAAGGAGCACAGATGACGCCCCGGCCCCAGACCGCGAGCGCGACGTCCCCTCACGGCCGCACCCGCCCGTCGGCCCTCGCGTGCCTCGCCGCTGCCACTGCGGCTGCGCTGCTGCTCGCCGGGTGCACGGTCGAGGTGGTCGACCGCCGCGACACCGCGAGCGCGTCGGACGACGCGAGCAGCCCCTCGAGCACGAGCACGACGTCGGGCACGTCCGCGCCGGAGGACGCGAGCACGACGGACGACGCAGCGACGGACGGCGGGCAGACCACGCCCGACAGCCCGGAGACCTCCGAGGGCGGTGACCCCTCGGACGACCCGGCGGCGTCTGCGCCCGACGAGGCCCCCGGTGGGCCAGGTGCCCATCCCTCGCCTGTCGCCACCCCGGCCCCGCCGACCACCACGGTCGGCTGCGGCGCGGACGGCACCCTGGACCTCTGGCGGGCGTCGCAGGCTGTCGAGCTCACGGAGGCCTGCGAGCACGTGACGATCTCTGCGGCGGACGTCCAGCTGACGGCTCGGGAGATCACGACGCTCGAGATCGCGGCGGCCGGTGTCGTCGTGCACGTGACGTCGGTCGGCACGGTCTCGGTCGCCGGCGCGGACAACACCGTGACGTGGGACGAGGGCTCCCCCGAGGTGTCGGACGAGGGCGCGGGCAACGTGCTGGTGGCATCGTGACAGGCCGTCCGACGGTCCTGCTCGTCGACGACGAAGAGGCGATCACTGCGGCGCTCGCACCGTTCTTGGAGCGGTCGGGCTTCGAGGTCCGCGTCGCAGAGGACGGTCAGGCGGCTCTGGAGACCCTCGACCTGTGGCACGCCGACGTGGTGGTCTCCGACGTGATGATGCCGCGCGTCGACGGACGCGAGCTCGTGCGCAGGCTGCGCACGCGCGACGACTGGACGCCCGTGGTCCTGCTCACCCAGGTCGGGGAGTCCTTCGAGCGGTCGGCGGCTCTCGACGAGGGGGCTGACGACTACCTCAACAAGCCTTTCAACCCGCAAGAGCTCGCCGCACGGATCCGTGCGGTCCTGCGGCGCCGGGCCCTGGGTGGTGAGAAGCCGTTGAGCACCGCAGAGCGTCTGGTGAGCGGTGACCTGGTGGTCGACAGGTCGGCCCGGCGGGTGTTCCTCGCCGGGAGCGAGGTGGTACTCACCCCGCGCGCCTCGGTGCTGCTCGACTACCTCATGGCGCACCCCGGCGAGCTGCACACCCGGGACCGCCTGCTCCAGGCGCTCTGGGGCTTCGACCTCGTGCCGAGCACCCGCGCGGTCGACCACAGGGTCGCGGAGATCCGCCGCGTGCTGCGCGACGACGCCGGGGCACCGCGGTTCGTGGAGACCGTCCCGAACCTCGGATACAGGTTCTGCGGTCAGGTGAGGCGCGGGTGACCGGGTCCGTGCACCGAGGCGCTCGGGGGCGCGCCGGTTCGCCGTGGGCCAGCCCGTGGGTGATCGTCCCGGTCGCCGTCGGGCTGGTGGTCGCCGCTGTGCTGGTCGCCGCGGGCAACCCGAGCGGTCTGCGGTTCACCGTCCCGCTCGCGACAGCTGTCGCTGCTGCCGGGGTGGGCGCCGGGATCGTCGCGCTCCTCGTGCTGCTGCTCCGCCGGGCGGTCCGCCGGGCCGGTGAGGTGGGGGCAGCATCTGCGCGCCAGGAGGAGAAGGCCGCGCACCACAGGTTCCTGGCCCGCCTCGACCACGAGCTCAAGAACCCGCTGACTGCTATCCACGCCGCCGCCGCCTCGGTGTCGTCGACCAGCCTCGCCGACGGCTCGGGGCCAGGCTCCCCCGGCAGCACCGGAGCGGTCCACCTCTCCCCCGTGGCCGTGATCGACGCGCAGGCCGCGCGCATGGGCCGGCTCGTCGGCGACCTGCGCAAGATCTCTTCCCTGGACTCCCAGGAGATCGAGCAGGAGCCCGTCGACGTCGCCGACCTCACCGCCGAGGTGGTCGCCGCGCTGCACGAGGAGCTCGCCGTCACCCGGCCCGCCCGTGCTGGCACGGTCCCCGGTGCCCTGTCCGACGTGAGTGTCGCGTTCCCGCGTGTCCCGTGGCCGTTGCCGCCGGTGCGCGGGGATGTCGACCTGCTGTTCGTCGCGCTCTACAACATCGTGTCGAACGCCGTGAAGTTCTCGGCCGACGGTGCCCCGATCGAGGTCCGCGGCTTCGAGGAGGAGGGCGCTGTGGTGGTCGAGGTCGCCGACTCCGGAGCGGGCATCCCGGCCGACGAGCTCTCGCTCGTGTGGGACGAGCTCGCCCGCGGGTCGAACACGCTCGGGGTGCCGGGGTCGGGTCTCGGGCTCGCGACGGTCCACGCGATCGTCCGCAGGCACGGCGGCCAGGCCATGCTCACCTCCCGCCTGGGTCACGGGACGAGCGTGCGGCTCAGGCTCCCGACAGCACAGCCTGGTTGACCGGCCGCGGCTGCGGCTGCGGCTGCGGCTGCGGCTGCGGCTGCGGCTGCGGCTGCGGCTGCGGCTGCGGCTGCGGCTGCGGCTGCGGCTGCGGTGAGGATCACCCGGCAGGCTCCCCGAGCGCACCTCCGACCGGCCCTACGATGCGAGTCGTATCTCCGCGCGTGGGCAGCTCGCGGGTCTGGCCCGGTGCTGCCCTCCTCACCGCGCGGCCGACCCCCTGGAAGAGCCGCCGATGTCTGCCCGTCTGCCTGCCCCCGCGTCCCGCGCCGCCGTTCCCGCCGGTCGTCACCCCGCGCGACCGACCTCCCGCGGCCTCCGCGTGACCGCCGCCGTCCTGCTCGCCGCCGTGCTGCTCGCCGGCTGCTCGGCCGAGGCCGACGAGGCCCGCCCGATGGCTGCCGCGACCACAGAGGCTCCCGAGCCGACCGAGACGCCCGCACCGCTGCCGTCGCCCGAGCTCGCCGAACCCGTCGACGTCGCGGCTGTCACCTCGACCGCGACCCCACAGACTGCGCTCGCGACGGTGCCGCTCCTCGAGGTCAAGGGCCGCGCCCCCAAGACCGGCTATTCCCGCGACGCCTTCGGCGCGGCGTGGGCCGACGTCGACCGCAACGGCTGCGACACCCGCAACGACATCCTCGCCCGGGACCTCACCGACGTGACGTACAAGGACGGGACCAAGGACTGCGTCGTCCTCACCGGGACCTTCGCCGACCCCTACAGCGGCACGACCATCGCCTTCGAGCGTGGGGAGAAGACGTCGACCGCCGTGCAGATCGACCATGTCGTGGCTCTCTCGGACGCATGGCAGAAGGGCGCCCAAGGCTGGGACGACGCGAAGCGCACGGCCTTCGCCAACGACCCGCTCAACCTCTGGGCCGCCGACGGGCCGCTCAACGGGCAGAAGAGCGACGGTGACACCGCGACGTGGCTGCCGCCGAACAAGGACTTCCGCTGCGAGTACGTCGCCCGCCAGGTCGGCGTGAAGTTCACCTACGGTCTGTGGGTGACCGACGCCGAGCAGGTCGCGATGGCCTCGGTGCTCAGCACCTGCCCGGACCAGCCGCTGCCCGAGGGTTCGGCCGTGCCCGAGATCCCCGCGCCCGAGCCGACCCCGGAACCCGAGCCGACGACCGCTCCTCCCGCACCGGCACCAGCCCCGGCGCCGGCTGTCGAGCCCGCCCCGGCTCCCGTCGTCGAGCAGGCACCCGCCCCGGCGCCCGAGCCCGTCGTCGTCCCGGAGCCCGCGCCGGCCCCGGTCGAGGTGTACTACGAGAACTGCGACGCGGCCCGCGCCGCCGGAGCAGCCCCGGTCTACGCAGGCGACCCGGGCTACGCCAAGAAGCTCGACCGCGACGGAGACGGCGTCGGCTGCGAGTAGCCGCAGACCCACCTCCAGACGGCTGCGGGCCGGCACCCCTCGAAGGGTGCCGGCCCGCAGCCGTCTCTCGTGCCGTCAGCAGACGTGGCCGATCAGCCGACGCCGCCTCAGCCCACGTCCCGCCGGCGGAAGGTCACGAGCCCGACGGTGACCACCACGGCGAGCAGCACCACGAGACTGACCGCACCGTTCGTCAGCGAAACCGTCTTCCCGATCGACTCGCACATCGTGCCGGAGGCGTCGGTCGTGCAGTCGTCGACCCAGTACGTGGACTCGCCCTGCAGCACGGCCTCGACCTTGAGGGTGAGCAACCACGGCTTGAGGGCGTCGACCGCCGAGCCGATGATCCCCTCGACGACGATCACGTACCCGAGCAGCAGACCGATCGCGGCAGCGGTGCTGCGCACGACCATCGCGACGGCCGCGCCGAGCACTGCGACCC
This sequence comes from Sanguibacter inulinus, assembly GCF_013415325.1. GTDB lineage: Bacteria > Actinomycetota > Actinomycetes > Actinomycetales > Cellulomonadaceae > Sanguibacter > Sanguibacter inulinus. The sequence continues at coordinate 22,127 of NZ_JACBYE010000028.1, read as the reverse complement.
CGATGGCCGTGAGCGTCAGCCGCAGACCGCCCACGGCGAGGTCGGACCACAGCTCGCCGGTGACGTCGCCGAGCGTCCCCCACATCCTGAAGATCGCCCACGCTCCCCCGACCACGAGCACGGCGGCGAGGATCGCCGGGACGACGACCCCGAGGCCTGCCGCGGCCAGCTTCGAGGCGTAGACACGGGTCCTGCGGGGCTCGAAGGTCAGCCAGCTGCCCATCGACCCCGTCGCGAACTCGGCCGCCACAAAGCTCACGCCGACGAAGAACGCGTACAGCAGGACCGCGTACCCGATCCCTGTCAGGACAGACTCAGCCTGGTCGGTGAAGAGCTGGTCGGGCCAGAGGTACGTCTCGGACTGAGGCGCCCACGTCTCGCAGTCGAAGGACGCCGTCGGGTCGGTCTCCTGGGCGGCCTCCTCCTGCTCGTAGCAGTCGGCGAGCGTCGCCTCGCCGTTGACCTCCCAGTCAGCGAGGGCCTCCTCGTAGTACTGCTGCGAGAGCGCCTTCTCCTCCTCGCTCGCCGGCGCAGACGACTGCCAGACGGCGACGAGCGCGAGGACGACCACCCCGAGGAGCCCGAGGCTCGCGACACGGGTGGTGCGACGGCTGAAGAACCTGTCGATCTCGACCCGGAGCAGACGCATCATCGGGAGCCTCCTCGGCGTGAGCGGCGGGTCGGTCTCCCGGACTCGTCGGCGCGCGTCCCGGGCCCTTCGCCTGCGGTGAGCTCGAGGAACACCGCTTCGAGCCCGGCCTTGATCGCGACGAGCTCGTGCACGTACTGACCGTGCTGGGCGAGCACCTGCGTGATGTCAGCGGGGTCGGCCGCACCGTCGACCAGCAGCGCCTCGTGGTCGGCGCGGACGGTCAGCCCGGCGCGCTCGAGGATCTCGCGCGCGTCGCCAGGCTGGCGGACGCCCACCCGGACCGTCGTGGCAGATCCCGCGACGATGTCCTCGACGCGGCCGCTGGCCAGCAGCCGTCCGTGCCCGATGATCGAGACCGTGTCGGCCACCTGCTCGACCTCCGCGAGGATGTGGCTGCTCACCAGGACAGTCTTGCCCTGGTCGGCGAGCGTCCGCATGGTCGTGCGGATCTCCCGGATGCCCGCGGGGTCGAGGCCGTTGGTCGGCTCGTCGAAGATCAGCAGGTCGGGGTCCTTGAGCAGCGTCGCGGCGATCGCCAGGCGCTGCTTCATGCCGAGCGAGTACGTCTTGTAGCGGTCGCCCGCGCGGTCGTCGAGGCCGACGGCCTCGAGGACCATCCCGACCTCGGACGCGGGGACACCGATGGCGCTCGCGAGCAGGTCGAGGTTCTTGCGCGCCGTGAAGGTCGGGAAGAACTTCGGCTGCTCGACGATCGCGCCGACGCGGCCGACGACGTCGGGCAGCGCCCGCGGGACCTCCTGGCCGAAGATCGTCATCGTCCCCGAGTCCGCGCGGACCAGGCCGAGCAGCATGCGGATCGACGTGGTCTTGCCCGAGCCGTTGGGCCCGAGGAAGCCGTGCACCCCGCCGATCGGGACGTCGAGGTCGAGCCCTTGCACGGCGACGTGGCGACCGTGCCGGTTGCGGTAGGTCTTGCGCAACCCGCGCGTGCTGATCGCGAGCGACCGGGGATCGACGTCGGGCGGCGGGCTGGTGGTCTGGGCGTGTGCGGGCATCGGCTCCCCCTGCTGGCGGCACGGCGCCCCGCTGCGGGGCACCCTGACGGAGCGTAGCCAGTCGCAGACCTCCCCGTCTGTAGTCCTCTGGGTGGATATCGCCAGGTCAGGGCGATCGCGACGAGGTATGAGGAGGGTCGTCAACCCTCGACAGGGCCCGAGGTCACACCGGCGAGTGCTCGCCCGTCCGCTGGACGGACAGACCGACGACGGTCGAAGGTCGAGGGGCCCGGCCACCTGGCCCCTGACCCACTCCCTTGTTAACGTTCACAGTGCGCACCGACGCGCCCGCGCAGCCTGGCTGCGCCCCACGCCGCACCCTCGGAGGACGTGCTCGTGACCGAGAACAGCACCACCACACCCACCCCCTCGAGCGGCACCGCCGCCGCTCCGGACTGGGCCGGGTACGTCATGGTCCACCACGACGACGCGACCCACGAGGTCCACGCCATGCTCTCCGACGGCGACGACCCGACGACGTGGCGCGCCCTCGACGGCGGTGCCGGGATCCTCGCCTCCACGATGGGCGAGCAGGGCCTGCGCGACCCGCACCTGCTGCGCTCGGCCGACGGATCGACCTTCTACCTGCTCGCGACAGACCTCGACATCCGCGTCACCGAGCGCCCGGGCGTGACGGGCAGCTTCTGGGACTGGCTCGGCCGCCACGGCAGCAGGTCCATCAACGTGTGGGAGTCCTCCGACCTCATGACGTGGGGCCCGCAGCGCCAGGTCGAGGTGTCCCCGCCGAGCGCCGGCATGGCCTGGGCACCCAAGGCCGTGTGGGACCCCGAGGCCGAGGCCTTCCTGGTGCTGTGGTCCGCCCGGCTCTACGCCGACGACGACCCCGAGCACACGGGCTCAGGTCACCACAGGCTGCTCGGCGCGCACACGACAGACTTCGTCACCTTCACCGAGGCCGTCGACCACGGGCACCCGACCCGGTCGGTGATCGACGCCCTCGTGGTGCCCGACCCCGACAGCGACGGCGGCTACGTGCGCTTCGTCAAGGACGAGGCCGCGGGGCTGGTGTTCTCCGAACGCTCGACCGACCTCCACGCCGAGGTCTGGGACCCGGTCTCGGACAGCGTCACCACGGGCACGGAGGTGGGGATCGTCGAGGGTCCGCTCGCCTTCAGGTCTTTCACCGACGGCGAGTGGTACCTGTGGGTCGACGAGTACACGGGCGCCGACCGCGGCTACGTCCCCTTCCACGCGTCGTCGCTGACCGCCGAGCGCTGGGAGCCCGTCGAGGGATACACCTTCCCGCGCAAGATCAAGCACGGGACGGTCCTTCCCGTGACGGCGCAGGAGTACGCGCGGCTCGCGACGCGTCTCTGAGGACGACGAGCCTCGGCGCGGCGGGTCTAAGCACAGCGGGTCTGAGCACGGCGAACAGCTCCTCACCGAGGCACGGCTCGCTACCTCACTGCGCCTGGCCTCCGGCCCTGGTGAGCGAGCGCAGCGTGCCGAGCACGGCGAGCACCACCTCGGACGTGACGTCCGGCAGCATGGCCGCGCCGATGTCGCGGCGCGCCCCTGCGTCCGAGAGCGGCACCTGGACGCACCCGGCCGGGGTCGTCGTGGTCTGCGGCGCGACCGCGACGCCGAGCCCTGCGGCGACCAGACCTGTGAGGGTGTGCAGGTCTTCGCCCTCGAAGGCGATCGACGGCGACACCCCCGCGTCGGCGAAGAGCTCGTCGACCGATCCGCGCAGCCCGTAGCCGACCTTGAGCGTCACGAGGGGCTCGTCCGCGAGCGCAGCGACCGAGACTGCTCCAGCACCCGCGGCCGCGTGGCCTGCCGGGACGAGGAGCACGAGCCGCTGCTCGAAGAGCGGGACCACGCGGAGCCCGTCGGGGGCAGGGTCGAGCCGCGAGACGAGGGCGATATCGGCCTCGCGGGCACGGAGCGACTCGAGGCACGAGGCGCGGGCACCCTGGCTCAGCACGAAGCGGACCGACGGGTCGTCGTCCCGGACGGTCCGGATGAGCTCGGGCACGAGCTGTTCGCCGAGGGAGGTCTGGAAGGCCAGACGGACCGTCGTCTGCGCGCGGCGCCCCTCCGTCTCGACCGCGGCGAGGCCGTCGGTCAGCACGTCGAGGGCTCGCTGCGCGTACGGGACGAGGGTGCGAGCGGCGGCGGTGAGCCGGACCCCGCGCCCGTCAGGTTCGAGCAGGGGTGCCCCGATCTGGCGCTCCAGACGTCGGACCGTGCGGCTGACCGTCGGCTGCGGGACACCGAGCATGGCGGCGGCGATGGTCACGTGCTCGACCTCGCCGAGCGCGACGAGCATCCGCAGGTGCGGCAGGAGTGCGGCTACCGGATCGTCTCTCATGTCGTGAGCGTATGAGAAGGAGCGGCCCGATGCATTAGAGGTATCAGATCCGCACACCTAGCGTCGTCCGGGTGACCACGACAGCCACCCGTCCCACGGCTCTGACGCCCGCCCGCGAGCTCCCGCAGGTGATCGGCGAGCGCCGGCTCGCTGCTGCTCTGTGGTGTGCGGGCCTGGGCACCTTCGCGCTGCTCTACGCACCGCAGGGGCTGCTCACGGACGTCTCGGCGTCGCTCGCCGTCAGCCCGTCCCGCGCCGCCCTCCTCGTGTCGGGCGCAACCCTCGGCCTCGCGGCCTCGGTGATCCCCTGGGCATGGCTCTCGGACCGGATCGGCCGACCCGAGGCCATGCGCGTCGCAGCGGTCGCCTCGGCGGTGCTCGCCGTCCTCGTGCCGTGGCTGCCCGGTTTCGAGATGCTCGTCGCCGGGAGGTTCCTCCAGGGCGCGGCGCTCGGCGGCATCCCGGCCCTCGCGATCGCCCTCGTGCACGACTGGTCGCTCCCGGCCAGAGCCGGTGCGCTGGCCGGCTCCTACGTCGCGGCGACCTCGGTCGGGGGCCTTGTCGGCCGGCTCGTCTCGGTCCCTGTGGCGCAGCACCTGGGCTGGCGGCTCGGGCTCGTCGCCGTCGGTGCGTGCCTTACCGCGGTGATGGCCCTGCTGGTGTTCCTGCTCCCACCCGGGTCCCCTCGTGGTCGGCGTCCGCACCTGGAGGTCGGCGCGCGACGCCCGAGCCAGCTGACCCACCTGCGGGCGCACCTGCGCGACAGGACCCTCGTCGCGCTATTCTGCGTCGGCGGTCTGCTGGTCGGTGGGCTGGCCGCCATCTTCAACTATCTGCCCTTCCGGCTGGAGGCCCCACCCTACGGGCTCGCCCCAACCGTCGTCTCTCTCGTGTTCCTCACCTATCTCGCAGGGACCGTCGGATCACGTCTCGCCGGTGCGCTCAGCGACCGATGGAGCCCTCGGACGGTCTTGGTGATCGCGTGCTCCCTCATGGGCGTCGGCGCTGTGGTCACGCTGGCCCGGCCGCTGCTCGTGGTCGTCGCGGGTGTCACCGTGCTGACACTCGGGCTGTTCGTCGGGCACGCCGTCGCGGCCAGCCGGGTGGGTGCCCGGGCGACGACGGGCCGGGCGCAGGCGACAGCCCTCTACACGGTCGTCTACTACGCGGGCGCCAGCCTGTTCGGCTGGGTGGCCGGCCACGCCTGGGGACTCGTCGGATGGGTGGGGGTTGTCGGTCTGGTCGTCGCACTGGCCGCTGTGGCGCTCATGCTGGTGCTGTCCGTGCCCACCGTCACACGAACATGTGCAGCGTCAGGTCCTGCCGGCTCGTGAAACCGAGCTTGTGCAGCAGGCTCGACATGTGGTTCTCCACGGTCCGCACGCTCAGCGTGAACTCTGTCGCGATCTCGCGGTTGGACAGCCCGTCACGAGCCAGCAGGGCGATCTGCCGCTCCCGGGTGGTGAGCAGCGGTGGGCCTTCTCCCGGGTCGCCGGGTTCTGCAGGTGCCAGCGCCGAACCGTCTCCGTGCCTGCCTCCCAGCATGGTCCACGCTGTCCGGCGGGGAGCGTCGTTGACGATGGTCGTCGTCGGACCAGCCAGCACCTCGAGCACCGCCAGGTCCCCTGCCGAGAGCGCCTCGTGGAGCCTCACGAGAGAGTCGAGCAGCGGCAAACGGCACCTGGCGTAGAGGTCACGGACCTGGCGCACCCGCTCTGGGCTGTGCGGTCCTGGATGTGCGAGCCAGCACCAGAGCGCGGGCAGCAGCAGACCGGCCTCGACGTGCCGCTCTCCGGCCGCCCAGAGCTCCTCCACCTTCTCAGGGTCGGGGTCCAGCGCCGTCCGGGCCACCTCGCCCATGGACTGCAGCAGGGGGCTGTACCCGCTCGGCGTGAGGTCGAGCTCGGTCGACAGAGCCCGCGCGAGATCACTGTCTCCCACCCGGGTCCTCAGCAGGGTGCCCAGGGCGAGCGACCTCCTGTAGTACGTGTTCTCGAGCGGACCAGGGCTCCCGAGGCGCAGGGACACCGTGAGCGTCCGCCAGGCATCCTCAGACTGACCGTGGGTGCCCAGGACCACGGCGAGAGCGCAGGCGTTGACCCGGATCCCGAGCCCGTCCAGGGAGTCGAGGGCGCGCTCGAGAGCGGCACGAGCGTGATGCTCCGCCTCGCTGACACGGCCGAGCATGAGGAGGGACTCACTCTGGATCCCGTCGAGATAGTGCATCTGCTCAGTGCTCTCGACGGTCCCGTCGACTTGCTCGCACACGGCCAGCGCCAGATCAGGCCGCCCAGCCTCGAGGAGTGCGCTGGACTCCAGGACACGCGCCCAGCCTGCGACGGGGACGCCCGCTGCTGCCTCCCGCGTCGCCGCACGGATGTCCTCGTCCTCGCCGGGCCGTGCGGCTGCCCGCTCGGCGGCGAGCCGGGCGCGCTGGGCGGCGACGGAGCCGGGACGGGTCGTGGGGTCAGAGCCGGCAGAGCTGTCGCTCCACACAGCCCACCGGGTCGCGAGCACGTCGAAGAGGGCACGCGACTCAGGGGTGTCGCCGTCGGTCTGCTCGGTGGCGGAGAAGATCGTCTCGACCTCGACAGGGTCGGCAGGACGGCGCAGCAGGACCGCGAGGAACGCGTTCGCGTGGTCGACCGTCGGTGCCAGCAACCAGGTGGCGCGGTGGCGCGCGACCTCGTCCTCGGACCTGGCGTGCACCAGCACGGCGATCTCCGCAGCCCAGCGCGGGTACTCCTCGGGTGCCGCTGGCAGCGAGGCCGAGGCACGGGTCTGGACAGCGGAGCGGTCGAGGTGGTCGAGGCGCTCCGCACCGGGCCCCGCGACACGGCCTGCGCAGCGTGCGCCCTCCTCGGTCGCGCGCACCCCGGGGCCCTCGCTCTGCGCGGACGAGGCGCCCGAGAGCGCACGTGGACCGAGGGTCCCTGTCCGCAGTGCACGACCCAGCGCGGGCGGGGAGACGGCGACGACGGTGTGCGTGCCGTCGCACCTGTGCATGACGACTCGACCGCGCCGGACGAGCGCAGAGAGCACGTCGCCACCCACCAGCAGGGCGGCGTCACGCTCGTCGAGGGTGCCGTGCTCGGCGAGCACGACGAGCGCCTCGAGCTGCTCGGCAGGGACCTGCGGCAGCAGACCGTGAGCGACCGAGTCGACCGCGATCGAGTCCATCGTCCCGGCCTTGACCCAGACACCGCCCTCGACCCGCACCACGCCCTCGACCCTCGCGGCGTCCGCGAGCGCGAGGGCGACCCGCGGGTTGCCTGCGGACCGGGTGGCGATGGCCGAGACCACACCGATGCTCGCTGGCCCACCCAGAGCCGAGGTCAGCAGCCGAGACGTCTCCGAGAGCCCCATGGCCTCGACGCGGACCCGGGCGGGTGCGCGCTCGGCGACGAGCAGGGCCGCCGGTGACGTGTACAGCGCGCGGACGTCTGTCCCCACGGTCGCGACCATCCGGGCGTCGACGACCGACAGGAAGGTCCGGACGACCGCGACCGTCGCGTCGTCCACCCTGTCGAGGTCGTCGACGAGGAGGAGCGGACGTCGACCGGACAGCTCTTCGCGCATCCACGCGACCCAGGACTTCTCGGAGAGCTCCCCGCGGGGGGCGGAGTCGTGCGCGCGGAAGGGCCCGAAGGGTCGCAGGGTGTGCTGCGCGCGGATCGAGAGGACCGAATAGCTCCCCCGGGCAGTGGCCGTCGTCGCGACGTCCCGCAGCGCCCAGCTCTTGCCGGCTCCGGCGTCACCGGTCAGCAGGACGTCCCGGCCGACCGCCAACCATCGCGCCGCTGCCGAGCTCGATGTGCTCATGAGGTGCTCCCCGTCGATCGAGGTGCGCCCCGGCGCTACGTCGCCGGGGTCGCACACGTGACCCTCACCCCTCGCGAACGCGTCGAGACTTCGCGAAAGGGATAGAACCGTACCTCGACAGCATCGCACGTCGACGGGGCAGCGAGTAGCCCCGTCCGCCAGCCTGTGGACGCCGCACCGGAGTCACCCCGCCCGGCGCCCTGGCCGGGACGGCAGGGGACGACCGGCGTCAACCTCGCCGGTCTCGTCGACGACCGGCCGTCCCCCGGTCCGGGCTCAGCGCATCTGCGTGAAGTCCGCAGTCGCGGGGTCGGCGCCCGTGCGGTTCCCGGCCTCGAGAGCGTCGATCTGGGCGATCTCGTCGGTGCTCAGCTCGAAGCCGAAGACGTCGAGGTTCGCGGCGATGCGCTCAGGGTTGTTCGACTTCGGGATGACGATGGTGTCCTGCTGCAGGTGCCAGCGGAGCACGACCTGCGCGGGGGTCACGCCGTGAGCCTGGGCGATCGTCGTGACCTCGTCGGACTCCAGGTCAGCGCCGCGGCCGAGCGGGCTGTAGGCCTCGACGGCGATCCCGGCCTCCCGCGAGACGCGGACCAGCTCGGACTGCTGGAAGGTGGGGTGCACCTCGATCTGGTTGACGGCGGGGACGACGTCGGTCTCCGCGAGGAGCTTCTCGAGGTGCTCGGGCAGGAAGTTCGACACCCCGATCGCCCTGACGGCTCCGTCCGCGAGAAGCTTCTCGAAGGCACGCCACGTCTCGATGTACAGGCCCTTGCTCGGGACCGGCCAGTGGATGAGGTAGAGGTCGACGTAGTCGATGTCGAGGGCGGCACGGGACGCCTCGAAGGCCGCGAGCGCCTCCTCGTAGCCCTGGTTGCCGTTGCGGAGCTTGGTCGTGACGAACACGTCCTCACGGGCCAGGCCGCTCGCGCGGACGGCAGCACCGACGCCCGCCTCGTTGTAGTAGCCAGCGGCGGTGTCGATGTGGCGGTAGCCCGTCTCGATCGCGGACTCGACGATGCGCTGGGTGTCGTCCTCGGCCACCTGGAAGGTGCCGAAGCCGAGCTGGGGGATGGTGACGCCGTTGTTGAGGGTGATGTCAGGGATCTGTGTCATCTATCTTTCCTACCCCAGGGGGCCGGGCTTCTCACCCGGAACGGTGTGGGCCTCCGCCCGTCGAGCTCCGCCCCGCCCGTCCGCTCTCCCATGGGGCACCACCCGGGCTGTAGGTTGCTCCGTGTGAACGAGACCACCCCCACGACGACGACGTCGCAGCCCCGCTTCACCATCCGCCCCGCGCAGACCACGGACCCCGCCGAGGTCGACCGCCTGTACGACATCTGCCTGCGGACGGGTGCGTCGGGCGAGGACGCGTCACCGCTGTCCGAGCGACCGCGCCTGCTGGGCGACGTCTACCTCGGTGCGTACCTGCGCCTCGAGCCCGAGCTGGCCTTCGTGCTGGTCGACGGATCGGTCGAAGGCCCCGAGGCCGTGGTCGGCTACGTGATCGGCACCCGTGACACCGCGGCCTTCGAGGAGACCCTCGAGCGCGAGTGGTGGCCCGAGGTCGAGCAGCGGTACCCGGCGGGCTCTGCGCCGGAGGGGTCCTACGACGCCGGGATCGTCAGCCGCGTCCACGACAGGTCACGCACGGACCCAGCCGTCGTCGCGGAGTTCCCCGCCCACCTGCACGTCGACCTCCTGCCGGAGGGGCAGGGCGGCGGCAACGGACGGCGCATGCTCGAGACGCTCTTCGACGCCCTGCGCGACCTCGGTGTACCGGGGGTGCACCTCGGCGTCGGCGCCGACAACACCCGCGCGATCGGCTTCTACGAGCACCTCGGCTTCCGCCGCCTCGGCGACGGCGGCTGGCAGCTCGGCCTGGACCTGCGGCGCTGAGCCTGGGCCGGGTCTGGCTGGGCCGGGCTGTTCTGAGCCGAGTCGAGTCGAGTCTGGTGAGGCTGAACCGGGCTGGGCTGGCTTACGTCGACGGGCGTCGCGCGACGGTCGCCGCAGCAGCGAGGACCGCGACGAAGACGCCCGCGGCCACAGCGCCCCGCAGGCTCGGGGTCAGGCCGGCGAGCAGGACGGCTGCCGTGAGCGCGCCCGCGACCGAGGCCGCGAGCGGTGCGCCGACAGACCTCGCAGGACCGCGGACGGGCGCGAAGACCACGACGGTCGCCGCCGCGAGCACGCTCGTGGCGCCCACGAGCAGGCCCGTCCCGCCCCAGAGCAGGACAGCCCAGGCGGCAAAACCGCCCGAGGAGTCGAGCAGCGCGAGCACGAACCCGACGACAGACCCGATGACGCCGCCAGCCCCGACCAGGCTGAGCCCGCGCGCGACGGTGCGCGACGGGACGACCGGCGTGGTGGACGGCTGGGGCCTGCGCATCGAGAGCATGGCGTCATCGTAGGTCTGCGCCGGACCGTCAGGAGCGCGGGGTAGGTTTCGGGGCAGGCATCCCTGCCCGGCGGAAAGGCCATCTGTGTTCTTGCGTGACGAGGTCCTCATCAGCAGCGCGACCGACCTGGCGGTCGCCGCCGAGTGCGAGCTCGCGCTGCTGACCGACATGGACGAGCGGCTCGGCCGCTCTCCGCGGACCGTCGCCCCCGACGCGATGCTGGAGCGCACGTCGAGCCTGGGGCTCGAGCACGAAGACCGGGTGCTCAGCGGCTATCTCTCGCGCCTGGCGGCTGCCGCAGCCGATGCAGCAGGCACAGAGGACTACGCCTCCACAGCGTCTGCCGTCCCCGGCTACGTCTCTTTCGTCGGGCAGGACTGGTCCACGCTCGACGACCTGCGCGCAGCCCACGACCGCACCGTCGCCGCCCTGCGCGACGGCGCCGCGCTCGTCTACCAGGGGGTGCTCTTCGACGGCCGGTTCCTCGGCCGTCCTGACTTCCTCGTCGACGATGCCGCGCTCGCCCGGGCCATGCCGGCCGACGGCGCGGAGAGCTCCCTGCTGAACGGTGAGGCACACGGGGAGGACGGCACCGACGAGCCCGGCAGCCCGGACTCCCCCGGCGGCACCACCTCCCCGCTGGTCACGGTCGTCGACACCAAGCTCGCCCGGCACGCCCGGGTCACGGCGCTGCTGCAGCTCGCCGCCTACGCCGACCAGCTCGAGCGCGCGGGGGTCCCCGTCGCACCGTCGCTGCGCCTCGTCCACGGTGACGGGTCGGAGTCCGAGCACCCGCTCGCCGACGTGCTGCCGGTGTACCGCGAGCGCCGCGCCCGGCTCGAGCGGGTGGTAGACGCGCACCTCGCCGAAGAGGGACCTGTCGCCTGGGGTGACGAGAGGTTCTCCGCCTGCGGGCGCTGCACGGCCTGCACCCGGCACGTGGTCGCGCAGCGCGACCTGCTGCTCGTCGCAGGCCTCCGCACGACCCAGCGCACCCGCCTGCGCGCTTCCGGCATCTCGACGATCGACGCGCTGGCCTCGAGCACCGGACCTGTCGAGGGCATACCGGACCGCATCCTGGCGGACCTGCGCGACCAGGCCGCGATGCAGGTGGCGCAGGACGCCCGGCCGCCGCTGCCCGACGGCCGCCCTGACGTGCGGGCCGCGGTCGTCTCGCCCGTCGCCCTCGAGGCTCTCGCGGTCCCGGACCCGGGTGACGTGTTCTTCGACTTCGAGGGCGACCCGCTGTGGACCTCCCCGGGGTCGACCGACTGGGGGCTCGAGTACCTCTTCGGTGTCGTCGAGGCACCGACCGAGCCCGGAGCCGAGCCTGTGTTCCGCGCCTTCTGGGCGCACGACCGCGCGCAGGAGAAGCAGGCGCTCCTCGACTTCTTCGCGTACCTGCGGGACCGCCGGGCGCAGTTCCCCGGCATGCACGTGTACCACTACGCCCCCTACGAGAAGACGGCGCTGGGCCGCCTGGTCGGCCGGCACGGGGTGGGCGAGGAGCAGCTCGACGACCTGCTGCGCCACGGTGTGCTCGTCGACCTCTACGCGACGGTCCGTCAGAGCGTGCGGGTGTCGCAGCCCTCGTACTCCCTCAAGAAGCTCGAGCCGTTGTACATGGGCGACCAGCTGCGCGACGCCGAGCTCGACAACGCCGCCGACTCGATCGCGCAGTACGCGCTGGCCTGCGCCGCGCGGGACGAGGGACGGGGCGACGAGGCCGCCGCGACCCTGCAGCTCATCGAGGGCTACAACCGCTACGACTGCGAGTCGACGCTGCGATTGCGGGACTGGCTGCGCACCCTCGCCACCAAGAACGGCGTCACGCTCCGGCAGGCCGACGACCCTGCAGACCTCGTCGACCTCGCTGACGTCGAGGACGAGCCGTCCGACCCGCTCGTCGACGCCCTGCACGCTGTCGCCGGAGACGCGCGCGACCTCCCAGCGGGTGAGCGCGGTCCTGACGACCAGGCTGTCCTGCTGCTCGCCGCGGCGCTCGGCTACCACCGCCGCGAGGACAAGCCGTTCTGGTGGGCGCACTTCGACAGGTTGACCTCACCGCCCGACGAGTGGGCCTCGAGCCGCGACGTTCTCGTCGCCGACGAGGCCACGGTGCTGCGCGACTGGTTCAAGGAGGGGTCACAACGGTCGCTGCGCCGGGAGCTGAGGTTCGTCGGCGCCCTCGCGACAGGCAGTGCGCTCGGCGTCGGCTCGGGCGTCTGGTGCATCTACGACGCCCCTCTCCCCGAGGGGCTCACGCCCCCGATCGGCGGTGTCCGCCAGGTGAGCGGCACGTCGACAGTGCTGTCGGTCGAGACCGACGCGCTGGGTCGTGACGTGGTCGTCGTCGAAGAGGTCCTCAAGAAGGGCCTCGAGCCGTACCCCGAGGTCCCGATGGGTGTGGGACCGGGGAGCCCGGTGCCGACAGGACTCGTCGAGGGAGCCGTGCGCGAGGTCGCGGAGCACGCCGTGCGTTCCCTCGACGGTGGCGCCGGACGCTTCCCCGCCCAGCCCGCGCTCGACGTCCTGCGCCGTCTACCCCCGCAGCTCAAGGCCGACGAGCGCGCCGAGGTCTCGGCCGACGTCGACGGCTCCGACCTCGGCCTGCCGCCCGTCGGCAGCGGCAAGGGTGCGTACATCTCGGCGATCACTGACGCCGTCCGACGCCTCGACCGCTCCTATCTCGCCGTGCAGGGACCGCCCGGGACGGGCAAGACCTACGTCGCCGCCCGCGTGATCGAGCGGCTGGTGCGGAGCGGGTGGCACGTGGGTGTCGTCGCGCCGTCGCACGCCGTGGTCGAGCACCTGCTCGACAAGGTCGTCGAGGCCGGCGTCCCCGCCTACCGCGTGGGCAAGAAGCCGCAGGGCTCGGGCGAGCACACCAAGGCCTGGACGGCGATCGGCGACAAGAAGCAGGGCAAGTTCCTCGGCGAGCACAAGGACCACGGCTGCGTGATCGGCGGGACAGCCTGGGACTTCGCGAACGCGAACAAGATCGGGCGCCGGGCGCTCGACCTCCTCGTGGTCGACGAGGCCGGTCAGTTCTCGCTCGCCAACACTGTCGCGGTGTCCGTCGCCGCGGAGAACCTGCTGCTCCTCGGTGACCCCCAGCAGCTGCCGCAGGTGAGCCAGGGCACGCACCCCGAGCCCGTCGACGGATCGGCCCTCGGCTGGGTCGCAGACGGCCACGACGCCCTCCCCGCCGACCTCGGGTACTTCCTCGAGCGCACCTGGCGCCTGCACCCCGAGCTCTGCGCACCGGTCTCGCGCCTGAGCTACGAGGGACGCCTGCACTCGGAGGAGGAGGCCACGACAGCACGGCGGCTCGACGGCGTCGCGCCGGGCGTGCACGTCGTCGAGGTCGAGCACCGCGGCAACGCTGTCTCGTCGGTCGAGGAGGCCGCCGTCGTCGTCGAGCAGGTGCAGGGTCTGCTGGGCCGGACGTGGCACGACGGTGACCACGAGCGTCCGCTCGCCCCCGAGGACCTGCTCGTCGTCGCCGCGTACAACGCCCAGCGTGCCCTCGTCGAGGCCCACCTGCGGCGAGCGGGGATCGAGGGTGTCAGGGTCGGGACCGTCGACAAGTTCCAGGGCCAGGAGGCCGCTGTGGTCCTCGTGACGATGGCCGCCTCGTCGGTCGAGGAGGTGCCGCGCGGCATGGGGTTCCTGCTGTCCCGGAACCGCGTCAACGTGGCTGTCTCCCGAGGTCAGTGGGCTGCGGTGATCGTGCGGTCCCCCGCCCTGACGGACTACGTGCCGACGACACCCGAGGCGCTCTGCGAGCTCGGGGCCTTCATCGGTCTGTGCGCCTCCGGTGGAGATTCGTCGACCCTGGGTCTAGCCACGACGCCCTCGACCCTGTAGTGTCGTTCTTGAAGTTGCAGTGCCTCTCATGTCTTTGCCGCACCGGGCCACATGCCCACGCGGATCTTGTTCTTTCAAGAGTTGACGACGGAACACCGTGACGAGCGTCCTCCACACGGGAGGGCGTCCGACAACTCTTGAAGGAGTATCGAAATGACTGTTGGAACTGTGAAGTGGTTCAACGCTGAAAAGGGCTTCGGCTTCATTGCACCCGAGGACGGCTCGGCTGACGTGTTCGCGCACTACTCCGCGATCGCCTCCTCCGGCTACCGCTCGCTCGACGAGAACCAGAAGGTCGAGTTCGACGTCACCCAGGGCCCGAAGGGCCCGCAGGCTGAGAACATCCGCCCCCTCTGATTCTGGATCTGCTGACCTCAGCCCTCGGCTGACGGTCGCTGCCTGAATCTTTGACGAGTGCCCCGGGTCCATCGGACCCGGGGCACTCGTGCGTCCGGGGTCAGGAGTACCGCACCGCACCGCGGGCTGGCCGTCGGCTGGAGCCGGACGGAGAGTCCCTGACCCGCCCGGCCTCCCCGCGAAGCCCGGAGCGTCGACCTGCACCGGATCACCCCACGGCCCCACCTCCACGCCCAGCGAGACAGGGGCCCGAGCGGCTAGCCTCGTCAAGAGAGAGTCACCCGCTCACCAGCGGGTCCCCGAGCACAGCGAGGAGCCGCCCGTGTCCACCCCCGTGAGCACCCAGGTCGACACTGCCCAGGGAACGGTCCGTGGCACGACCACACCGACAGGCCTGCGAGCCTTCCGCGCGATCCCCTACGCGGCTCCCCCTGTCGGCAACCTGCGCTTCCGCGCGCCGCAGCCCCCTGCCCCGTGGACGGGTGTCCGCAACGCGATGCACCACGGTCCCGTCGCGCCGCAGCGCGTCTCGCAGGCCTTCTCGGCCGCCGGTCCGGACACCGACCAGTCCGAAGACTGCCTCACCCTCAACGTGCTCGCCCCGGCCGAGCCCTCTGACACGCTGCGGCCCGTGATCGTCTGGTTCCACGGCGGCGCGTTCTCCCAGGGGTCGGCCTCCGCCCCCGCCTACGCCGGCGACTCCCTCGTCGAGCGCGGGGACGTCCTGGTCGTCACGGTCACCTACAGGCTGGGGGCGCTCGGCTTCCTCGACTTCAGCCAGTTCTCGACGCCCACCCGGACCTTCGAGTCGAACCTGGGCCTGCGCGACCAGATCGCAGCCCTCGAGTGGGTCCAGCAGAACATCGCAGCCTTCGGTGGGGACCCCGACGCCGTGACCATCGCGGGGCAGTCGGCCGGAGCCACCTCGGTCACGACGCTCATGTGCATCCCGTCGGCCGCCGGGCTGTTCCACCGCGCGATCGCGCAGAGCCCAGCCCTCGGCGCCGCCTACGGCCCGGAGCGCGCGGCCGGCTGGGCCCGTGACTTCATCACCTGGCTCAAGACCACCGAGAGCCTCGCCGTCGACGCGCTGCTCTCGGCACCGCCCGAAGAGCTCGTCTCCGCGGGCGCCCGCCTCGTGGCCCTCTCCCACCGAGAGGCGCCCGGTGCTCTGTGCATGAGCCCCGTCGTCGACGGCGACCTGATCCCCGAGCACCCCAGCGACGTCTTCGCGTCGGGGCGCGCGGCAGCGGTCCCGCTGCTCGTCGGCTCGACCAAGCACGAGGGCGCAGCCTTCGGCGCGCACGGCTCGCTGCTGCCCACCAGCTCAGAGTCCATCAACCTCATGTTCGAGATCACCGACCCCGGCGCCCAGCTCAAGGTGCTGTCGGCCTACCCCGGCTACCCGAGCCACCGCGCCCGAGCGCAGCTGGTCGGTGACGCCACGTTCTGGGTCCCGGCGGTCCAGGCCGCGCAGCACCACTCCCGCACAGCGCCGACCTTCGTGTACCGCTACGACTTCACGACGCCCATCCTCAACCTGCAGGGGCAGGGCGCGTCCCACGGGACCGACATGCTCGCGGTCCTGGGCTCTCTCGACTCCTCGCGCGCCCGCTCGGCGACCCTCCTCGGCGGAGCAGAGGAGCTCGCGGCCCTCAGCGGACGCATGCAGGACCACTGGCTCGCCTTCGCCCGTTCGGGTGACGCCGGCTGGCCGGCCTACGACGACGACGACCGCCCCACCAAGATCTTCGCCGCCCACGACCGCGTCATCAGCGACCCGGGTCGCGAGCGTCGCCGCGCCTGGGAGGGCGTGGCGCTGTACCGCTGACCGCGCGGGCAATCCCGCCCCTCTGACCTGGGCAGACACCACTCAGACGCCGCTCGCCGCCCCCTGGTGGACGGCGGGGCGACGAGCGTGTGCTAAGGACTGCCACTCAGAGCACCGCACAAGTTCTCCACAAGGTCTAGCCTCCGCGCCGGAGATGTGGCTAAAGTAGGCCGCGAAGTTGCAGTGCCTCGCACGTCTTACCTGCACCGACGCGAGTCGGGGTAGTTCTTGGTCTTCAGGAGTGGACGACGAACACCGTGACGAGCGGCCTCCACAGGGGAGGCCGTCCGACAACTCTTGAAGGAGTATCGAGATGGCAGTTGGGACCGTGAAGTGGTTCAACGCAGAAAAGGGCTTCGGCTTCATCGCACCGGAGGACGGCAGCGCTGACGTGTTCGCCCACTACTCTGCGATCCAGAGCTCGGGTTACCGTTCGCTCGACGAGAACCAGAAGGTCGAGTTCGACATCACCCAGGGCCCGAAGGGCCCGCAGGCGGAGAACATCCGCCCGCTCTGATCGCCACGCGGTGATCTAGACATCTGACGTGGGGCCCTCGCCGGGACGGCGAGGGCCCTTCGCCGTCTCGGCAGTCCCGGCACGAGCCGTCTGGCCCCAGACCTGCAGGACCCGACAGACCCGTGCTCGGCTCGCCCGGCAGCCCGGCAGCCCTGCTCAGCGTCACGACGACCCGGGCCACGCCACCCGCGATATTGATCTCGGTCGGAATCCGCGAAGTTCCGCCGTTCGTCACCCCTCATGGGTAGAAGTACCCATGCAGACCACCCCATCAGCCGTTGAGGGTCACGACAGGTCGTCCTACTGTCGCAGTGTGATCAGGCAGACACTCTCCACCACCGACGCGGCACCCGCGACGCTCGTCTCGCTCGCGCGCGCCGGCTTCGCCGGCCTCCGGCTGGCCGAGCTCCGCGTCCCGGCCGCCCTGGTGCCTCCGGGCCAGCTGGTCCTGCCCCACGCTGGACCGCTCCCCCGTCGCACCTCGGCACGCCGCTCCACCTCCGCCACAGCCTGACGGCCGGCACACCCCCACGCTCGTCGCACGGTCGTCAACGACGCCGGCTGTGCGGCGGAACACCACCGCGCTCGATCACCGTCGTGCGGTGCCCAGCTCTGCGGCACCCACCCGCTAGTCTCCCTGGATGGGATCCCGACCTGTGCCGCTGGACGCGCACTACACCGACCCCCTCCTCGTCTCCCTCTACGACGCAGAGAACTCGGGGCGTGACGACACCGACTTCTACCTCCGGCTCGCCGCACAGCTCGAGGCACGCACCGTCGTCGACATCGGGTGCGGGACCGGTGTCCTGGCTGTCGACCTCGCACGCGACGGTCGGGCTGTCGTCGGCGTCGACCCCGCAGGCGCGATGCTCGACGTCGCCCGAGCGCGACCTGACGGCGACCTCGTCACCTGGGTCGAGGGGACAGCCGACGACCTCGTCGAGCTCGTGCCGCGGGGATCGGTCGACCTCGTCGTCATGACGGGCCACGTCGCGCAGGTGTTCCTCACCGACGACGACTGGGCGCAGGTCCTCGAGGCCGCAGCCCGCCTGCTCGGCCCCGGAGGTCACCTCGCCTTCGAGACCCGCGACCCCGCCGCCGCGGCCTGGGAACGGTGGACACCCGAGCTCACGCACGAGCGGGTGGTCACCGACGACGGCAGCACGAGCACCTCGTGGGTGGAGGTCACGTCGGTCGACGGTGGCCTCGTCACCATCGACGGGCACACGGTGCTCGAGGACGGCGTGGACAGGGTCAGCACGAGCACGCTGAGGTTCCGGGACCAGCGCGAGGTGCTCGACTCCGTCGAGCGCGCGGGGTTCGAGCAGGTCACCGTGCACGGCGGCTGGGCCGGAGAGCCGGTGGGCCTGGGCACCACGGAGCTCGTGGTCGTCGCCACCGCACCGCGACAGGCCTGACGCTCCGGTCCGCACCCGCCGATCCGGCGGCCGGCGCCCGTGCAGTCGCCAGCCCCGCAGCCAGACCCGAGCAACCGGCAGTCCTGCAGCCAGACCCGAGCAACCGGCAGTCCTGCAGCCGGCACCCGTGCAGCCGCCAGCCCCGCAGCCAGACCCGAGCAACCGGCAGTCCTGCAGCCAGACCCGAGCAACCGGCAGGCCCGCAGCCGGCAGCCGCCAGCCCTGTGCGTCAGCCGCCAGCCCTGTGCGTCAGCCGCCAGCCCTGTGCGTCAGCCGTGCAGCCCCGGGCGTCAGCCCCGCTCGACGATCCCCCGGACGTACGCGGCCTGGCCCACGTGCTCGAGGTCGTCGGCCAAGATGCTCAGCACCCGGACGCCGACAGTCACCGGCGGGTCGTAGGACTCGTCGATCACCCGCGCGAGATCAGCCTCGCTGAGGCCTGCGAGGATCGCCCGGGTCCGCTCGAAGGTCGCGTCCTGGTACCCGACGAGCTGCTCCGGGGTGATCCCCCGCACGGCTGCCACCTGGTCGTGGTCGTGACCATAGCCCGTGTCGGAGGGGGCGAGGGAGAGCCCGAAGGAGTCGGCCCAGCCCTCCGTGAGCCAGACCTCCTCAGACTCGGCGAGCGCTGCCATCTGGGCGTCCTGCACGCGCGAGGTGTGCCAGAGCAGCCAGCCGATCGAGTTCGCGTCCTCGTCGGGGCGCGCCTCGAGCTGCTCGGCCGACAGCCCGTCGGCGGCCTCGCGCACACCGTCACGGACCCGCTCGAATCCTTCGGTCAGCACGTCGAGAGCAGTCATGGAGGTCCTCCGAGAAGTTCGGTCCTGGGCGTCGAGCACCGGGCCGGTACGACACCCGCTGTCCTCTTCACCCTCGCACAGGCACCTGCTCAGAGCACGCCGGTGTGCTCCAGCACGATCGACGTACCGATGCCGATGAGCACCAGCCCTCCGAAGATCTCCGCAGGCCGCCCGACCCGCGCACCGACGCGTCGGCCCACCACCACACCGACGAAGGCCAGCGCAGCCGTGGTGACGCCGATGAGCGCCGCCGCACCGAGGATCGGCACGTCGAGGAAGGCGAGGCTGATCCCGACCGCGAGGGCGTCGATGCTCGTCGCGACGGCGAGGAGCCCGAGCTCGCGCAGGTCGAGAGAGTCTGTGTCGACGGCGTCGTCCTCACCCGGACGGACTGCCTCCCAGATCATCTTGGCTCCGATGACCGCGAGCAGACCGAAGGCGACCCAGTGGTCGACGCTGACGATCGAGTCGGCGAACCGGGTCCCCAGCGCCCAGCCGAGCACCGGCATGACAGCCTGGGCCAGACCGAAGGCGACGGCGATCACGACGGCGTGCCGCAGGTTGAAGGTCTTCATGTGAAGGCCTTTTCCGAGGGCCACCGCAAAGGCGTCCGCGGAGACGCCGAGCGCGACGAGAACGAGCGTCCAGAAGCTCATCGGAGGGGGGCCTTTCGTGGGCGCGCAGCAGGTCCTCAGGCATTCTGCGGCGCGACACGAGAACGTGCCTGCAGCCCAGGACGACACGAGCCGTGGCGGGGCGATCGGGGGGAGGACGGACGTCGTCGCTGGTCCGGAGACGGTCCAGCGGCTCCCGACGGTGCGGCACCGTCGCGTCCGAGAACCGACACTATCGCGCTGGGTAGGCCCCGGAGGCGCTCAGCCGTGTGAGGCTGATCTCCGAAGAATGCGGTCGGGGGAAGCACCCGAAGAATGCACCCGCACCACGGAAAGAGAAGTTCGGTCGGGCGAATCCCAGCCCCGCCCGGACGGTCGTTCAGCCCCAGACGGCGACATTCTTGCGGCGCGGCGCGACACCCGTGTTGGTCGCGAAGAGCTCGGGCGAGTGCCGCCTGACGCTCTCGATGTCGTCGAACACGCCCCGCAGGTGCTCGCGGAGCAGCGCACGGGCCTCGTCGTGACGGTTCTCCAGGACGGCGTCGAAGATCCCGCGGTGCTCGTCGAGGAAGCCCTGCGTGGTGGCCTTCTCCTGGAGCCCGAGGTGGCGCGCCCTGTCGAGGTGCCCCTTGGCCGCGGAGACCGTCGGCCAGGTGCGCTCGTGCCCGGCGAGCCGCAGCAAGTCGTGGTGGAACGCCTCGTCGAGCTCGAAGAACCTGTCCATGTCGCCGCCGGCCTCCTGCTGCTCCTGCAGGTTGGCGCGCATGCGCTCGACGACGTCGGCGTCCGGGGTGCCGGGGAGGTCGTCGAGGGAGGCGAGCTCGACGGCCTCGCGGAGGAACTGCGCGTCCGAGACCCGTGCCGGGTCGACCCGCGAGACGAAGGACCCGACCTTGGGGAACACCTGCACGAGGCCCTCCTGCTGCAGCAGGATCAGGCTCTCCCGGACCGGGGTCCGCGAGACACCGAGCGCGGCCGACAGCTCGTTCTCCGACAACGGCTCCCCGGGCGCGAGGTCCAGCGTGATGATGCGCCGACGCAGCTCGTCGTAGACGGCTCTGCGGCTGGAGGTGCGGGGAGGTGCGGCGGGCATGGACCCATCGTAGTGAACAGCGCTGGTCGACATCTGGGACTTGACGGTTCTGGCATGCATGGTCTTACATACAAGAGATGTATCGCAGACTTCCGCGGTGCTGACGCCGATGACGCCGTCCGAGGAGACACACACCATGAGCACGATCGAACGCGCCGAGGTCTTCGTGGCCGGACCGGGCCGCAACTTCGTCACCCTGCGCATCACCACCTCCGACGGGGTCACCGGGATCGGAGACGCGACCCTCAACGGGCGCGAGCTCTCGGTCGCCAGCTACCTCCAGGACCACCTCGTGCCGCTGCTGGTCGGCCGCGACCCCGCGCGCATCGACGACATGTGGCAGTACCTCTACCGTGGCGCGTACTGGCGCCGGGGCCCCGTCACCATGACGGCGATCTCCGCGGTCGACACGGCGCTCTGGGACATCAAGGGCAAGGTCGCCGGGATGCCGGTCTACCAGCTGCTCGGCGGGCGCTCCCGCGACGGCGTCATGGTCTACAGCCACGCGAGCGGCCGCGACACCGCCGAGCTGCTCGACGACGTCACCCGGTTCCAGGAGCTCGGCTACAAGGCGATCCGCGCCCAGGCGGCGGTCCCCGGCGTCGGCGGCTCCTACGGGGTCCGCAAGGGTGCGATCTACGAGCCCGCCGCGACCTCGCTCCCCGACGAGCAGCCGTGGTCGACCGAGGCCTACCTGCGCTTCGCCCCGACCTATCTCGAGGCAGTCCGCGAGCACGCCGGACCCGAGCTGCACCTGCTGCACGACGTGCACCACCGCCTCACGCCGATCGAGGCTGCGGCCTTCGGCAAGAGCGTCGAGGCTGTCCGCCTGTTCTGGATGGAAGACCCGACACCTGCCGAGAACCAGGACGCCTTCAGACTCATCCGCCAGCACACGACGACCCCGATCGCCGTGGGCGAGGTGCTCAACAGCATCTGGGACGTCAAGGACCTCATCACGAACCAGCTCGTCGACTACGTGCGGACGACGGTCGTGCACGCCGGCGGCATCAGCCACCTGCGGCGGATCTTCGACCTCGCCGCCCTCTACCAGGTGCGCACGGGCTCCCACGGCGCGACGGACCTCTCGCCGGTGACCCTCGCAGCAGCCGTCCACCTCGACCTCACGGTGCCCAACTTCGGCATCCAGGAGTACATGGAGCACGCCCCCGAGACCATGGAGGTGTTCCGCAGCGGCGTCACCCTCGCCGACGGCATGCTCAACCCGAGCGAGGCGCCCGGCCTCGGCGTCGAGTACG
This sequence comes from Sanguibacter inulinus, assembly GCF_013415325.1. Lineage (GTDB taxonomy): Bacteria > Actinomycetota > Actinomycetes > Actinomycetales > Cellulomonadaceae > Sanguibacter > Sanguibacter inulinus. The sequence goes on along the minus strand of NZ_JACBYE010000028.1, from coordinate 141 downwards.
ACGAGAAGGCCGCAGCGCGCTTCCCCTACGACCCCCGCTACCTGCCCGTGGCCCGGCGCCTCGACGGCTCCGTCCACGACTGGTGACCACCTCCGCCTGAACCCCTCGGCACCCCGGGTCGACGCAGACCCTGGGCCCCCC
>NZ_JACBYE010000027.1 GCF_013415325.1 Sanguibacter inulinus | reverse complement strand
GGCTAGCAAGGGCTAGCAAGGGCTAGCAAGGGCTAGCAAGGGCTAGCAAGGGCTAGCAAGGGCTAGCAAGGGCTAGCAAGGGCTAGCAAGGGCTAGCAAGGGCTAGCAAGGGCTAGCAAGGGCTAGCCTCGACCTCAGGGGCTCGACCGCGCCCCCAGACACCTCGGACGAGGCACCACCGAGAGGACCACCATGTTCAGTGCAGACCAGGCGTTCTGCGGGTTCGCCGTCGACGACACCGCCGCAGCCCGCAGCTTCTACGCCGACGTCCTCGGGATCGAGGTCACCGGCGACGACCACGGCATGCTCGAGCTCCACCTGGGCAGCGGCGCCCACGTCCTCGTGTACCCCAAGGACACCCACCACCCCGCCGAGCACACCATCCTCAACTTCCCCGTAGAGGACATCGACAGCGCCGTCGACGACCTCCTCGGGCGCGGGGTGACGTTCATCCGCTACGAGGGCGTGGACGACCGCGGGATCATGCGCGGGCGCGGCCCGGACATCGCGTGGTTCACAGACCCGGCCGGGAACATCCTCTCGGTCATCGGGCAGCCGACCGAGGGTTAGACCCTGCTGCGCGAGCCTTCAGCGAGCCGTTCGCGTGAGGTTCCCCGACAGCCACGGCTGCAGAGACGACAGACGCCCTGCGACCGGTCTGGTCGCAGGGCGTCTGTGATGCTGTCACCGGTCGAGGACCGGGTCGGGTCGTCGCCCTCGGGCGTCGACCGTCGTGTCAGGACTTGTCGCTGGTCGGACCCTCGTCAGGTCCCCGAAGGTCCTCGATCGCCGGCGCGCCGGGGTCGGGCTCGATCGCGATGTCCGCGACGGGAGTCGTGCGCAGCGCCTCGGCCTGGCCGGCCGGGACCCCGTCACGGCTGCGGGTCTTCGTGTCCCCGCCGGCCCGTGGCTCGTGGCTGCGGTGCGTGGTCGCCTTGACCTTCGCGATGATGTTCGCGAAGGGCGACACCGCAGGACGCTCGAGCGGTGCGTCGACCTCGAGACCGTAGTAGTCGCCGATGTGGCTGAGGAACGCCGCCCGGCGAGCCTTCGCGTACGCCCGGTCTTCCCGGGAGAACGCGATGTACGTCGACCAGCAGATGCCGATCATGATCACCGAGAACGGCAGCGCGATGATGATCGCCGCGGTCTTGAGCGCCTCGAGACCACCCGAGAGCAGCAGCGCGATGGCCAGGAGCGACGTCGCGCAGGCGAAGAACACCCGGACCCAGCGGCGCGGTTCCGGGTCGCCGCCCGAGGCGAGCATGCCCATGACGAGCGAGCCCGAGTCCGCCGAGGTGACGAAGAAGATCGCGATGAGGACGAGCGCACCGATCGTCAGGACCGAGCCGCCGGGCAGCTGGTCGAGGAGGGAGAAGAGCGCACCCTCGATGTTGACCTGGCCACCCTCGGTGAGGCTGCCGGGGTTGTCGAGCTCCATCTTGAGCGCGGCACCGCCGAGGACCGCGAACCACAGGGCGGTGATCATCGTCGGCACGAGGATGACACCCGCGACGAACTGACGGACCGTCCGACCACGCGAGATCCGCGCGATGAAGACACCGACGAAGGGCGCCCACGAGATCCACCAGCCCCAGTAGAACGTCGTCCAGCTGGCCTGCCAGGCCTCGCCGTCCGCGCCGGCGAAGGCACTGACGTTGAGCGAGGCCCCGATGAACCCCTGGAGGTACGTGCCGATCGACTGGACGAACTCACGCAGCAGGAACTGCGTCGGCCCGGCGAAGAGCACGAAGGCCAGGATCACGGCCGCGAGCATGAGGTTGGCGTTCGAGAGCCACTTCATGCCCTTGGTGACGCCCGAGACGACCGAGAACAGCACGAAGCAGGTGATGATGAGGATGAGGATGACGTCCATCGTCTGCGTCGGCTCGACGATGCCGGCGCTGTCCAGACCCGCGCTGATCTGCAAGACCCCGAGACCGAGCGAGGTCGCCACGCCGAAGAGCGTGCCGACGAGGGCGATGACGTCGATCGCGTCACCCCAGCGACCGCGGACACGGCGTCCGAGCAGCGGCTCGAGGGTCCAGCGGATCGAGATGGGGCGGCGCCGGCGGTGGATCGCGTAGGCCAGGGCGAGCCCGATGACCACGTAGATCGACCAGGCGTGCACACCCCAGTGCAGGAACGTCTGCGACATCGCCTGCTGTGCGAGCTGCGCCGGTGTCCCCTCGACGCCGGGGCGCGGGGAGACGAAGTGGCTCAGCGGCTCGCTGACGCCGTAGAACACCAGACCGATGCCCATGCCAGCGGCGAACAGCAGGGAGAACCACGACAGGACCGAGAACTCCGGCTCGTCGTCGTCACGACCCAGCTTGATGTCGCCGAATCGGCTGAAGCCCATCCACAGGCAGAAGACCACGAAGGCCGCAGCGATGAGGACGTAGTACCAGTTGAAGTTGGCGACGATCGTGCCCTGCACCGAGGCGAAGGCTCGTTCTGAGGCCTCAGGTGCGATGATCGCGAGCGCCGCGAAGACGAGGACGATGATGGCCGCGGGCCAGAACACCGCCCGGTGGATTCCGTTCTTGCTCGTACCTTCCATGGCGTGAACCCTAGGGGTTCAGGCTCCGAGCGGCATGCGGAGAGTACGTGAGCATCGCCTCACTCGCGACATCTACGGCTCTGTCGTTGGGCTCGCCCGGCTCACGGCTGCCGCCGGAGCAGGACCACGCGGACACGTGAGCAGACGACAGGGGTCGGCGCTACACTCGGGCGGCTGCGCGCGTACGCACTCCGCACTCGCGCCAGGAGTCACCGGACAGGATCGAGGAGGTCGGACGTGACGCACGACCGGCCCGTCGACCCCGATCTCGACACGGATGCGACAGACGCGGCCGCCCGGGCAGTCCCCCAGCACCTGCGCTGGTCCAGCGTCGCGCTCGTCGCCGTCGGCGGGACGCTCGGCGCGGCGCTGCGTGAGCTCCTCGTCCTCGCGTTCCCGGTCACCGGCAGCCTCGACGTGGTGATCTTCTGCATCAACTTCAGCGGGGCCCTCGCCCTCGGTGTCCTCCTCGAGTCCCTCGTGCGCAGCGGTCCTGAGGACGACCGCCGTCGTCACCTGCGTCTGCTGCTGGGCACCGGTGTCCTCGGCGGCTACACGACGTACAGCACCCTCGCGACGCAGACAGCTCGCCTCGTGGGCGACGGTCAGGCTGGGCTGGCCGTGCTCTACTCCCTCGGGACGCTGCTGCTCGGCGCCCTCGCGACCTGGACCGGCATCGCCCTGGCCTCCTGGCTCCGACGACCGAGGCGCAGCCGGAGGTCTGCATGAGCGAGGTCAGCCCACTCCTCTTCCTCGCCGTCGCGCTCGCAGGAGGGCTCGGCGCAGCCTGCCGCTTCGTCCTCGACGGGCTCGTGAGGTCACGGACCTCCGGTGACTATCCGCTGGGGACGATGATCATCAACGTCACGGGCTCGTTGCTCCTCGGGCTGCTCACGGGCCTCGGCCTCACCCACCTCGCCTCTGACGAGCTCGTCCTCGTCCTGGGGACAGGTCTGCTCGGGGGGTACACGACCTTCTCGACAGCCAGCATGGAGACAGTCCGACTGCTCCAGGCTGGCCGCTACGCCGCGTCCCTGCTCGCCGGCCTCGGGATGCTCGCCGCGTCGGTCGCCGCAGCCGGCCTCGGCCTGTGGCTCGGCGGGCTCGGGGGGTAGACGCGCTGGAGCGTCGTCCCCCACTCGGTGGGGCGACCGGACCGGTGCCCCGCTACCCGCCCCGCCCCGGCCGACGCGGCTGCGCGGCGACGACGCCTGGTGCGAAGGGGTCTTCGGGCCAGGAGTGCTTGGGGTACCGCCGGCGCAGCTCGGCGCGGACCTGCGGATAGCCCGTCGCCCAGAACGACGCCAGGTCAGCGGTCACCGCGGCCGGTCTCCGCGCCGGGGACAGCAGGTGGAGCAGCAGCGGGACCCGCCCGCCCGCCAGACGTGGTGCCTCGCGCCACCCGAAGGCCTCTTGGACCTTGAGCGCGGCGACGGGCTGGTCTGCCGAGTAGTCGACCTTGACGCTGCCCCCGCCGGGCAGGGGCACCCGCTCGGGTGCGAGCTCGTCGAGGCGCCCGGCCTCGGGCCACGGGAGCAGCCGTCGCAGGGCTGACGTCACGTCGATGCGGCGCAGGTCGTCGGCGCGTCGCACCCGGGCGAGGTCGGTCCCGAGCCACCTGTCGAGCCCGTCGAGCAGGGCCTCGTCGCTCATGTCGGGCCACGGGTCGCCGAGCGCGCCGTGCAGGAACGCCAGGCGGGCCCTTAGCGCGACAGCCGAGTCCTTCCACGGGAGGGCGCCCAGGCCGTCGCGGGCGAGACCATCGCGGACCGCGGCGACCACCCGCTCACGCGGCGGGTCGGTCAGCCTGTCGGAGGTCAGCTCGATCGCGCCGAGCGACGTGGTGCGCCGGGCGACGACGCGGCCGGACGTCCAGGTGACGGACTCGTCGTCGTGCAGGGACGAGGACGCCGCGTCGAGGGCGAGGTCTTCGTCGAGGGGCGCGGCAGAGCGGACCGTCGCGTCGCGGCGGCCTGCGCCGCGGTCGGCGTCGGCGACCGCGATCCAGTCGTACCCGCTGAGCGCCGACCCCGGGGCGAGGGCCGCGCCGGTGCCCGAGACCATGAGGTACGTCGAGCCGTTCGGACGTCGCCGCGCGATCCTGTCCGGGTGGGCGAGGGCGACCACGAGGCCGACCGTGAGGTCGAGGCTGAGCGAGCGGGTGCGCGCCGCCCCGCCCGAGGACCGGCGGGCGAGCGACTCGAGCCTGGAGACCTGACCGCGCCACGTCGGCGACGGCACAGACCCCGCCCGCAGCCCGCGGACCGCGGCGACGAGGTCGCCGCCGGGAGCGCGGACGTCCTCGGACAGGAGCGCGACGACCTCGGCTGCGGCGCGCGGGCCGACGACGTCCGAGCCGTCGAGGAGCGCGCGGGCCAGCCGCGGGTCGACGGGGACACCGGCGATCCGTCGACCGCGCGCCGTGACGGTGCCGTCCTCCTCGACCGCGCCGAGCCCGACCAGGGTCTGGCGTGCGACGGCGCTCGCCGCGGGCGGCGGTGGGTCCATGAGGGCGAGGGCCGACCCGTCGGGCGATCCCCAGCAAGAGAGCTCGAGCGCGAAAGACGTGAGGTCGGCCGTGAGGATCTCCGGGACGGGGTGCGCCGGGAGCCGCACGTGGTCGGCCTCCGTCCAGCACCTGTAGACGGCACCCGGGCCTTCACGACCGGCGCGACCGGCGCGCTGCTCGGCCGAGGCCCGGCTGACGCGGACCGTGACGAGTCCCGAGAGCCCGCGCCGGTGGTCGACCCGCGGCTCTCTGGACAGCCCTGCGTCGACGACGACCCGCACACCGGGGACCGTGAGCGACGACTCGGCGACGACCGTCGAGACGACCACCCGTCGGCGCGGTCCGGCGCTCAGCGCCAGGTCCTGCTGGGCTGTGGGCAGCCTGCCGTGCAGCGGACGGACGTCGGCGTCGACCCCGGCGAGCCGCCGCGAGACGACGTCGACCTCCCGCGCTCCGGGCACGAAGACCAGGACGTCACCCTCACGCTCGTCGAGCGCACGCCGCGTCGTGGCGGCCACGTGGTCGAGGAAGGCCGGGGTGACACCGCGGTCGTCGAGGGCCACCACGCGGGACGGCGGCGGGGCCCACACCTGGGCGACCGGGTGGAGCGCCCCCGGCACGGTGACCACGGGGACAGCCGGCCCTGCTCCACCCACGACGGCGGCCGTGCGCTCGGCCTCGACCGTCGCCGACATCGCCACGAGCACGAGGTCCTCGCGCAGGTTCGCGCGCACGTCGACGAGGAGGGCGAGCGCGAGGTCGGCGTCGAGCTGACGCTCGTGGCACTCGTCGAGGACGACCGCGGTCACCCCGTCCAGGCCAGGGTCGCGCTGGAGCCGCCGGAGCAGCACACCCGTGGTGACGACCTCGACACGGGTCGAGGCGCTCGTCGTCGACTCCCCGCGCACCGAGTAGCCGACGGTCTGGCCGAGAGGTTCGCCGAGCAGCTGGGCGAGGCGGCGCGCGGCAGCGCGGGCCGCGACCCGGCGAGGTTGTGTGACGACCACCCTCCCAGGGCCGAGCAGGTCCGCGAGCGCGGGCGGGACCAGGGTCGTCTTGCCGGTCCCGGGCGGTGCCTGCACGACGACAGCTCCGCTGCTCCGCACGGCCTCTGCCAGGGCGGGCAGCGCGGACCGGACCGGAAGGTCGGGTGGGTCGGCGAGCAGTCGGGCTATCGGGTCGGCGGGCACAGGAGCATTCTCTCCTGTGCGCAGACGGGTGTGGTGCCGCTGACCTGCGAGAGGGACCTTCGGCACTGTCGAGCCCCTGTGACCGGTGGGACGCTCGGCGGACAGGGGAGAACGAGCGGAGGAGGAGCGACGATGCTCTCGACCGAGGTGATCGAACGGGTGCTGGCGACTGCTGTGCGGGCGCCGAGCGTGCACAACACGCAGCCGTGGCAGGTGACGGTGCGTGGTGACGCGATCGAGGTGCGGGCCGACCCGGCCCGCACCCTGCGTCATACGGACCCGCAGGGGCGTGAGGCGACGATCAGCTGTGGGGCGCTCGTCGACCACGCTGTCGTGGCTGCCCGCCGGGAGGGGCTCGACGCGCAGGTGGTCTTGCTACCCGACGGGCCTGAGGGGCGGCTGGCGCGGATCGTGCTGTCTCAGGGCCCTGCACCGAGCGCGTCTGAGCTCGAGCTGTCGGTGGCTGCTGTGCACAGGCGGACGAGCCGTACGCTGCTCGACGACCTGGCCGTGGATGGTGCGGTCGCGCAGTCGCTCCAGGCTGTCGTCGCCGACGCGCAGGCTCATCTGGTGCTGCTGCCGGCCTCGAGCGCGGCGCGTGGCATCGTGCTGAGGGAGGTCGAGCGGGCTGAGCGTCTGGCCTCGGAGGACGAGGTAGGGACCACCGAGGAGGCCGTGTGGTCGGGTCCTGCGCAGGGGCGTGAGGACGGGGTACCTGTCGCGGACGGGTGGGAGAACCGCCCGGCACGCGAGGCACGAGCGGGGTCGCGGCGTCTGACCGACCGGTTCCGGGCCAGTCCGGACGCGCAGGAGCAGGGCAGCGCGGACGCGCAGGGTCGGGGCAGTCCGGACGCGCAGGAGCACGGTGCTGTCCTGGCGCTGCTCACGACGCCCGCGGACACCGCCCAGGACTGGCTGGTGGCGGGCAGGGCGCTGAGTCGCATGCTGCTCACAGCCTCGGTCCACGGGCTGGCGGCGTCCTTCGCGACGACTGTCCTGGAGAACCCGACGACCCGGCACGAGGTGGTCCGCTCGCTCGGGCTCGTCGGTGCCCCGCAGATGCTCGTCCAGCTGGGCTACGGCGAGCCCGGGCCGAGGTCGTCGCGGCGGCCTGTGACGGGGACGCAGACGCGCAGCGGGTGATCCCCGGGCGATGAGAGGATTCACCCCATGACTGCCTCTCTCGTCGCCCGCGGGCTCGGTGCCGCGCACGCTGACCGCACCCTGTTCTCGGGGCTCGACCTCGTCGTGAGCCCCGGGGACGTGGTGGGGCTGGTGGGGGCCAACGGTGCCGGGAAGTCGACGCTGCTGCGTCTGCTCGCGGGCGCCGCGCAGCCGGAGGCCGGCTCGGTGTCGCTCTCCCCCGCCGACGCCATCGTCGGGTGGTTGCCGCAGGAGGTCGAGCGCGTCGCGGGCGAGACGGTCCGCGCACACCTGGCGCGCCGCACCGGGGTCGCCGAGGCTCAGGCGGCCTTCGAGCAGACGACCGAGGCGCTCGGTGCCGGGGAGCCCGGAGCCGACGACGCCTACGCCGTGGCCTTCGACCGCTGGATGGCGATCGGCGCCGCGGACCTCGACGACAGGCTCGGGGCCGTCCTCGCGGACCTCGGGCTCGACGTCGACCCTGAGCACCTCATGACGGGGCTCTCGGGTGGTCAGGCGGCCCGGGTGGGCCTGGCCGCGCTGCTGCTCTCGCGCTTCGACGTCCTGCTGCTCGACGAGCCGACCAACGACCTCGACCTCGACGGGCTGCGCAGGCTCGAAGAGTTCGTCGCCTCCCAGCGGGCCGCGGTGGTGGTGGTCAGCCACGACCGCGAGTTCCTCGCCCGGTGCGTCACCCGGGTGGTCGAGCTCGACCTCGCGCAGCAGCAGGTGTCCGTCTACTCGGGTGGCTACGAGGCGTACCTCGAGGAACGTGCGACAGCGCGCCGCCACGCCCGTGAGGAGTACGACGAGTACGCCGACAAGAAGTCCGGGCTCGAGGCGCGTGCCCGGATGCAGCGGGGCTGGATGGCCAAGGGCGTGCGCAACGCTGCCCGCAAGTCCGACCCCGACAAGTTCATCCGGGCCGCGCACCGCGAGGGCTCGGAGAAGCAGGCGTCGAAGGCGCGCCAGACCGACAAGATGATCGAGCGCCTCGAGGAGGTCGTCGAGCCGCGCAAGGAGTGGGAGCTGCGCTACGAGATCTTGGCGGCCCCGCGAGGCTCGCGCGTGGTCGCCTCGCTCGCCGGAGCCGTGGTGCACCTCGGGACGCCGGGCGTCGAGGGCGGCGCCGAGGGGGGTGGCTTCACGCTCGGTCCGGTGACGCTGGCTGTCGAGTCCGGTGAGCGGATCGCGATCACGGGGGCCAACGGCGCCGGCAAGTCCACGCTGCTGGGTGTGCTGCTCGGTCGGGTGCCGCTCGACGACGGCACGGCGTCCCTCGGGACGAGCGTCGCGGTCGGGGAGATCGACCAGGCGCGCTCGCAGCTCGGGGACGACGGGCCTCTCGCCCTCGCCTTCTCCCGTCAGGTGCCCGACTGGCCCGAGGCCGAGGTCCGGACGCTGCTGGCCAAGTTCGGGCTGCGCGGGGACCACGTCGGCCGTCCTGTGGGGTCGTTGTCCCCCGGGGAGCGGACGAGGGCTGCCCTCGCCCTGCTGCAGGCCCGGGGTGTGAACCTGCTCGTCCTCGACGAGCCGACCAACCACCTCGACCTGCCGGCGATCGAGCAGCTGGAGGAGGCCCTCGACTCCTACGACGGCACGCTGCTGCTCGTCACGCACGACCGCAGGATGCTCGACGCCGTGCGGGTGGACCGCCGGTGGTCGGTCGACGCGGGCCAGGTCACCGACAGTCCCGCATGACCTCGGTCGGGGCGCTGTCATGGCTCGCCAGGTTTTCCACCCGGTGCCGACGTGAGATTTTGTGGCGCAGGTCACATCCGCTGGCTACTGTGACGACTATGGCGACCCTGACGAGCGCGAGCACGCGACCGTCGGCGCGCACGGCGAGCCACTGGATCGCCGCCGTGACCTCGGTCGTCCTGGCCTCCTCGGTCACCTCGTGCAGCGCCCCGTCAGCCGACGTCACCGACGCCTACGCCTTCCTCGACGACGCGATGGACAGGTGCGGGACCGGCGACGACCTCCGCCTGCCGCCCAGCTATCTCAGCGGTGTCCCGGCCGAGGACTCCCCCGACGCGTCCTACGTCTACGACGTGGCCGTCACGACCATCGCCTACACGGCCCGCGGCACCCGCGACGACCTGGCTCGGGCGACGACCCTCGCCGCGTCGCTCGTCTCCCTCCAGCAGTCCGACCCCGACGCCGACGGCCGGCTGCGCAACGCCTACGCGTGCACGGCGCCGTCCGGCGGCGAGCCCGGCTCGCTCACCGACGCCACGAGCACAGGCAACATGGCCTGGGCCGGGCTCGCCCTGCTGCAGGTGCACGCGGCCGAGGACGACCCCGCCACCCTCGAGGCAGCGGTGCGCCTGGGCACCTGGATCCACACCGTGACCGCCGACGACCGCGGCGCCGGCGGGTACACCGGAGGTCTCGGCGACGACGGCGACCCGGTCCTGTGGAAGTCGTCGGAGCACAACATCGACGTCGCCGCCTTCTTCCTCATGCTCGCCCAGGCCACAGGCGATCCCGTCTGGGGCACCCGGGCCTCCTCCGCCCTCGCCGTCGTGACCAGCCTGCAGGACCCGAGCACCGGTCACTTCTGGGTCGGGACCGAGACCGACGGCGAGACCACCAACACCGACGACTACGTCCCCGAGGACGTCCAGGCGTGGGCCTCCCTCGTGCTCCCCGGCGACGACGCCTCCCGCGCTCTCGACTGGGCGACCGAGAACCTGCTCGTCGGCGACGACGGTCAGCGCGGCGCCACGGTCGGCGACGGCGCCGACCCGAGCGGCACCGTGTGGCTCGAGGGCACCGCGCACCTGGCGTGCGCGCTGCGGGTCCGCGACCTCGAGCGCGACGCCGCGCTCGCCGAGGAGCTCCTCGGGACGGTGACCTCGGCCCAGGCCGACGGCCCTGACGGCACGCCCCGCGGCATCCCCGCAGCCACGCAGGACGGGACCGCCGGCGGCGACAGCACCATCTACGACGCCCTGCACACAGGCACGACAGCCTGGTTCGTGCTCGCAGCGCAGGGCTCCAACCCCTTCAGCGACGACGACCGCACCTAGGTCAGCACCCCCACGAGCCCGCGCCCTCGTCCTCCCCACGGCGTGAACCTCCCTCCCCGGAGACCGCACGCAGCACCGCAGCTGCGCAGCCCTCACCCTCCCTGACGAACCGTCGTGGGTCACCCAGGTGACCTCTCCGGCCGGACCACGTGCCCCCTCCCCCGTCGTGCCGTGGCCGCCACCCCACCTCCGCTCCTCCGGCGCGCCCTGAGACGGTGCACCGGCCCCGAAAGGACACCGACGATGGTGCTCTTCGCCCATACCCTCCTCTGCTTCGCCCTGCTCGGGACGGCCGCCGGCGCGCTCCTCAGCGCGCGCTGGCTCCGCCGCCACACCACCCACCCCGACATCGTCCGGCGCACGGCCTTCGCCTCGGCCGCGATCCTCGTCCCCGCCGCGACCCTGTGCACCGTCTGGCACCACTCCGCGCTCACCGGACCGACCTCGATGGTCGTCCAGGTCTTCGGGTGGGCGAGCATCATCCTGCTGCTGGTCGTCGTGCGCGGCACGATGATCTCCCCGCCCGACGACGAGGTCGTGGCCCGCCCGCGCCGCGTGCTGGCCGTCGGGGCGCACCCCGACGACCTCGAGCTGGGCTGCGGCGCGACCCTGGCCCGCTGGATCGACGCCGGGTACGAGGTGCACGGCCTGGTCATGTCCAACGGCGAGCGCGGCGGCACCGGAGTCCGACCCTCCGAGGCCATCTCCGCAGGCAACTTCCTCGGCGCGAAGTCCGTCACCGTCCTCAACTTCCCCGACACCCGGCTCTCCGACACGAGCAGCGACATGGTCGTGGCGATCGAGGAGCTCGTGTCCAGGCTGCAGCCCGACATCATCCTCACGCACTCCTCCAACGACTCCCACCAGGACCACAAGGCGGTGCACCTGGCGACGCTGCGGGCCGCGCGCTTCCACACCACGCTGCTCTGCTACGAGAGCCCGTCTGCCACGACTCGCTTCCGCCCGACGGTCTTCGTCGACGTCGGCGGCTACGTGGACGTCAAGGTCCTCGCGATCGCGACGCACCGCGACCAGAGCGACAAGCCGTACATGACCGGGGAACGCATCCGGGCGACAGCCTCCTACCGTGGCGGGCAGGCCAAGGTGCGTCACGCCGAGGGCTACGAACCCGTCCGCGTGCTCGCCTCGATGACGACGGTGCTCCCGTGAGGCGCGTCGTGGTCACCGGCGCCCGCGGGCCGGCCGGGGCGAGCGTCGCCCGGCAGCTCGTCGAGCGCGGGCACGACGTCCTCGGGGTCGACATGAACCCCGCAGGCGACGGCCCCTTCCAGGTGCTGCGCGTCCCGCCGTCCCTCGACCCCACCTACCCCGACGCGCTGTTCGCCGCGGCGCACTGCTGGTCGGCCGACCTCATCATCCCGACGGTCAGCGAAGAGCTCACGCTGCCCGCCCTCCAGGAGACCTCCCGCGAGTGGTCCGTCGTCATCGGGCCCAGGAGCGCCGTGTCGATCGCGAGCGACAAGTGGTCCACCTACAGGGTGCTGCTCGAGGCCGGGGTCCCGGTGCCCGCCAGCACCCTCGGGTCCTCGGGCTGGCCGGCCGCGGCAGGTGCGCTGGCCGGCTACGACGGGCCGCTCGTCTCCAAGCCGCGCCACGGCCGCGGTGGCCGCGGGGTCGTCGTGCACCCGCACCCGGAGCCGCTCGGACTGACGTCGGACAGCATCGTGCAGGAGTTCGCCCCCGGGACCGAGTACGCGGTCGACCTGCTCGTCTCCTCGCACTGGGGGACGGTCGACGTCGTCGCGGTCCTGGAGAAGACCGCGCTCGCCCAGGGCGACGTCGGCAACGGGACGTCGGTCCGCCGGCTCCCGCCCGGCCACCCTGCCGACGTGGTCGCTGCTGCCTCCGAAGCCGTCCTGGCGATCGGGCTGACCGGTCCCGCCGACGTCGACGTGCGCCGCCGCCACGACGGCAGCGTCGTGGTCCTGGAGATCAACGCGCGACTCGGTGCGCACAGCGCCCACGTGCCCGAGATCTGCACGGGGATCCTCGACCACTACCGCGTCCTGGCCACCCGGTGAGCGGCTGGACGCTGGTGCTCCAGCTCCTCGTGCTGCCGGCGGTCGTGCTCTCGCTCGTCGAGGCGGCCTACCTGCCGCTGGCACTCGTCGCGCACGCGCACCGGCCGCCCGACCCGCTGCGGGTCCCAGCCAACCCCTTCGTGTCGGTCATCGTGCCGGCCTTCGACGAGGGCAAGGTGCTGAGGCGCTGCGTCGAGTCGATCCTCGCCGACAGGTACCTCCACAAAGAGGTCGTGCTCGTCGACGACGGCTCTCGCGACGACACGTGGGAGGTCATGCAGTCCTTCGCTGGGCGGCCCGGGGTGGTCGTCGTGTCGCAGGCGAACGCCGGGAAAGCGGCCGCGCTCAACCGCGGTATCGCGCGCAGCCACGGCAGCATCCTCATGTTCGTCGACGCCGACGGCGTGTTCTCCGGGTGGACCATCCGCGGGATGCTGCGAGGCTTCGACGACCCACGGGTCGGTGCGGTCTGCGGCAACGACGCACCCGTCAACCTCGACAGGCTGCAACCACGGCTGCTGACGCTGCTCACCCACGTGACCGCGATGGTCCGCCGGGCGCTCGCGCAGGTGAACTGCCTGACGATCGTCTCCGGCAACTGCGGTGCGGTCCGCCGCGACGTGGTCGACGAGATCGGCGGCTTCACCGAGGGCCTCCTCGGCGAGGACCTCGAGCTCACCTGGCGGGTCAGGCGCGCCGGCTACAGGGTGTCCTTCCAGCCCGAGGCCATCGTCTATGCCGAGGTGCCCGCGGGCATCCGTCCGCTGTGGCGCCAGCGTGTGCGCTGGGCGCGCGGGTACCTGCAGACGCTGTGGATCCACCGCGACATGATCGGTCGGACGCGGCACGGGATCGTCGGGCCGTACCTGGCGGTCAACGCGCTGTCGATGGTCGTCGCACCGATCCTGCAGATGGTCGCGCTCGTCGTGATCATCGGGATGGCGCTCGACGACTCGACGACCCTGTACGGGACACCCGCGAGCATGCTGGCCTGGGTGCTGCTCCTCTACCCCGTGCTGTCCGTCGTCGTGTCCGCAGCCCTCAACGGGTCGATGCGCGACCTGCGGTTCTTCTACGTGCTCGTGGTCATGCCGCTCTACTCGACGGTCATGAACGCCGTGATGATCACCGCGATCGTCCAGCAGGTCCGCCGGCGGCCGTCGCGGTGGAACAAGCTCGAGCGGACCGGGGTGTCGTCGAGGACGGGGATCCCGGACGGGGTACGGGTGTGAGGCAGCGGCACGAGGCAGAGCGACCGGGTGAACCTGGTCGCCGGGCCGCTGGGGTGGAGCCGCGCGTCGCTACCATCGTCCGATGCCTTCACATCAGCGCAGGTCAGGACGCCTGACCACCTGGGACGACGAGCGCGGCTTCGGGTTCGTCGAGTCCGACCCGGCTGGGCACAGGTTCTTCCTGCACATCTCGGAATACGACCGCAGGTCCGGACGGCCGCAGGTCGGGTCTCGGGTCACCTTCGAGACCGGCCCCGGCCGTGACGGCCGGGAGCAGGCGACAACCGTGCGGCTCGACGGTCCGCCACCTCGCGGACGCCGTGGACCCCGGCGCCGGGGGTGGCCGTGGGTGCTCGTCGCCCTGTGGTGTGCTGGGCTCGCCCTGGCCACCACCGCAGGAGACCTGCCTGTCTGGGTCCTCGGGGCCTACGGTGCTGCGAGCCTCGTGACCTTCGTCGCGTACTGGCGGGACAAGCGGGCGGCGGTGGCCCGCCGGTGGCGCACGCCAGAGTCGACGCTCCTGCTCCTCGGGCTGGTCGGCGGCTGGCCGGGAGCTGTCGTCGCCCAGGAGACGCTGCGCCACAAGACCGTCAAACGCAGCTTCCAGGCGGCGTTCTGGGGAACCGTCGTCGTCCACGTCCTCGTAGTCGGAGCCGTGGCGGTCGACCGGTGGTGGCTCCCGCTGGTCTGAGCGCCCAACCTTCTCCGGCGACCGGTGCGTACGGGCCGAGGGTCCTACGGACCTCCAGGACCCGTCGATATGATGGATCCATGAATTCAGGAATCGGGGACGCGCACCGGCCGGTCTACGAGATCAAGGCGAACCTCTTCAAGGGCCTGGCCCACCCGTTGCGCATCCGGATCCTGGAGATCTTGGCGTCGGCCGACGAGGTCTCGGTCGCGCAGATGCTCGAGCAGACCGGGCTGCAGGCCTCGCACCTCTCCCAGCACCTCTCAGTCCTGCGCCGCTACCACCTGGTCACCTCGGAGCGTCGCGCGAGCATCGTCTACTACAGGCTCGAGTTCGCCGAGGTCGCCGAGCTGCTCGCCGTCGCCCGGGTCCTGCTGCGCAAGGTGCTGGACACGTCGACGTCGAACATCCCCCTCGCCGACGAGATCGCCGCAGCGGCAGCAGCACCTGCACCCGACGTGCGACCGTGAGGGGCTCGTTCCGGCGCCTGCTACCGAGCCTGGACGACTACCGCGACCTGCGGACCTCCTGGAGGGCGGACCTGCTCGCCGGCATCACCGTCGGCGTGGTCGCCCTCCCGCTCGCCCTCGCCTTCGGGGCGAGCTCGGGCGTCGGCGCGCAGGCGGGGCTCGTCACGGCCATCGTGGCCGGGCTGGTCGCTGCGGTCTTCGGCGGTTCGCCCGTGCAGGTGTCGGGGCCGACGGGGGCGATGGTCGTCGTCCTCGCGCCGATCGTGGCGACCCACGGGGTCGGGGCTGTCGCCGCGGTGAGCGTCGTCGCGGGGGTGTTCGTCGTCCTCGCCGGGGTCTTCCAGCTGGGCCGCACCGTCGGGTTCATCCCGTGGCCCGTGATCGAAGGCTTCACCGTCGGGATCGGTGTGATCATCGCGCTCCAGCAGGTCCCGGCGGCCGTCGGGTCGCACGGGGGCTCGCACAGCACGAACGCTGCGGTCGCTGCCGCGGACGCCGTCACCGGCGCTGCCTGGCCCGCGGCCTTGCTCCCGGTCGGGGTGGCGCTCGGCGTGATCACCCTCATGCTCGTTCTGCACAGGCTCGCGCCCCGGGTTCCCGCGTCCTTCGTGGCCATCGCCGCGGCGACGGCTCTGTGCACCTGGACGGGGGCCGACGTCCAGACCATCGGCGCGATCCCGTCCTCGCTGCCCGCCCCGACGCTCCCCGACCTCTCCGGCGCCGTCGAGCTCCTCGGACCCGCGCTGGCCGTCGCCGCGCTCGCGGCGATCGAGTCGCTGCTCTCGGCCCGGGTCGCCACCACCATGTCCGGCGGACCGCGGGTCGACGCCGACCGTGAGCTCGTCGGTCAGGGGCTCGCGTCGGTCGCCTCGGGCCTGTTCGGGGGGATGCCCGCGACCGGGGCCATCGCCCGGACCGCCGTCAACGTCCGCGCCGGCGCGCGCACCCGGGCCGCAGCCGTGGTCCACGCGCTCGCCCTGCTCGCGATCGTGTACCTCGCCGCCCAGGTGGTCAGCCACATCCCGCTCGCCGCGCTCGCCGGGGTCCTGCTCGCGACAGCGTCCCGGATGGTCAGCCCGACGGTCGTGCGGGCCGTGCTCACCTCGACCCGCGCCGACGCCGCGGTCTTCGTCGTCACGGCGGTCGTCACGGTCGCCGTCGACCTCGTGGTCGCCGTCCTGGTCGGCCTCGCCGCGGCCGCCTTCTTCGCCCTGCGCAACCTCAGCAGGACGGCCGCGGTCACCCGCGAGGTCCTCCCCGGACCGGCACAGCCCGGGGACGAGCGCATCGCCCTCGTCCGCGTAGACGGAGCGCTCTTCTTCGGGGCGTCGGACCGCCTCGTCGACGAGATCACGCAGCTCGGCCAGGTCGACGTCGTCGTGCTGCGCCTGTCGCACCTGCGCCTGCTCGACGCGACAGGGGCGCGGGCTCTCGCAGGGCTCGTCGAGACGATCGAGCGCGACGGGACCACGGTGATCGTCAAGGGAGTCCGTGCTGAGCACGCTGCGCTGCTCGAGAGGCTCGACGTCACAGCCTCCCGCCACCCGGACCACCTGCACACCGATCTCGACGCTGCCGTCGCCCACGCGCGCGGGCACGTGGTGGTCGAGCGACGTGAGGGTTGAGGCCCCCTGACGGTCACAGCTTCTGGTGGCAGCTGTCACAGGCTCGTGCCACGGTGGTCCGATGCTGACATCCGTCGACGAGGGGATCTGACATGGCACTGCGCTGGTACTCGACCGTGGTCGAGTCGCACGACCACCGGGCGCTGGTCGCCTGGTGGGCGGAGGCTCTGGGCTGGACCGTCACCTACGAGTCGGACGACGAGGTCGCGCTCGTGCCGCCGTGGGCCGACGAGCTCGGTGGCCGGCTGCCCTTCGAGCAGGTGCCGCCCGGGCTCGTCTTCGTCCCGGTCGAGCACCCGAAGACCGGCAAGAACCGGCTGCACCTCGACCTCGCCCCGCACACGAGCGACGACCGCGAAGCCGAGATCGCCCGGCTGCTGTCGATCGGGGCGACCCGGGCCGACGTCGGGCAAGGACCCGAGGTCACGTGGGAGGTGCTCGCCGACCCCGACGGCAACGAGTTCTGCGTGCTGTCCTCGCGGGACGAGTAGCGGGGGTCTCGGCTCAGCCTGCTCGCGATCCCGTCGTGTCCCGCACGGCGAGGACCGCACGGCGAGGACCGCACGGCGAGCATCGCGTCCGTCCTCCCGTCGGGCCGCTGCCAGGGCATCTCTCCACGAGGTCGCACGATCACTGCCCAGGTCGCACTGACACGCCAGACCCGCCCGGATCAGGGGCGACGCTGGCGAGTCTGTGCGACCTCGTGGGGTTGAGTGCGACCTCGCGGAGAAGCGTGCGACCTCGTGCGGGTGGGTGAGACCTGGTCGCGATGCGTACGAGCTCGTCGGTCCCTGCGACCGGGGTGCTAGCTGGCGGCGAGGACGGTGTCGATCTGGCCCATGGCCTCGCGCATGCCTTCTTCCATGCCCATGGTCACCAGGGCGTCGAGGTGCTCGAGGCTCGCGAAGGTCGTGACGATGGTCATGCGGGTGCGACCGCTGGCGCCGTCGGCAGGGCCAGGGCCGTCGCTGGCGTCGGCTTCCTCGAGGGTGACCACGGCACGGGTGGTGTCCGTCGTCGGCACGCCCTGGCCGTCGTCGGCGAAGCCGTCTTCGAACTCGAAGGTCCGCGGCGCGTCGACGGAGAGGATCTTCCACCATCCGCCGGCCTTCTCGCCCTCGGGACCTGTCATGTAATACGTCGACCGCCCGCCCGGCACGAGCTCGTGCTGGTCGAAGGTCGCGGGCCAGGTAGGCGGTCCCCACCAGCGCTCGAGCTGGCGGGGGTCCTCCCAGATCTGCCACACGCGCGCGACGTCCGCGTCGTGCTCCGAGACGATGGTCAGCGTGAGCGCTGAGGGGTCCTTGTGGCTGCTGATGACAGGCATGGTGCGTCCTTCTCTCGGTCGTCGTCGTGCGGTGATGGTGGTGGTGATGTGCTGCTGCCCGGCCTACTCCGCGAGCAGGTCGTCGATCCTGTCGGCGCGCAGGCGCCAGATCTGCTCGTAGCCCTCGAGCAGGCGTGCCGCCCGTCGGATCGCGTCGAGGTTCCCGTGCACGATCTGCTCCCGTCCGTTGCGCTGCTTGGTCACGAGCGTCGCGCGCTCGAGCACAGCGACGTGCTTCTGCACGGCCGCGAAGCTCATGTCGTAGTCCTGTGCGAGCACCGACACCGACTGCCCGTGCTCGACGACCCGCGTCATGATGTCCCGGCGAGTGGCGTCGGCCAGGGCCTGGAACACCCTGTCGACCTCTGCGTCGCTCGACTGATCTACAACCATAAAGTTGTACGTTACGCGTGACGTGGGTCACGCACAAGAGGCTGGTGGGCGCCCCACCAGAGCCGCCCCACCCGCCGCGCCGCAGGCTGTCGACCTCGGGACCGCTCCGTATACGATGACCAGCACCTCCGCGCTCCAGGTCTGCGCACGGACGGACGCGCGGCGACGACGCCGGGCCAACCCCCTGGACCGACAGCAGATCGGTGCGACGGCGCCCCGAGGCGAGAAGGGACCCGAGATGACACCCGCACCGATCGTCGAGATGCACGACGTCACCGTGGCGTTCCCGGGGACCCTCGCGCTCGACAGCGTCTCGCTGCGACTGTTCCCCGGCGAGGTGCACTCCCTCCTCGGCGAGAACGGCGCCGGGAAGTCGACGCTGCTCAAGGTGCTCACGGGTGTGCGTCCCGCAGACTCCGGCTCGGTGACCGTGGACGGGGCATCGGCCGAGATCACCCGACCGGCGGACGCGATCCGACTCGGCATCCGCACGGTCTACCAAGAGCTCGAGCTGCTGCCCAACCTGTCGGTCGGCGAGAACATCATGCTCGGCCAGGAGCCCAGCCGGCTCGGCCTGCTGTCCACCCGCGCGATGCACACGAGCGCCCGCGCGGCCCTGGACGCCCTCGAGGTCGACCTCGACACCCGTGCGCGCCTGGGCAGCCTCCCCCTCGCCGTCCAGCAGCTCGTCGCGATCGCCCGCGCGACAGCCGTCCAGCCTCGCGTGGTCGTGCTCGACGAACCCACGTCGAGCCTGGACCCCGGCGAGGTGACAACCCTGTTCAGGACGGTCCGCCGGCTGCGCGACGCGGGGATCGCCGTCGTGTTCGTCTCGCACTTCATGGAGCAGGTCTACGAGATCTCCGACAGGCTCACCGTGCTGCGCGACGGGCGCCTCGTCGGGGAGTACCTGCCGCAGGAGATCCTCCGCGTCGACCTCGTCCACAAGATGGTCGGCACCGGTGCGACGGCCCTCGCCCAGGTCGCGGCGCAGGTCGAGGCGCGCGACGTCGACGACGGTCCGGCGCTCGTCCGAGCCCGCGGGCTGGGCCGCAAGGGCGCCGTCGCCCCCTTCGACCTGGATGTGCACGAGGGCGAGGTGATCGGTGTCGCCGGGCTCCTCGGCTCCGGGCGCACCGAGATGGTGCGGCTGCTCACGGGGACCGACCGCCCCGACACCGGGACCCTCGACGTCTACGGCGTGCCGGTCCAGTTCCGCAGCCCCCGGGACGCGATCCGCTCGGCGGTGGTCTACTCCTCCGAAGACCGCCGGCACGACGGGATCATCGACGACCTCAGCGTGGCCGACAACATCGTGCTGGCCCTCCAGGCGCAGCGCGGCTGGCACCGACCGCTGTCCCGCGAGCACCGCGACGAGCTCGTCACCAGCTACGTCGAGTCCCTCGACATCCGCCCGACCGACCCGAGCGTGCGGGCGGGCACGCTGTCCGGGGGCAACCAGCAGAAGGTCCTGCTGGCCCGGTGGCTCGCGACAGCGCCCCGGCTGCTCGTGCTCGACGAACCGACCCGCGGCATCGACATCGGCGCCAAGGTCGAGCTGCAGAAGCTCGTCACCGACCTGGCCGACAACGGGATGTCTGTCGTCTTCGTCTCGGCCGAGCTCGAGGAGGGGCTGCGGATGAGCGACAGGATCGTCGTGATGCGCGACGGCGTGCTGGTCGCCGACGTCACGAACGATGGCCTTACCCTGGACTCTGTGCTCGCGCTCATCGCCTACGGCGACAGGGCTCCTCGATGACCGGACCCGGCTGGACGCGCCCGCGCGACGCCATGGCTGGCCCGGCGACGATCGATGGCACCGCGACCCGGTGCCGGACGGAACGGACCTCTTGAACGAGAAGGACAAGACCACGCGCTCGGCCACGATCTTCGACGTCGCCCGGCTCGCCGGAGTTTCGCACCAGACGGTCTCACGCGTCCTCAACGACATGCCGAACGTCCGCGCGTCCACCCGCGACAGGGTCCAGCAGGCCATCACCCAGCTGCGCTACGCGCCCTCCCCCGCAGCCCGCGCCCTGGTGACCAAGCGGTCCAGGCTCGTGGGCCTCGTGGTCACCGCCGGCGTGGACTACGGGCCGTCGTCGATCGCCCTGCACGTCAACGAGGCGGCCCGTCGGGCCCGCTACTCCGTGCTGACCATCGCGATGCTCGCCCCCGACGTGACCGAGGTCCGCCAGGCGATCGAGTCCCTCGTACGCCAGAGCGTCGAGGGGATCGTGCTCGTGGCAGCCGACCGCGCCGTGGTCGGCGCGAGCTACGAGATCGAGTCGGCTGTCCCCGTCGTGACCGTCGACGCGACCCGGTCGGCCGCGGGCGAGTCTGTCGCGATCGACCAGCACGAGGGTGCCAGGCTCGCGACCGAGCACCTGATCTCCCTGGGCCACACGGCGATCGCACACCTGGCCGGGCCGGCGACGTCTCCCGACTCCCTCGAACGGGTGCGGGGATGGCAGTCTGCCCTCACCGCAGCGGGCCTGCCCGCGACAGGCCTGGCCCACGGCGACTGGAGCCCCGGGAGCGGGTACGCCTACGGGCTCGACCTCGCCGTCGACGCCTCGTGCACGGCCGTCTTCGCCTCGAACGACTCGATGGCCCTGGGCCTCGTGCACGCCCTCGGCGACAGAGGTCTGCGCGTCCCTGACGACATGAGCGTCGTGGGTTTCGACGACCTGCCGGAGGCCGCGCACTACAGACCGCCGCTCACCACGGTCCGTCAGGACTTCGAGGCGCTCGGCACGCTGCTCGTGCGGCGCCTGCTCGCCGCGATCGAGGCAGACGGCTCAGCCGCGGTCGACCACGTGACCCCTGAGCTGGTCGTCCGTCAGTCGACAGCGAGCCCCCGGCACGCCCGACCCTGACCCTCCTGGGCTCTCGAAGGAACGCAACTGTGAGCGCTCACATTTCGTGACCCGAACGTGACCAGAGGGTCTTGCCCTCGCCGCCGTGAGCGCTAACAATAGACATCGCAGGGCCGGCAACCCCACTCCCCGATCACCGTCGGGACCAGGCGTGACGTTCGATGTGAGCGCTCACACCACCTCGCCGGACCGACCTCACGAGGCGCACGCCCCACAGGGCACGACCACGCAGGGCACCCACGAGTCATCCGCTCAGCGCCTCGACCAGCAGCAGCACAGCCTCACCAGCCCCACCGGGACCGAGCACCGACGCTCGGTCCCCCATGCAGAGCCCGGACGGGAACGCGCACCGCAGCGCGCCGTCTGGACCGTCGAAGGAGACGCACCCTCATGAAGAGCTTCCGCACAGGCTTCGCAGTCCTCGCCATCTCCGGCCTCACCCTGGGTCTCGCCGCCTGCGGGTCCGACGACGACTCCTCCGCAGGAGGTTCCGGCGGGGGCGACGACGTCGTCACCGTCGGGTTCGTGGCCGTCGGCCCCGAGGGCGGCTGGCGCACGGCGAACGAGAACAACATCAAAGAGGCGTTCAGCGCCGAGAACGGCTTCGACCTCAAGTACTCCCCGGCCTCCGACGGGTCGCAGAACTCCCAGATCACCGCCTTCACGTCGTTCATCGACGAAGAGGTCGACGTGATCCTGCTGTCCGCGACCGAGGCGACAGGCTGGGAGGACGTGCTGGGCAAGGCCCAGGAGGCCGAGATCCCCGTGGTGCTGCTCGACCGCGGCATCGAGCCCGACAACACCGACCTCTACGCGGCGCACATCGGCCCGGACAACTACTCGATCAGCGTCTCGGCCGCCGAGTGGGCCCAGGAGACCTTCCCCGAGGGCGCCAGCTACGTCGTCCTCGAGGGCCCCGCGGGTCTCTCGGTCGTCAACGAGCGCAACAAGGGCTGGGACGACACCATGGCCGACGCCACGGGCTTCACCAAGCTCGAGAGCCAGGACGCGAACTGGTCGACCGACCAGGCCAAGAGCGTCTTCGAGACCATGCTCAAGTCGCACAACAACGACGTCCAGCTCGTCTTCGCGCAGAACGACGAGATGGGCCTGGGGGCCGCGCAGGCCGTCGAGGCCGCCGGCCTCACCCCGGGCGAAGACGTCAAGATCATCACGATCGACGGCACCAAGGCCGCGCTCCAGGGCCTCGTCGACGGCCAGCTGAGCTTCGTCGCCGAGTACAACCCGCTCTTCGGCGAGACGGCCGTCGAGGTCGTCAACTCGCTGCTCGCCGGTGAGTCTGTCGAGTCCGAGTACGTCATCGACTCGGTGACCTTCGACTCCCCCGAGGCCGCCGAAGAGGCGCTCCCGACCCGCGCGTACTGACCGCAGGCACGCCGCACCGGCACCAGGCCCTCGGGTCGTGGTGCCGGTGCGGCACTGCTGCACAGCTGCACAGCTGCACTGCGGCACCGCTGCACAGCGCGGCACAGCGGCACCGCTGCACAGCGCGGCACTGCGGCACCGCTGCGCACGCACCCGCACCCGAGCCACGAACGACGAGCACGAACGACGAGGCGAAGACATGAAACCACCGGTACCCGTGGTCGAGATGACGGGGATCTCCATCCAGTTCCCCGGCGTCAAGGCCCTCGACGACGTCGCCCTGCGTCTCTACCCGGGCGAGGTCCACGCCCTCATGGGTGAGAACGGCGCCGGCAAGTCGACACTCATCAAGGCGCTCACCGGCGTCTACACCGTCGACGCCGGCACGATCGTCGTCGACGGCCAGCAGCGCGACCTGCGCGGCACGGCCGACGCGCAGGACGCCGGCATCGCGACCGTGTACCAAGAGGTCAACCTCTGCACCAACCTGTCGATCGGCGAGAACGTCATGCTCGGCCACGAGGCCCGCGGGCCCCTCGGGGTCAGCTGGCGCCGCACCCACGCCCAGGCGCGGGCGGCGCTCGCCCGTCTCGGCCTCGACGACCTCGACACCCACGCACCGCTCTCGTCGCTGTCGATCGCCCTCCAGCAGCTCGTCGCGATCTCCCGGGCGATGGTCGTCGACTGCAAGGTGCTCATCCTCGACGAGCCCACGTCGAGCCTGGACGCCCACGAGGTCGCGAACCTCTTCACGGTGATGCGCAGGCTGCGCGACTCCGGGGTCGCGATCCTCTTCGTCTCGCACTTCCTCGACCAGGTCTACGAGATCACCGACAGGCTGACCGTCCTGCGCAACGGACGCCTCGTGAGCGAGCACCTCACCCGGGACCTGTCCCGCGGCGACCTCGTCTCGGCGATGATCGGCAAAGACGTCGCGACGCTGACGTCGCTCGGCTCCGAGCGGGCGGCGCGGGTCACCGACCCCGGTGCCGTCCCCGTCCTGGAGGCACGGGGCATCGGACGCAAGGGCTCGATCCATCCCTCCGACGTCGAGGTGCACGCCGGTGAGGTCGTCGGCTTCGCCGGCCTGCTCGGCTCCGGGCGCACCGAGCTCGCACGTCTGCTCTACGGCGCCGACCGCCCGGACACGGGCGAGATCCGCGTCGACGGGCGGCGGACGTCGTTCGGGTCTCCGGTGGCGGCGATCGCCGAGCGGGTCGCCTTCTCGACCGAGAACCGCCGCGACGAGGGGATCGTCGCAGACCTCTCGGTCCGCGAGAACCTCGTCCTGGCCGTCCAGGCCAAGCGCGGCTGGATGCGACCGATCCCACGCTAGGAGCAGGACGAGCTGTGCGCGCGGTACATCGCCGAGCTCAACATCCGCCCGGCCGACGCCGAGCGCCCCATCAAGAACCTGTCCGGCGGCAACCAGCAGAAGGTGCTCCTCGCCCGCTGGCTCGCCACAGCACCCAGGCTGCTGATCCTCGACGAACCCACCCGCGGCATCGACGTCGGCGCCAAGGCCGAGATCCAGGAAGCCGTGGTCGCCCTGGCCGCCGAGGGCATGGGCGTCGTGTTCATCTCCTCCGAGCTCGACGAGGTCGTGCGGCTCAGCGACACGATCGTGGTGCTCCGCGACAGACGCGAGGTCGAGACGATCGTCAACGGACCGACAGTCACCGCCGACACCATCGTCGGCATCATCGCCAGGGAAGGTGACGCAGCATGAGGTCAGCACTGCGCAGCCAGTACTTCTGGGGCGTCGTCGCCCTCGTCCTGCTCGTCGGGGTCAACGTCGTCAAAGACCCGAGCTTCGTGCAGATCACCATCAACGACGGCAACCTCTACGGGTCGCTCATCGACATCCTGCGGGCCAGCGCGCCCGTCCTGATGATCGCCACAGGCATGACGCTCGTCATCGCGACAGGCGGCATCGACCTGTCCGTGGGCGCCGTGATGTGCGTGGCGGGCGCCGTCTCGATGGAGTTCCTCGCCAACGTCTCCGACCCCGGGTCCCTGACCTCGGTCCTGTCGGCCCTCGGGCTGGCGCTCGGGCTGAGCCTCGTGCTCGGCATGGTCAACGGGTTCTTCGTCTCGGTCCTGGGCCTGCAGCCCTTCATCACGACGCTCATCATGATGCTCGCCGGGCGCGGGATCGCGAAGGTCATCACCGCCGGGCAGAACACCACGGCCACGAGCGCCCCCTTCCGGTGGATCTCCAACGGCTACGTGCTCGGCTTCCCGGTCGCCTTCCTCATCGCGCTGGTCGTGGTCGCGGCGCTCGCCCTCGTGGTCCGCCGCACGGCCCTCGGTCTGATGATCGAGTCTGTCGGCATCAACCCGAAGGCCTCCCGCATGGCGGGGATCCGGCCGCGGAACATCCTCTTCACCGTCTACGCGGTCTCCGGGCTGCTCGCCGGGATGGCCGGGGTGTTCACGACGGCCAACGTCATGACCGTCGAGGTCGCGAAGACGGGCATGAACATGGAGCTCGACGCGATCCTCGCCGTCGTCATCGGCGGGACGTCGCTGGCCGGTGGGAAGTTCTCCCTCGGCGGCTCGGTGATCGGCGCGCTGCTCATCGTCACCCTCGACAAGACGATCACCTTCTTGTCGATCCCGTCCGCGGCGACCCCCGCCTTCAAGGCTGTGGTCATCGTGATCATCTGCCTGCTGCAGTCCGAGCGGGTCCGGGCGCTGTTCACCCACCGACGACCCAGACCGCCCGCGCCGCCGGCCCAGAACCCCACGCAGACCCTCGAGGAGGTCGTCGCATGAGCACCACCCTCGACGTCGAGCGCCCCACCCGCAGCCCGCGGCTGCGTCCACGCCTCAACCTCGCGGCGTTGCCCACGGTCGCCGCCGTGGTGATCCTCGCGATCATGCTCGTGTACGGCGAGCTCGCCTACGGCAAGATCTTCCAGCTCAACACGCTGTCCAACCTGTTCATCTCGAACTCCTACCTCATCATCCTGGCCGTCGGGCTCACCTTCGTGATCCTCGCCGGGGGCATCGACCTGTCCGTCGGGGCCGTCGTGGCCTTCGCCTCGGTCTCCGGGGTGATGCTCGTCAACGCGGGAGTGCCGTCGGTCCTCGCGATGGTCGCGATGGTCGCGATCGGCGCCGTCTTCGGGCTGATGTCCGGGGTGCTCGTGCAGTACTTCAACGTGCAGCCCTTCATCGCGACGCTCGCGATGATGTTCCTCGCCCGCGGTCTCGCGTCGATCCTCAGCACCGCTCCCGAGCGTCTCGCCGACGACTCCGGCTTCCGGACGCTCTCCGACGAGGTGAAGCTCATCGACGGACCCAAGCTCAACGACCTCGTCATCACACCCAACGTGGTCATCGCTCTGCTGGTCGCCGCCGCTGGCTTCGTGCTGCTGCACAGGACCCGCTTCGGACGGACCGTCTACGCGATCGGCGGCTCCGAGCAGTCCGCAACGCTCATGGGTCTCCCGGTGGCCCGCACCAAGGTGTGGATCTACGTGGTGAGCGGCACCTGCGCGGGGCTCGCCGCGGTCGTCTACACCTCGAAGCTCGGCATCGCGCAGAACATCACCGGGACAGGCTGGGAGCTCGACGCGATCGCCGCGACGGTGATCGGCGGGACGCTGCTCACCGGCGGCGCCGGGTACGTGCTCGGGTCCGTGGTCGGCGCGCTGGTGCTCGGCCTGATGAACGTGCTCATCACCCGCGACGGCAGCATCCCCGCGGAGGCGACGACCATCATCACCGGCGTCGTGCTGCTCGCCTTCGTGATCCTCCAGCGCGCCGTGACCCACGCCCGCAGACGGACCTGAGGCGGGCACCCGGCTGCACCACAGCCGTGCTCGCCCTGCCTGCACTGTCTGCACTGCCTGCTCGACCTGCACGACCCACCACCCGCCACGCTCGACAGCACCACCCGCCCGACCCGCTCGACAGCGCCCCCTGAGCACCAGCAGCACCCGTCCCCCTGACGGGCCCGTGCACCGTCGCACGGGCCCGCCGCCCCCGGTCCCAGGTCGTGCGCGCCCTGGGGCCGGGGACCATCCCTGACGAAACGGTGATCGACGATGATTCCCCGACCCCTGGGCGGCGCGCTGGCCGCGCTCGCCCTGCTCTCCACGTCCCTGGTGGGAGCCGGTGCCGCTGGCGCCGCAGTTCCTGACAGAGCGCCCGCCGCGGTCCCGCTCGCGGCGCTGCCCGGTGCCCTGCCCGCAGCCACGGCTGTCGCACCCGACGACCTCCTCCTGCACTACGGGCTCACCGAGACCTCTGGCACCGTGGCCGCGGACTCCTCCGGGAACGGTCGCGACGGTCTGGTCGTCGGCGCCGCCACCTGGACCGGCGCAGCCGTCGACCTGCCAGGTGGGCCGAACAACGCGGCCTACGTGCGCCTGCCCGACGGTCTGCTCACCGGGGTCACCGAGGCGAGCGTCAGCGTCGAGGTCAAGCCTGACGCGTCGGCCCTGAGCCGACCGTCCTTCCTGTGGAACCTCGGCGGGACCTCGGACACCGGGTCGTGGTTCACCTCGACCAACGGGTCGCTGCGCTCCACGATCACCCCGTCGAACTGGTCCGGCGAGCAGAACGCGGCATGGACCGGGCGCAACCTCACAGCCGGCGTGTGGCAGAACGTCACGACCACGCTCGCCGACGACGGCGACGGCACGTCGACCATGACCCTCTACGTCGACGGAACCCAGGTCGCCCAGAACACCGGCGTGACCCTCGACCCGTCCGACCTGGCCGCGCACACCACGAACCGGCTCGGCGGGTCCGCCTACGGCAGCGACGACAGCTTTGCCGGGGAGGTCGCCGAGCTGCGCGTGTACTCGGCCGCGCTCGACGCCGCCGAGGTGCGCGCCGTCGCGGACGAAGACGCCCTGTCGACGGCCGAGGCCGTCGCCGCGGCGATCGACCTCGGCGACACCGCCGCTGTCACGTCCGACCTCGTCCTCCCGCAGAGCGCCACCTGGACCACGAGCGACGCCTCGGTGGTCACAGCCGGCGGCGCGGTGACGCGGCCCGCCGAGGGCTCGGCCGACGCCTCGGCGGTGCTCACGGCGACGGTCACCGTGCGCGGCGCCGTGGTCACGCGGGACATCACCGTGACGGTCCCGGCCCTCGGGCAGGGCGAGACGCCGCTGCCCCCGGCCTCCGCGCTCGTCGCGCACTTCCCGCTCACGAGCGCCTTCCAGGACTCCTCGACCACCCGGGCCGTGAGCATCGGCGGGGCCACAGGCGTCACGTGGACCCCGACGCACCTCGACATGGCCACGGCCGGCGGGTACGTCGCCAACAACGCCTTCTCGGGCTTCACCCTCGACGGGGACTCCCTCGCGATGTCCTTCGACGTGCGGGTGTCCGCGAGCGCGACAGGGGCGTCGAGCAGCACGCTGCTCACCTACGGGTCGTCGCCCACCCGGACGAACATCTCGTACAGGCCGTTCTACACGCCCGGCTCGAGCGCCGTCGTGGTGACTGTCGACGGGGTCCAGGTGGCTGTCGCCGAGAGCGACCACGCGCAGGTTCGCGGCACGTGGGTCAACGTCGTCGTCGTGCTGGACGCGAGCAGCGACACGGTGTCCCTCTACGAGAACGGTGCTCTGGCTGGCCGGGCCACCGGGGTGACCACGACGGCGCAGCAGCTGGGTGGGACCGTCCTGCGGCTCAACCGTGACGCGACGGCGTTCTACAACGTGCCCTCCGAGTACAGGGACCTCAAGGTGTACAGGACCGCTGTGAGCGACTCCGAGGCCTCGGCCCTCGCCCGGGTCGGCGCGCAGCACGCCTGGGACCAGCTGGTCGGCGCGATCGACGTGGGCGACGCCGACGCCGTGACGGCTGACGTGGTCCTGCCGGGCGCCCCGCTGGTGACGTGGACGTCGAGCGCACCGGACGTGGTCGCCCCCGACGGCACTGTGCACCGTCCCGCCCCGGGTGAGGCGGACGCGCAGGTGCTGCTGAGAGCTGAGCTGACGCGTGGCGGTCAGGTGTTCACGCACGAGCTGACCGTGACGGTCCTCGCCGAGCTGTCGGAGGACGACAAGGCCGCGGCCGACGCGGCGGCCCTCGCGGTCCACGGCGCTGACGCGCTGCGGACCGTCGTCACGCTGCCGGGCGTCGGTCCGCTCCACGGGTCGACTGTCACCTGGGCCGCGTCGGGCGATGCCCTCGACCTCGTGACGAGCGAGGGCACCACCTACGCAGACCCCGTCCGGCCCGCCTACGGGCACGCCGCGGCGTCGGCGACGCTCACCGCGACGGTGACGTCCGGGACCACCGAGGTCACGGTCGACGTACCCGTGACCGTCGCCCCGCTGCCCCGCGCGGTCGACGACGAGGCCTACGCCTTCGCGTACTTCACGGCGAACACCGTCGCCGGGGAGAACATCTACCTCGCGGCCTCGCAGGGCAACGACGCGCTGTCCTGGCAGGAGGTCAACGGCGGGGAGCCCGTCCTCACCTCGACCTTCGGCGAGAAGGGTCTGCGTGACCCCTACATCATCCGCTCGGTCGAGGGCGACACCTTCTACCTCATCGCGACAGACCTCTCGATCGGGCGGGACGGCGACTGGAACCGGGCGCAGACCGACGGCAGCCAGTACGTGGAGATCTGGGAGTCGACCGACCTCGTGACGTGGTCGGAGCAGCGGCACGTGAAGGTCTCCCCCGACACCGCCGGCATGACGTGGGCGCCCGAGGCGTACTACGACGACGAGCGCGGGGAGTACGTGGTGTTCTGGGCCTCGCGCCTGTTCACCGACGACAGCCGCACCACCTGCATCACGACAGACAGCGGGGCCGGGTGCTACGCCCGGATGATGTACTCCACGACCAAGGACTTCATCACCTTCTCCGACCCGAAGATCTGGCAGGACACCGGGGCGGCTCGCATCGACTCGACGGTCATCAAGGACGGCGAGAGCTATTACCGCTTCACCAAGGACGAGGGCGGTCAGACCGGCTGCACAGACATCATCGCGGAGAAGAGCAGCAGCCTGACCGACGTCACGACAGCCGCGAGCGTGGCGGCGGGAGAGGGCTGGACCTCGGTCGCGTCGTGCATCGCACGGGCCT
This sequence comes from Sanguibacter inulinus, assembly GCF_013415325.1. Classification (GTDB taxonomy): domain Bacteria; phylum Actinomycetota; class Actinomycetes; order Actinomycetales; family Cellulomonadaceae; genus Sanguibacter; species Sanguibacter inulinus. Next base: position 25,309 of record NZ_JACBYE010000027.1, on the reverse strand, counting down.
CTGGGTTCTCCGGTGCGGTCGAGGGGCCGACGGTGTTCAAGGCGAACCCCGGTGACACCAGCCCCTTCGACTACTACCTCTACCTCGACAACTACGGCGGCAGCGGGTATTTCCCGCTCGGGACCGACGACCTCGACTCCCCCGTGTGGACCCGGGTCGACGGCAGCCTGCCGGCCTCGCGCCACGGGACCGTGGTGCCCGTGACGCAGAACCAGTGGGCCTCGCTCACCGGGACGACGCCGAGCGTCACCGCGTCGACGACGACCCTCGCGGCGGGCGAGGACGGGACGCTCACGGCGACCGTCACCGCGGCCGACGGCTTCGAGGTGGGCGGAGAGGTGAGCTTCACGGGCGAGGGCTGGGAGCAGACCGCGACCATCACCGAGACCGACGACGGGGCGTGGACGGCGACTGTCACGCTGCCGACGGCAGCTGCTCGGGCGGCAGCTGCTCGGACAGAAGAGCTGGCAGAGGCGGCAGAGCCGGCTGCGCCCGCGGAGACGACGACTGTGACGGCGACCTTCGCGGGGACCGCGGAGATCGCCGGGAGCAGCGTGTCGGTCGACGTGGCTGTCCCGGGTGAGCCGACGGAGCCTACTGAACCCACAGAGCCGACAGAGCCCGGCCAGCCTGGTCAGCCCGGTGAACCCGGTCAGCCCGGTGAGCCTGGTCAGCCGACAGGTCCTGCGACGCCGGGGCAGCCCGGGGGCGGGGCCGGCGGCACAGACGGGACCGGCTCGCCGACGTCTGGTACCGGTGGGTCGTCCACGACAGAGGCTGGCGGGCTCGCGGCCAGCGGGTCCGACGGGGTGCTGGTCTGGAGCCTGCTGGCACTCGTCCTGCTCACCGCCGGGACCGTCGCGCTCGCGCGGCGACGCTCGGCGCGGGGAGACGGCGCAGCCTGACCACGCGCCGCGGGTGGGGAGCAGCACGCTCCCCGCCCGCGGCGTGTCCAGCCCGCACCCCCTGCCTGCGTGCTCCCACAGCCCGACCGCACGCACACCCACACCCTCCCGACCACGACCACGACCACGACCACGACCACGACGGAGTGATCATGCTCAGACGCAGCGCAGCCGTACTCACAGTTCTCGCCCTGTCTCTCCCCGCCCTGGCTCTCGCACCGTCGGTGGCCTCGGCGACCACGACGCGCTCGGTCGCGGGCCAGCTCGCAGGTGCGGCCGACGCCGACGACGTCCTCGCCCACTACGACTTCGAGAGCCTCGCGGCGGCGCCCGTCGCCGGTGACGTGGTCGCCGACGTCTCGGGGAGCGGCAACGACGCCGTGCTCCGCGGCGCAGGGGCAACATCCGCCGACGGTGGCCTCGCACTGCCCGGCGGTGCGAGCTCGAGCGGCGCCGCCTACGTCGAGCTCCCGGCCGGGTTGGTCGACGGGCAGAGCACGCTCACGGTCTCCGTGTGGTTGCGCAACGAGACCGCCGCGGGCAACCACGCCGCGATGTTCTTCGGCACCCGTGAGAGCACCCCGCACCAGTACTGGTTGCTCAACGCGAAGAACCCCGCCGGGCGGCTCAAGTCCGTCATCACCGGGACGCTGTCGACCACGGCGCCGTGGGGCACGGAGGTCGGCCTCTCGCCGACGAACGCCGGGCAGGGCGTCCCCGGGCCGACGACGGGCGACGGCTGGATGCTCGTCACGACGGTGATCCAGCCCGGCAGCATCACCACCTACCTCGACGGGGCTGCTGCCGGGTCGGTCCCGGTCACGCGGACCGTCGCCGACCTCGGGACGGACCTCGTCGGCTACGTCGGCAGGTCCTCCTACGCCGACCCGTACTGGCGCGGCCAGGTGCGTGACCTCACGGTCTCGACCTCGGCCCCCACGGCCGACCAGGTGGCCCGCGACTACCTCGAGGGCGTCGACGACGAGGCGACGGTCCGCGCGGCGCTCGAGGCCGACGCCGCGGAGATCGACCTCGGGCCCTCCCCCGTGACCGCTGACCTCCGCCTCCCGACGACCGGGAGCCGCGGGTCGACCGTCACGTGGCAGAGCTCCGACCCGCAGCACCTCACCGCCGAGGGCGTCGTCGACAGGCCCGCCGACGACGACGTGGAGGTCGTCCTCACCGCGACGGTCACCGCAGCCGGGATCTCGGTCGAGCGCAGCATCACGGTGACCGTCGCGGCCGACTCACCGAGCCGCAGCCTCGAGCTCGTCGCGGACCGCTTCGACCTCGGGACCACGCACCTCTCGGGCGACGTCGTCCTGCGGACCGAGGTCGACGGCACGGACGTCACCTGGTCCTCCTCTGATGCCGCCGCGGTCGCACCCGACGGGACGGTGACCCGGGGTGCCACCGAGCAGCAGGTCACCCTGACCGCGACCTTCGCGCTCGACGGGCTGACCACCGACCGCCTCTACGAGGTGATCGTCCTGGCCGCCGACGTCGGCCGGGTCGGCGCGTACACCGTGACCGGCGGGACGACCCGCACCGACGTCCTGCACCTGGCGACCCTCGGCTCCCCGGATGCCGACTCAGCAGACGCCGCCTACTCCCCTGTGCTCTCAGGGCGCGGCATCCTCTACCCGACCCTCGGCTCCGCCCGCATCGGCGCACCGTCGCTGTTCCGCACACCCGCCGGCGGCTTCGGCCTCCTCGCGACCCAGGCGACAGCGTCGGCGCAGGTGCTCGTCTACAACTCGGCCGACCTCGTGACGTACACGGGTGAACGCCTCGTGACCCTGCCCGTCGTGCCGGCGAGCGTGGACGTCGTCCACGACAACGGCATCGGCGCCTACAGGCTGACGGTCGTCGGGACCGACGGGGTCACCTACGAGACGCACTCGAGGGACCTCACGACCTTCACCTCACCCGTGGTCGTCGCCGACGCCGCGCCGTCTGCCGTCGCCGGGCCGTCTGCCGTCGCCGGGCCGTCTGCTGTCGCCGGGCAGGACGCCGCCTTCCCGGCCGCAGCAGCGCAGACCACGAGCATCGCGGTGACGGCGAGCGAGCTCGACAGGGTCACGTCGAAGCTCGGGCGGGTCGTGGCCACGGGCGTCGAGCCCTTCGCCGACGTCCAGGTCCAGATCGCGCCGGACGGTGCCGAGGACGCGTCAGGCCTCACCGCTCCTGACGCCGCCGCAGGCGCGGGTCTCGAGCTCCCGGCCACGGCGAGCATCACCTACAGCAGCGGCTACGACGCTGCGGCACCCGTGCTGTGGGACGCCGACGACCTCGCGGCAGTCGATACCACCACCCCGGGCACCTATACGGTCCGTGGGACCGTGACACCGACCGTCTACGCCGACCCTCTCGTCGAGCGTCGCGCCGACCCCGACGTCACTCTCGGCGACGACGGCTGGTACTACTTCACGGCCTCCTACCCGATGACCCGCCCCGACGACCCGACGGGCTACGACAGGGTGGTGCTGCGCCGCGCGCAGACCATCGCCGGTCTCGCCGACGCCCCCGAGGTGACGATCTGGCACGAGGCGCAGGACCCGACGCTCAACAGGTACGTCTGGGCACCCGAGCTCGAGAAGATCGGAGACCGCTGGTACGTGCTCTTCACGGCCGCACGAGGTGGCGGTGTCTGGGACATCAGACCCGTCATGCTCGAGTTCACCGGAGACTCCTTCGCCGGTGAGGCGACCCTCGACCCGGCGTCCTGGACCAGCCTCGGGCAGGTGCAGGCCGTCCCCGGGGACACCGAGGCCTTCACGCACTTCTCCCTCGACATGACCCACCTCGAGACCGGTGGCAAGCACTACCTGGTCTGGGCGGAGAAGCCCGGCGCCTCCGACCTGCGCATCGCGCAGATCGACCCTGCCGACCCCAGCAGGCTCGTCACCCGGTCGGTCCTGCTGTCGACCCCGACCTACGCGTGGGAGTCGAACGACGGCCAGTCGATCAACGAGGGCCCCGCGGTGATCGAGCACGACGGGCGGATCATCCTCGCCTACTCGGCCGCCACGGTCGACGACAGGTACAGCGTCGGGATGCTGACGATGCCCGTCGGCGCGGACCCCCTGGACCCGGCGTCCTGGACCAAGAACCCCTACCCCCTGCTCACGACCGACGACGTCCCGGGGCAGGTCGGCCCCGGTCACAACTCGTTCACGGTCGACGAGCTCGGCAACCCCGTCATCGTCTTCCACTCCCGGACCGTGGGCGACAGCTCCAACCCCGGCGAGTCGACCGACGCCGGGCTCTTCGACCCGCGTCGTCACACCCGGGCGGCGACAGTCCACTGGGACGTCGACGGGCTGCCCGTCCTCGCCATGACACCCGAGGAGCAGCTGCCCGCCGGGCTCGAGCGGGTCGAGGTACGGGTCGTGGTCTCCGAGACCGACGGGCCTGGGCCTGTCGACCCAGGTCCGGTCGACCCGGACCCCGTCGACCCTGGGCCCGTCGACTCTGGGCCCGTCGACCCTGGGCCTGTCGTCCCGGTCCCCGGAGACCCGACACCCACCCAGGCCCCGGGTGGGGCTGGCGGGTCCGGGACGCCCGGGCCGCAGCCGGGTGCCGGTGCGTCGTCGGGTTCCGACCGACGGTCTGCGGGCGGGCTCGCGAGCACGGGGACCTCGCTCGTCGTGCTCTTGGCGGGCATGGCAGCGCTGGGTCTCGGTGCGACCGTCACCGGCCTGCGCCGGGCCGGTCGACGGCCGTCGTCGGACTGAGGTCGGGCGTCGTCAGACTGAGGTCAGGCGCGTCCCGACCATGAGACCAGACCGAGGGCCCCTGCCTCAGACGGTCAGGGGCCCTCGGTCCTGCCCAGCTCGCGGGGGTGGTTGCGGTTCGGCGCCGAGGCGAGCCTTGCAGCGGGCGACGGTCAGGATGTCAGCCCGCGGAAGGCGGCCACGGCCGCAGCCATGCGGGACGACGACGCGAGCGCGGCGGCGCGCTGGGTGCTCGACGGCGGCGCCGTCGGGTGCTCACCGGCGAGAGACCCCACCGGGACCGAGCGGATGCGGCGCGGCTCGCGGGCGGCGATCGCGCACCTGTAGCCCTCGGGGCTCGGCAGCGCCGTGACCGAGAGCCCGAGCAGCTGGCGTGACGCCGTCTGGACGACGGGTCGCCACTCCCACGCCCCGATCATCTCGACCGAGGACGGCACCACCCTGTCGTCAGGGGCGGCAGACACGAGCAGGTCTTCGAGCGGGGTCGTCAGACCGATGCCCGCGGCCTTGAGCACAGCCTCCTTCTCGACCCAGCTGCCGATGCGGCCCAAGATCATCCCCGGGCCCTGGGGCAAGGAGCGACGCTCGGCGGGGTGCAGGGCGAAGTCGTCGAAGCCCTCGAAGAGCACGTCGGGCACCAGCTCGACGTCGACGCCCACCTCGACCTTCGCGTCGGCGACAGCGACGAGCACCCGGTCTCCAGCGCTCGACGTGCTCACCGAGAGACCGTCGACACGTGGACGTCCGTGCTGCTCGCCGCAGGTGAGGCAGGTGCGGTCCACGACGATGTCGGCGGCGCTGGTGGCCGGGGCACCGACCCGCGCGGCGACGAGCAGCCGCAGGGCCGCCCGGCCCGCCAGGGTCCGGCGGGCGTCGGAGGGCCGCTGCTTGGCGGCGACCGCTGCCCTGTCGACGTCGTCGACCAGACCCAGCGCCGCCTCGAGACCGTGCGCACGGCCGCGGTCCGGACCTGTCCCGACGGCGAGCACGTCACCGGTCCGCAGACCGGCAGACGCGAGCTCTCCCTGGACGGCCGGCCCGCCATGGGCATCCGCTGTCTGAGCCCCGGGGTCGACGACCGCACCACCGTCGGAGGGACCTCCGACGGTGGTGCAGACAGCGAGGATCTCGTCGACCGTCGCGCTGAGCAGTGTGATCATCGCTTGCTGATCCTCCGGTACTGGCCGACCGCGACAGGGGCGAAGACGGCGATGATGGCGATGCAGCACACGAACGCGTACAGCGTCGCATGCTCGGCGGGCCACCCGCCAGCGACCTCAAAACCTGCGGGCGGCGCGTTGCCGAAGCCCTGCCGGACCGCTGTCGCCACCGCGGTCACCGGGTTCCACTCCGCGATCGTCCGCAGGACGCCCGGGAGGGTGTCGGCCGAGACGAAGGCACCCGAGATGAAGCACACGGGGAACAACCACAGGAGCCCGAGGCTCTGGGCGACCTCGACACTGCGGGCCGTCAGCGCGATGGCCGCACCGATCCACGACGTCGCGAAGGCGAAGAGCACGAGCAGCACGAAGGTCACGAGGACCTGCCCGACCCCTGTGTGCACACGCCAGCCGATGGCCAGCCCGCACGCGACGATCACGACGATCGAGATGCCGCTCGTGACGAGGTCGGAGGTGGTGCGACCGAGGATCACACCGACCCGCGACATCGGCAGGGCCCTGAAACGGTCGATGAGACCGGACTGCAGGTCCTTGGCCAGGTACACGGCCGTGAAGGAGGAGTTGAAGGTCAGGGTCTGCGCGAGGATGCCTCCGATGAGGAACTCACGGTAGGCGTCGCCGCCCAGCGCCCCGCCGAAGACGAAGGCGAGGATCAGCACGAAGATGATCGGCTGGGCGACCCCGGTGACCAGCGCGCCGGGGGTCCGGCGCACGTTGACCACGTTGCGGCGGGCCACGACCCAGCCGTCACGGACTGCAGAGACCAGCGGGGCGAAGGCTCCCCCGCGCGGCGGCGGGATCTCGATCGGCCCACCCGGGGTCACCCCGGCGGTCTGGCGGGTCGCGACAGCACCGGCGGCGCTGGAGCGACCGGAGCTGCTGAAGGAGTGGGTGCTGCTGGTGCTCTCGGACGTCGTCGCGGTGCTCATGCGCTCACCACTTCTCCGGTCGGGGCGTGGGCCGGTTCGTCAACTTCGGCGGTCTCGTCAGCGTCCAGGGACTCTGCGGGGCTGCCCGTCAGACGCAGGAAGACCTCGTCGAGGGTCGGCTGGCGCAGGGCGGCCTCGGCGACCTCGACCCGGGCGTCCGCGAGCGCGGAGAGCACGGTGCGGAACGCGTCGCTACCCCCTGTCGCGCGCGCTGTCAGGCGCCGCGACCTCTCGTCGAGGAGGGCGTCGTCGGCCGTGCGGCGGGCTGCGGCCAGGGCCGCGCCCAGGTCTGCGCCAGGGGCGAGCACGATGTCGATCCACGCGCCGCCGGCCTGCGCCTTGAGCTCGGTCGCGGTGCCCTCGGCGATGATCGCGCCGGAGTCGATCACGGCGATCGAGTCGGCCAGCTGGTCGGCCTCTTCGAGGTACTGCGTGGTGAGCAAGACCGTGGTGCCGGCAGTCGCGAGGGACTCGATCGCGTCCCAGGTGTCGCGGCGCCCGCGGGGGTCGAGACCCGTCGTCGGCTCGTCGAGGATGACGACCGGGGGCCTGGCGACGATGGCGCCGGCGAGGTCGAGCCGTCGCTTCATGCCGCCAGAGTACGACCCGGCCTGCTGGGAGTCGGAGACCCCGTCGAGACGGAAGTCGCGGAGCAGCTCGCGGGCACGGGCCTTCGCGTCGGAGCGGCGCATGCCGTAGAGCTCGCCGACCATCGTGAGGTTCTCGAACCCGCTGAGCTTCTCGTCGACGGCCGCGTACTGGCCGGAGACCCCGAGGCTGCGCCGGACGAGGTGCCCGTCGGTCTGGACGGAGTGCCCGGCGACCCGCACGTCACCCGAGTCGGGTGCGAGGAGGGTCGTCAAGACCCGCACCGTGGTCGTCTTGCCAGCTCCGTTCGGCCCGAGGAGCCCCTGGACGGTCCCCTCGGGGACGTCGAGCTCCACACCGGCGAGCGCCTGGAAGTCGCCGAAGCGCTTGGTCAGTCCGTGGATGGAGATCACGAGGCGACGCGCTCCCGGTCGAGCACCGGGGTGATGTCCTGCCAGTGCTCGGTCACGTAGCCCAGCGCCTCGTCCTTCACGGCGGGGCCGAAGACGGCCACCCACCCCTGGGGGACGTCGGCGAACTCGGGCCACAGGGAGTGCTGGTTGACGCTGTTCACGAGGACCCGGAAGCGTGCGTCGTTGTCGTCGAAGGGGTTCGTCATCGACTTTCCTCTCGTCGTGTCGGCTGTCGTCGAGGGTGGTTCGCCGCCGTCGGGCGTGCGGATGGGTCCGGACCGAGATCCGGACCCATCCAGGTCGACCAGGACTCCACGACAGACGTGCTGGTGGCGGCGCCGGGACGCCGCAGGGACAGCACGAGCCACCGCGGAGACGGTGCCGGGACAGCGCCGAGACGGCGCTGTCCCGGCGCAGCTCAGCCTTGTCCGAGCAGCCTGTCGAGAATGGGCGCGAGCTCACCCATCGCCTCGTCCGAGAGCATGTCGGAGTGGCGCACGTCGACCGTGCTCGTCGTGACCTCCCCCGTCACGTGCGGCTCCCAGGCCTGCGGGGCCGGGCGGCCCGGCGGGACCTCGCGGGTGGCCTCGACGACGTGCAGGTCTCCGTCGAGGACTGGCACGGGGGTGGCGTCGAAGAGCTCACCCGTGCGGACGAACCTGCGCACCATCCGCTCGATGGACTCGACGGGGACGTCGGCGAGGGGGTTGCCTGCCTCAGCGAGAGCCGCGAGCACCTGGTCGACGTCGAGCTCGACGTCGTCGGGTGCAGCGATCCCGTTGGCGTCGAGGAACCCGCGCCACATGGCGTCACCCGCGGCGACCCCGGCCAGGGCCGACTCCTGGGTCGGGTAGGCGTCCAGGAGGACGAGCAGACCGACCTCGTCGCCCTGCGACCGCAGCCGCGCGGCGAGGTGCTGCGCGAGACGCCCACCGAAGGACCAGCCGACGAGGTGGTACGGCCCCTCGGGCTGGACCTCGCGGACGGCGTCGAGGTAGACGTCGAGCATCTCGTCGAGCGTGCCGGCGGCCTCGGGCTCGGGCTCGTCCGGGGCGAGGCCCGGCATCTGGAGGCCGACGACCGGGCGCCGGCTCTCGAGGTGCCCGAGCAGCGCCCCGTACTTCCAGCTCACCCCCGTGGCGGGGTGCACCACGAAGACCGGTGCACCTGTCCCCTCGGCGCGCAGCGGCAGGATCGTCCGCAGGCTGTCCGTGATGTCGACGTCACCCGTGCCCGACAGCGCCGCGAGAGCAGCGACAGTCGGGGCCTGGAACAGCGCCTGGACGGGCAGCGAGGTGCCCAGGGCGGAGTTCACGGCGGCGATGGTCGGCTGGGCGACGAAGGAGTGCCCGCCGAGCTCGAAGAACGAGTCGTCGGCCGTGACACCGGTGACGTCGAGCACGCTCTCGTAAGCCGCGGCGACGGCACGCTCCGCAGCGGTCTGGGGCGGTCGGCCGCCCGTGCCGGCGGTCTGGAGCTCGGGCAGCGCCCGGGCGTCGACCTTGCCGTTCGGGGTGAGCGGCACCTCGTCGAGGACCCGCACGGCCACGGGCACCATGTAGTCGGGCACCCGCGAGCGCAGCCCGGCGAGCAGGGAGTCCGTGACATCCGCCGCGTGAGCAGCCGCGTCGGCGAGCACCACCCAGGCACCGAGGCTCGTGCCACGTCCTGTCTCGACAGGGCGCACCACGGCCTGGGCGACAGCGTCAGCGGCGCGCAGCAGCGCCTCGACCTCTCCAGGCTCCACACGGTGACCGCGGATCTTCACCTGGCCGTCGCTGCGGCCCAGGGACACCACGCTCGGTCGCACGCCGGCGCCTCGGCCGTGCACGACGACGAGGTCACCGGTCCTGTACATCCGGCTGCCGTCGGCCGCGAAGGGGTCCGCGACAAAACGGTCCGCCGTCGCCCCGGAGCGTCCGGCGTAGCCGTGGGCCAGCTGGTCGCCTGCGAGCCACAGCTCCCCGACGCTGCCGGGCAGCGCGGGGCGCAGGCGCTCGTCGAGCACGTAACCGACGGTGTGCGGGGTGGTCGCACCGAGCTCAGGGGTCTGGGAGTCGCCCACCCGGGCGACGAGCGAGTCGACACCCACCTCGGTCGGGCCGTACAGGTTCCACGCCTCGACCGCGGGGCGCTCGCGCAGCCAGGCCCACAGCCCGGCGTCGAGGGCCTCGCCGCCGAGCAGCATCGTGAACGGCGCGTCGCTCGGACGGTCGTCGAGCAGCGTCGTGAGGCTGGTCTGCCCGGCGAGGGCCGACACATAGCTCGGGGTGGTCTCCCACGCACCGATGCCACGCTGGGCGAAGAGCGCGACGAGCGCCTGCGGGTCGCGGCGCACCTCGTCGGCGACGACGTGCACCTCGTGCCCGGCCACCAACCACAGGACAGGGTCCATCGCGGCGTCGAAGCCGACACCCGTGGTGTGCGCCAGTCGCACCCGGCCCGCGGCAGGGTCGGGCATGAGCGTCGCGCGGTGCGAGACGAGCAGGCTCGCGAGCGCGCCGTGCGGCACCTGGACGGCCTTGGGCTCCCCCGTCGTCCCCGACGTGAAGATCAGATAGGCGGGGTCGTCGGCGGTCACGGAGGGTCGGGTGGAGCGCAGACCATCCGCAAACCGCAGACCGTCCGGGGTCGCCTCGGCGGACGCTGTGGTCTCGACGGACGGAGCCGTCTCGGCGGACGAGGTCAGCCGGTCGGACGAGGTCAGCCCGTCGGACGTCGCGCGAGAGGCGCGCGCGGTCAGCAGGTCGCTGATCATCACCACACGCTCGGGCGCGATCCCGGCCGACTGCGCCGCCTCGTGCGTGAGCAGGGCGTCGCCGTCTGCGTCCTCCTCGCCCGGGGCGTGCACGACGAGGCGTGCGCTCGCGGTCGCCAGCATGCTCGCGACGCGCTCGGCAGGGAGCTCGTCGTCGACAGGGGCGACCACGGCGCCCGCCCGCCACACGGCGAGCAGGGCTGCGACGGTGTCGATCGAGCGCGGCAGACGCAGCGCGACGACCTCGCCCGGGCGCACGCCGTGGGCGGTGAGGCCCGCGGCGAGGGCCGAGACGCGGGCGTCGAGCCCGATGAAGTCGAGCGACGGCACACCCGCGGTCTCGGAGTCCGCGTCCGCGGTCTGCGCGTCAGCCGTCTCAGACAGCACCCTGTCCTCCGACCTGGCGGCACTCTCGGGCGACCCGTCGTCAGCGGGGAACACGTCGAAGGCGTGGTCCTGGGCCCCCGGGACCCGGCTCGCGCCGGTCTCGTGGCCTGTGCCGACGATCGCGGTCTGCTCGCCGAACCTGCGGACGGACTCGTCGAAGGTGTCGAGCACGAGCCTGGGCTCGCGGACCGAGGCCCAGGCGTCGAGGGGCGCGAGAGAACCCTGGGCGAGCGTCACGTCGAGCATCGGCGCGTCGGGGGCGTCGGCGACCTCGCGGAGGAAGTCTACCCACCTGTCGACGAGCCCACGGGCCGCGTGGACGCTGAACATCGCGGAGTTGTACTCGAGCACCCCGTCGACAGTCCCGTCCTGGTCGGTGCTCCCTGTCCCGGCAGGTCCCCGGCCACGGGGGCGCAGGGTGAAGGACAGGTCGACCTTGGCCGAGCCTGTCGTCCCCGGAGCGACAGGCTGGGCCTGGACACCGGGGAGGTCGAGGGTCAGCCCTGTCGGCTCCTCCACGGACAGCATGGTCTGGAAGATCGGGTGCCGTCCGAGACGACGCTCGGGGGCGACAGCCTCGACGATCCGCTCGAAGGGCACAGACTCGTGGTCGATCGCGGTCAGGGTCGCCGTGCGGGCACGGCTGATCGCGTCGGCGAGGGTCGGTGCACCGTCGCTGAGGTCGACCCGCAGCGGCAGGGTGTTGACGAAGAAACCGACGAGGTCGGCCACGTCAGGGTCGGTCCGGCCCGCCGAGGGCGATCCGACGACCACGTCGTCCCCCGCCCCCGTGCGCTGCAGATAGCCGGCAAGACCGGCGAGCCACCCGTGGAACCCGCTCGCCGACTGGCGGGCCGCGACAGCGCTCACCTTCTGGGCGACGTCTGCGGGGATCTCGAACTCGAGGAGCGCCGCAGGCTGCGCGGCGGTGTCGGGTCGGCGCCCGTCAGCGGGCAGCTCGAGCTCGGCCGGGGCGCCGGCGAGCGCCTCGAGCCACGCGTCGAGCAGCGGGTCCTGCGAGGAGGATCCGTCGGCGGCCGCGGCTGCCGCGTCCGCCTCGACGGCACGCTGGCGTCGTGCGACGTCGGCGTACTGCACCTCGAGGGGACGCTGCAGCTTGGCCGAACCGCTGCGACGCGCCGAGTACGAGGCCGCGAGGTCGCGGACCAGGGGCGCCAGGGAGGCGCCGTCGGTCGCGATGTGGTGGATCACCAGGTCGAGGCGCCACCTGTCGGCGCCGGTCTCGACGATCGCCGCGCGCAACGGCTGGTCGACGGTGAGGTCGAAGCCGGTGGTCGTGTCGACGGGCTCAGTGGTGGCGATCCCGGTCGGCGCGTCGAGGATGCGCTGGACCGGGCGCCCGTCGACCTCCGGGTACGTCGTGCGCAGCACCTCGTGGCGGGCCACGAGGTCGTCGACTGCACCGGCCAGGGCTGCGGTGTCGAGGTCGCCGGAGAGCGCGACCTGGAGGACGACCGAGTACTCGGCCGACGTCGGGTCGAGCCTGTTGAGGAACCACAGGCGGGCCTGACCGGAGGACAGCGGGATCTCCTCGCCGTCCTGGCGCGGGTGGTCGGCGACCCAGGAGCGAAGACCCTGCACGGGGCCGTCGACCGGGCTGGTGGACGGGGCACCCGTGGTGCTGCTCGTCCCACCTGCCGCGCCGGAGCCTGTCACGGAGGCAGCCGTCGCACCGCGTCCGATCGCCGCGAGCAGCGCCGCGGGTGTCGGGGCGTCGAAGACCGCGCGCAGCGGGAGGGTCGCGCCGAGCTCGTCGCGGACCCGTCCGGCGAGGGCTACGGCGAGCAGCGAGTGGCCGCCGAGGGCGAAGAAGTCGTCGTCGAGACCGACGTCGCGGACCCCGAGGACCTCCCCGACGATCGCGCAGAGAGCCCGCTCGTCGTCGGTCTGCGGAGCACGCGAGGGTCCACGGTCACCGGGCTCTGGGAGGGCCGAGACGTCGACCTTGCCGTTGGGTGTCAGCGGCACGGCGTCGATCACGGTGATCGAGGTCGGCACCATGTAGTCGGGCAGCTCGGAGGCCGCGAAGGTGCGGACCGCAGAGGTCGAGGCGGCGTCTTTCGAGGCGATGTTCTCGGAGACGGTGTTCTTCGGTGTGGAGTCCTTCGAGGCGCCGACGACGACCCAGGCGACGAGGCGGGCGGTGTCCGGCCCGCCAGGTGTCACCACACGGGCGACCGCTGTGCGTACAAAAGGAGCACGCTCGAGGGTGCGCTCGACGTCTTCGACCTCGATGCGGTACCCGCGCAGCTTGACCTGGTCGTCGTCGCGGCGGACGAACTCGAGCTCACCCGTCAGGCGTCGCCGGACGACGTCCCCCGTGCGGTACATCCGGGTGCCGTCGCCGCGCGGGTCGGCGACGAACCGCGCGGCGGTCTCGGCCGAGCGGCCACGGTAGCCGTGCGCCTCGGAGAGCCCCGACAGGTACAGCTCCCCCTCGACGCCCGGCGGGACAGCGCTGAGCGTCGCGTCGAGGACGCGGGCGGTGACGTTGGCGATCGGTCCACCGATGGTCACCCGGCCGGGCCGGACGGGGGCGAGCACGGAGTCCACGGTGAACTCGCTCGGGCCGTAGAGGTTCCAGCCGGCGACACCGGGGGCGTCGGCGAGCCGGTCCCAGAGCGTCCCGGGCACGGCCTCGCCGCCCACGGCGACCAGCAGCGGGACCTCGCGGTCGGCTGCGCCGTCGAGCAGACCGACAGTCACGAGCTGCTGGGCGTAGGACGGTGTCGTCTCGAGCACGTCGATGCCGAGCTCGGACACAGCCTGGACCACGGCCTCGGCGTCCGTGCGGGTCACGTCGTCGGCCATGTGCAGGGTGGTCCCGGCGACGAGCCACAGGATCGGGTCCCAGGCCGCGTCGAAGCCGAGACCCGACAGGTGGAGCATGCGCGGCAGGCGCGGCTCTGTCGTCTCGTCTCCGCCGCCGACCGCCGCGAGCTGCTCGCGGAGCGGCCCGACAAGGGTGTCCTCGTGCTGGACGAGCACGTTGGCCAGCGCCGAGTGCGGCACCTGGACACCCTTGGGTGTCCCCGTGGTCCCCGAGGTGTAGACGAGGTACGCGACGTCGTCGCTGCGGACCGGCCGCAGACGGAAGGGCTGGCCGGCAGGCACCGAGTCGAACAGCTGGGCCGGTGCGACGGTCACGAGCTCCTCGAGGAGGTCGGGCGGCAGCTGTCCGGCCGTGCCAGCACCCGGGGCGTCCGTCCCTGTGGCGAGCATGCTCGCGAGCGACTCGTCCGAGACGAGCACCGAGGCCTCGCTGTCGACGAGGATCTGGCTGATCCGCGCGGCCGGGTAGGAGACGTCGACCGGGACGGCGACGGCACCGGCACGCAGTGCGGCCAGGACCGTCACGACGGCGTCGGTACTCCGCGGCAGTGCCACGGCGACCCGGTCCCCGCGGACCACGCCGAGCGCGGCGAGGGCGTGGGCACCGCGGGTGATCCGCTCGTCGAGCGCCGAGAAGCTCAGCGATCCGTGGGAGTCGGCGAGGGCCACGGTGTCGCCGTGCTCGGCGACGGTCACGTCGAGGCGGTCGAGGACCGTCCCGCTGGTCGCCAGCTCGCGCCCGGTGCTCTGCGCCTCGAGGACCTCGGCGGTCTGCGGGTCGACCGAGGGCAGGTCCGAGATCCGGCTGTCCGTCGACGTGACGAAGGCCGTGAGCACGCGGTCCACGGCGTCGCGCAGGCGCTCGGCGGTCGAGGCGTCGAAGAGCGCGCGGTCGTAGCCGAGCGTGCCGACCAGCGGGCCGTCGTCACCCGACGGGGCCTGGAAGTCGACGAGCAGGTCGGTCTTGACCCCGGCGCTCGTCACCTGCCCGGGGACCGTCACGGTCAGACCCGCGAGGTCGATCTGGGCGGGCTCGTTGCTCTGGAGCGTGAGCAGCACCTGGAACAGCGGGTGCCTGTCGGCCACGCGCGGCGGACGCAGCGCGTCGACGAGGGAGTCGAAGGGCACGTCCTGGTGGGCGTAGGCCTCGGTGTTGCCCGCACGGACCCGCCCGAGGACCTCGGCGAGGGTGGGGTCCTGCGCCAAGGAGGTGCGCAGGACGACAGTGGTGACGAAGAACCCGACGAGCTCGTCGAGCTGGGGGTCGGTGCGCCCGGCCACGGGTGTGCCGAGGACCACGTCCTCCCCCGCGCCCTGCTGCTCGAGGGCGACCGCGAGCGCTGCGTGCAGGACGATGAACACGCTCGTGCGGTGCTCGGCGGCCAGCGCGCGGACGGCGGCGTGCCGTGCGGGGTCGAGCTCGAGGGCCAGCTCGCCGACCCCCTGCTGGGTGGGGTCGGTCGGGTCGGCAGCCCCGCGGGACCTGTCGCGCGGCAGCGAGATCTCGTCCGGGGCGCCGGCCAGGGCACGCTGCCAGTAGGTGAGCTGCTCGGCCAGGACGCTCGACTCGTCGGCGGGGTCGCCGAGGTGCTCGCGCTGCCAGAGCGTGAAGTCGGCGTAGGTGACGGGCAGCGCGGCCTGCTCGGGGGCGCGGCCCTCGACGCGGGCGGCGTAGGCGACCGAGAGGTCCCGGGCGAAGGGCGCGAGGGACCAGCCGTCAGAGGCGATGTGGTGCATCGTGGCGACGAGCACGTGGGAGTCGGGCGCTGTGCGCAGCAGGACAGCACGCAACGGGGTCTGCTCGGTCACGTCGAAGGGCCGCAGCGCCTCCTGCTCGACGACGGCGTCCACCTGGGAGGCGGGCACGTCGACCGAGGTGAACGGGACGGCCGCGGCGTCACCGTCGAGGACCACCTGGACGGGCTCGCCGTCGACGTAGGGGAACACCGTGCGCAGGGGCTCGTGCCGGGCGGCGACGTCACCGAAGGCGGCGCGCAGCGCAGCCACGTCGAGGGGACCCTCGAGGTGCAGCACGACGGGGATGTTGTACGCCGCCGAGCCGGGCTCGAGGCGGTTGAGGAACCACAGGCGGCGCTGGGCGAGCGAGACCGGGAGACGGTCCGGGCGCGCGGCGGGTGCCAGGCGCACGGGTCGCCCGGCACCTGCAGCACCCTCGTCGTCCGTGGCATCCTCGGCCAGCCCTGCGAGCTGGGCGACCGTGGGCTTCTCGAAGATGTCGCGGACCGTGACGGTCCGGTCGAGGGCCGTGGTCAGGGTCGCGGCGAGGCGCGTGGCGAGCAAGGAGTGCCCGCCGGCTGCGAAGAAGTCCTCCTCGATGCCGACAGAGTCGACGCCGAGGACCTCGGCGAAGGCCGTCGCGACGGTCCGCTGGACCGCTGTGCGCGGCTGCTGGGCCGAGTCGTCGGTGCTGCGCTCGGGGCTGGGCAGCGCCCTGCGGTCGAGCTTGCCGTTCGGGGTGAGCGGCAGGTCCGAGAGCGTCATGATCGCGCTCGGCACCATGTAGTCGGGCAGGTCCGCACGCAGCGCGGCCCGCACCTGGGAGCCGAGCCGGGTGTCGGGCTCGCCCTCACCGGTCACGTACCCGACGAGGCGGGCCGCCGGGCCCTCGCCCTGGACGATCGCGGCAGCGCCGACGACCCCGTCCTGGCGCCGCATGGCGGCCTCGATCTCGCTCAGCTCGACGCGGTAGCCGCGGATCTTCACCTGGTCGTCGATGCGCCCGAGGAACCGTAGCGAGCCGTCGTGGCGGCGGCGCACCACGTCACCCGTGCGGTACATGCGGGAGCCGTCGCTCGCGAAGGGGTCGGCGACGAAGCGCTCGGCGCTCAGGCCGGGCTGGCCCACGTAGCCGCGGGCGACGTTCACGCCCGCGAGGTACAGCTCGCCGACGGCGCGGTCGGGCACCGGGCTCAGGCTCGCGTCGAGCACGTAGTGGCGGCTGTTGCGCACCGACGAGCCGATGTGCGGCGCGCCCGCGGTGATGGTCGCGACGAGGCTGTCGACGGTCACCTCGGTCGGGCCGTAGAAGTTCACGGCGTGCACGTCGTCCAGGGCTCCGAGTGTGTCCCAGAGCGACGGGCCGACCTCTTCCCCGCCGAGGGCCACGACGGTCGGGTGCGGGTCGCGCTCGAACAGACCGGCGGCCAGCAGCGCCTCGGCGAAGGACGGGGTCGTCTCGATCGAGTCGATGCCCTCCTCGGAGAGGTAGTCGGCGAGGCGCTGCGGGTCGCGGCGCACCTCGTCGTCGACCATGTGGAGCTCGTGCCCGGCGAACAGCCAGAGCAACGGGTCCCAGGCCGCGTCGAAGGACAGCCCGGCGGTGTGCGCGACGCGCACGGGTCGGCCCAGACGCTCGGCGGCGGGGTCGAAGAGGTCGGTCCTGTGGTGCTGGAAGAGGTTGCGGAGCGCGACACGCTCGACACCCACACCCTTGGGTCGGCCTGTGCTGCCCGAGGTGAAGACGACGTAGGCGAGGTCGGAGCCCAAGAGCTGCGGGAGGCCCGACGCGTCGTCGCTGCACCGGCGCCACCCGGCGGCGGTGTCGGAGTCGACGGCGATCGAGGGCACGTCCCACGACCCCCCGGCGGCGCGGTCGCGCTCTGCCTGGCGGTGGCTGGTGAGCAGCAGCGCGGGCTCGGAGTCCTCGATCATCCCGGCGACGCGGTCGATCGGGTACTCGGGGTCGAGCGGCACGTACACGCCGCCGGCCTTGAGCACGGCGAGGACGAGCAGCGGCAGGTGCTTGCTGCGCTCGATGCGCACGGCGACGCACCGCCCGGGGACCACGCCCTGGGTGATGAGGTGGTGCGCCATCCGGGTCGACGCGGCGTCGAGCTCGGCGAAGGTGAAGGTGCCGTCGGTCGCCACGACAGCGGTGTCCTCGCCGCGGCGCGCGGCTGCGGCAGCGAAGGCCTCGAGGACGGTCTCGCTCTCGATGGGCAGCTCGGGGCCGGCGCCCTGCTCGAGGAGTCCGGCGACCTCGTCGTCGGCGACCACGCGCGCGTCGGTCACCGCGACGTCGGCGGGCTCGTCGATCACCTGGGCGACGAGGGCGAGCAGGCGCTCGGCGTGCCCGGTGAGGCTCTCGACGGTGTGCAGGTCGGCGTCACCCTCGAGCTGGAGGGTCGGGACGGCGGCGCTCGACTCGAGGCCGGAGACCACGAAGGAGAGGTCGTGCACGGGTCCTGTCGAGAGGATGCGGACCTCACCGGTCGCCGAGCCGAAGCGCAGCGCGTCGATCACGGGCAGCAGGTTGACCGAGGGACCCGCCTGCGACGGGGCGCTCGGGAGGTCTTCGGTGCGGAAGCGCTGGTGCTTGACCACACCGCGCAGCACGTCGCCGGCGTGCGCGACGGTCTGTGCGACCGTCGCCGTCGGGGACACCTCGACGCGGACGGGCAAGATGCTCGAGAGCATCGAGGGGGTCGACTTCGCGACCTTGCCGCGTCGCGCGGTCACCGGGAGACCGAGGGAGACGGTCTCCTGCCCGGTGATCTTCGCGAGGTAGAGAGCGATGAGCCCGACCATCGTCTTGGGCAGGTCCCGGCCGAGGGCTGCGAGCGGCGCGGCCTGCTCGTCGGTCAGCGGCACGGCGACCCGGACCACGCGGGTCGCGGCACGGCCCGTGGTCCCCTCGAGGCCGTCGACCGTGGTCTCCTCCTCGAAGGTCTCGCGCCAGAACGCCTCGTCGGCGGTGTGGTCCTCGGACGAGCGGTACTCCTCGAGGGCGTCGAGGAGCTCGTGGTGGCTCGGGAAGGGTGACGGGGTCTTCGCGGCCGTGCGCGCCACGCGTCCCGCGAGAGGTCGCAGCAGCAGCCCTGTCGGGGCGCGCTTGTCGAGCTCTGTGTACACACGGGCCAGGTAGTGCAGGGCGATCACGGCGGAATAGCCGTCGAGCATGATGTGGTGGACGCGCTGGAAGAACAGCGACCTGTCCCCCGCGAGCCTGAAGAGGATCGCGCCGAAGAGCTCGTCGCCCTCGATGTCGCGCGGGGTGGTCATCTCGGCGTCCATGCGGGTGCGCGCGGTGTCGAAGGCTGCGTCGACGTCCTCGCTGCGCAGGTCGACGACCTCGAGCAGGTCGTCGGTCGGCTCGGGTCGGCGGCGGACCGCGTGGGGACCGTCGTCGTCGGCGCGGAAGCGCATGCTGATCGAGTCGATGTCCCGCACGATCTTGGTGAGCGCGATGCTCAGCAGCCGCGGGTCGACGTCGCCCTGCACGTCAAGGTACTGGCCGATCTGGTAGGTCGCGTTCTCGGGGTCGAGCTGCTGGGCGTACCAGATGCCGCGCTGCGCTGGGGTCAGCCGGAGGCGCAGGTCGGCCGGCGTCTCGGTGGTCTCGGGGTCCTGGGCCTGGTGGTGCTGCTCGTTCTTCGTCACGCGTCGCTCTCCTCACAGACGAGGCCCCGCCCTGGGGCGAGGCCTCGTGTCGCTGCGTCGGTCGTCCCGACGTACCTCGGGGTTCCGCAGGGCTTACTGGAACTGCCCGATCTGCAGGAAGTTGAGGATGCCGCCGATGTCGATCAGCGGTCCCTGGATGAGCGGGCCTTCGATCAGTGCGGTCCAGATGTCCATGAGGTGCTCCTTCGGTGCGGTCTCGTGGACGCCCCGGGAGGAGCGTCACGAGGGGTTCGGAGCCTGGAGCAGGGTGGATGGGTCTGGGCTGGATCTCGGGGTGCGAGGGCGGCGGACACCGCACCGAGACTCGTGCGGAGTGCGGGGTCCTGGGGGCGATGTGCGGGGTGCGAGGCGCAGGGGGCGACGTACGAGGTGCAGGGAGCTGCGGTGTCCCTCCGGTCAGGCGGTCGACGTTTCCGGTCGACGGTGCGTGCGGTGCGCGGAGTGCTCGTCGAGGAACGACTCGAGGGCCTCGAGCCCGATGCCCGTGCAGCCGTAGGCGTCGAACCTGCCGAGCGACGGGATCTTCGTGACGGTCTCGATGTCCTCGATCCGCGAGCAGTAGAGGATCAGCAGCTCCTCGAGGTGCTCGAGCCCCTCGAGGGCGGCGATCGAGGTGAGGACCGGCAGGCTCTGCAGCCGGAGCCGGCGCAAGCCAGGCAGCAGCTCGATGCCCCGCAGGTCGGTGATCTTGCGGCCGCCCAGCAGACCGAGGTCGACGAGCGGCAGGTGCGCGATCTTCTCGAAGATCTCCGGGGCCGGGTGCGGCACGGTCCGCAGCTGCAGCGCGGCGAGCCTCGGCAGGGCGAGCAGGGCCTCGAAGGACGTCTTGGTCGGCGCGAGGTGGGCGTGCTCGAGGTTCGGGAAGGTCTGAGCCGTGAAGGTCGTCGGGCCGTCGGTCTGCAGCCTGCGCACCGAGGGCAGCACCATCCCGCGTGGCCACCGCGTCGGGGCACCGCCGGTCCAGACCTCGAGCGTCGTCACGGTGTCCGGGATCGCACCGTCGGTCATGGTCGAGACGATCGTGGGGGCGACGCCCGCACCCAGCGAGAGCTCGGTGAGGTTCGGGAACCTGTCGAGGTGTCGGGGCACCTCGGTGACGTATGCCCCGATGTCTCCTCGTACGCGCAAGGACCTGACGGCCGCGTCGCGCTCCTCGTCGGGCGGGGCGTCCAGCGCGATGAAGGCCTCGATCGCCTGGCCCAGCGGCGTGGCTTCCGAGGCGGCCATCACCCACTCCTCGGGGAGCGGGGAGGTCTCGTCCCTCGTCCCGTCAGCAGCCAGCCAACCGCGCTGGCCGGAGGTGGCGTGAGCGTCCTGGGGTGTCATGCGGTCACCCTAGCGAGGGGCGGGGACACGCGACGAGGGGTCGTCCGAGGTCTGGACCTGGGTGGACGTCTCGGTGCCGCGCGTCGCCGGTGCCTCGCCGGTCGACCGGGCGGCATCCGTCGACCGGGCCGCGTCGGCTGATCGGGCGTCGCCCGTCGACCGGGCCTCGTCTGCTCCCGACGGCACGACCTCGACGCCCTGCATGCGCTGCACCTCGGCGTTGAGCACACCACCGGCGAGGATGACGATGCTGCTCACCCACAACCACAGCACGGCGGCGAGGATCGCGCCGATGGTCTGCGCGGCGATCGCCACGGTCTGGGTCGCGGCGTCCTCGCCCGGGACGCTCGAGCCCGCGGCACCGAGGTAGACCTGGAAGCCCAGGGCGACGACCAGCAGACCCACGGTGCCGAGCACCGCGCCTGGCAGGCAGCGCCGCCAGGTGGTCGCCACGTTGGGACCGTACCTGTAGAGCAGCGTGAGGAACCCCCCGGCGAGGACCACCACGGCGGGCCAGCGGACCAGCTCCCACACCGACGTGAACACCGCGCCCAGCCCGAAGAGGTCCGCGATCTCCTCCCCGCCGCCGAGCAGCGGCCCGACCACGAGCATGCTCAGCAGCACCACGAGGGTCAGCACAGCGCCGAGGGCCAGGGCCAGCCCGAGCAGCACCTGCTGGAAGAAGCTCCGGCGCTCCTCGACCGTGTACGCGTCGTCGAGAGACCTGATGGCCGCGCGGAACATGCGGCTCGCCAGCCACAGCGCGACGACTGTGCCGCCGATCGCGATGCCCGCACGCTCCTGCCCGAGCAGACCCTCGACGAGCGGGGCGAGCACCTCAGCACCGATCTGGTGGTCGAAGACCCGCACCACCTGGTCGACGACCGAGGACTGGATCTGCTCGACCCGCTCGGCACCGACAAATCTCTCGAGCGAGCCGAGCGCAGCCCCGAAGGCTGTGACGAGCGGCAAGATCGAGATGAGCGCGTAGTACGTCATCTCTGCTGCGAGGCCTGTGACGCGGACGTCGGCGATCCGCCGGGCGCACCGCACCACGAGCAACGGGACGTTGTAGCGACCCACGGAGACGGGATGACGCTCGGCGAAGTCTTCGACACGCTGGAAGACGGGCCGCCGCTCGCTCGGACCCCGGCGACGTCGCCTCTCCCGCCCCGCAGCGACGGCCCGCGCCGCGACGTGCGTGACCCACAGCCCAGCAGCAGGGCCGACCACGACCGCGGCGACAGCGCCCGCGGCATTGTCCACGAACCCGTTGACGACAAGACCGACGACGACGGTCACGGCCAGGCAGGAGATGGTCGTGGTGGCCGTGCTGAGCAGCAGGCGCGCGGGGAACCACAGGCGGGTCGCGACAGCGCAGGCGAAGCCCGCAGCGACGAGCGCGAGCAGGGTCATCGGACGGGCACCATGACGTCAACCTTGTCACGACCAGGGGTCGCTCCGCGCGACGGGCAGCGGCGCCGCAGGTCGAGATGCTCTTCCGCGTCGACGACGCCCCAGGCCTCGAAGCCTTTCGTCCCGGGTTGTTCCCGGATTCGCTGGCTAGCGTGACCTGGATGACATCGTCGGCGCGCCGTCACCAGTCCTTCGCCTGGTGGCGAGGGCTGTCAGGTGCGCTGGCCACCGGGCAGGGCCTCGCCCTCGCCCACCCTTTCAGCGCCGTGCGACCAGGCCGGGCGCTGCCCGGCTCCGTCCCCGCGCTCCCAGACGACTCAGCGACGGAGCAGCCCGACCCATGAACACGACGATGAACACGACGATCGCCGCAGCCTCCGGGCTCGTGCTGGTCGCAGTCCTCTCCGCGTGCAGCCCTGCGGGCGACGACGCCTCCCAGGGGCAGCCTCCCGCGACCGGCGACCTGCCCGTCGTCGACGTGTACGACATCACCGAGACCCCCTCGGTGAGCGACATGGCGCTGGACATCACGCAGACCACCATGAACCTCGGCGGCGGGGCGCTGGACCGGTACCTGTACACGGTCGCCGGGGACGATGCCGTCTACGGGGCGGGTCGTCCGATCGTGGTCGACGCCGGGGACACCGTACGACTGACCGCGAGCAACGCCACAGATACCCCGACCAACATCCACTGGCACGGCATGGACGTGCCCAACGACCAGGACGGTCCGGGGATCCGCATCGAGCCCGGGGCGTCCCACGACTACGAGTTCACCGCCACGAGCCCGGGCACGTACTGGTACCACTCCCACGAACGGCCCGTGCGTGACCAGGTCGACGAGGGGATGTACGCACCCATCATCGTCCGAGACCCGGTCGACGCCTCCTACGACCTGGACCAGGTCCTCGTGCTGGACGACTGGATGGTGGACGGCACCACGGGCCGCACGGAGGCCGTCGGCGAGGTCGACACCGTCAACGGGCGCACCGGCGACGACATCGACCCGATCGAGATCACCGGCGGGGAGATCGCCAAGCTCCGGCTCATCAACGCCTCGACCGCCAGGACGCAGCAGATGAGCTTCCCGGTCGACGTGCGCGTCACCCACACCGACGGCGCGCCCCTGGTCGAGCCGTACACCACCCGAGAGCTGGCCATCGCGCCTGGGGGGCGCTACGACGTCGAGCTCGCCCCGACCGGCGGCACGGACGAGACCGTCACGATCACCAACGAACGTGACGAGGGGATGGTCATCCCGGTGAGGTACACGGCCGCCGACGCGACGGCCGCCGCGTCACCCTTCGTGGCACCCGAGGGCACGCCGCTCGACCCCGAGCTCCTCACCCGGACCCCGGACGTGGAGATGACGCTGTCGAGCACGATGGGCAGCTCCGGGGTCGCGTGGACCATCAACGGCGAGACCTTCCCCGACGCCGAGACCTTCGACCTCGAGCTCGGCACGACCTACGTGATGCGGTTCCGCAACAGCGACGTCTACCAGCTCGACCACCCCATGCACATCCACGGGACACATTTCCGCCTCTTGACCGAGAGCGGTTCCCCTGTGGCTGAGGAGATCTGGAAGGACACGGTGTCCATCCTTGCTGGGACGTATGTCGACGTGGCGATCACCTTCGACGAGCCCGGTACCTGGATGGCCCACTGCCACATCCTCGACCACGAGGACGGCGGCATGATGACCACCATCGACGTGGCCTAGTCTCGGCGGCCCACCCTCGGTGCCGCCCGACAGGGTGGGCTGGCGCTGGACCAGCGGGCCGCTGAGGTCGCCCTCGCCCCTGGGACCGCAGACTTCGCCCGCTCCCTGAGCGACTGCTGGTCCACGGGCGAGGCGGGCAGGCCTAGGCTCCGGAGATGACGACGATCCGGGTCGGAGGCACCCACACCAGCCTCGAGAAGGCCGAGCAGCACGTCCGCGAGTACGTGACCAACACAGGACGCAGATGGGCCTACCCCGCGTACGACGGGTATCCGGGGCACGACGGCCCCGAGCTCGGCGAAGCGGACCTGCTCGCACCGGCTCTGCTCAATGCCCAGCAGAACCCGATCGGCAGCTACTACGGCTTCGAGTCGATCCTCGACGTGCTCAACGAGCGCCTCGCGGAGATCCCGACCGACGTGACGCTCGACATCGCCACGGACGCGACCCTCGAGAAGATCGCGCAGCTCTACGGGGTCCTCGACACGAACAAGCCGAAGTACATCAGCCTCACCAAGCTGTCCAAGGCACTGCACCGCAAGCGACCCGGTCTACTCCCCCTCTACGACCGGAACATCCGCCACTGCTACGTCTACGCGCACGGTGCCCCCGTCCCGGACACCAAGAACCGGAGCTGGACCGACCTCACCCGACTGTGGGTCGCGGCGGTCCAGGAGGACCTGACGACCCAGCTCGACCAGTGGACCGCGTTGGCAGGCCTGGCCACCGGTCCGACGATCACGCCGCTGCGGGCGCTCGACATCGTCGGCTGGTACCTCGGAGACCAGCGCGGATCTGGCGAGTGGACGTCGGAGGACCCCGAACCCTCGGACGTCTAGGCAGATCTCCTGCCGGACGGACCGTGCGAGACGTCAGTCCGGTCGAGCTCGCCGGTCAGCAGGCCCGACCAGGCTGTCGCCTGCAGTTCACCTTGGGCCGTTAGTGTCTCGCGCATGACCCCGGAGACGCGGTTCTGGTCAGCTCGCGCGCGGTGGGCCGTCGCGACGGCCTTCGTCGCGTGCTGGGTGCTCGGGCTGGTCGTCGCCGGCCCGGACCTCGGGACAGAGGCCAGCCCGAGTGGCGTAGGTCAGGCGTTCTCTGGCCACCACCGGGCTGTCGCGTCCTCAGTTCTCGTGCACGGAGCGGCAGGCATCCTGCTCGTCCTCCTCGGGCTCGCGCTGGGCTCGGGCCGGACGCGGCGCACGACCGTGGCCCTCGCCTCGATCGCCGCCGTGCTCTCGATCGACCAGCTGGCCGGCGAGGTCGGTCTCGCCCTGGACCCGCACCGCGCCGGCGGCGTCGCGCTGTGGGAGATGCTCAGCCGCGTCGACGGAGCGAAGATGCTCGTCCTGGCCGCTCTGGTGGCATCGGTCTGGTGGGGGGCGGTGCACCGAGGCCACACGCTCACTGTCGTCAGCTGCCTCGCAGTGGTCAGCCTGGTCCTGTCCGGGGTCGGCTGCCTGACCTTGTCCGCCGGGCTCACGGCTGCTGCCGCCGCCTCGCTCCCGCTGCTGCTCGTCTGGAGCCTGACGGCGACCGCCGCGTCGACAGGCGAGCAGACGACAGACAGAGAACCGCTGCTCCAGGCCGACGGCTACGCCCGGCGATGAGGTGACGTGTCGTGACCCGACCTGATCTGACCTGACCTGACCGGACCCGACCCGACCCGACC
>NZ_JACBYE010000026.1 GCF_013415325.1 Sanguibacter inulinus | reverse complement strand
GTCACGACGGGGGGCGTCGTGGGAGCCGGGTTCGTCGGCGTCGTGGGCGCAGGCGTCGTCGGTGCCGGGGTGGTCGGCGCCGGGGTCGTGGGGGCCGACGTGGTCGGGGCCGGGGTGGTCCCCGGCTGGTCGGTCGCCGGCGTGCTCGGCTGCGCGGGGACCGGCGAGGCGGCCGGGACGACCTCGCGCTCGACGCGGGCCCGGGCTGCCTCTTCGGCTGCGGCTGCGCGCTGGGCGGCGAGACCGTCCTGGCGCTGCTGCTCGACCTCCACGCTCGTGCTGCGGGCCGCGGCGAGAGCGTTGACGAGGGTCGTGCGCTGCGCGGCCGCGTCGCTCACCGCGGTGTCGGCCTCGGCCTGCTTCTGCTGGGCGGAGGCGAGCGCGGTGTCAGCCTCGTCCTTCTTCGTCTGCTGGTCGGCGACAGCCTGGTCCGCGATCCCCTTGAGGGTCTCGGCGACGACGGTGTCGGCCTGGAACTGCTGGACGGCCTTGTCGGCCTTGGAGCCGACGAGGTCGACGGCGTTGGCCTCGCTCACGGCGTCCTGGACGCCGTCGACAGTGAGGAGCATGCCCACCTGGTCGAGCCCACCACCGTTGCGGGAGCTCTCGCGGGCGATCCCCACGAGGAGCTTGCGCGACTCTTCTGCCCGCGCCGCGGCTGCCTCGCTCTTGGTCGTCGCCTCGCTCGCGACGAGGACCGCGGCGTCGTAGTCGACGACGGCCTGCGTGTAGGCCGACCCGGCGAGCGCTGCGTCTTCGAGCGCGGTCTGCTGGGTCTGCTCGAGCTGGGCGATCTGCACGTCCATCGCGGCGACGTCTGTCGCTGCCTGCGCGACCTGCCCACGAGCCCGGTCGACCTCGTCCTGCGAGGGGACGGGGTCGTCGGCGAGCGCAGGGGTGCTGGCTCCGAGACCGATGACGAAGCTCAGGGCAAGAGCTCCGACGAGGGGACCACGACGTGCAGCTGCCCGCCTGTCGCGCAGGGGTGACGCCATCTCGGGTGGTCCTCTCGCATGAATCTCGTGACGGTCCTCGTGAGCGTACCCACGGATGCCCCGTCTGTGAACATCTGTCACAGCGTTCACGCAAGTATCACCCGCACCACACGTCACACGAGCCCCACCCGCAGCGTGAGACGCGGTGTCCACACAGTGAGACTGGGGGCTCTCGCGGCTTCCCCTGGGCCGCTGCGGCACCCTACGCTCCCAGCATGACGATGCGAATGTGTTGCTGACCGAGCACCCCTGAGCTCACCGAGCCCGCGGACCCGCGCCCTACCCGGCGTCAACCCCGAGGCTCACTGCTCGACAGCGCGTCGTCGAACCAGCCTGGCCCCTGCGGGACGGACCGCAGGCCGTCCGGCCGCTCCCGGCCCCGTCTGCCCCTCCTGCTCTCGCAGGGACGCGACAGGCCGCCGCGGCCGGTCGCACAGGTGCGGCACGCGCTCCCCGCACCCGACCTTCCCAGGAGCCCTCATGACCTCGCCCAGCTGGTCCTTCGAGACCCGTCAGATCCACGCCGGCCAGACCCCCGACCCGACGACCGGGGCGCGCGCGCTGCCGATCTTCCAGACCACATCCTTCGTGTTCCCCGATGCTGGCGTCGCCGCTGACCGCTTCGCCCTCAAGGACCTCGGCCCGATCTACACGCGCATCGGCAACCCCACGCAGGAGGCCGTCGAGAACCGCATCGCCGACCTCGAGGGCGGTGTCGGTGCGCTGCTGCTCTCCTCCGGGCAGGCTGCGACCACCTTCGCGATCCTCAACGTCGCCGAGGCCGGTGACCACGTGGTCGCCAGCCCGTCGCTGTACGGCGGCACGTACAACCTGCTCCAGAACACGCTGTCGAAGCTCGGCATCACCACGACCTTCGTCACCGACCCGCACGACCCGCAGGCCTGGCGCGACGCCGTCCGCCCGACCACCAAGGCGTTCTTCGGCGAGACCATCCCGAACCCGCAGGCCGACATCCTCGACATCGAGGCCGTCGCCGCCGTCGCGCACGAGGTCGGCGTCCCGCTCATCGTCGACAACACCGTGGCGACCCCCTACCTGCTGCGCCCGATCGAGTTCGGCGCGGACATCGTCGTGCACTCGGCCACCAAGTACCTCGGCGGGCACGGCTCGGCCATCGGCGGCGTGATCGTCGACTCCGGCAACTTCGACTTCTCGAAGGACCCCGAGCGCTTCCCCGGCTTCAACACCCCGGACCCCAGCTACGACGGGCTGGTCTACGCCCGCGACCTCGGCGTCGACGGGATCCTCGGCGCGAACCTCGCCTACGTCCTCAAGGCGCGCGTGCAGCTGCTCCGCGACCTCGGCTCGGCCATCTCGCCCTTCAACGCCTTCCTCATCGCGCAGGGCATCGAGACGCTGTCGCTGCGGGTCGAGCGGCACGTCTCGAACGCGGCGACGGTCGCGGCCTGGCTCGAGGCCCGCGACGACGTGGCCCGCGTCCACTACGCCGGCCTCGAGTCGAGCCCGTGGCACGCCAACGCCCTCAAGTACACGCCGCGCGGTGCTGGCGCGATCGTCGCCTTCGAGATCGAAGGTGGCTCCCCCGCCGGGCAGGCCTTCGTGTCGGCGCTCGAGCTGCACTCGAACGTCGCGAACATCGGCGACGTCCGTTCCCTCGTCATCCACCCGGCGTCCACGACCCACAGCCAGCTGTCGCCCGAGGAGCAGGCGGCCTCCGGCGTCACGCCGGGTCTCGTCAGGCTGAGCGTGGGCATCGAGCACGTCGACGACATCCTCGCCGACCTCGAGGGTGGCTTCATCGCCGCCAAGGGTGCCGTCGAGGGTGCCGCCGGAGCGCCCGCCGCGCAGGACGCGTGAGCCGACCGTGAGCGAGGTCCCGGCGTCCCGCCCAGGCTGCGACGACCCGTCACGGGCCGCCGTGGACACCCGGGTGCCGGGCGCCGGGACCTCCGTACAGTGGACGACGATGACCGACGAGCAGCAGCGTCCGGGCGACCGGACCGACGACGTCGACCGGGGCGCTCCCCAGCCGCAGGGCTGGAGCCGCTCCGGGGGTCCCTCGCGCGCGCAGTCGCGACGCCTCGACCCGACCACCTTCCCGGCGAGCGGAGCCTGGCGACCCGGCGACCCCGTCGGCGACAGGCAGCACGTCAAGATCGGGACCCTCGAGCTCGAGGGTGGCGGGCAGCTCCCCGGCGTCCAGGTCGCCTACGAGTCGTGGGGCACGCTCAACGACCGCCGGGACAACGCCGTGCTCGTGCTGCACGCCCTCACCGGCGACAGCCACGTCACCGGCGAGGCGGGCCCGGGCCACCCGACCGCCGGCTGGTGGTCCGAGATGGTGGGGCCGGGCGCACCCATCGACACCGACAGGTACTACGTGGTGGCCCCGAACGTGGTCGGCGGCTGCCAGGGGTCGACGGGGCCGTCGAGCCTCGCGCCCGACGGCGCGCCGTGGGGCTCAGCCTTCCCGATCATCACCGTGCGCGACCAGGTCGCCGCCGAGATCGAGCTCTCCAGGTCGCTGGGCATCACCTCGTGGGCCCTCGTGGTCGGCGCCTCGATGGGCGGGCTGCGGGCTCTCGAGTGGACGCTGCTCGGCCCCGAGGCCGGCATCGAGGTCGAGTCCGCCGCGATCATCGCCTCGGCTGCGCAGACCCCCGGGGACCAGATCGCCTGGGCGCACCCGCAGCTCACAGCCATCCACGCCGACCCGAGGTTCCGCGGCGGCGACTACTACGACGCGGCCGACGGCGACGGTCCGCACGTCGGCCTCGGCATCGCCCGGTCGATCGCCCACACCACCTACCGCAGCGCCATCGAGTTCGACGAGCGCTTCGGGCGGATCCCGCAGGGCGGCGACGACCCCATGCACGGCGGCAGGTTCGCCGTGCAGTCCTACCTGGACCACCACGCGTCCAAGCTCGCCCGCCGCTTCGACGCCAACAGCTACGTGGTGCTCACCGAGTCGATGCTGACCCACGACCTCGGTCGGGACCGTGGCGGCGTGACGACGGCGCTCCAGTCCATCCGCTCACGGGTGCTCGTGGTGGGCGTGGACACCGACAGGCTGTTCCTCCCGGCCGAGTCGGAGCGGATCGCGCGGGAGGTCCCGCGCGCCGAGCCCGTGCGGCTGCTGCGCTCGGCCTACGGGCACGACGGGTTCCTCATCGAGTTCGACCAGCTCGGGCCGATCGTCGGCGAGTTCCTCGCCGGGGTGCACAAGCGCCGCTGACCGTCGCGGCACGGACGGTCCTGCCCGAGCAGGGCTAGACCCGGTGCGACCGGACGGTCTTCTCGACGAGGAGCACCACGATCCCCACGATCACGAGCGCCCCGGAGACGACGAGCCCCGTCCGCAGGGCGTGCTGCGCGGACTCGGTGAACACGTCGGTGATCGACCCCACGAGAGCCGGCGAGACAGACGGGCTGGTGACCGCGAGGGTCGCCCGCTCGGAGAGCAGCCCGAGTACTGCCATGAGCAGTCCTGTCCCCACGGCAGACAGGACGCCGACCCAGATGAGCACGAGTCCGCGCGAGTACGCGAGGGCGAGAGCCAGCACGAGGACCGCGAGCGCGACCCACGGCGCCCAGGTCGCGACGAGCGTGAGGGCCTCGTAACCGGTCCGGGCGTCGTCGAGGGCGCTGCTCTGGAACAACGGGACGCTCGTGTCGAAGGTCGGGATCGCGTCGGCGCTGACGAGCCCGGACTCGACGATCCGTGCGGTGACGGCGTCGGCCACGGCTCCGAGCTCGAGGACCACCTGACCAGAGTCGTCGAGGGTGACGCGGGAGGTCTCACCCTGAAGCAGGGCGAGGACCGTGCTGTGAGCCGTGCGGTTCGCCTGCGACCAGACCGAGGCGAAGGTGTCGCTGGCCACGGCCTGCTGCACGGCTCCCTCGACGATGCCGCGCACCCCGGTGTCGACTGTCCCGACCCCTGTCGCGGGCACCTGCCCGACCACCTGGGTGGTCAGCTGGTCGGCGAGGGCTGCCTGGACCGCAGGGTCGGCGACGACCTCGTCGGCGACGGCGACGTACCCGTCGGTGTCCGCCACAGTGTCGTCCGCCCACCGCGCTGCGAGCGTGAGCGGCAGGAGGACGGCGACGACGAGGACGAGCACCCCTGCGGCGCCAGAACGGGCGGGGTTGCGTCTGCTGCGGGTCATGAGGCACAGCGTACGGGGAACCTGCTTGCAACCGGGGCGGGGGGCTGCGGGGCGCTCACTCTCCGCCCCGGAGCGTCACACGTCCTCCCCGCGTCGCCGGCGCGAGGCTCCGAGCAGCAGCAGGCCGAGGAGCACCGCAGCCGCCGCCACGAGCGCACCTGCGGGGTCGGCGCCTGTCCTGGACAGCAGCCCGTGCTGGGGGGTGGAAGGCGTCGGTGCCGCTGGCGCTGAGGGACCAGAGCTCCCCGGTGCCACGCTCGGGGCGGTCGGCAAGATCGGGGTAGTCGGGGTGGTCGGGGTGGTCGGCGGCGTCGGGTCGACGGGTGCCGCGACCACCTCGAAGTCGGCTGCCACGCTGCCGCTGCGCTCCCCCGTGAGGGTCACGGTGTGCGCACCGAGCTCGACGTCGGCCGGGAGCACGAAGGAGAAGGTCACCGTGCCGTCAGCGTCGGCGACCTGGGTCCCGAGGTCGACGGGCGTCGACTCGAGGAGACCGGCCACGGTCTCTCCGGGCAGGAACCCGCGACCGTACGCGACCTGCTCAGCACCGCTGAGGAGGCTCTCGGCCTCGAGGGTGAGGGACGCGCCGCCGACCCTGACGAAGGAGGCCTCGGAGGTGTTTCCCGCCTCGTCGGTCGCTGTCGCCGAGAGGAGCGTCCCTGCGGGGACCTGCTCCTCGGGGTCGCAGACGAAGCGACCGTCGGGTCCGGCTGTCGCGGTGCAGAGCACTGTGCCACCGGAGTCGCTGACGGTCACCGTGGTCCCGGGCTCGGAGAGCCCGGTGACGAGGTCGCCCGTGGTGGGATCGAGATCCGGGGCGGGCGGCGCGGTCCCGTCCACGACGACGCTCACGGGTGTGGAGCCGACGCTCGTGCTCCCGGACCCGTCCACCTGGGTGGCGACGAAGGTCGTCGTGCCCTCGGGCAGCGGCTGGGCTGGGCTGCAGGCCCACGTCCCCGAGGTCGTCACGACGACTGTGCAGATCTCGCCCCCGCCGACGACAGAGACCGTGAGCGTCGCCCCGGACGCCCCAGACCCTGAGATCTGGACCGTCGGGCTGACCCGGCTGCCGTCGGTCGGCGCGAGGATCGCCGGCGCCTCGGCGGCTGTCGTGTCGACGACCTGGACGGTGCTCGTCGCGTCCGCGGTGGTCCCGCCGACCGTGAAGGTGACGGTCGCCGTCCCCGGCAGGAGCGAGGTGAGGGTCGCCGTGTACGTGCCGTCCCCGTGGTCGACTGTCGGCGAGACCTCGCCCAGGTCGGAGGAGAGGACCACAGCGGCTCCGCCCTGGGTGAGCGGGTTCCCTACGGAGTCCAGCAGCCGGACCGTGAGCGTCGACGCGTCGACGCCTCCGGACTCGATGGTCGTGGGTGCGACGGTGAGGGTCGACGTCGTCGGTGAGGGCGGTCCGGCGACCAGCTCGACCGTCGCCGTCCCGGTCCCCCGGACGCCGTCGACGGCGAAGGAGACCGTCGCCGTGCCCGCCGTCGTGGCCGAGGTGAGCGTCGCGGTCGACGAGCCGTCGCCGTTGTCGGTGACGTCCGAGAGCGTGCCGAGGTCGGTCGAGAGGGTCACGGATCCGCCCTCGGAAGTCAGCGGGTTGCCCTGTGCGTCGCGCAGCCGGACCGTCACGGCCGAGGTGCTCGTCCCGTCGGCCACGAGGACCGTCGGGGAGGCCGAGACCGTCGACGTCGCGGGGTCGGCTCCCCCGGCGACGAGGGACACGTCTGTCGTCGCCGAGGCCTGTACCCCGTCGATCGAGAAGCCGAGCGTCGCATCCCCCGTGCTGGTGCCGCTGAGGCGCGCCGTGTACGTGCCGTCGCCGAGGTCGGTCGTGGCCGTCACGTCACCCAGCGAGGTGGTGACGACCACCGTGCCGCCCGACGAGACGAGGGGGTTGCCGAAGCCGTCGAAGAGGCGGACGGTGACGGTCGCCCCGTCGACACCGTCGGCGACGATCGAGCTCGGGGCGGCCAAGATCTGAGAGGTCGACGGCGAGGCCTCTCCCTCCAAGAAGCTCACCACGAGGGTGCGCGTGCCCGGTATGCCGTCGAGCGTGTAGGACACCGTCGCCTGACCAGCGACGAGCGGCGCCGTGAGCACAGCCGAGTAGCTGCCGTCACCGTTGTCTGACGTCGCCGAGAGGGTCCCGGCGTCTGTCGCGATCACCACGGCGCCTCCTGGGGTGGTCAGGGTGTTCCCTGCGAGGTCGCGCAGCTGCACGGTGATGACAGACTCGACGTCGTCTCCCACGACGAGGGTGGACTCGGAGGCCGAGATCGTCGAGGTGGTCGGGTCCCCGGCACCGACGACGAGGTCGACAGTCGCCGTCTCGTCGGCGGCGACGCCGCCGACCGTGAAGCTCAGGACGGCCGTGCCGGGTGTGGTGGCCGCTGTGTAGGTCGCCGAGTAGGTGCCGTCTCCGTCGTCTGTGGCAGCAGTCACCGAGCCAGCGGTCGTGGAGACCACGACGGTCCCGCCGGAGGACGTCAGCGGGTTGCCGTTGACGTCGATGAGCCGGACCGTGACGTCCGAGGTCGACGCGCCGTCGGCGAGCAGCACGTCCGGAGACGCCTCGATCGTCGAGGTCGTGGGGCTGGCGGTCCCGGCGACGAAGGTCACGGTCGCCGTGTCGAGACCAGGGGTCTCGTCGAGGGTGAAGGTGAGGGTCGCGACCCCGGCGGTCGCGGCTGAGGTGAGCGTCGCCGTGTAGGTGCCGTCACCGACGTCGGTGGTCCCCGAGACCGTGCCCGCGTCTGTCGCGACGACGACGGTGCCGCGGGACGAGGCGATGGGGTTGCCGAGGGCGTCCCGGAGCCTCACCGTCACTGTGGAGGTCGAGACCCCGTCGGCGACGATCTGCCCCGGAGACGCTTCGATGGTCGTGAGGGTCGGGTCGGCAGCACCTGCGACGAGGGCGACGGCGGCTGTCGCCTCGGCGAGCACACCGTCGACCGTGAAGCTGACCGTCGCGGTCCCTGTCGTGGTGGGTGACAGGAGAGTCGCTGTGTAGGTGCCGTCACCCTGGTCTGTCGTCGCGCTGACCGAGCCGGCGTCGGTGATCAGCACGACGGTGCCACCCGAGGAGGTGAGCGGGTTGCCGTTCGCGTCGATCAGACGGACGGTGAGCGTCGAGGTGGAGACCCCGTCGGCGGTGATGGTCGTCGGGTCGGCTGCCACGACCGAGCGTGCCGGGTCTGCCGAGCCGGCGACGAACAGTGCCTCGGCGCTCTGGGATCCTGCCGCACCGTCGAGGGTGAAGCTGATCGTCGCCGTGCCCACGGTGGTCGCCGAGGTGAGTGTCGCCGTGTAGGTGCCGTCTCCAAGATCGGTGACGGGTCCGACAGCGCCGAGGTCCGTGCTGACGGCGACGGGCGCGCCGCCTGTCGTCACGGGGTTGCCCTGGGCGTCGACAGTCCGGACCGTGACCGTCGCCGTGGTCGTGCCGTCGGCGACGAGGGTCGTCGGGAACACCTCGACGGTGGTCCGCGTCGGGTCGGCGGGTCCGGCGAGGAGGTCGACGGTGGCTGTCGCCTCGGCGGCCGTGCCGTCGAGCGTGAAGCCGAGCGTCGCGGTCCCGACTGTCGTCGCGGCCGTGAAGACCGCTGTGTAGCTGCCGTCCCCGAGGTCGGTGACCGCGCCCACGGTGCCGAGGTCTGAGGTGACCACGACGGTTCCGCCGCTCGAGGTGAGCGGGTTGCCGTTGCCGTCGACCAGGCGGACGGTGACCGTCGAGGTCGACGAACCGTCGGCCGTGAGCGTTGTCGGGTCTGCCTCGATGGTCGAGGCGGTCAGGTCCGCCGTGCCCGACGTGAAGTCGACCGTGGCGGTGGCCTCGGCGGGGACGTCGTCGAGGGTGAAGGACAGCGTCGCCGTGCCGGTGGTCGTCGAGGACGTCAGGACGGCTGTGTACGTGCCGTCGCCGTTGTCGGTCGTCGTGCCGAGCGTCCCCGCGTCGGTCGCGATGACGACGGCACCGCCGGAGGTCGTCAGCGGGTTGCCGTTGCCGTCGACCAGGCGGACGGTGACCGTCGAGGTCGAGGCGCCGTCAGCGGTGATCGACGTCGGGCTCGCCTCGACGGTCGAGGTCTCGGTGTCAGCGGGCCCCGCCACGAAGCCGACGGCTGCCGTGGCCTCAGCAGCCGCGTCGTCGAGCGTGAAGGACAGCGTCGCCGTGCCGGCCGTCGTCGAGGACGTCAGCTCAGCCGTGTACGTGCCGTCACCGACGTCCGTCGTCGCACCGACGGTCCCGGCGTCTGTCGCGACGACGACAGTCCCGCCGGAGGTCGTCAGGGCGTTGCCGTTGGCGTCGAGCAGCCGGACCGTCACCGTCGAGGTGGACGTCCCGTCAGCGGTGATCGACGTCGGGGACGCCTCGACGGTCGAGGTCGTCAGGTCGGCTGCGGCAGGCAGGAGGTCGACCGTCGCGGAGGACTCTGCGGGCTGGTCGTCGACTGCGAAAGTCACGGTCGCCTGGCCCGCGAAGGTCCCCGAGGTGAGCGTCGCCGTGTAGGTGCCGTCGCCGACGTCGGTGGTCGAGGAGACCGAGCCGAGGTCCGTCGAGACGAGGACGGTCCCGCCCGAGCTCGTCAGGGGGTTGCCGTTCGCGTCGACCAGACGGACCGTCACCGTCGAGGTGGACGTCCCGTCAGCGGTGATCGACGTCGGGGACGCCTCGACGGTCGAGGTCGTCAGGTCGACGGCGCCAGCCGTGAGGTCGACCGTGGCGGTCGCCTCCGCCCGTGCGTCGTCGAGCGTGAACGACAGCGTCGCTGTCCCGGCCGTCGTCGAGGACGTCAGCTCAGCCGTGTAGGTGCCGTCACCCACGTCGGTCGTGGCACCCAGGGTGCCCGCGTCCGTCGCGATCGCGACAGTCCCAGCCGACGTCGTCAACGGGTTGCCGTTCGCGTCGACCAACCGGACCGTGATCGTCGAGGTCGACGCACCGTCAGCCGTGATCGACGCAGGGCTCGCAGAGATCTCCGACAGGCCAGCCGAAGCCTCACCCGCCACGAAGGTCACGGGAACAGTCGGCCCAGCCACCTCACCACCCAGGGTGAACCCCACCGCTGCGACACCCGCAGCCGTCGACGACCTCAGCACGGCCGTGTACGACCCATCCCCCTCGTCGACAGTGCCCAGCACCTCACCACGCGAGGAGAACACCACCACCTCGCCACCCGAGGACACCAGCGCGTTCCCGTTCGCGTCGACCAACCGCACGGTGACCGTCGAGGTCGAGACACCGTCGGCGGTGATCGACATCGGGTCTGCCTCGATCGTCGAGGACCCCAGATCGACCGCGCCCGCGGTGAGCGCGACGGGCGCCGTCGCCGGGGCCCCGGCACCGTCGAGGGTGAAAGAGACCGTCGCCGTCCCTGCGGTCCGAGCCGAGGTGAGCACTGCCGAGTACGTGCCGTCGCCGGCATCCGTCGTCGCGCCCACGGTGCCCAGGTCTGTCGCGACGACCACGAGGCCGCCCGAGGTACCCGTCGGGTTCCCGTTGGCGTCGAGGAGCGTCACCGTCACCGTGGAGGTCGACGTCCCGTCGGCCAGGATCGTCGTCGGCGAGGCCGAGATGGTCGACGCCGAGAGGTCGACGTCGCCAGGCGTGAACGCGACGCTCGCGGTCTGCGTCCCGGGCGCATCGTCCAGGCTGAAGGAGACCGTCGCCGTACCAGCCGTCGTCGCGGAGGTCAGCTCGGCTGTGTACGTGCCGTCGCCGACGTCGGTCGTCGGACCGACAGTGCCACCCTCTGTCGCGATGACTACCGTCCCGCCCGACGTGGTCAGGGCGTTGCCGTTGGTATCGAGCAGCTGGACCGTGATCGTCGAGGTCGAGATGCCGTCGGCCGTGATGGACGTCGGGGCGGCCTCGATGGTCGAGGTCGCAGCGTCAGCCGCGCCCGCCAGGAGCTCGACGGCTGTGGTCGCCTCGGCGGGGACGTCGTCCAGGGTGAAGGACAGCGTCGCCGTCCCGGCCGTCGTCGAGGACGTCAGCTCGGCCGTATAGGTCCCGTCACCGACGTCCGTCGTGGTACCCACGGTGCCCGCGTCTGTCGTGACAACCACCGTCCCACCCGATGAGGTCAGGGGGTTGCCGTTCGCATCGAGCAGCCGGACGGTGACGGTCGAGGTGGACGTGCCGTCAGCGGTGATCGACGTCGGGGACGCCTCGATCGTCGACGCCGTCAGGTCGGCCGCGCCGGCCGTGAAGTCGACCGTCGCGGTCGCCTCCGCCGACACGTCGTCCAGGGTGAAGGAGAGTGTCGCCGTGCCGGCCGTCGTCCCAGACGTCAGGACAGCCGTGTACGTACCGTCGCCGACGTCCGTCGTCGCACCGACGGTCCCTGCGTCCGTCGCGATCACGACGGTCCCGCCCGAGGTCGTCAGCGGGTTGCCGTTGCCGTCGAGCAGCCGGACGGTGACCGTCGAGCTCGACGCACCGTCAGCCGTGATCGACGTCGAGGACGCCTCGATCGTCGAGGTCGTCAGGGCTGCTGGACCGGCCGTGAAGTCGACCGTGGCGGTCGCCTCGCCGGGGACGTCGTCGAGGCTGAAGGACAGCGTCGCCGCCCCGACCGTCGTCGCAGACGTCAGCTCAGCCGTGTACGTGCCGTCACCGACGTCCGTGGTGGCTCCGACGGTGCCTGCGTCTGTCGAGATCACGATGGTCCCACCGGAGGTCTTCAGCGGGTTCCCGTTCGTGTCACGAAGCTGGACCACGAGCTGGGAGGTGCTCGTCCCGTCGGCGACGATGCTGTCCGGGGTCGCGACGATCGTCGACGCCGCGAGGTCGACAGCCCCGACCAGCAGCTCGACCTGCGCGGTGCCCGGTGCGTCGATGCCGCCGACTGCGTACCCGAGGGTGGCTGTGCCTGCCGTGGTGCTGGAGGTGAGGGTCGCCGTGTGCAGGCCGTCTCCCACGGCCGTCGTCGCGGTGACGGTCCCGAGGTCTGTCGTGATGGAGACGACGTCGGTCGACCCGACGATGGTGTTGCCCTGAGCGTCCTTGAGCTGCACCGAGACGAGGGATGTGGACGAGCCGTCGGCGAGGATCTCGGTCGGGTTCGCCGAGATCTCCGACAGCCCGAGGTCGACGGGCCCGGGGACGAAGGCGACGCTCGCCGTGCTGGTCGCCTCGTCGTCGCCGATCGCGAAGCCGAGGGTGGCCGCGCCTGTCGTGGACGACGAGGTCAGGACTGCCGAGTACGTGCCGTCGCCGTTGTCTGTGGTCGCCGAGACAGAGCCGAGGTCTGTCGAGACGACCACGACACCGCCCGAGGTCTCGAGCGCCGTCCCCTGAGAGTCCCGGAGCCGCACGGTGATGGCAGACGTCGACGTGCCGTCTGCCACGATCGAGGTCGGGGAGGCGTCGATGGTCGAGGTCGTCGGGTCGGCGGAACCGACCACGAGGTCGACCGTCGCCCGGGCAGAGCCCTCGACACCGTCGACGGTGAACGTCAAGGTCGCGGTCCCCGGGGTCGTGGTCGACGTGAGCGTGGACGTGTACGTGCCGTTGCCCTGGTCGACGGTCCCGGTGAGCGTCCCGAGGTCGCTCGAGACGACGACGTCACCTCCACCTGTCGTGACCGCGTTGCCCGCTGCGTCGCGGAGCTGGACCGTCGCGACGGCCGTCGACGTCCCGTCGGCCGTGATCGCGACAGGGTCTGCGGTGATCGTCGAGAGCGTGAGGTCGACAGGTCCGGCGACGAGCCCGACCTCTGTCGTCGCCGTCGCCTGGGTGCCGTCGACCGTGAAGGACAGCACGGCCGTCCCCGTCGTCGTGGGGGCTGTCAGCGTGGAGATGTACGTCCCGTCCCCGTTGTCGGTCGTGCCGGAGACCGTCCCGGCCGACGTCGCGACGACCACGTCTCCGCCGGAGGCCGTGAGCGGGTTGTCGAAGCCGTCGAGGAGCGTCACCGTCACCTCGGTCGTCGCGGCGCCGTCGGCGACGAGGGTCGGGTCGGCAGCGACGATCGTCGAGCGTGCTGGGGAGGCGTCTCCCGGCACGAAGGTCACCGTCGTCGTCCGTGCCCCGACCACGGCGTCGAGCGTGAAGCTCACCGTCGCGACCGAGACCTCCGAGGGTGCTGTGAGGATCGCGCTGTACGTCCCGTCGCCGTTGTCTGTCGTCGGACCGACGGTGCCCTCGCTCGTGGCGATGGCCACGGTGCCCCCCGATGTGGTGAGCGGGTGCCCGAGCGAGTCGCGGAGCTGGACGGTGATCTCGCTCTGCGACGCGTTGTCAGCCACGAGCTCGGCGACCGAGGCGGAGATCGTCGAGGTCGTCGCGTCGGCGGGGCCGGCGACGAAGGTCACCGACGCCGGGCTCCCCTGGACCGCGGCGCCGCCGAGGGTCGCGGACACCTGGTAGGTGCCCGGCGTCGTCGACGTGACCGGGACCGAGCAGGTCCCTGCGGCCGAGGTCGTGCAGGTGGTCGACGCCGGCGACGCCCCCGGTGCCACCGAGACGACGAGCGCCACGCCTGCGACGAGACCGCCCGCAGCGTTGCGCGCCGTGACCGTCGCCGAGAGCGAGTCGACGCCGTCGGCGACAGCCGTGCCCGGCTCCACGGTGAGCGTCGACAGTGCCGCGTCGACGACGTCGTCGTCGAGCACGGTGAGGTCGACCGGTGCCAGGACGAGCCCGTCGAAGTTCTGGTCGGTCGACGTCACCGTGTGCGTGATGGTCGTCTGCCGCGTGCCGTCGGTCTCGGCGTCGTCCACTGCGGTGACGACCAGCGAGACCGAGCCGCCCGTGGTCGGCAGGCTCGCCGTCGAAGGGTCCACCGTCGCCCAGGCGGGGGTGCCGACTGTCGCCGCGACGAGGATCGGCGCTGTCGCCGCGAGCGTGCTGGACACCGTGTAAGAGGAGCCGAGGTCGCCCTCCGTCACGGTGACCGACGTCGGTGCGATCGTGAGCGGAGAGACGTAGGTGACCGACCCGTCGGTCGAGGTCGACTCGGCGGAGAGGTTGCCCGACGCGTCGGACACGGCCCCGGCGGGCAGCGAGAGTGTCACGGTGCCCGAGGCGTCCGCGCGGGCCGTGACCGTGTAGAGGGTGTCGTTCACCTTCGCCACCGCCGTGACACGGGTCCCCGGGGCTGTCGAGCCTGCCGTGGAGAAGTCCGAGGCTGTGAGGGCACCCGCACCCGAGGTCGCGAGGGGCTCCGAGACGGCGACGGTGAACCTGAGGTCGCGCATAGAGGTCGGGTCGGCCTGGCTCGCTGCCTGGTCGACCGTGACGCGGGGCCCGCAGAGGTCGGCCTGGGTCTGCTGGACCGTCCTGGAGTACTGCGAGGCCCTGCCCGTCGCGTCGATCGTCTGCACCCTGATCTGGCCAGGGCCGAGCGTGTAGGGAACAGTCATCTGGCCGGCTGCGCTGAGCGTCTGGCGGCCCAGGTGAACGGTGGCACCGCTCGTCGCGCCTGTCGGGAGGTAGTACGCGTCGATGCTGACGGGGACGGTCGGGACGGTTCCGGAGGAGGGCGGTGTGACGGAGATCGACAGGGTGCACTGCGCAGAGTCATAGCTCGTCGCCGTGGGGTACCAGGTCGAGACCTGGGAGTTGGAGGCTGCGGTCGCGTTGGTCAGCATCGAGACGGCGCTCGTCTCGTTGCCCGCACCGAGGCCTCCGTAGGACGCCGTGCCGAAGGTGTTGCGCTGGGCTGTGAGGATCCCGGTCCCGGCGAGGTAGACCGAGCTGCTCGTGAAGCCGTCGAAGTAGTTGTCCTCGATGCGCCAGCCGCTCTGCTGGGCCGCGGTCCGGCTCAGGAGGGCGTAGACGGCGTAGGACGTGGTGCCGGCATTCGCCCCGGCATTGTCGAAGGTGTTGCCCGAGATGACGTTCGGGGCCCCGAGCCCCGGGGTGTTGATGAAGACCAGGGTGTACCCGGCGGTCAGGCTGTTGCGGGTGAAGGTGTTCCCGACGATCTGCGCGTTGGTGAGCGTGAAGCCGCGCAGGTCGAGGGCGTGGTTCGCCCCGCCGAAGCCCTCGAACCTCGACCCGATGACCGTGAGGTTGCTCAGTGTCGCTGCCCCCTGACCCTGGAGTCCTGTGTAGCGCTCGGTGTCAGGGTCGTACATGTGGATGCGGTCGAGGGTCAGACCGTCGACTGTCGCCCCTGCGGCGATCCTGATCGCGGACCCGCCTGCGGCGTAGGTCGAGCCGATCTCGACGGCTCGGACCGTCACCCGGTCCGCACCGTCGGCGAGCCACAAGAAACGCTCGAGGTCGATGCTGCCCGGGTCGAGAGAGGAGCCGTTCTCGATGACGGCGCCGTCGCCCGCCGGGCCGACCACGACGGCAGTCTCGTTGGACCTCACGGTGGTGAAGTTCCGGAGCGTGACGCCGGGGCCGTTGAGGTAGATCGCGGTCGAGCCGTAGACGTCGTTGAGCGATCTGATGCCGAGGCGGCCCTGGAAGTCGAGGGTCACCGGAGCCGTCGCCACGAAGTACGCGCCCAGGTCGCCGAGCGGCGTGAGCGCACCCGAGTACATCCAGCCCGCGGACGTCGTCGCGTGCCCGACGATCGTCCCCGAGGTCTGCACCCCGGGGGTGCTCGCGTCGACGTCCTCGGCGGGAGCGATGGTCACGGTGTCTGTCGTGCCGATCGCGTTGGACTCCTGGAGCGCCGCGCGGAGGGTGCACGCCCCTGCGGCCGTGGCGCAGACCCCGTCACCGACGGTCGCGTCGTCGCCGACCGCGCTCAGGCTGTCGACGAGGAAGGTGCGGTCCGCAGCCGAGGCCGTGGTCGCGGGAAGGACGGCGAGGAGCGACGCCAGCATCGCCGTGACCGCGACGGCGCCGGCAGACCGGACCCAGGCCCGACGGGTGCGGGCAGGTCTGGGACCAAGGTCCGAGTCGCGCGTGTTCATGTGTCCCCTCCGGACGAGGTCTGCTGACCTCTTGGCGACCGCCCCCGTTGGTAAGGCGAGTCTCGTCTTGGGGGGGAAGCGGCAGCAATGCTAGGGTCAGATTTCACCCGCTCGACGTTCTCAAGCCCCGCGGGCCTTGAAATCTGCCCATTCTGAGTGCCATATGAGGGCTCGAGGCCGGCGTTTGGGTGGAGCTCGAAGTGGACGGAACGAAACGTCTAGGTGTATGTGCGCACCTCCAGGCTCGGGCACTGCTGCGCGAGCGCACCTCGAGACGGCACCATCAGGCCCCGCGTCTGCGGTCTGAGACACGCCGACGACAGGTCGGGGTCCGGTGCGGCACCATGTCCTCATGACAGCCGACCTCGCGCAGATCTCCGCAGCCCTGACGAACCAGTGGTCCCTCCTGCGTGCGTGGGTCGCACCTCTCGGTGACGACCTCTTGGGCACACGGGACCGACCGTCGAGCCTAGACGGCTGGACGAACGGTGAGCTCGTGGCACACCTCGGCCGGGCGATGGAGGCCTTGGCTGTGTGCACGCCGGCCCCCGCGGGCACGGTGCCTCTGACCCTCGCCGAGTACCTCGGGACCTACCCCGAGCGGGCCGCAGACATCGACCAGGTCACCCGTGCGCTCGCCGCGGAGATCGCGCACGCACCGCTCGTCGAGGTCGAGGCGCGAGCCCAGAAGGCCTTCGCCGCCCTGGACGCTCTCGGCCCCGACGGGCACAGGGTCGTCCAGGCCCGCCGCGGCCCCATCCGGCTGCGAGACATGGCGATGTCGCGCCTCGTCGAGCTCGTGGTCCACGCCGAAGACCTCGTCGCGTCGCTCGCGGGGGTCGTCGGCTCGGCGGGCTCGGCGAACCCGATCGACCGGACGGCACAGCGGATCGTCGCCGAAGAGCTGCTCGACATCGTCGTACGGCGCGGGGCCGGTTCGCTGGAGGTGACCGACGCGGGCCTGTGGATCAGGCTGGCCACAGGCCGGACCCCCTACGACGTCGACGACCTCGCCCGCGCGCTCGCCTCGCAGGACACCGCCGGCGGCGTGCCCGACCTCGGACGGATGCTGCCGATCCTCTGACCAGGGCGTCGACCTTGGTCCCCGTCGCGCCGAGCCCGTGCGCTGTACGTTGGGTCCATGCTTGCCGCATCCGTGACGCGCTTCTCGCCCGACTCGCCCGCAGACGGCCTCGAGGTCGGTGACAGGCCTGAGCCGGCGAGCCGCGACGCGTGGACGACCGTCGACGTGAGGGCCGCGAGCCTCAACCACCACGACCTCTGGTCGCTGCGCGGCGTCGGTCTGCGGGCCGAGCAGCTCCCGATGATCCTCGGCACCGACGCCGCGGGCTACGCACCCGACGGGTCCGCTGTCGTCGTGCACGCGGTGATCGGCGCGGACGGCCACGGCGTCGGTCCGGACGAGCCGCGCACCCTCCTCTCGGAGAGGTACGACGGCACCCTGGCCGAGCAGGTGAGCGTGCCGACCCACAACCTGGTGCCCATGCCCTCGGACCTCTCCTTCGAGGAGGCCGCATGCATCCCGACGGCGTGGCTCACCGCGTACAGGATGCTGTTCAGGTCGGCCCGGCTCACCCCGGGTCAGAGCGTCCTGGTGCAGGGGGCCGGCGGTGGTCTCGCGACGGCGGCGGTCGCGCTCGGTGCTGCGGCCGGTCTCGAGGTGATCGTCACCAGCCGGTCCGGCACGAAGCGTGCAGCTGCCGCAGCCCTCGGAGCCGCGCACGTGCTCGAGAGCGGTGCTCGGCTCCCGCACCGGGTCGACGCGGTGATCGAGTCGGTCGGCGCAGCGACCTGGTCGCACTCGGTCCGCTCCGTCCGGCCCGGCGGGACCATCGTGGTCGCCGGGGCCACCTCCGGGGACCCCACAGCCGCTGAGCTCACGCGGATCTTCTTCAACGAGATCTCGGTGCTCGGCGCCACCATGGGCACCCGCGACGAGCTGTCTGACCTGCTGGCCTTCATGGTGCGCACCGACCTGCGCCCCCGCATCGACCGGACCTACCCGCTCAGCGGGGCGCGCGACGCCGTGACCCGGCTCGCCGGCGGGGAGCACGTCGGCAAGATCGTCCTGACGCCATGACGGACCGGGTCCCGCTGCCGAGGTTCTTGTCGCGTGCCGAGACCCCCGAGGGTGTCGTGCCGGCCCTCGACGCGCACATCTCCGACGTGGTCGCGCACGAGCTCGCCCGCCGGACGCGGGCCGCGTCGCCGCGCACGCGCGGCGCGGGCTGGGAGCAGGACGTCCTCGGCGAGCCCTACGAGGTGCGGACCCTCGAGCTCACCCCTGACGACGAGGGGCCTGTCGTCGCCTCCCTGGTGCGGTACCGTCCGCCGGACGCCGTGCGCTCGGCCCGCGCCGTCCTCTACGTGCACGGGTGGTCCGACTACTTCTTCCAGACCGAGACCGCAGAGTTCTGGCACCGGCAAGGTGTCGCCTTCTACGCGCTCGACCTGCGCAAGTACGGCCGGAGCCTGCGCCCCGGCCAGACTCCCGGCTACGTGACGACGCTGCGCACCTACGACGAAGACCTCGCCGCAGCCCTGGCCGAGATCCGGGTCGACCTCGGCCCGCACACGGCCGTCATGCTGCACGGCCACTCGACAGGTGGGCTCACGGCCGTGCTGTGGGCAGACCGGCACCCCGGCCAGACCTCGGGCCTGGTCCTCAACAGCCCGTGGCTCGAGCTGCAGGGCTCGTCCGTGGTCCGCACGGTCTCGACGCCCGCGATCACGCAGCTCGCCAGGTTCCAGGCGAAGGCCCCGCTGCCCAACATCGACACCGGGAACTACGCACGCACCATCCGCAGGTCCGACGGTGGAGAGTGGGAGTTCGACGAGCGCTGGCGGCCCACCCCGACCTTCCCCGTCCGGGCCGGGTGGCTGCGGGCGATCATCGCCGGCCACGCCGAGGTGGCCCGTGGGCTGCGCATCACGCAGCCTGTCCTGATGATGGCCTCGTCGAAGACCGTGATCTCGCCGCGGTGGTCGGAGGACATGCGCTCGGCCGACTCAGTGCTCGACGTGGAGGCCATCGTCCGGCGGGCCGTCCAGCTCGGGCCGACAGTCACGGTGGCCCGGATCGCCGGGGCGGTCCACGACCTCGCCCTGTCGGCCCTGCCTGTGCGCAGCGTGTACTACGCGCAGATACAGCGGTGGGCGAGCGCCTACGGCTGGTCGGACTCCTGAGCCTCTGAGACGAGCTCGTCGAGGCTCGGTCCTGCCTCGCCCGCGCGCCAGACCCGCCAGCCGTTCGAGGACGACGAGCCGGACAGCGCCTGCACGGCTGCGTCGGGGTCGCCGAAGCTCGCGCCGTCCGGGGCGTGCAGCAGACCGTCGAGGCCCAGGACCACCTCGAGACGCTCGCCGCGGCGGTGCCGGACCCACACGAGGTCGAGCGGTTCCTGGAGGGTGCGCGCGACGAGGGCGAGCCGGGCGTCGACGGGGGGCGCGGCGCTCGTCTCGACGGGCTCACCGTCCTGCGGGGGCGAGTCGTAGACCGGGTAGGAACGTTCACGCCGGGGCGCTGGACCCGGCCCTGCTGGCTGCGGGCCGCTGCGTCCGAAGGCATGGAGAGGCTGCGCCTCGGCGGGGCTCTGGCCAGGCGCGGACGTCGTCTCGGCTGGCGCCTGCGG
Organism: Sanguibacter inulinus; assembly: GCF_013415325.1. Lineage (GTDB taxonomy): Bacteria > Actinomycetota > Actinomycetes > Actinomycetales > Cellulomonadaceae > Sanguibacter > Sanguibacter inulinus. The sequence goes on along the minus strand of NZ_JACBYE010000026.1, from coordinate 39,374 downwards.
GCGGACGTCAAGGTCGGCGCCGGGAGTGCTCAGGTCGAGCGAGACCGTCTGACGGGCCCCGAGCTCTCCGGGCCGCAAGGACGACACGTCGAGCAGACGTCGACCGTTCGCCCCCTCGACGACCCCGACCGTGAGGACCTGTACCCGCGCGGCGTCGACCGAGAGGAACGAGACCGCCTCGACAGCGTCGTCGTCGATCTCCGAGCAGACCAGGACCAGGCGGGCCGTGCGGCCTGATCCCGTCGCGCGCGGTGCGCCGTCCCGGTCGAAGAACGCGGCGAGGTCACGGTGGAACCTGTCGGGCCCCTGGGCATAGGACGCGGCGAAGGCTCGCCGGGTGATCCCCGAGGCCCGTCCGGCACCTCGGAGCGCGACGACGAGATGCTGGGCGGCGAGCAGCGGCACGGCCTGGACGACCACCGGGTCGCCTGCGGCGTCGATCGCGAGCACCGTCGCGGCACCATCACCGAGGGCGGCCGGAGCCGCCTCACGCTCGAGGGTCATGAAGAGCCGCTCGCCGAGCAGCGTCGGGAGGTGCTCGAGGACGACCGAGAGGACCTGCCCGAACGAGGCGTCGTCAGGGCGCATCGTCGTCACGGGCTCGGCGCGCGCGCCACCCTCGAGGTCGAACAGGGGCATCCCCACAGGGTAGCGATCCCGACCTCACGGCGACAGGGTCGTGGGACCCTCGTGGGTGGAGCAAGACCAGACCTGCACGGCGGAGGTCCATGTCACACGCGGTCGGACCGCGTCCCGCTGTCTGTGCTGCCTGTCGCGCTGCCCGTCGAGGCCGCGAGCCGTGCCTCGACACGCTCGACCTTGCCGTCGAGCTCGCCGGTGTGCCCGGGGCGGATGTCAACCTTCACCACGAGCGAGACCCTGTGCCCGCCGGCGCCGACCGCTTCGGTCGCGCGCTTGATGACGTCCATGCACTCGTCCCACTCCCCCTCGATGGTCGTGAACATCGAGTCGGTGCGGTTGGGCAGACCGGACTCACGGACGATGCGGACGGCCTCGGCGACGGAGTCCGTGACGGACTCCCCAGCACCGAGCGGGGCGACAGAGAAGGCGAAGAGCATCCGCCCATCGTGCCACCGCCCGGCGTGGGGCGACAGTGGGAGAGGGCGGTCGACAGCGGAAGCCGCGTTGCAGCCGGCGGCGTACATCTCCACCCTTAGATGCCGCTGACATATCTAGATCGCGCTCTGGCCGTGATCGATCAGTTAAGACAAGGGCAGCCCGCCCACCTCCATCTCGCGTCGTATCGCATCCGCGAGAGCAGACTCCTGACCTATCGCGTGCAAAGCAGCATTTTCGTATAGGGAATACTTTTGAAATCCGAGCGCCTTCGCTATGGCGGACCTAAAACCTGAATCTCGAAATGAGACCTCGCGAACGATGGCTGCGAAATCGTCGCTTGCAAGCTGTTCGCGGAGCCTTGTAAGAATACCGTCGTACGGCGAGGAGAATTTGACCTCTATCGAGGCCTCCCGAAGATCAGGCATTATAAAGTCTCGAATCTTTCGGAAAGCTACTTTCTTCGCCAGATCTAAGGCGAGCCGCTCAACGACGCCTGCAGAACGAAGGGCTCGCAAACCTTCAGATATTGCCTTTTCGTAGAGATCCGACCAAACGGTTCCGTCTGCGGCAGCGCGACGCCGAGCCACCACGCGTATAACTTCCGGAAGATAATAGAGACTCTCCACCTCGGAGCACGGGAGCACCCAAACGTTTTTCGAAGCAAGCGCCAATCGCTCCGTTTCCTCTCGCCCGTCTCCATCAATCACCCCTGCGGCATGCACCCAATGGTGAGCAGCCGCAGAGCGCAAGCCCTCTACGCTTCGAATCACCCATTCACACCCTCCGGCTGCGGCGATTGTCCACCCTGGGAAGAGGTGACGATACAAGGAATAGTCGAGACTCCCGTCAGCCCCCTCAACGAATAGTATCCTCTGCCGACCCCCGAGAATCGCCCTGCGTGCCGACTCCGTGAGTGATTCGTCTTCGCGTACTCGCTGGATATCCCAATAAGCAACTTCCTCTCCGACCCATTCGAGTCCGAGGACCGCAAAGGTCTCCCCGGAACGGGCATTCAGGCTCGAAGCTAAGTCAAGGTCGTGGGTCATCACAACGAAGCAGCAATCCGCTCTTGCGTCCAAAAGTGCTTCAATTAGTCCCGCCGAGACGGAACGATGCAAATGCCTTTCTGGCTCATCCAAAATTATTACGCACGAGTCAGGCGCAGAAAGCACCTCGGCTGATAGCAGAAGAGCCGCCCTCTCACCATCCGACATCCTGGATATCGAGTATTCACCGCCGTTCCCACGGTGGACCGCGCTAAATGACTGTCCGCCCCGGATTTCAATCCGAACATTTAGCCCCGCTGCTGACAGGACAGCCTCAAGTTTGTCGAAGACTCGAGCCCCCATCACTGAATCAATCTCGTCAGGTGACATCCGATCCTGCTGCGATAGTCGTGCGATTCGATGATCTTCGGAAGCGACCTTTCCAAGAAAGTCAAAAAGAGCCACATCCGTTCTCTGGTTGGCAGAACGATCGATATACCGCGACTCGGGCGCCTGATTAAAATACACCAATTGCTGCTCAAACTGCTCTCGACCCGAGGCGCTTATGTCCGGTCCGGAATTTTGAAACCACAGTTTTCGATGCGCGAGGACCCTCTGTAATTTTCCTGCAGGGGTCACTGAAGAGAAACTGGCGGCCAGTGCCGATTTTCCTGAACCATTCGCACCAACGAAAACCATCACCTCGCCAGCTTTGGCCTCCAAATTCAGGGATCCTGCTCTAGAAGGAATCTCCCACTGCGCTATCGGCTCCGCGCGCGCGCCCTCATCATCCATGGTGCCTATCCTATCTGAGGCCTCCAGCCGAGCAGGAAAGAAAGCTACGTAGGCCCAGACGCACGGTGGAAACGCTTCAAAGGGTCAGTCGAAGAGGTCGCTGATCGGGGTCGGACCGGAGTTGAACTGGATCGTGCGGCCGACCGAGGCCGGAGCCTCGATGACGGCTGCGGCGACAGCAGCGACGTCGTCACGCGGGACAGAGCCCGACTCCAGGTCGTCGCCGACCTCGATCGCGCCCGTCCCCGGGTCGTCGGTGAGGCTGCTCGGGCCGAGGATCGTCCAGCCGAGGGAGGACTGGCGCAGGTGCTCGTCTGCCGCCGCCTTGGACTCGGCGTAGGCGAAGAAGGAGTTGTCCTCGGGCACCCCGTGGTCGGTCTTCGCACCCATGTACGAGACCATCACGTAACGCGGGACGCCTGCAGCGACAGCGGCGTCGATCGACCGGATCGCCGCGTCGCGGTCGACGGCGTAGGTGCGCTCGGGCGAGCCCCCGCCGGCCCCCGCGGACCAGACGACCACGTCGTGCCCGGCGATCACGTCGCCGATCGACGAGGTGCTGAGCTTCTCGACGTCGGCGACGACGGGCGCAGCGCCCGTGGCGGCGACGTCGTCGCGGTGGTCCGGGTTGCGCACGAGCGACGTGACCTCGTGGCCTGCGGTGGTGAGCAGCGCGGCCAGCTTGAGCGCGATCTTGCCGTGGCCTCCGACGATGACGATGCGGGTCATGGTGCTCCAATCAACGATGTCGTGACGGTCGTGGTGACGACCTGCGACGCCTGTCGCGCGACGGCTCAGAGCCTGTCGGCGAGGAGCTCGGCGAGCGCCTTGCCCTGCACCCCGGCGAGGTCGTCGGCCTGGGTGCGGCAGGAGAATCCGTCGGCGAGGAAGACGTCGCCCTCCTCAGCCTCTCGCAGAGCGGGCAGGAGCGCATTCTCAGCCACGGCGACCGAGACGTCGTAGTGGCCCTTCTCCATGCCGAAGTTCCCGGCGAGGCCGCAGCAGCCAGCGAGGGTACGGATCTTCGCGCCGGCCCCGACGAGCAGGGCCTCGTCGGTCTTGTAGCCCATGACCGAGTACTGGTGGCAGTGCGGCTGCACGACGGCCGTGACGTCGGAGAGGTCGGGCACGGCCCAGCCGGAGTCCTCGGCCGGGCGCGTCTGCGGGTCGGTGAGCAGCTCGGCGAGGGTGTGCGTGGCTGTCGAGACGGCGTGGGCGCGCGGGTCGTCGGGGAAGAGGTCGAGCAGGTCCGAGCGCAGCACGGCTGTGCACGACGGCTCGAGGCCGACGATGGGCACGCCGTTGACGGCGAAGGGACCGAGGGTGTCGAGGAGCGTCGACAGCTTCTTCTTGGCGCCGTCGAGCTGTCCCGTGCTGATCCAGGTGAGACCGCAGCAGGCCTCGCCCTCGGGGACGACGACGTCGTAGCCAGCAGCGAGCAGCACCTTGACGGCGGCCTCGGGGACCGACGGGGCGAGGGAGTCGCTGAAGGAGTCGGTCCACAGGACGACCTTGGGCTTGCGGCGTTCGCTCGTGGTGCCCGCGGCACGCGAGCCGGCGGCTGCTGCCGCGCCCTGGCGCTTCCACCAGGTGCGGAAGGGCACGTCGGCGAAGGACGGGATCGAGCGTCGGGTGTCCATGCCGCCGATGGTGAGCGACAGCTTCGCGAGCGGCTTGACGCTCAGCGCAAGGTTGACCAGCCGCGGCATGCGGCTCGCGAGGTGCGCCCAGCGGGGCAGCCAGCCGAGCACGTAGTGGTTCATCGGACGCAGCCGGCCCTTGTAGGACTCGTGCAGCACCTGGGACTTGTACTGGGCCATGTCGACCCCGGCCGGGCAGTCGCTCGAGCAAGCCTTGCAGGACAGGCAGAGGTCGAGGGCCTCGTGCACCTCGGGCGAGCGCCAGCCACCGGTGACCAGGGTGCCGTTGGCCATCTCCTGGAGCACGCGGGCGCGGCCACGGGTCGAGTCCTTCTCGTCCTTGGTCGCGAGGTACGAGGGGCACATGAAGCCGCCCGCGGCTGTCGAGTCCGCGCGGCACTTGCCGACGCCGACGCAGCGGTGGACCGAGGTGGTGAAGTCGCCGCCGTCGTGCCCGAAACCGAAGCCGCCCGAGAGCGCGACGGGCTTGGCGGCCGGGCGGCGCAGGTGCGCGTCGACGGCGTCGGGACGCACGAGGACGCCCGGGTTGAGCAGGTCGTGGGGGTCGAAGAGCGCCTTGAACTGCTCGAAGACGCTGATGGCCTCGGCCGAGTACATCGAGGGCAGCAGCTCCGAGCGGGCGCGGCCGTCGCCGTGCTCGCCCGAGAGCGACCCCCCGTAGGTGCCGACGAGCGCAGCAGCCTCGGTCATGAAGGACCTCAGGACGTCGCCCGAGGCCTCGAGCGGGATGTCGATGCGCAGGTGCACGCAGCCGTCGCCGAAGTGGCCGTAGGGCAGACCGTCGACGCCGTACCGCGCCATGAGCGCGTCGAGGTCGCGCAGGTACGCGCCGAGGTGGACGGGCGGGACCGCCGAGTCTTCCCAGCCGGGCCAGGCCTGCGCGCCAGACGGCGTGCGGCCGGCGAGCCCGGCGCCGTCGGCGCGGATCTGCCACATGGCCGTCGCCTCGGGACCTGCGGGGAGGATGCGGGTCGCGGTCGTGCCGGAGTCACGGACGATCGCCTCGGCGTTGGCGAGAGCCTCCTGGGCTGTCGTGCCGCCGACCTCGACCATGAGCCAGCCGCCGCCCGGCGGCAGCTCGGGGACCGAGCCTGCGCCCTTGGCGCGACGGACGACGTCGACGAGGCGGGCGTCGAGGCCCTCGACGGCGAGCGGCGAGTGCGTGAGCAGCGCAGGGACGGCGTCGGCCGCGCTCGGCATGTCCGGGTAGCCGAGGACCACGAGGGTCGGGGCGCCGGCGATCGGCACGAGGTTCACCGTCGCCCCGAGGATCGACATGACGGTGCCCTCGGTCCCGACGAGGGCCTTGGCGAGGTTCGTGCCGTTCTCCGGCAGGAGGTGCTCGAGGGAGTAGCCGGACACCTGGCGGCCGAAGCGGCCGAGCTCGGTCCGCAGCAGGGCCATGTTGGTGGTGACGAGCTCGCCGAGCCCGGGCACCCTGTCGACGCCCCGACCGTCGGCCCCCGCTGTGAAGCGGCGGCCCAGGCCGTCGACGACGTCGAGCTCGACGACGTTGTCGGCCGTGCGCCCGTAGGCGACGGCGTGCGGACCGCAGGCGTTGTTGCCGATCATGCCGCCGAGGGTCGCGCGGTTCTGGGTCGACGGGTCGGGGCCGAAGCGCAGGCCGTGCGGCGCGGCGACCTTCTGCAAGGACGACATGACCACGCCGGGGTCGATGCGCGCGGTGCGGTTCTCGACGTCGAGGTGGTGGATCGTGTTGACGTGGCGGGAGAAGTCGATCACCACGCCCGGGCCCACAGAGTTGCCGGCGCACGAGGTGCCTGCCCCGCGGGTGGTCAGCGGGACACCGGCCTCACGGGTGACGGTGATGGCCGCGAGCGCGTCGTCGACGTCCTTGGGCACCACGACGACCTGCGGCACGACGCGGTAGTTGGAGGCGTCCGAGGAGTACTCGGCACGGCGGAGCGTCGAGTCGGAGACCTCGCCGTCGACGGCTCTGCGGAGCGACGCGACGAGGTCTGCGTGCGCGTCTGCAGACCGGACGGTGCGCGGGGTGCCGTCGGGACCGTTGATCTCAACCTCTACCGGGGTAGCCACACGCGCATTCTTCCACCGCCCGCACAGGACCTCGCGCGCCAACCACTCTCCGGACGCCTGCGCGGGCCGGGGTCGCGTCCTGGCGCGCGAGCATCTGAGTGGCGCGGAGGTGTCGGGCCCGCGTGTGGGAATCTTGTCCGCATGTCTGCCGAAGAGATCATCGGGTTCGTCACCGGTGCCGTGTGCGTGTACCTGGCCGTACGACAGAACGTCTGGACCTTCCCCGTCGGCATCGTCAACAACGGTGTCTACATCATCTTGTTCGCCTCGACGGGGCTCTACGCCGGGGCGGGGCTCCAGGTCGTGTACCTCGTGCTGGCCAGCCTCGGCTGGTACTGGTGGCTCCGCGGAGGGACCGGTGGCGGCACGCTCGCCGTGCGCCGGACCCCGCGATGGGTGTGGCCTGCAGCCGCGGTGACCGTGGTCGTCCTCGTCGGGCTGCTCGCCTGGGTGCTGAGCACCTGGACCGACGCGTCGAGCCCGTGGCTCGACTCGGTGACCACCTCGTTGAGCCTCGTCGCGCAGCTCATGCTCGGTCGTAAGTGGATCGGCAACTGGGTGGTGTGGATCGTCGCGGACGTGATCTTCGTCTGGCTCTACCTGTCGTCGGGTCTGTACCTGACCGCCGTGCTCTACGCAGGATTCATCGGGCTCTGCCTGCTGGGGCTGCGGGACTGGAAGGTCGCGCTGCTCAGGTCGGAGGCTGCGGACGACGCGCTCCTCGCCGAGCCTCGGCCCGGTGCTCCGGCTCCGGGGTCGTCACGGTGACCGGCGGGCGGAGCACGAGCAGCGTGGGAGGGACGCGCGGTGCTGACTGTGCTGACAGGGCTGACGGGGCGTCCGTCGAGGAGCAGGGGCTGCGGCAGCGGTTCCGGCACGGCCTGGTCATCGGCAAGTTCTACCCCGTCCACGCCGGGCACCTGAACCTCGTGCGCACGGCGCTGGCGCAGTGCGAGCACGTCACCGTGCAGGTGCTGTGGTCGTCGCAGGAGTCGATCCCGGCAGACCTGCGAGCACAGTGGTTGCGCGACGAGCTGCCAGGCGCGCACGTCGTCACCGGGCTCGACGACGCACCCGTCGACTACGAGTCCCACGACGCGTGGCAGGCGCACGTCCAGGTGATGAAGGACCTGCTCGACGCCGGCTGCGTGCCCGGGTGCTCGGTCAGCGCCCCCGTCGACGCCGTCTTCACCTCGGACGTCTACGGAGCCGAGATGGCACGCCGCTTCGACGCGGAGTGGGTCCAGGTAGACCCGGGCCGTGCCGCGGTGACCGTGAGCGGCTCGGCGGTCCGGGCCGACCCCGGGGCGCACTGGTGGGCGCTGCCGCCAGCCGTGCGGGCCTGGTTCGCGCGGCGGGTGGTGGTGGTCGGGGCGGAGTCGACGGGCACGACGACCCTCGCCGAGGCCCTGCAGGCGCACTACGGGCTGCCCGCGGTCCCGGAGTTCGGGCGGGAGTGGTCCGAGGTCCGTCCGGGCGGGCTCGAGACCCCGTGGCACACGGCCGAGTTCGACCTGATCGCCCGGGAGCAGAGCCGGATGGAGGACCATGCCGCGGCGACCACCCCGCTCCCCCTCGTGGTCTGCGACACCGACGCCTTCGCGACGACCCTGTGGCACGAGCGGTACATGGGGACGCCCTCTCCGTCCGTGCAGGAGCTCGCGGCCTCACGCGTGCCCGACCTCTACCTGCTGACCGGCGACGAGATCCCCTTCGTGCAGGACGGTCTGCGCGACGGCGAGCACATCCGGCACGGCATGCAGCAGCGCTTCCGTGAGGAGCTCGCCGCGCAGGAGGACGGCGGCGCCCCGTGGGTCGAGCTCCGCGGGACCCGGGCGGAGCGGCTCGCCGAGGCGGTCCGCCTGGTCGACGCCCTCGTCGCGGTGCCGCGGTGGGTGGCCCCGCCGATGGACCAGCAGGGCCAAGAGGTCGGCGCCCCGCTGCCCGACCCGACAGCCCCGGCGCCGGCTGGCTCGGACCGCGGGGTCTGAGCCAGCAAGACAGCCGCGCCGCGGAGCCTGCATCTGGGCTCGGGCTCGGGCTCGGGCTCGGGCTCGGGCTCGGGCTCGGGCTCGGGCTCGGGCTCGGGCTCGGGCTGAGGTTCTCGGCCCTGGCGCTCGTCCACAGGGAGCGTCGATGGGGCCTTCTCCCCAGCAGCCCTGCGACGGCCTGACGGGCCGGTGCCCCCGTGGCAGACTCGCCCGTGTGACAGAGCACACCAGCAGCCCCGCGTCAGCGACCTCGTCCGGATCGTCTCCAGCATCGCCCCTCGGGCACGTCTCGGACGCGCCGACCCGGCCGGCTCCCAGCGGGACGTCCAGCACGCAGGGCGACTACGACCTCGACGTCGCGGACCTCTTCGGCACGGCGACCCCCACAGAGGGCTCGCAGGACGCAGACCTCGCGGAGAAGCTGCGGCAGGCGTACTTCTGGGTGGTCAACCACGCGATCATCTCCCCGCACTACGACGTCGAGTTCTCCGCGGGGCCGGGGACCCCGGAGACGAGCTTCAGGCTCGGCGACTCGAAGGCGCTGCTCACGCTGCCCTCCGACCAGTCCTACTCGAGCTTCGTGCTGCTGCCGCTGCTCACCTTCGCCGTGCGAGGACGCTGCCTGCTCATCGGCGGACCGGGTCGCGGGAAGACCGCGAGCGCCGTGCTCATGGGCGTGCTCGCCGGGTACCCGATCCAGGACGTGCGCCGCGCGATGCAGCACGGTCACCCACAGCTCACGGTCTCCGACATGTTCGGCACACCGTTGCCCAAGGACCTCGTGCAGGCAGACTCGCTCGCCGACGTCGACGTCGCCTGGCGATCGTGGCTGGGCATGCGCGTGAAGATCGTCGACGAGTACAACCGCATCCCGACGCGCACGCAGTCGGCGCTGCTGACGGTCCTCGCGGACGGGTACGTCGAGGTCTTCGACCAGTTCTACGAGACGGGCGAGTCCGCCTGGTACCTCACCGCCAACGACGACGCCGGCGGCGGCACGTACCAGGTGGTCGAGGCGCTGCGGGACCGCATCGACGTGGTGGTGCACGCGCTGCCCTTCAACAACAGGTTCCTCGGCGACCTCGTGGCGCGGGCCGAGCAGGGTATCCACCCCGAGCGGGCCGTGCCCGAGTCGATCGTCTTCGACGACGCGCAGCACGAGCGCCTGCACCGCGAGGTCACGGCCGTGCAGATCGAGCGGCCCGTCCGGCGACGGCTCGAGTTCTTCGCGAGCCAGCTCGAGCTGCTCGAGGGGTCGGCGTGGCAGTTCGAGTACCGCACGAAGGACACCGCGCGCCTCGCCGGGATCGACCCGCACCTCGTGGCGAGCTCGGACACCGGGCGCGACAAGCTCTCGGACATCGGCGCCCAGACCCTCAACGGGCTCTCCGTCCGGGCGCTGCAGTCCCTCGTGGCGTACGCGAAGGCGATGGCCTACTTCCGTGGTCGCTCGAGCGTCGGCCTCGACGACCTGCGCGCCGTCCTGCCCTTCGTGCTGCACGACAAGCTCGTGCCGGACCAGCAGTCGACGGTCTTCGACGACGCCGACCGCGAGCCGCTGCGCTCGGACCGCGTGTCGTGGATCCGGACGATGTTCGACGACGCGTGCGCCCAGTACGACGCGTACGGGCTGGACCAGGACGACCCCGTCGGCGAGGTCCTCGAGCAGGTACAGGCGGGGCTCGACTCCCTGGGTGAAGACGTCGTGCTCGACAGGATGCGCCGGATCGAGCAGATCCTCGCCGGGTGGGAGGGCGCCGGCAAGCTGCACGGCCACGTCTACGAGGACGCCCTCGTGCTCAAGTACGCGCACCAGCGGTACACCAACTACCTCACGTGGCTGCGCTGGTACCGGTGATGGACCAGTCCACGGCTGCCGCTCCCACGTGGCAGGGCGAGCTGGTCGCGCAGCGCGACGTCCTCAACTCCCGCGTCGCCGCCGCTCGGTCCGCCGGCGCGTCGGCCGACGCGCTGCGCACCGCCCTGCTCGAGATGGGTCCGGGGGCCGACCACCTCGCGCGGACCATGGGCGACCCGTCAGCCTTCGCAGCGGTCGTGCCCGTCCTCGTCGACGCTGCGAGCGCCCTCGTCGTGCGTCGCGCGTGGCACGAGTCCTCGGCCGACCGCTGGGCGCTCCTGGGGGTCGTCCCCTTCCTGCCCCGTGCCATGGGCCGCTCACCGAAGGTGACCGTCGACGTCGTCGTCCAGGGAGCCGGACGCATCGCCCGAGGGGCCGACCTCGGTGAGTGGGGCCGTCGGTTCTGCGCGGCCGACGCGCACCTCGACGACGACGACGCCCAGCGTGCGGCGGCTGCGGTCGCCGCCTGGAGGTCAGGGTTCGTGAGGCTACGCGGTGCGGCGCTCGCTGCTGCAGGATCGCTCCCCGATGCTGCTCTCGTCCAGCTCCTCGACCTGGCCGGTGCCGTCGACGAGAGCTCCTCTGCAGACGGTGCTGGAGATGGAGTCGGTGAGAGCTTGGGCGCGGGCGGCGCAGGCAGTGCAGGCGGTGCTAGCGGCGCCGACGGCGAGACCTCCGGCGCAGCCGGGACCCGTGGTGCAGGTGCCGCGGTGCCCGGCTCACGGGGCTCGGGACGCGGCACGGGCAGTCCGGGGGACGTCCTGGCGCGCAGCGCTGCAGACCCCTTCTGGTGGCCCGGTGCCCCGGCGGCTGGTCGGACCGGACAGGTCGGCGGCTTCCGTGGGAGCGGCGGGCCGTGGGTCGGTGTCCCGGTCGTCCTGGGGACCGTCGAGGCAGCCACACCGACATGGCGGGTCGCGGCTGACGACCAGGTCTGGGTGGTCGTCGCCGACGTCCACGGGACCGCTGTCCTGCGCGAGAGCGCGGGACGCTCGACCTCGGCTGCCGAGCTCGACAGCCTGCTGGCGGCCGTGCAGCCAGACCCCGCGCTCGTCGACGCCGTCGCACCCCACCTAGGTGCTCAGGACACCGTCACCGGGGCGGGCGCCACCACTGCAGGGATGGTCCTGGTGAGCCGCGCGACGTCGTACAGGCTCGACCTCGTGCGGACCGGCGCAGGCGAGGACCGTGCTCGCGCCGCCTCTCACGACGTCCCCCAGGACCAGCCGTGAGGGGCGGTCGTCGTCGCGGGACCGGGACCTCTGCCGACCAGGCTCCTGCGGTCCCGGCGGCACTCCCGCTCCCCGTCACCCGCGCGCCCCGCCCAGACGATGCACGGTATGCAGCGCTCAGGGCCGCCTGGACGGCCGCCTGGCCCGAGGCGCTCGGCGCGTGGGGCCGCTTCACCCGCCTGCGGCCACCGCGGCTCCACGGCGCTGGCGAGGTGAGCGGGGCGACGAGCTTCGCGTGGTTCAGCCTCGGAGACGTCGAGGTGTCGATCGATCTCGAGCAGGTGCTCGCAGAGGGGATCGAAGACCACGCCGTGGCTGTCCTCGCGCACGAGATCGGCCACCACGTCTACTCCCCGGCCGACATGCTCACGGCTGGCCGGATGACGGCGCAGGTCCGCCTGGGGCTGGTCGACCTGGACCACCGGGCCGGCCTGGTGACCAACCTGTGGTCGGACATGCTCATCAACGACAGGCTGCAGACCCGCGCCGGGATCGACATGGTCGGGCTGTGGCGCAGGCTCGGTCCGCCGCAGGGAGAGGTCATGACTCTCCTGCTGCGCACGGACGAGATCTTGTGGTCGCTCCCCGCGGCAACGCTCAGCGGACCCGGGCCGCACGCTGACGCCGAGGCACAGGTGCTCGCCAGGCTCGTCCGGACCTACGCCGACGACCCCGCAGCCGGCGCCGGCGGCTTCGCCATGGTCCTGCGTCCGTTCCTGGCACGGGACACCGGGAGCGGCGGCGGGCAGACCGTCGTCGACCTGCCCTGCGCCCAGCACGAGCACCCGGGGACGCCAGTCCCCGGGCTGGCGACAGCCTCGGACGCCCTCCGCCCACCCGTCCACCCAGCACTCGACCCACGCGTCGTCGGCACCCTCGCAGCACGCGAGGACTCGACCTCGCCGACCCCTGGACCGCAGACTGGGCTGCAGCGCGACCCCGTCGCGTCCCAGAGCGCCGGGAACACGCTCACCCCGGCCGACTACGCGGCCGTGCTGCAGTCGCTCGGGGTCGCGACCTCGCCCGAGTCCGCGGCGATCGCCTGGTACCGGGAGCACGCAGCCCGCCACCTCGTCCCCTTCCCGACGACAGCCACACCCGCGGCTCCCGAGACGCTGCTCGGCGGCCTCGACCCGTGGGAGACGGGCGACGACCTCGCCGACGTCGACTGGACCGCGACGATGCTCGCCTCACCCGTCGTCGTGCCCGGGATGACGACGGTCCAGCGCCACCTCGACTCGACCACCTCGACCGAGACCGACGACCAGCCCGTCGACCTCGACCTGTACCTGGACTCCTCAGGCTCGATGCCCGACCCCCGCCACCAGCCTGCCCCGATCGCGCTGGCCGGCGCGGTCCTCGCTCTCTCTGCCCTGCGCAGCGGCGCGCGCGTGCAGGCGACCACCTGGAGCGGTCCCGGGCAGATCGCCGGGACCGACGGCTTCACCCGGGACGCGACAGCCGTGATGTCAGCCGTCGTCGCGTACTTCGGCGGGAGCACGTCCTTCCCCATCCAGCTGCTCGAGCAGACGCACCTCGACGAGGCCGACCGCACCCCGAGCACCGGGAGCACCGCGAGCGCAGGGAACACCGCGAGCGCGGGCAGCCCTGCCCGGAGCCGGCGTCGGCGTCGGCACATCGCGGTGATCTCGGACAGCGGGGTCGTGAGCATGTTCGCCGACGGGGCCTGGAGCCTCCCCGAGGACTTCGAGCCGCTCACCACGAGCGCGGCCCGAGCGGTCCGGGCCGCCGGCGGCGGAGGATCGCTCGTGCTCAACGTCGCAGGACCACCCGACCGCTACGTCGACATGGCTCCCGGCTACGCCGTCTACACGGTGTCGGCCTGGGAGGATGTCGTCCCCTTCGCGAGAGACCTCGCCCGGACCCTCTGGGGGCAGAACGCATGACCGTACGAGACGGGCTCGTCGACCCCGCGCAGCCGCTGCGCCCCGGCCCGACGCTCGCGACCGTGATGCAGCGGATCGCCCAGAGCCCCGCCGACAGGCTGCCAGCCGTCGGTGCCCTCGGCGACGGCAGCCCACGACCCGGCCGCGCGCACGTCGACGCCGCCGCGGTCGTCTCCGACACCCTCGCCGACCTCGCCCCGGGGGGTGTGCGGACCCAGCAGCAGATCGCCTGGTTGCGGACCTTCTTCTCGGCCCCGGGCGGCTTCGGCGACCAGCGCGCACGCGCCGCGCTGATCACCTCCTGGGTGCTGGCCGACCCCGCTCTGCGGCGCACCCCGGTCCTCGCAGACGTGCTCACGGGACCAGAGGCCACGACCGACTGGGCCCTCACGGCGATCTCGCGCCTGTCGACGGTCCTCGCCCCGGTCCTCGAGCCCTCCACGTGGCCGAGCACGACGGCCACCCGCGAAGAGGCCGCGCGCGCCGTGCTGCGTGCCTGCGGCCTGCACCCCGGCGACGAGACCGCCGTCGACGCCGAGGCCCGGTGGCAGACCGTCAGCACAGCGATCCAGAGCCTCGTCCTCGCCCAGCTCGCCGAAGAGGCCCGCCGCACCGAAGAGCTCAACAGGGCGCTCGCCGAGAAGCGCGCCCGCGAGGCCGCGGCGCAGGTGAGCCATGTCTGAGGACCAGGACATCACCGGCGCGCACGCCAACGGACCGTCAGCGGCCCCTCCCCAGCGCACCTCCCCAGCCGGGCCCGACCTGAAGGCCCTCCCCCGCGGTGTCCCCGACCCCGCGCTCGCCGAGTACGAGGCCTTCTCGGCCGTCGCGCTCACCGACACGGAACGGTGGCCGTCGCTCTCGGCCGAGGGCTTCGCGGGGATGCAGGCCCTGCGGGACCACCCGCACGCCCCCGCGTGGGTGCACGTCTGCGGCGACAGGGTGATGCCCGACGACCTCCCGGTGCTGCGAGAGCGCGCCGCCGACGCAGCACAGAGGTCCTGGGAGCCCAGGGGTGAGGTGTGGGCGCGCCCCGGGTGGGTCGACGAGCTGGTGCAGCGGGTCTCGACGACAGTCCCGCACTACAGGTCGCTCGCCCGCCGTGAGGGCCGAGCACCCCGCAGCCTGGACGACGTAGCACCCGTCTCCCGCGACGACCTGGGGCGCGGGGTCGCGGACTTCGTCCCCGTCGACGTCCCCCTCGACAGGGTGCTCGAGGGGTCGAGCTCGGGCAGCACCGGGGCCGCGCTCGTCGTGCCGCTGCACCCGCTCTCGACCGCCGCCGAGGTCGTCTACCTCACCGACCTCGCCGCCCGGGCGGGAGTGACCTGGGAGGCCGAGCCTGGACGCACGTGCCTGCTCAACGTCGTCGACCAGCGCACGGCCTTCACCTACGCCTCTGCCCTGACGGCCAAGGGTGGCGCGCCGATGGCCCGCGTCAACGTGCACCCTGACGGCTGGCGCGCACCCGGTGACCGCGAGGCCTTCCTCGCCGACGCCGACGCCCAGGTGCTCAGCGGCAACCCCTTGTCGCTCCTCGCCCTCGCCGACCTCGACATCGAGCTGCACCCTCTCGTCGTCTTCTCCGGCGCCGCCCACCTGGCACCGGGGGCACGGCGACGGCTCGAGCAGCGGTGGGGAGTGCCCGTCGTCGACGTCTACGGCACCCGCGAGGCCGGGCTCGTCGCCGCAGACCTCACCGGGGACCGGACGACGGACGGCCAGACGCGCCACACTGTCCTGCCGCGCCGCGTCCACGTGGAGATCCTCGACGAGCACGGGACGCCGGTCCCCGATGGCGAGCGGGGCGACGTGGTCGTCACGGTCGACGACAACCCGTACCTCCCGCTGCTGCGGTACCGCACCGGGGACACCGCTGCCCTCGTCCGCGAGCGCGATGCCGAGGGGACCTGGGCGACGGTCCTCGTCGGGCTCGAGGGTCGGGCGGCCGTCCGCTTCCAGACGGCCGACGGCCGCTGGGTCCCGTCGGTCGACACCACCCAGCTGCTGCAGGCCTACGGGCTCGCCGCCTGGCACCTGCACCAGGCAGCGGACGGCACGATCCACCTCGCCGCGCTGCCGACCCGGGCCACGCCTCCCACCGTGGCGACGGTGCCCGCACAGCCCGGGCTCAGCACGCTCGACACAGCCCTGACCGCGCTGCTGGGACGTCCTGTCCTCACCACGACGGTCTCGGACCCGCGTGACCTCGGGCCCGGGGCCAAGCGCCGCTTCAGCAGCGACCTCGACGTATAGCCGCAGGTCAGCGGAGCGAGGAGAAGACCTCTGCGGCCCGGGGTCCGAGCCACAGGACTCTCAGGCAGGTCTCAGGGTCGGGTGGGGGACCTCCCCTATTCCCGCAGCGGTCGGCCACCGCCAGGATGGTCTCAGACGCGGGCGCACCCCGCGTGCCACCCGACCCAGCAGAGAAGAGCACGGTCATGTCGCCCTCCCCCGCCAGCACAACCCCCACGTCCCCGGGACCCGGCAGCCGCTCAGCGGCCATCGCGACGGCCCGTGGTCTCACCAAGACCTACGGCAAGGGCTCGACCGTCGTCAGGGCTCTCGCCGGGGTCGATGTCGACTTCGCCCGCGGGCAGTTCACCGCGATCATGGGCCCGTCCGGGTCGGGCAAGTCGACGCTCATGCACTGCATGGCGGGCCTGGACACCCCGACGTCGGGGACCGTGGTCGTCGACGACCTCACGGTGTCGTCGATGAACCAGCGTCAGCTCACACGTCTGCGCCGGACCCATCTCGGGTTCATCTTCCAGTCCTTCAACCTCGTGCCCACGCTCACCGCCGAGGAGAACATCACGCTCCCCCTCGACATCGCCCGGGTGCCTGTCGACCGCGCGTACCTCGCGGAGGTGGTCGAGGCCGTGGGTCTCGGCGACAGGCTCAAGCACCGCCCGGCCGAGCTCTCCGGCGGGCAGCAGCAGCGTGTCGCCTGCGCCCGGGCCCTCGTGTCCAAGCCGTCGGTCGTCTTCGCCGACGAGCCGACAGGCAACCTCGACTCGACGTCCTCGCGTGAGGTGCTGTCGTTCTTGCGGACCTCCGTCGACACCCTGGGCCAGTCTGTCGTCATGGTCACGCACGACCCCGTCGCGGCCAGCAACGCGCACAGGGTGCTGTTCCTCGCGGACGGGCAGATCGTCGCCGAGCTCTCCGAGCCGACCCCCGAGACCGTCCTCGACGTCCTCGCCTCCCTCACGCGCCAGAAGGTGACGGGCTGATGCTCCGCGTCGCACTGCGCAACGTCCAGGCGCACCTCGTCCGCCTCGGGCTGTCCATCCTCGCCGTCGTCCTCGGCGTCTCCTTCGTGGCAGGCACCTTCTCGCTGCGCGAGATGCTGTCCGACACCTTCGACGGGATCGTCGACGCCGGCACCTCCTCCGACGTCTACCTGCGCGGGGCCGACGACGTCTCGACCCTCGTCCAGGAGAACGCGAGCGCCGGGGCCGTCCGCAACACGATCCCTGCCGACCTCGTGACCACCGTGGCGGAGGTCGACGGCGTCGCCCACGCCTTCGCCGACCTGACCGGTCCGCTCGTGCTCGTCGGGGCCGACGGCACGGTGCCGCCGACGACGGGCGCACCCACCTTCGGGCTCGCCTGGTACGCCGACGACCCGGCGACGCCGATCTCCGAGGGAACCGCCCCCAGCGGGCCTGGGGAGTTCATGCTCGAGGCCGGTGCGCTCGAGACGACGGGCCTGGCAGTCGGTGACACCACGACCCTCGTCGTCGGCGGGCAGCTCACGGAGGCGACGCTCACGGGCATCGTCGACATGGGTACCTCGATGGCCGGTGCGACCATCGTGTTCTTCGACGAGGCCACGGCTGCCGCGGCCTTCTCGCCCGACGGCATGGTCTCGACCATCTCGGTCCTCGGCGACGGCAGCGTCGACGACACGGCACTCGCGGAGCGCGTCGACGCGGCAGTCCAGCCGGCGGCCGGTGCCACCGACGCGGCGCCCGTCGAGGTCGTCACCGGCGAGACGGCCCGCGAGGAGGCCCGCGACGAGATCTCGACCATGCTCGGCTTCGTGGAGACCTTCTTGCTGGTCTTCGCAGGGATCTCGCTGTTCGTCGGCGGGTTCATCATCTCCAACACCTTCGCGATGACGGTCCGTCAGCGTCAGCGGGAGTTCGCGCTGCTGCGGGCTGTCGGGGCGTCACCGCTCCAGGTCTTCGTGTCGATCCTCGTCCAGGCGGCTGTCGTCGGGGCGATCGGCGGCGCCCTCGGGGTCGCCGGTGGTCTCGGGCTGGTCCTCGCGCTCAAGGCGCTCTTCGCCTCGATGGGCATGGAGCTCGCGGGCAGCGTGCCGGTCTCGACCTCGATGGTCGTCATCTCGCTCGTGCTCGGGATCGTCGTGAGCATCCTCTCGGCGGCTGTGCCCGCCCGGCGTGCGGCGCTCGTCGCGCCTGTCGAGGCGATGCGGGACGACTCCCCGGCCCAGAGCGCCTCGCTGCGGGTCCGCACCATCGCCGGGCTGGTCGTCGCCGGCGCAGGGGCGAGCGCCGTCATCGCGGCTGTCGTCACCGCCGCCCGGGACGACACGGCGAGCACCGGGAGCATCCTCGGCATCGGCGCAGCCGCCGTCGTCGTGGGCGTGCTGCTGCTCGCGCCGGCCATCGCGAAGCCCGTCCTGCGCGTCATGGCGCTGCCCTTCGTCTGGCTCGTCAAGCCTCTCGGGAAGCTCGCGTCCGGCAACGTGACCCGCAACCCTCGCCGGACGGCGAGCACGGCCAGCGCACTGATGATCGGCATGTCGCTCGTCGGGGCCGCCTCGGTCCTCGCCGCGTCAGCGCAGTCGTCGGTCAGCAGCATCGTGGAGAACGAGTCGCGTGCCGACCTCATCGTCCAGTCGGCGACGGGCACCCTGCCCGCCGGGGTCGTCTCCGACATCGACGCGCTGCCCGAGGTCGGTGCCGCAGACGCGATGCTGCTCGACCAGTACTTCGTCACGGACGCCTCCGGGGGTGACCCCGTCAGCCTCTACGCCCTCGGCGCAGACCCTGGCGTCTTCGACCGCAGCTGGGCGACCGAGGCTGTCGAGGGTGATCTCGACACCCTTGCTGACGGTCAGGTCAGCGTGCTGAAGTCAGCCATGACGTCCAACGGCTGGGCGCTCGGAGACAGCCTCACCCTGTCGACGCAGGTCGGCGAGGTCGAGGTGACCATCGGTTCGGTCTTCGACTCCCCGGCCCTGGGCACCCCGCTCCTGGTCGCGGACTCGATCTTCGACCAGCTCGCCTCGAGTCCTGCAGACATGGCCACGATGGTCCTGCTGCAGGCAGCAGACGGCGTCTCCCAGGCCGACCTCGACGCAGCCGTGACCGCAGCCGCGAAGCCGTACATGATCGTCTCGGTCATGGACAACGACGAGTTCGTGTCGTCCCTCGCGGCGCAGGTGGACCAGGTGCTGACGATCCTCTACGCGCTGCTCGGGCTGTCGATCGTCATCGCGATCTTGGGCATCGTCAACACCCTGGCCCTGTCGGTCATCGAGAGGACCCGCGAGATCGGCCTCATGCGGGCCGTGGGCCTCGGCCGGGCGCAGCTCGCCGCGACGATCACCATCGAGTCGGTCCTCACGGCGGTCTTCGGCACAGTCCTCGGGCTGGCCGTGGGCGTCGGGCTCGCCGCGGGGATGCCGACGGTGTTCCAGAGCTCCGGGCTGACCGAGCTCGTCGTCCCGTGGGGTGGTCTCGCGGTGATGCTGGGCATCTCGGTCGTCGTCGGTGTGCTCGCGGCGGCGTGGCCGGCGATCCGCGCGGCACGGCTGCCGGTGCTCGAGGCCGTCACGGTCGACTGACCGGACGGACGCTCTCGACGACGCAGCGCGGGACGACAGGTGCGGTGCACTCACCACGAGCGCACCGCACCTGTCGTCAGGTGCACGACGGCAGCAGGCGCAGCTGCTAGAGCACCAGCTCGGGCTGGAGCGTCCGCACGGTCCACAGCCGTTGCTTGCGAGCAGCGAGCGTGGTCACCGCGAGCGACCCCACGAGGAACAGCGCGAGCACGGCCGCGTCGGTCCCGACGTTCGTCAGGGAGCCTCCGTAGAGCAGGTGCCGCAGACCGTCCACGCCGTAGCTCATCGGCAAGAACTGGTGCAGCGAGCGCAGCGGCTCCGGGATCGTCTGCCACGGGAAGGTCCCGCCCGCGGTCACCAGCTGGGTGAGCATGAGGACCAGACCGAGGAACTGCCCGGCCGCACCCAACCAGGCGTTGAGGGCCTGGAGGATCGCGACGAAGGTCGCCGAGACGAGCACGAGGAACAGCGCCGTGAACCACGGGTAGGCGGGCTGGATGTCGAGGGCGAACTTGGTCACCGTGAACATCAGCGCGGCCTGCGCGACACCGATGGCTGCCGGGGTCAGCCAGCCGCCGAGGGCTGTGGCGACCGAGGACCAGAGGGACCGCCCGGCTGCGAGCGCACGCCTGGACAGCGGCTTGACCAGCAGGAACAGCACGTAGGCGCCGATCCACGAGGCGAGCGAGAGGAAGAACGGTGCGAGACCGGCGCCGTAGGTGCCCGCGCTGGTCAGCGACTCGTTCTGCACGACCACGGGGTTGCCGATGGTCTGGGCGGTGTCGTCCTGCGTCTGGGCGTCGACGTCGGGCACCTCTCCCATGCCGGAGGTGAGGCCGTCGCGCAGCTGGACAGCTCCGGTGTCGGCCGCGACGATCCCGTCGTGGAGGGTCGAGACGCCCGTCGCGAGGGTGCTGGCGCCCTCGGAGAGCGTCGCGGTCCCGGTCTTGAGCGAGTCGGCCCCTGTCGACAGCTCCGAGGCGCCCGTCGAGAGGTCAGAGGCACCTGTTGAGAGGGTCGACGCACCTGTCGCGAGGCTGTCGGCCCCCGTCGCGGCGTCGGCGATCCCCTGGGCGAGGGTCGGTGCGGAGAGCGCGAGCGCTGCAGCCCCGTCGCTCACCTGCGTGGCACCTGAGGACAGCGTGTCGAGGGAGGTCGAGACCTCACCGAGCGCCGTGGACGCGTCGGTGATCGGCTGGCGCGCTGTGTCGAGGGCCGTGAGGACCGTGGTGATCTCCTCCTCGGTGAGGCCCTGCGCGCGCAGGTCGTCGGCGATCCCGGTCCGGATGGTGTCGAGGTCGTCGACGAGCGTCTGCGCCCCCGTGGCTGCAGCGTCGCCGTAGCCGGCGATCGTCGCGTTGCCGTCGGCGACCTTCTTCGCGCCGTCGGCGAGAGCCTGGGCCTGGGTGGGCAGGTCTGTCGTGGCGGTCTTGAGGGTCCCCAGGCCCGTGTCGAGGTCGTCGATCCCGGTCTTGAGCGTGCTCGCGCCTGTCGCGAGGGTGGCGGCGCCGGTCTTGAGGGTGCTCGCTCCCGTCGCGAGGTCGGAGGCACCCGTGGCTGCCGTCGACGCCCCCGTCGCGAGGTCTGCCGAGCCCGTGACGAGCTGGTCCGAGCCTGTGACGAGCTGCGCCGTCCCGTCGGTGAGCTCGGTCGCGCCGCTCACGGCGTCTTCCAGGCTCGTCCGGATGTCGGAGAAGCCCGCAAGGAACTGGGCGGCCGCCTCGGTGCCGACCTCGGAGGCGATCGAGTCGCGCACCTTCCCGACGATCTGGTCCGCGATCGTGCGCGCCAGGTAGTTGTTGGCGTCGTTGGTGACGAGCGTGATGCTCGCCTGCTGGGGCGCGAACTCTCCCGAGGACGCGAGGTCGTCGCTGAAGGTCGGGCCGATCACGAGCGCGGCGTCGTACTCGCCGGAGCGGACCCCGACCTGCGCCTCGGCCCGTGAGGTCTCGACCCAGCCGAAGCCGCCGTCGTCGAGGAGGTTGTCCGCGACCTTCTGGCCGAACTCTCCGGTGTCCTCGACGACGAGGGCCGCCGGTACCTGGTCCAGACGCGAGTAGGGGTCGGAGTTCACGAAGAGGTAGAGCCCTGCGTACAGGGTGGGGATGATCGCGAAGGCGGCGATCGCGAGCTTGGGGAGCGTGCCCGCGCTGATGCGGCGGAGCTCGGAGAGGCTGATCCGGACGGCCTTCATCGCAGGACCTCCATCGCGTCGTGGTTGTCGGTGCCCTCGACGGGCCGTTCGATGTGCCGTCCGGCCTCGAGGACGTGGGCCGAGGCGGGGGTGCACTGGACCATGACGCCGTAACCGGACTCGGCGTACCCGCCGGCCATCCGCCACCAGTCCTTGGGGTTGCCGCCGTGGCGGTCGGGGAGGGTGAGGACGAGATACCGCACGGCCGGGTCTGCGGCGCCCAGCGCCAGCAGCGTCTGGACGCGGGTGACGGGGTCGAGCTGGTCGACCCGCAGCGAGCGGCGCTCGGCGAGGTCGTGCTCGGTGAGCCAGTGGTTGACGGCCCGACGGCTGGACGGTCGACCAGCGAGGGCGAGCCCCTCGGCGACGGTCCCGGCCACGGTCAGGGCGTCGTCAGGCTCGGTGATGGTGGGGGCGTCGACCACGGCTGAGACCTTGCGCAGGGTCTCGGCGTCGGGTCGCCCGTCGAGGAGCACGTCTCCCTCGTCGGGCACCATGCGGCCCGTCGCGACGAGCGCGAGGGCCGTGTGCCCGTGGCCGGGCTCGGCGACGACGAGCAGGCGCGAGCCCCGCTCGAGCCGGAGGGTGACCGGGTCGAGCATGGTGTCGCGCCGTCCCTCGACGCGCACGGCGCGCAGCGAGATGGCTTCTGGGTGGTCGTGAGTCGTCATGTGCCCCTCGTACTGACTAGTGGTCAACAAAGAATCTACGACGCTGTTGACCTGAGGTCAACACTGTTGGTAGACAAGAGCCATGAGCCGCGACACACCCCGGACCCGACTCGAGCCTGCCGACCGCCGACGCGAGCTGCTCGTCGTCGCCGAGCGGCTCGCCGCCGCCGACGGGATCGGCAGCCTCAGCACCCAGGCCGTCGCGACGGCCGCCGGGGCGTCCAAGGCGCTGGTGTTCCACTACTTCGGCTCGGTGGTCGGGCTGCAGCGCGCGGTCGTCTCCGCGGCTGTCGACGACCTGCTCGCCGCACTCGCCGCGACCGAGGGGCCCGTCTCCCCCGAGCGGCCCGTGGTCGTGCTCGACGCCTTCATCACCACGGTCACCGCCCGCCGCGAGCTGTGGACGGACATCTGGCGTGGTGCGCTCCACGACGACCCCCAGACCCAGGAGATCCTGGCCGACGCCCGCTCGCTCCTCGTCGAGCGACTCGCACGCCGGTCGACGGCGGTGCACGCGTCGAGCACCTCGCCCACCCCGGACGCCTCCGGAGGGGACCAGCGGCTCGGCCCCGACGCGCTCGCCCTCCTGTCGCGAGGGTGGGTCGCCCTCGCCGAGAACACGACAGCCGCCTGGCTGGCCGGCAGCCCGCTGACCCAGCACGAGCTGCGCGACCTCCTCGTCCGGACGCTCTCGGCCGTCCTGGGAGACCTCACGGGGCCCCTCCCCCGGTGACGCAGCAGGACCGCCGGGCTCGTGCCCGGCGGTCCTGCGCGTCATGGTCTTCTCCTGCTGCCCTGCTACTTCTCGAGCGAGGCGTCCAGGGTGATCGTCGTGCCGGTGAGGGCCTTAGACACCGGGCAGGTGGCCTTCGCGTCCTCGGTCGCCTTGAGGAAGGTCGCCTCGTCGATCCCGGAGACCTCGCCGCGGACCGTGAGCACGATCTTCGTGATCTGGAAGCCGCCGGCGGGGTCGGGGGCGAGCGAGACGTCGGCGCTCACGTCGAGGGAGTCCGGCGTGCCGCCGGCCTCGCCGATGAGCGCGGAGAGCTGCATCGCGTAGCAGGAGGAGTGCGCCGCGGCGATGAGCTCTTCGGGGCTGGTCGTGCCACCCGCCTCGTCAGCTGCGCGCTTGGGGAACGACACGTCGAAGGTCCCTGCCTTCGAGCTGCTGAGCTCGACCTGGCCAGCGCCCTCCTCGAGCGTGCCGTTCCATGCTGTGCGTGCGGTGCGAGTAGGCATGAGGACCTCTTTCACGTCGGGTACGGTTTGTCCCCCTACCGTACCCCTGACCAGGTCGGAGCCCCAGGGCTCGAGCGCACGCACATCTCGCCGCCCCGGGACCACCTGCCTAGACTGGCGACGCGCTCCGACAGGCGCGCGAGACGCCTCACCCCCGGGAGCCGCAGTGGTCGTCCAGCGCACGTGGCACGCAGCGACAGCCCTCCTCGCCGGGACGGGTGTCGTCATAGAGGTGGTCGTCGCCCTCCTCGACGGTCCCGGCGAGGCAGGGTCGATGCTCGAGCGCCTCGTGAGGCTCTTCAGCTATTTCACGATCTTGTCGAACGTCCTCGTGTGCGTCGTCGCGGTCCTGCTCGCGGTCCGGCCCGACCGCGACGGGCGGGTGTTCCGCGTCGCCCGCCTCGACGCGATCCTGTGCATCGCCGTGACGGGCATCGTCTACAACGCCGTCCTGCGAGGGCTCGTCGAGCTCTCGGCCGCCGGCGCGGTGTCGAACCTGCTGCTGCACGTGCTCTCCCCTCTGGCAGTCGTCGTCGGGTGGGTGCTGTTCGGGCCGCGCCCGCGGATCGACCGGAGCACGATCGGGTGGTCGCTCGTCGCGCCGCTGGCCTGGATCGCGTACACCTTCGTGCGCGGCGAGATCGTCGGCTGGTACCCGTACCCCTTCCTCGACGCCGCGGAGAACGGCTACGCCTCGGCGCTGCTGAGCACGCTCGTGGTCGCCGTCGTCTTCCTGGTCCTCGCCGCCGGGGCGGGCTGGCTCGACCAGCGGATGAAAGGCGGCGCAGACTCGCCCGGAAATCGTCAAGAACAGGTGACCTCCGGCCGATAGGGAGGGCATGAAGCCAGTGCTGCGACCGCACGGACGCACGTCGTCCCCGCAGGCCGACCCGACGCCCGCGGCCCCAGGCCCCGAGGACGGCGCCGTCGTGCTGCGCGAGCCGAGCGTGGTCGAGCTCGTGTGGATGGAAGAGCTCCGCCAGCACCTGCGGGGCCCCGGTGCCGACCTGAGGTCTGTCGGGTACCTCTCGTCCCTCTTCGACGCCTACTGCCGGGCGTGGCACAGAGCACCCGAGTCGGACCGCTGGGACCCCGACTATCTGGTCGGCGCGCTCGGCGTGGCGCTCGGCGACGTACTCGTCAAGCAGTGCGGCAGCAGCCGCTGGCAGGTGGTGGCCGACGAGCCGCGCACCACCGTCGCCGTGCGCAACGACCTCTTCCGCCGGACCTTCTTCCCTGTCGACGCCGTCGCCCGCCGGTGGCTCACGGCCGAGCTCGGGTGGATGCCCGCCTTCGTCCAGTCGGCCGGCGCACAGCTCCAGCGCGGCGCGCTGCGCACCCTGGCGTCCCAGAACCGCTGAGCGACTGAGAGGGCCGGACAACCCGTCCGGCCCTCTCGTCGGTCGTCTGCGGTGCCACCCGCAGCCCCCTGCTGGTGGTGCCGGGGCGCCGAGGCCCCGCCCGCGTCTCAGCGCATCAGCGCTGGGCCGCGAAGTCCAGGTGCTCCTCGGTGACGGCCACGACCGTCCAGCCGCTGCCGTCGTCTCCCGTGAGCCTGTACGCCGGCACGAGGGCGACAGACCCGTCGGCCGCGTAGACCGTGGTGGTCGTGAGCTCAGCCCCGGTGATCGCCACCTCGGCGACAGGCCACGAGAAGCTGGTCCCCGGGGTCAGGGTCGGCGGGACCGTCGGGACGGCGGCCGGGTCGTCGGAGGGCACCTCGGCCGAGTCGACCCCGACGCCGGGGTCGACCATCTCGGGCGTCTGGACGTCGGCCCTGGCGAAGGGCTGGTCCTCGAGGATCGAGAAGTCCGGGGTCGCGCCGAAGCGGGGGTCGGTCAGCCGGGCCACGGCGGTCGTGGGGCCGACGACGCCGTAGGCGCCGAGGTCGACGAGGGGCGCGAGGGTCCCGCTCAGGCTGTAGATCCCCTCGCTCGAGACGCTGAGCTGCCACGTCTGGCCGGTCGCCCCAGGGCCTGCGACAGGGTAGGCGGTGACAGTCGTGACGTCCTGCGTCCCGGTGTCCTCGACGGTCAGCGTGTACGCGGCCGGGTCGACGCCGAGGGTCGTCATCATGTCGGCGAGCTGCGCGGTGGCGGTCGCGCCGTCGACCGCGACGGCCGTCGAGCCCTCGACCCACGGGTCCTTCGTCGGGTCGCTGTAGTAGAAGCTCGTCGCGGCGTCGGGCTGCACGTCGAGGGTCGGGCCCGTCCAGTCGGTCGACCCGAGGTGCCACGCCCCGGAGACGAGCTCGGGGGTGCCCTCGAGGCCGACGAGGGAGGCGATCGCCGAGGCCTTCTCCGAGGTGAAGGCTGCTGACGAGTCGTAGCCGTAGGCGGTGGCGGTGCCCGGCTCGTCGCCGAGGCCGACAGCCGTGAAGAGAGTCCGCATCCCGCCGAAGGGCGCGATCATCGACCTGTCGGCCTGCGAGGCAGAGCTCTTCTCGGTCGACGGTCCACCGAGGCCCTGCTGGTCGCCCGCGGCTGGCCCAGCCGGTACGGGGAGAGCCGGTGCGTCGGCAGCCTCGCTCCCGACGCCACCTGCCGCCGGCTCCGGGTCGGCGCCCTGGGCGCCGAAGGCGTATCCGGCGGTCCCCACGGCGACCACGCCGACAGCGGCGGCCGCGACCTGGAGCCAGCGCGCAGGCCGACGGCGCGCGCGGGCCGCGGCGAGGTCGGCGACCCCGTCCTGCCCGGGCACGGCACCGAGGGGCTCCTCGGGAGTGCCGTCGCCGTCACGCGCGCCTGCGGGCTCGTCGCCTGTCGAGGCAGCGACCTTGCGGCTCACGGCGGCCCGGATCGCGGAGAGGTCGGGCTCGGCGGACGCTGCGGGATCGGCCGCGCGGAGGCTGTCGTAGGCCTCGTCAGGCTCGTCGCCGTGCTGCTGGGGGGTGCGGTCGGTGGTGTCCATCATGTCCTCCTGGGGGCTGGGCCACCCTGTCGGCCCGTCACCCTGTCTGTGTCGTCAGCGTCGTCGTCCTTGCGCGTCGTACCCTGCGGATGCCGCGGAAGATGCGGAGGCTCCGGGGCCGGCGGGTCGGTCGCTCCGTCAGCTCGACCGTCAGCCGGTGGCCTGCCGACGGACGTGGGACCGGACCGCTCCGTCCCCGCCTCAGCCCCTTCCTCCTGCGCCTTCCAGGCGGCTCGCAGCCGGCTGCGGGCCCTGGACAGCGCGGCGTCGGCGCCACCCCGCGAGACGCCGAGGACCTCGGCGAGCGCGTCGCCGTCCACGCCGTCCCAGGCCGTGAGCAGCAAGATCTCGCGGTCGCGGTCCGAGAGCGTGGCGAGCGCTGCCCGCACCTCGAGGTCCGCGACGACGAGGAGCTCGGGCGACGTCTGGTCGGGGTCTTCGGGGAGCACCTCGACGAGCACGGGGCGCGAGCGGCGGTGGTGGTTGGCGACGGTGAAGGCCGCGGTCCTGTAGAGCCAGGCGAGCTCGTGCCCCTCGGGGACCTCGTCCCGGCGGCGCCACGCGACTGTCAGCACGTCGGCCGTGAGGTCGTCGGCGTCGTCGTACGCGGCACGGCGCGCGACGTACCTGTAGACGCTGCGCGCGTGCTCGCGGAACAGCGCGTCGAACCAGGCCTCGTCGCGGTCTGGGCGGGTCTCGGGCGTCACACGGTCCTCCGGACGTCTCTGCCTGGCGGCCTGCCAGGCATCGTCGGCATGCTCGATGCCGTGACTGGACTGTGTCATCAGCCCGCGCGATCTTGCACGAGGTCAGGTCTCGGTATGGTCACGGTCTGCAAGAGGGCGCATCCAGGTCCTCGCCCGGTAGGACCGTGGGCACGCGAGGATCGGCGCTGGCCGGGGAGCGTAACCTGTCATCGATCCTCACGACGACATCAGGAGCAAACATCTCGAAACGCGCACGCATCTACGGGACGAGCGGGCTGCTCCTCCTGGCGATGCTGGTCTACGCCCTCAACCTGCGAGCCCCCTTCATCTCCCTCGCGCCGATCGTCACGACGGTCGCCGACGGGCTCGGCGTCACGCCGGAGACCGTCGGGATCCTCACCGGCATCCCGGTCCTCTGCTTCGCCCTCGTCGCCCCCTTCGCCTCGATGCTCATCGGGCGGGTCGGGATCGAGCGCGCCATCACCCTCTCGCTCTTCGCGGTGTTCGTCGGGACCTGCGTGCGTTCGGCCGGCGGCTTCGAGCTGGCGGTCGTGGGCACAGTGATCATCGGTGCGGCGATCACGATCGGCAACGTCGCTGTCCCCGTCCTCATCGCGCGGGACTTCTCGCAGTCTGCCGGGGCCGTGACAGGTCTGTACACGGGGGCACTCAACCTCGGCTCGGTCGTCACGACGCTCGTCACAGCGCCGTTGGCCGCGTCCTTCGGGTGGCGCTGGGCGCTCGTCGCATGGGGCCTGGTGATGATCGTCGCGGCGGTCCTGTGGCAGCGTGCGACGGCCGGCCGCGAGAAGGTGCCCGTCGTCCTGGTGCCCGCGCACGGGACCTCCGACGCCGAGCTCGGGCCCGTCTGGCGGCGCGGCATCGCGTGGTGCCTGACGCTCACCTTCGTCGGTCAGGCGTTCTCCTACTACGCCGTCACCACCTGGTTGCCCAAGATCCTCACGGACACCCAGGGCATGAGCGACTCGGGCGCGGGTGGCGCCGCGTCGATCTTCCAGTTCTTCGGGATCGTCGGAGGTGTCGGGGTCCCGCTGCTCATGTCGCGCCGGATGCCGCTGCGCGCGGTCTTCGCCTGCATGAGCGTGCTCTGGCTCTCGCTCCCCGTCGGCCTGCTCGTGGCCCCTCAGCTGTGGCCGCTGTGGGCCGCGCTCGCCGGGATGTCCCAGGGTGGCAACTTCACGGTGATCTTCACGCTCGTGGTCCAGCGGTCGCGGTCGCAGAGCGAGGCCCGGCGCATGTCGGCGATGATCCAGGGCCTCGGGTACAGCGCCGCTGCTGCCGGGCCGTACGCCATCGGCGCGCTGCACACGGCCACCGACGGATGGACCGTCCCGCTGTTCGTCGTCCTAGGCGCGCTGACGATCATGACTGTCAGCGGGCTCCTCGCGACGGGCGCACGCCGCGAGACCGCGTAGTCGCCACGCCTCCGGCGCGGTCGCGCGGTCAGACGGCTCGTGAGGGTCTGGGCAGCGGACGCACCGTCGTCTGCTGGTGGCGCGCGGCGGCGCGCCGGCCGGCAGCCCTAGTCCACAGGTTCCAGGGTGGACAGGATCAGACCGGCGGCCGTCGGGGTGAACGGTGCCGGGAAGGCGTAGAGGTCGTCCTCGGTCGGCCACCCCGTGAAGTGCTCGGTGTCGTAGAAGGTCTGCGACGCGGAGAGGATCAGCGGGATGTACGGCAGGTCTTCGACGATCTTCTCCTGGATCACGCCGTAGGCCTCGAGCTTGGTCGCCGAGTCGTCGGTCACCGAGGCGGCCTCGACAGCCGCGTCGACCTCGGGGTCGGAGTACCGCGAGAAGTTCCAGGCACCGAGCGGGACCTCTTCGCCCACCGGAGCCGTCGTCCCCGTGGTGAACCAGTCGTGGTAGATCTGGAACGGGTCGGCGACCGACGTGCCGCTCACCCCGCCGATGATCAGCTGGAACTCACCGCTCTGGCGGGCGTCGGCGAACTCGCTCTGCGAGACCGTCGTCGCCGTGACCTGGATGCCTGCTGCCGAGACCTGCTCGGCGATGAGCTTGGCCGCAGAGTTGTAGTCGTTCCAGCCGTCGACCGAGACGAGGGTCATCTCGACCCGCTGACCGTCCTTGGCGTAGACGCCGTCGGCGTCGGGGGCGTAGCCGGCCTCTTCGAGGATGGCCTGGGCGGCCTCGACGTCGCTCTGCTGCGGGCTCTGGGACGGCATGCCCGGCGCCACCCACTGGTCGTCACGTCCTGGCAGGGCGAAGGTCGGGGACGCCGCCCCGCCGACGCCGGCGAACGCCTTCTCGTTGATGGACGACCTGTCCAGGGCCGCGTCGATCGCCTGGCGGACGGCGACGTCCGTCTGGGGTCCCTCGCACCCCATCTCGGCGTTCGCGCAGGTGTAGATGACCGTCGCGGTGCTGTAGAGCGGCAGGTACCCCATGCGGCCGTCGGCCGTGATCGACTCGGGCTCGGGCGAGAACATGCTGACCCAGTCGATCTTCCCCGTGCGGATGAGGTCTTCGGCCGACTGGTTGCTGTCGATGCCGAGGTAGCGGACCTTCTTGACGGCGGGCTTGCCCTCTTCGCGGTACTCGGGGTTCGCGACGATCGTGTAGGCCGAGGTCGAGACGTTGTCGACGATGTACGGTCCGGTGCCCACAGGCTCGGCGTCGGCGTAGGCCGTGGTGTCCTCGATCGTCGACCAGATGTGCTCGGGGACGATGTAGGTCGACCCGAGGACCGTGAACTCGTTGGTGTACTGCGGGCCGTCGAAGACGAACTTCACGGTGGTCTCGTCGACGGCCTCGACCGAGGTGATCCACTCCTGCGAGGCGAAGGGCTGCTCGAAGGTGAAGACCACGTCGTCGGCCGTGAAGGGCTCGCCGTCGCTCCAGGTGACACCCGACTTCAGCGTGACCGTGAGCTCGGAGCCCGTGTCGTCGAAGGCGAAGGACTCTCCGAGCAACGGTGTCGGGTCTCCGGCGGCACCCTTGTTGTAGTAGTACAGCGTCTCGTAGATCGCCCCTGACGACGCGTGCAGCGCCGTCGGGGAGTACGGGTTGAAGTTGGCGGTGATCGGCGTCTGGCTCCCGGCGAAGACGTTGAGCACGCGGTCTTCGCCCTCGCCGCCACCTGCTCCGGCGCCGCTGCTGGAGCACCCGGCGACCACCAGCGTCATGCTCGAGGCCAGCGCCACCGCGGCCAGAGCTCGGTTGCGCCCCGTGGATAGAAACATCATCGGTCCTCTCGTCCAGGGCGACGCGGACGCGTCGCCGCCTCCCTGCGGAGGCTCTGGATGCAATCTAGCAAAGAACCTTCAGAGATTCTCCCAAGTTAGTAACTTCGCTACATGATCGAAACATGCGGTGACCTCCCGGACACACGAGCCTCACTCTGAGGCGTCTGCGGCCTCCTGCGCCCGGCGGTCTCGCACGAACTCCCGGAGGTACTCGAGCATGTCGGGCGAGGGTGACGAGCCGAGGCCGAACTCGGCGGCGAGCTCTTCGGGCGTGGGCTCGTCGCCTGGGTCCGGGTCGGGGCCCACGAGCGCGCGGAGCGACTCCGCGAGCCACCGCACCTCCTCGGGACCGACGGGCTCGCCGCCTGAGATCTTCGCCTCGATCGAACGGAGCGTGGGGGCCATCTGTCCTCCTGGGTCGGTGCACCGCGGCAGGCACCTGGAGTCGGCGCCGCGCCGGGTCGTCGAGCGCCGACGACCTCGTCGAGGCTACCCGCGGCCGCGGGAGGTCAGCCCGCGCTGCGCGAGACGCGGGCCTCGATCTTCGCGCGGTCCCGGGGGTGCATCTTCTCGACCCTGCGGACCAAGACCTCGACGGGCACGTCGAGCTGGTCGGCCACGGCGGCCGTGTCCCCCGGGTAGGCGGCGACGGCGTCGGCGATGACGTCGACGTTGCCGAGCAGCCGGCGCGCCGCGAGCATGTCGGCCTCACGCTCGACCCGCCGCGCGAAGTACCCCTCGACGAGCGAGACGTGCCCGAGATCGACGTGCGCGAGCTCGTGCGCCAGCGTCGCCCGACGCCACGGGCGGTCGAGGTTCTCGTCGATGAGGATCATGTTCTCGCTGCGCACCCAGACGCCGCGCGCCGGTGCGATGTCGCACCGCTCGATGTCCAGGTGCGGATGACGCACCTCGGCGTCCCTCCACGGGCTGTAGCTCATGCAGACCCCCTCTGCCTCGCGTCCGGCTGACGCCGGGACAGACCATCCTGCGCCCGACCGCTGACACGGACCCCGCCGGCCAGCCCTGAGCGGCACCTCAGAGGGCACCTCGGGAGCGGCGGATCTCCCGGGCCCGCTCGAGGTACGTGAGCTTTGCGGCCGCTACGGCCTCGGCACGCTCGCTCGGGTCGAGGTCGGAGAAGACCTCCGGGTCGATGTCGAGCAGGACACCCGAGGCGGGCGAGTCCGCAGGCTCGCCCGGAGCGTCGATGTCGCCGCTCAGGTCCTCGCCCGCGCCGAGCCTGTCCAGGCGACCGGGTGGCCAGCCGAGGAAGGCCTCGATCTTGCCGAGGCTGCCGCTGCGCGGCCAGCGGACGCCGTTGAGGAAGTCGTTGACGGTGTCGACGGAGAGACCGCCCTGGATCGCCAGCTGGCGGGGTGTCACCCCGCGCCGCCGCAGCTCGGTGGCCACGGCCTCACGGGCCCTGTCGTCGTGGTCGAGAGGCATGAGGGCTCCCTTTCGCGTCGGTCCGTCGTCTTTCAGGGCACCTTACACCAAAGGCACAGGATCATGACCGGAGATGAAGGCCGTCATGGAACTTATTCTCGCGATACGACGAAGTAGCGCGTTGAACTTGTCGGAACATGGTGTAACCATCGATGGCACCCGACACCGACGAACGACGCCGGAGGACGACCTGACCGATCGAAGGACGCTCATGGACACACTCACCCTCACCCGACCCGAGACCATCCCGACAGCACACGCCACCCCTCCCGAGACAGCCCCCCGAGCCACGCTCCGGCGTCTCGAGCTGGACTGGGTCAGCGACGCCGCCTGCGACGGCGCAGACCCGGCGCTGTTCGACCCCGTCAACCGCCACGTCGCGGCCCGCGCGACGGCGATCTGCGCAGCCTGCCCGGTCCGCCGCGCCTGCCTGCTCGACGCCCTCGAGGACGAAGAAGACACCGCCTACGGTCCGTGGCTGGTCCGCGGGGGCATGACCCCCAAGGAACGCCGGGACCTCCGCGGCCCCTCGCGCGCAGCACTCGTCGACGAGCTGCGGGCTTCGCCGGCACCGGCACCGGTCCGATGAGCTGGGTGCCGACGGCCGTGAGCCTCGTCGTCGGCACCGTCGGGGCCGGCGGCCTGGCCGCGCTGCTCCGGGTCGCCCACGACCACGCGATCGCCCGACGCACGGCTCTGCGCGACGACGACGCCGCCGGCGACGCGCACTGGTCCTCTCTCGTCGAGGCCCAGACCCGCTCGTTGCTCGAGCCGCTCCAGCAGCAGGTCGACAGGCACGCCGCGCGGATCGGCGAGCTCGAGGCCGAGGTCCGCGAGGTGCGCGACCGCCACTGGCGCGCGCTGCGCCTCATCAACGCGCTCTATGCGCACATCGCGCGGCACAGCGCCCCAGACGCACCACCACCACCCCCGCTCCCCGCCGACCTCGGCGACTGACACGGTCTGGAGGACCGCATGAGCACAGAGCACCCGACCACCGCAGAGAGACGACCCGACCTGCCACCGACCGACCCACCGTCCACCGCCCCCGAGCGCAGCGACCTCGTGACGTCGTGGCTGCGCACGACAGTCCCGACGATCTGGGGAGCGACGGTCACCGCGATCCTGGCTGCCGCAGGGCCGCACCTGCCCGCCTGGGCCGCAAAACCGCTCGCATCGGCGCTCGGTGACGAGTCGACAGCCCTCCTGGTGACCGTCACGGCGGTCGCCGTGTGGCACGCAGCCTGGCGTCGAGTCGAGGCGCACGTGCCCCGGTGGGTGGCCCGCGCCGCGCTGGGGTCGTCTCGTCGTCCGACCTATACCCGGAACCTCAAGTCCTCACCCTAGATTCATAGTGATCAAGCGTGAGGGCTTGCGGACTCCGGGCTGCTCCCATCTCGACCTCGAAATCGAACTCAACCTCAGGAGACCCCTCATGGCCCTGTCACGACAGCTCACCCCCACCCCCGTCCTGCTCGACTTCCTCGCATGGGCCGCACGCTCTGGCTATTCCGTCCGAGAGCACCCGGCCTACGGAGGCGTGACGCCCGGCGTGCACAGACCCGGCTCCTGGCACGCCGACGGCCTCGCCGCAGACCTCAACCACGGCTCGAACGGGTCCGCCGAACGGGCACGTCTGCTCATCGCACTCGGCGAGGCCGAGCAGCGCGGGCTCGCGATCACCTTCGCCCGCGACGGGACGGCCGGGTCGGCCAGCAGCCACCAGAACCACCTGCACGTCGACGTGGGCGAGTGGTCGAACCTCGGGCGAGGCCTGGTGCGGCACACCCCGCCGACACGCTCGTCTGCGGCAGCCGCGGCGCGGCCGGCAGCCCCGGGGGGCATGGTGCTGCGCTCGGTCCAGGCCCGGCTCAACCGCGACTACCCGGCGTACGCGCGTCTCGTCGTTGACGGCGTCGACGGACCGGCGACCCGAACGGCCGTCGCGGAGTTCCAGCGCAGGTCAGGCCTCGTCCCGGACGGCGTCGCGGGGCCACTCACACGCGCGCGGCTCGGCCTCGGATGAAGCACCGAGGGTGACGAGCAGGGTCTAGGGAGGAGGGCCTTGTGCCCATAGATTCGTACACGTGTTCGAAATACCTCGGCACACAGCAGCACGAAGGAGGTATCACATGGCGACATCCCAGAACGGGTGGCAAGCCGTCACGTCGGGTTCTGACCCCCGGCTGGCGTCCTTCCCCTGGGTGACAGGCAAGGTGCTCGCAGGCCCTGTCTTCACAGTCCTCGAGCACGTCGCGCGTCGTTTCGACGCAGAGGTGGAGGGCATCACCGTCTCGACGTCGTGGGGGTGGGCCTACCGCGTGATCTCGGGGAACGACGACCTCTCCAACCACGCGTCAGGCACCGCGATCGACCTCAACGCTCCTCGGCACCCGCTCGGGGCGAGCGGCACCTTCACAGCCGGCCAGGTCGCCTCGATCCGGAGCATCCTGGCAGCCACCTCGCCTGCGGTGCGCTGGGGCGGCGACTACTCCGGCCGCAAGGACGAGATGCACTTCGAGATCAACACCGACGCCGCCACCGTGGCGGCCGTCGCAGCACGACTGACCGGAGGACTCCCCCCGGTCACACCACCAGTACAGGAGGCACTCATGGCAGGTCCGATCCGTATCCAGAACCGCGGCGCCGTCAGCTTTGTCAACATCGACAACGGCGCCTGGGTCCACGTCCCCAACCCCGAGTACGACGAGACCCTGGGCCGCGCCGTCCAGGTCCCGAAGCTCGTGCTCGGTGACCGAGACACCGATGTCATCAAGGAGTTCTGCACCCGCGTCCGCGCCCAGCTCAAGGGCGCCTGAGCAACTCCGCGTCCAGGACACCACCACCACCACCGAAAGGAGCGCTCATGTGGAGCAACCCATGCATCGGGACGATCAGCTCCAGGTACGGCATGCGCACACACCCGATCACGGGCGTGCGCACCATGCACCACGGCACTGACATCAGTGCACCCGCAGGCACCCCGGTCTGGTCTGTCGCCGCCGGGACGGTGACGTTCTCACAGCTCACCGGCTCAGGCGGCAACGAGATCTGGATCCAGCACGCCGGCGGGATCCTCACGAAGTACCTGCACCTGACCGTACGGCAGGCGTCGGTCGGTCAGACCGTCGTGCAGGGCCAGCAGATCGGCACCGTCGGCATGACCGGCAGCGCCACCGGGAACCACCTGCACTTCGAGGCGCACGTCAACGGTGCCTCGCAGGATCCCCAGCCGTTCATGGCAGCCCGAGGGGTCACCCTCGGTTCAGGCACACCAACCCCGGGGCTCC
Source organism: Sanguibacter inulinus (assembly GCF_013415325.1). GTDB lineage: Bacteria > Actinomycetota > Actinomycetes > Actinomycetales > Cellulomonadaceae > Sanguibacter > Sanguibacter inulinus. The sequence continues at coordinate 4,299 of NZ_JACBYE010000026.1, read as the reverse complement.
CCCCGGACGTAGAGGAGACACTCATGGCAGGACCCATCCGTATCCAGAACCGCGGCGCCGTCCACTTCGTCAACATCGACAACGGCGCGTTCGTCCACATCCCCAACACCGAGTACAACAGCACGATCGCGCGTGTCACCCAGATCCCGGCGATCGTCCTCGGGGACCGCGACGCAGACGTCATCAAGGAGTTCTGCACCCGCATCCGCGCCAACCTGGCGTGACGGTCCTGCGGTCCTGATGACCGGGTGAGGCGCCGCAGCGCAGCTGCCGAGAGGTCTCGCGTCACATCGGTACCATCGGGCCCCGGACGAGCGAACGGCCCGGTCCCCCCGCAATGGGGACCGGGCCGTTCGTGGTGCTGGAGCCGCCTATCAGAATCGAACTGATGACCTTCTCATTACGAGTGAGACGCTCTACCGACTGAGCTAAGGCGGCCGACCTCTCCTGTGCCCGGAGACGAGTCACTGACACAGGTGAAGAACCGCGCTCAGCCTACAAGCGATCTGCCGCGACACCAAAACGACGGACTGTGTGATGCTCCGCACGTCCCGTGACCAGCCGAGACGTGCGGTATGCCCCGCGCGGCGCAGGTCATCTCGATGCCCTGTGACCGGGCCCCCGAGACAGCCTTCAGACCGGTCAGCAGACCAGACCTTCGTCAGGGACGGTCCCGTCGACGAAGTACTCGTCGACGGTGTCCAGGACGCAGGAGTTCGACTGGCCGTAGGCCGTGTGGCCCTCGCCCTCGTAGGTGACGAGGACACCGGACTCGAGCTGCTCGGCCAGGCCCTGCGCCCACACGTAGGGGGTCGCGGGGTCGTTCGTCGTGCCGACGACGAGGATCGGCGCAGCGCCGCTCGCGGCGAGGTCGCCGGTCTTCTCGGCCTGCGGGAAGGGCCAGTCCGCGCAGCCCAGACCGCCGTAGGTGAAGAACTGCCCGACCGTCGGGGCCTCAGCCTCGATCTCGGCAGCCTCGGCGTCGAGCGTGGCCATGTCGACCTCGGTGCGGGAGTCGAGGCAGTTGATCGCCCTGAAGGCCTCGCCCTGGTTGTCGGCGTAGGTGCCGTCAGAGTTGCGGGAGTTGTAGCTGTCGGCCGAGGCGAGCAGTCCGCTGCCGTCCCCCTCGGAGATCGCCGAGTCGAGGGCGTCCGTGAGCTGACCCCAGAGCTGCTGGGAGTAGAGCGGCTGGGCGATCCCGTAGAAGGCGAGGGTCTGCGTCAGCGGACGCGCCGGGTCGCCTGTCGGCATGGGGTTGGCGAGGATCTGGTCGAGCAGGCCGGACACCTGGGCGAGCGCCTCGTCGGTCGTCCCGGTGAGCGGGCAGCTGCCGCTCGCGAGGCAGTCCTCGACGAAGGCCGTGAGGGCGTTCTCGAAGCCGACGGCCTGCTGCAGGCTCATCTCGTGGTCGGTGAGGCGCAGGTCGATCGCACCGTCGAGGACCATCCGGCCCACGTTCTCCGGGTACAGACCGGCGTAGGTCGCCCCGAGCTGGGTGCCGTAGGAGTAGCCGAGGTAGTTGAGCTTCTCGTCGCCGACCACGTGACGGATGACGTCCATGTCGCGCGCCGAGGACTGCGTGTCGACCTCGCCGAGCACCGGACCGGTGTTCTCCAGGCACTTCTCGCCGAAGACCTTCGCGTCGGCGCGCATCTCGGCGAGCCCGGCCTCGTCGGAGGTGTAGGTCTTCGCGTCGGAGACGTCACGCTCGGCGTCGGACAGGCAGCTCACAGGGCTCGACTCCCCGACGCCACGGGGGTCGAAGCCGAGCACGTCGAAGTTCTCGAGCAGCGGCTGGCCGAAGAGGAAGGGCACGTACTGCACGAACTCCACACCCGAGCCGCCGGGACCGCCGGGGTTGATGAGCACTGTGCCCTGCTTCTCGCCCGAGGCGGGGTAGCGCTTGGCGCCGAGCGTGATGGTGTCGGCGGCGGGGTCGTCCCAGTCGAAGGGGACCTCGATGTCGGCACACTCGAAACCGCTGCCGCAGTCGGACCAGTCGACAGTCTGCTCGTAGAAGGGCAGGAGGTCCGCCTCGATCCCGTCGGTGCTGAGCGCGTCACCCGAGGGCGCCGTGGAGCCCGTGCCGGCCTGCTGGTCCACGTCGGTCTGGACCTTCGAGCCGGGGTCGCTGCACGCCGCGAGGACGAGGGAGACTCCGGCGAGGGCAGCCGCAGCGCGCAGCAGCCTGCTGCGGCGCGGGGCCGGGCTGGCGGGCAGCGCGGCGGAGCCGGGCGCAGAGGGTGCTGGAGAGGACGCAGGTGTCGCGTGGAGGGCTGAGGTCACGGAGCCAACCTATCGACTGCACGTCGTCGTGCCCAACGAGACGACCGTCCTGTGGACGATGGATCGAGCGGTCGCCCTGTGGACCGGCTGCTGCTCGGCCCACGCCTCAGGCCCGGGTCGAGCCTCCTGCTCAGCCCTGCGGCCGCAGCGCGATCGCCATCGCCTCGAGCGCGAGGACCGGCGACACGTTGCCTCCCAGCCGCGTGCGTGCGACGCCGATCGCGTCCATCCGCCGCACGGTCTGCTCCGGGGTCGACTCCTCGGCGAGCGCCTGGACGGTCTCCGCGAGCTCGGTGTTGACGAGGTCGACCTGCGCGCCGAGCTGGACCACCAGCACGTCGCGGTAGAGGGAGAGCAGGTCGACCATCGACCTGTCGAGCACGTCACGCTGGCGCCGGGTCGCGCGCCTCTTCTGGTCGTCCTCGAGCTGCTTGACCTGCGAGCGCAGCGACGGCGGCAGCGTCTGGCTGCCCTCGGCGCCGAGCGAGCGCAGCAGCTCAGCCTTCTCGGTCGCGTCACGCTCCTCGGTCGCCGACCTCGCCTCGGCCTGCGCGACCTCGACGAGCTCCCCGGCGGCGATGACCGCGTCGGGCACCCCGCGGATCTTGCGGGCGATCGACAAGACCGACGAGCGGCGCTGGCGGGCACCGGCGTCGCGCGCCAGACGCCGCGCGAGGCCGATGTGGGACTGCGCGGCGCGGGCGCTCGCGAGGGCGACGGCCGGCTCGATCCCGTCACGGGACTCGAGCAGCGCGGCGACGTCCTCGACAGGCGGGATGCGCAGGCTCACGCCGCGGCAGCGCGAGCGGATGGTGACCATGACGTCTTGCGGGCTGGGTGCGCAGAGCAGCCAGACCGTGCGTGGCGGCGGCTCTTCGATCGCCTTGAGCAGCACGTTGGTGGTGCGCTCGGCCATGCGGTCGGCGTCCTCGACGAGGATCACCCGCCACCGTCCCTGCGAGGGGGTGCGGGAGGCGAGGGTGATGAGCGAGCGCACCTCGTCGATCGCGATGGTGACCTTCTCGGTCGCGACGACCGTGAGGTCGGCGTGGGTCCCGGCGAGGGTCGTGGTGCAGGCGTGGCAGTGGCCGCAGCCGCCCTGCTCGCACTGGAGCGCTGCGGCGAAGGCACGGGCAGCGTTGGACCGGCCTGACCCGGGCGGTCCGGTGAGGAGCCAGGCGTGGGTCATCGCCGACGGGTCGGCGATCGCGCCCCGCAGGGTCGCGACGGCGGTGTCCTGCCCGACGACGTCGTCCCAGACCGACACCTCAGACCTCCTCGGGCAGCGCGAGGCCGAGGCGCTGGGCGACAGCCTCACGGATCGTCTCGTGGATGTCGTCGACGGTCCCCGAGGCGTCGACGACCACCCAGCGGTCGGGGTCCTGGGCGGCACGGTCGAGGTACGCCTGCCGGGTGCGCTGGTGGAACTCGTCACCGGCCCGCTCGAGGCGGTCCGGCGCGGTGTCGAGGCGTCGCGTCCCGACGAGGGGGTCGATGTCGAGCAGCACGGTCGCGTGCGGCAGCAGACCCTCGACGGCCCACAGGGACAGCTGCTCGATCTCCTCGACGGGCAGCGTGCGTCCGCCGGCCTGGTAGGCGACCGAGGAGTCGAGGTAGCGGTCGGTGATGACGACGTCGCCCCGCTCGAGAGCGGGGCGGACGAGGGAGGCCACGTGGTGCGCGCGGTCGGTCGCGTAGAGCAGCGCCTCGGTCCGCGGGTCGACGTGGTCGCCGTGCAGGACGGCCTGGCGCAGCACGAGCCCGAGCTCGGTGCCGCCGGGCTCGCGCGTCCAGACGACGCTGCGGCCGGTGACCTGCTCGAGCCACAGCCCGAGGAGCCTGGACTGGGTGGACTTCCCGGCGCCGTCGCCGCCCTCGAAGGAGATGAAGTACCCCTGCTGGCCGCCTGCCTGCTCGTCTGCGCTCACGCCCCACAGCCTATCTGTGCCCACCGACGCGTCGACGCGTCCCCCAGCCGGTCCGGGTGCTGCCCCAGCAAGGGCCCCACAGCCC
>NZ_JACBYE010000025.1 GCF_013415325.1 Sanguibacter inulinus | reverse complement strand
GCCCCCGCTCTCGCGAAGGCCACCCCGGCCCGCGCCGGCGCACCCGAGCCGACAGAGTCTGTCGCCTCGCGCGGCACGAGCGAGTCGTCGATCCGCGTGGACGTCGACCTCCTCGACGACCTCATGCGTCAGGTCGGCGAGCTCGTCCTCGTCCGCAACCAGATCGCCCAGCTGGCCGGATTCGACTCCGACGCCGAGCTCACCCGCTCCTCGCAGCGCCTGAGCCTCATCGCCTCTGAGCTGCAAGAAGGGGTCATGAAGACCCGCATGCAGCCGATCGACCACATCTGGTCGAAGATGCCGCGCATCGTCCGCGACCTCGCGGCCGCCTGCGCCCGCGAGGTGCGCCTCGAGATGGTCGGTGGGGACACCGAGCTCGACCGTTCCCTCCTCGAGTCCGTCAAGGACCCGCTCACCCACCTGGTGCGCAACGCCGTGGACCACGGCATCGAGTCGCCGGCCACGCGCACGGCGTCGGGCAAGCCCTCGACGGGTGTCCTCACCCTGCGCGCCTACCACGCAGGTGGTCAGGTCATGGTCGAGGTGCGCGACGACGGCGCGGGCATCGACCCGCAGAAGGTCGCCGCCAAGGCGATCGAGCGTGGCCTCAAGACGGCCGAGCAGCTCGACGCGATGGCGACGAGCGACATCCTCAACCTCGTGTTCCTGCCCGGGTTCTCGACTGCCGCAGCCGTGACCAACGTGTCCGGCCGTGGCGTCGGCATGGACGTGGTCCGCTCGAACATCGAGTCGATCGGCGGCGCCGTCGAGGTCGAGAGCGAGGTGGGCCGTGGCACCACGTGGCGCCTGCGCATCCCGCTGACCCTCGCGATCATGCCCGCGCTCACAGTGCGCTCGGGCTCCGAGATCTACGCGATCCCGCAGGTCAACCTGCAGGAGCTCGTGGCCCTCGACACCCAGAAGACGCAGGAGGCCATCGAGCACATCGGCTCGGCCGAGGTGTACAGGCTCCGCGGCGCGCTGCTCCCGCTCGTGCGGCTCAGCGACGTCATGGGCCAGACCCGTGGCGACGGCGACTCCGCGGTCATCGCGGTGCTGCAGGCCGACAACCAGCGCTTCGGCCTCGTGGTCGACCGTGTCCTCAACAACGAGGAGATCGTCGTCAAGCCGCTCGCGGCCCAGCTCAAGACGATCGGCATCTACGCGGGCGCCACCCTCATGGGTGACGGCCAGGTCGCGCTCATCCTCGACGTCCAGGCGATCGCCCGCCGGTCGCTGTCGGGGGAGATCGCCGACCTCGACCACCGTGCCGCGATCGAGAAGAGCGTCTCGGCCGGCGAGGTCACCGAGCTGCTCGTCGTCGGGATCGGCTCGGGACGTCGTGTCGCCGTGCCGCTCGCGATGGTCACGCGCCTCGAGCTCGTCGCCCAGGACCGCATCGAGCTGGTGGGTGGCCACGAGGTCATCCAGTACCGCGACGCGATCGTCCCGGTCTCGCGCCTCGCCCGGACCCTCGGGTCCTTCGAGGAGCCGACCGAGGAGATCCCCCTGGTGGTCTTCACCCGCGGCGAGCGGACCGTCGCGATGGTCGTCTCCGAGATCGTCGAGATCGTCTCGGACGCCGGTGCGGAGCGCAGTACCGTCGACGACATCGGCCTGCTCGGCTCGATCGTCCTGTCCGGACGCGTCACCGAGCTGCTCGACGTGCCGACGGCGCTGCTCCAGGCAGACCCCCGCTTCTACGACGGTGACCAGATGCTCGGCACCGACGGCATGGACCACGCCGCGGCCTCAGGCCTCGGCTCTGCGTACGACTCCGAGATGGTGAGCGCCTGATGTCCACCCAGTACGTGACGTTCCGCATCGGCGAGGCGCTCTACGGCGTCGAGGTCATGCGGATCTCCGAGACGCTCGGGCACCACGCCCGCACCCCGGTCCCGCTCGCACCTGTCGGCATCGCCGGCCTGGTGAACCTGCGCGGCCAGGTCGTCATGACGGTCGACCTGCGTCCCCGTCTGGGCCTCGAGGCCCTCGCGGCGGACGCCGAGTCGATGATGGTCGTCGTCGAGGTGGCTGACGACTCGATCAGCCTGCTGGTCGACGAGGTGGGCGAGGTGCTCACCCTCGACGAGGAGCAGTTCGAGTCCCCGCCCGAGACCCTCGGGGCGCAGAGCCGCGAGCTCATCACCGGCGCCTTCAAGCTCGACCAGGGTCTGCTGCTGACGCTCGACGTCGACGCGGCGCTCGCCGCCTGACCCCACGGCGGGGTCGACGGCAGCGACCCCGCCGCAGCGCAGGACGGCACGACCCAGCACCAGCCAGCAGCACCCGCAGGAACCAGCACGACCGCAGCACAGCAGCAACGCACCACCGCAGCACAGCACCAGACGACAGGCCGACGACGACCGCTCTCGGCCCGTCGTGCCGACGAGTCTCTCCTGTGGAGAGCGGCCGGCATCCCCTGTCGACCGGAAGAGGCACCATGAGCGTCACGTCTGCACCCCGTCAGTCCCTGGACCGTCCGCGCTCCGACGCGCCGTCGGGTGCCGCCCGCGGGAACGGAGCCACAACCCCGGCCTACGACACCCCGTCGTCCGCCGGGCGCGGGTCCGTCGCACCGACGGCCCCCTCCGGTCAGGGCCGCCGCCGGGTCGGCCTCATGCAGCGCATCGGCGCGATCATCGCCGTCTTCGTGCTCGTCGTCGTGGTCGTCGCGTCGGTCGCCGTGACCACCACGCGGGCGATCTCGGACGACGCGAGCACGCTCGCCACGGTCCAGAACGACATCGTCATCCCGCTCAACAAGGTCCACCAGGGGCAGCTCAAGGCGCGTCTGATCGTCGCGCAGATCGCGGCGGCCTCGGACGACGACATCATCGACGAGTGGCTGACCAAGCAGGCGGACAACGACGCGGAGACCGACGCCGCGATCGAGCAGTTCCGGACGGCGATGGCGGGGATCGAGTCCTCGGCCCTCTCCGGGATCGACACCTTCCTCGAGTGGCGCCAGGTCCGCGACGACCAGGTCGTCCCGGCGGCGCGTCTCGCGGACCCGAAGGCCTACGAGACAGCCCTGACCGAGGTGTCGCAGCCGCTCATCGACGAGTACCTGGTCGACCTCGACGCCGGGGCCGAGGAGGCCGTCGTCTTCAGCGCCGACCTCGCCGACGAGGCGCGGTCTACCGGCAGCCGCGGCCTGCTGGTGATCATCGTCGTGAGCGTCCTCGGCATGGCCCTCGGCCTGGCCGCCGGCATGACCATCGCCCGCTCGATCACCCGCTCGACCGTCAAGGTCCAGCACTCCCTCGAGTCGCTCGCCGCGGGCGACCTCACCGACGAGCCGCAGGTGACCTCGCGCGACGAGATCGGTGCGATGGCCAGCGCCCTGGTCACCGCGCAGCGCAGCCTGCGCGACGTCCTCGGCGGGGTCGCCGAGTCGGCCCGCAGCGTCTCCGACGCGGCCCAGGACATGCGTGCCGGAGCCGCCCAGGTGACGACGGGTGCCGAGGAGTCGAGCGCGCAGATCGGCGTGGTGGCCGCGGCCGCCGAGCAGGTCTCGCGCAACGTCCAGACCGTCGCCGCAGGCGCCGAGGAGATGGGTGCCTCGATCCGCGAGATCGCGACCAACGCCAACGAGGCCGCGCAGGTGGCGCACTCGGCGACGACGGTCGCCGCCACGACCAACGAGACCGTCGCCAAGCTCGGCACGTCGAGCCAGGAGATCGGCGCCGTCGTCAAGGTCATCACGAGCATCGCGGAGCAGACGAACCTGCTCGCCCTCAACGCGACCATCGAGGCTGCACGTGCTGGCGAGGCCGGCAAGGGATTCGCCGTGGTCGCCTCCGAGGTCAAGGACCTCGCGCAGGAGACCGCCAAGGCGACCGAGGACATCGCCCGCAGGGTCGAGGCCATCCAGGTCGACACCCGTTCCGCGGTCGACGCGATCGCGGAGATCTCCTCGATCATCGCGAGCATCAACGACTACCAGCTGACCATCGCCTCGGCCGTCGAGGAGCAGACCGCGACGACCAACGAGATGTCCCGCTCGGTCACCGAGGCCGCCACGGGCTCGGGCGAGATCGCCGCGAACGCCGCGGGGGTCGCGCAGACCGCCGAGGTGTCGAACATCGCGATCGCCGACCTCGGTGGCCGGGTCGACGACCTCGCCGGGATCGCCTCGGACCTGCACGCGAAGGTCTCGACCTTCCGCTACTGAGCCCGCACAGCGCACAGCGCACAGCGCACAGCGCACAGCGCGCGGCGCACCCCGCACCGCGCGCCGCGCAGACCCCCGTCCTCCTCGAGGGCGGGGGTCTGCGCGTCCCCCCGTGACGGCACAGTCCTCCGGTGTGGCGGAGCGCACCCGGGTGAGGAGCCGCCCTGTCTGCTCATGGCGGTCGGGCGCCCGCCGATGGGAGTGCTGCCCGACGTCGAGCGCGCCGCGCGCTCCCGTCACCCCCCCTGACCTAGGAGCACCATGTCTTCGAGCACGCCCGGCACCACGTCCAGCCAGGTCGGCGCGCCGCGCCGACGTCGCCTCGGCGACCTCCCCGTGGCCGTGCGGATCGGGATCGGCTTCGGCATCGTCATCCTGCTCACGGCGATGATCACCGCGGTGGGCGCGCAGCGGCTCGTGACCCTCGACGCCCAGACGCAGCAGCTCGACCGCGAGGCCATCGCACCGCAGTCGGACCTCAACAACATCCAGCGCTGGTTCCAGGCGAGCCGCGCCCGCGTGCTCGAGTACGGCATGAGCACCCCCGAGGGTCAGAAGACGGTCCTGGAGGAGATGGAGAAGTTCGACACCGACGCCCTCGCGAGCATGGACGCCTACGAGCCCTACGTCCTCGACAGCGCCGCCTTCGGGACCCTGACCGACGCGTACAGTCGGTACCAGGCGGCCGTCGAGGCCATCGCACCGATCACCGAGGACGGGGCGATCGCCTACCACGACGCCTACGTCGAGCAGGTGCGTCCGATCACCGCCGAGGTCACGGGCGCCCTGCAGGAGATCATCGACGCCGTGGGCGAGAGCGCTGCGCAGTCTGTCGAGGAGTCCACGGCCACAGCCCGCACGGCGATCGTCTCGATGATCGTCGCGGGTGTCGTCGCCGCGCTCCTCGCCGTGGTCGTCGCCGTGACCCTCGTGCGCTCGATCGTCGGCAACCTGCGCAAGGTGCAGGAGACCATCGTCGCCCTCGGAGACGGGGACCTCACCAAGGACACCGGTGTCGACTCTGGCGACGAGCTCGGTCAGATGGCCGCCTCCCTCTCCTCGGCGCAGGCGAACCTGCGCGAGCTCGTCTCGGGTGTCGTCGCCACGGCCGGGACCGTCGCCGCAGCCGCCGAGGAGATGTCGGCCTCGACCACGCAGGTCGCCGCAGGCTCCGAGGAGACCAGCGTCCAGGCCGGTGTGGTGGCCGCGGCCGCCGAGCAGGTCTCGCGCAACGTGCAGACCGTCGCCGCGGGCGCCGAGCAGATGGGCGCGTCCATCCGCGAGATCTCGCAGAACGCCAACGAGGCCGCCCGTGCGTCGAACGAGGCCGTCGAGCAGTCGGAGCGCACCCGCATCACCGTCGTCGACCTCGGGACGTCGAGCCAGGAGATCGGCGCCGTGGTCAAGGTCATCACGAGCATCGCGGAGCAGACGAACCTGCTCGCGCTCAACGCGACCATCGAGGCCGCGCGTGCCGGCGAGGCCGGCAAGGGCTTCGCCGTGGTCGCCTCGGAGGTCAAGGACCTCGCAGCCGAGTCGGCCCGGGCCGCCGAGGACATCGCGCGCCGCATCGACGTGAACCGCAGCCAGACCGAGTCGGCTGTCGCGGCGATCTCGGGGATCGGCGAGATCATCGCGACGATCAACGACTACCAGCTGACCATCGCCTCTGCCGTCGAGGAGCAGACCGCGACGACCACCGAGATGTCCAGGTCGGTCACCGAGGCCGCCACAGGGTCGGGTGAGATCGCGCAGAACATCGTCGGCGTGGCCTCGGCCGCCGTGGCGTCCTCCGACGTCGTCGCCCAGATGGGCACGGCCGTCCAGGAGCTCGCCATGATGTCTGCTGACCTGCGCGAACGCGTCGCCAGCTTCGTCTACTGACGCACCACGACGGCGCGGCGGCCCGGTGGGGGCCGCCGCGCCGTCGGTGTCTGTGCCGGACGTCAGGGCCCACGCGCAGGAGACTTCGCCGGTCCGGCGATCTGTGACGCCTCAACTCCCGGGTGCTCCGGACGATAGGACGTCCAGCTGGCCCTCACGCACCTGCGAGGGTCGCAGGGGGAGCACGTCTGGTACCACCCGCCTGCCTCAGGAGTGCTCATGCCCACCGTGAAGAACCGCCCCCGCTACGACCTCCGTGCCAAGATCCTCAGCGTCGGGGCGGTGGGCATGGTCGTCGCCGCGCTCGTGGCCGCCGCAGGGTGGAGCGGGCTCGGCTCCTCGCAGTCCAGCAGCGACCAGATCGTCGCGCTCGACGCGCTGCGCCTCCAGGTCGCCCAGGTCTCGCGGTACAACTCGGACGTGTCCGGGTGGCAGGTCGCCTACGCCTGGGACGCCAGCACCGTCGGACCGCAGGCCGCGGTCGCCGCCGACTCCGCCAACCGGGCCGGGTTCGTCACCTCGATCGGCGAGCTCCGCACGCTGCTCGGCGAGGTCGACGTCGAGACCATGACCGACGCCGAGCGGAGCCTCTTCGCGGACATCACGTCCAGCTGGGACGCCTTCGAGGCCGTCGACGACCAGGTCGTCGCGCTCTACCAGGACGGCTCCGAGGCCTCCAAGGTCGAGGCCGACGGCCTCGTGGTCGGAGCCGGCTACGAGCAGTACTACGCGATCACGAGCCAGACCGCCGAGCTCGGCCAGTCGCTCACGGACCGCGCCGACACCCTCCACGACGAGATGACCTCCGCCCGCACCCGCAACGGGGCTGTCGTCGTGGTCGCCGTGCTCCTCGGCCTGACCGCCGTGGTCACCCTGAGCCTCGTGCTCGGCCGCCGCGTCAAGCGCTCGGCCGCCGAGGTGAACGGTGCCCTCGAGGCCCTCGCCGCCGGTGACCTCACCCGTACTCCGCAGGTCGCGAGCACCGACGAGATCGGTGACATGGCGACCTCCCTCGCCGAGGCTCAGCGCTCGATCGCGCGGCTGCTCGCCGGGGTCGTCGGCTCGAGCGACGTCCTCGCGACGGCAGCCCAGCACCTCGCGTCGTCGAGCTCGCAGGTCGCCGCAGGCTCCGAGGAGACGAGCGCGCAGGCCGGCGTCGTCGCCGCAGCGGCCGAGCAGGTCTCGCGCAACGTGCAGACCGTCGCCGCAGGCGCCGAGGAGATGGGCGCCTCGATCCGCGAGATCGCCACGAACGCCAACGAGGCCGCCCGGGTGGCCGGGCAGGCCGTCGACTTCTCGACGGCGACCGCCGCGGCGATCGGCGAGCTCGGTGAGAGCTCGAAGGAGATCGGTTCTGTGGTCAAGGTGATCACGAGCATCGCGGAGCAGACGAACCTGCTGGCGCTCAACGCGACGATCGAGGCTGCTCGTGCTGGGGAGGCCGGCAAGGGCTTCGCAGTCGTGGCGAGCGAGGTCAAGGACCTCGCGGCCGAGTCGGGTCGTGCTGCTGAGGACATCGCGCGCCGGATCACCCAGGTGCAGGCGCAGACGACGTCTGCTGTCGCGGCGATCGGTGAGATCTCGGCGATCATCGCGAGCATCAACGACTACCAGCTGACCATCGCCTCGGCTGTCGAAGAGCAGACCGCGACCACCAACGAGATGTCCCGCTCGGTCACCGAGGCGGCCACGGGCGCCGGGGAGATCGCCGCGAACATCACCGGCGTGGCCTCGGCCGCGGCCGAGTCGACCATCACCGTCGGGCAGATGTCCGAGACCGTCGACGAGCTCGCCCGGACCTCGGCAGAGCTGCGGACCCAGGTCGGCTCCTTCACGGTCTGAGCACCACCCGGCCGCCGTCCGCACCACCACGTCGATCCGTCGCCAGCGGCGCGGAGCCGCGGCCCGGGACGTCTCACACATGGCACCAGCGTGCCGATAGGGAGGTTGCCTTCCGGGCGGCGCAGTCCTGCGTCGCCCCGCACTACAGCAGGAGATGACCGAAGATGCAGTGGTTCTGGAACCGTCCCGTCGGCGTGAAGTTCGCAGCACCCCTGGTGCTGATGGGCGCGGTCTTCGCGGTGGTGGGCGGTCTCGGGGCACTCGCGCTGCGCAGCGCGGCGTCGAGCCTGCGCGCGGTGTCGGCCGAGGCCGACCCCGTCGCGGCGGCCGAGCTCGCGACAGCCGCCGAGCAGGAGGCCACGCGGACGCTCGCCGTCCTCGCCGTCGCCTTCGTCATCGGTGCGATCCTCTGCACGGTCCTCACCGTCGCGGTCAACAGCCGCGTCCGCCGCAGCATCGAGATGCTGCGCGGCTCGATCGACGAGCTCGCCGCGGGCGACCTCACCCACCCGGCCGTCCACGTCGACTCCGACGAGGTCGGCTCGATCGTCGACGCCTTCGAGGTCGCCCGGGGCGAGCTCCGCGGCACCCTCACCCAGGTCGCCGCGGCCGCCGGGTCGGTGTCGAGCAAGGCCGACGACCTCGCCGCAGCCAACACCCAGGTCGCCGGCGGCGTCAGCCAGACCAGCACCCAGGCAGGGGTGGCCGCGACGGCCGCCGAGCAGGTCTCCCTCAACGTGCAGACCGTCGCCGCGGGCGCCGAGCAGATGGGTGCCTCGATCCGCGAGATCGCGACCAACGCCAACGAGGCCGCGAAGGTCGCGAGCCAGGCCGTGACCTTCTCCAACTCGACCGCGGCCACCGTCGGTGCGCTCGGTGAGAGCTCGAAGGAGATCGGTTCTGTGGTCAAGGTGATCACGAGCATCGCGGAGCAGACGAACCTGCTGGCCCTCAACGCGACGATCGAGGCTGCGCGTGCTGGTGAGGCAGGCAAGGGCTTCGCCGTCGTGGCGAGCGAGGTCAAGGACCTCGCTGCGGAGTCGGGTCGGGCTGCTGAGGACATCGCGCGCCGGATCACCCAGGTCCAGGCGCAGACGACGTCTGCTGTCGCGGCGATCGGTGAGATCTCGGCGATCATCGCGAGCATCAACGACTACCAGCTGACCATCGCGTCGGCTGTCGAGGAGCAGACCGCGACCACCAACGAGATGTCCCGCTCCGTCACCGACGCCGCAGCCGGGGCCTCCGAGATCTCCGCGACGATCACCGACGTCGCCGAGTCCGCGCACACCTCTACGGGTGTGCTCACAGCTGTCGGCAGCACGGTCTCCGAGCTCGCCGATCTCTCCGGGGACCTCCGGTCCCAGGTGTCCCACTTCACGATCTGAGGCCGATGATGTCCTTCTCCCGCCCACCCTGGTCGCCGCGCCGCGTCGCGCCGGCCCTCGCGCTGCTCGTCGCGGCCCCGCTCGCCCTGACAGGCTGCGCGTCCGAGGCCGCCGGTGCCGACGCGTCCCTCGTGGGCGTGGCGATGCCGACGACCACGTCGTTGCGGTGGATCGAGGACGGCGACAACCTCCAGGCCCAGCTCGAGGCGCTCGGGTACCAGGTCGACCTGCGCTACGCCGAGAACGACGTGGCGACGCAGGTCGACCAGCTCGACTCGATGATCGACGCCGGCGCCGACCTGCTCGTGGTCGGATCGATCGACGGGACCGCCCTCAAGGCCCAGCTCGCCCGGGCCGCCGACGCGGGCATCCCGGTGATCGCCTACGACAGGCTCATCCGTGAGTCGCCGGACGTCGACTACTACGCGACCTTCGACAACTTCCGGGTCGGCACCCAGCAGGCGACGTCGCTGCTCCAGGGCCTGGGCGTCCTCGACGAGGCCGGGGAGCCGACAGGGGCCGCCGGGCCCTTCACCATCGAGGTCTTCGCGGGGTCGTCGGACGACAACAACGCGACGGTGTTCTACGAGGGTGCCTTCAGCGTCCTCCAGCCGTACCTCGACTCCGGGGTGCTCCAGGTGCCCTCGGGTGAGACCGACTTCGCGAGCATCGCGATCGAGGCCTGGGACGCCAAGGTGGGCGGCGAGCGCATGACCCGCCTGCTCGACTCCGTGTACGCCGGGACCGACCTGCAGATCGACGGGGTGCTCTCGCCCTACGACGGCATCTCGATCGCGATCATCGACGTGCTCAAGGGTGCCGGCTACGGCACCCCGGACCGTCCGCTCCCCGTGGTCGTCGGCCAGGACGCCGAGGCCCCCTCGATCAAGTCCGTGATCGCCGGGGAGCAGTTCTCCAGCATCTACAAGGACACCCGCCAGCTCGCCGAGGTGACCGTCGCCATGGGTGACGCGCTCCTCAAGGGCGAGTCGCCCGAGGTCAACGACGTCACCTCCTACGACAACGGCGTGACCGTGGTCCCCACCTACCTGCTCGCCCCCGTCGTGGTGACCGCCACGAACTACGAGTCGCTGCTCGTCGGCGGCGGCTACTACACCGAGGAGGAGCTGCGATGACGACGACGTCAGTGCGGCCCGTACGCCCGACAGGTCCCAGTGCTGCGCCCTCAGCCCGCCCTGCCGCACGCAGCCAGTACAGCCCGGTCGCCCCTGTCGGTACCGGTGCCACGCCTCCCACCAAGGCACCGCGCTCCTCGCGGGCTCGGTGGTTCTGGGACCGTCCCGTCGCCGCCAAGATCGGCACGTCCCTCGTGGTCATGGGTGTCGTCTTCGCCTCGGTCGGCGGGGTGGCCGCGCTGGCCCTCGACCGCGCCGCGGGCCACCTGGACCAGGTGAACACCCTCACCGGCGAGCTCCAGGGCGACCTCGGCGACCTCCGCGCCGCGCAGGCCACCAGCCAGCTGCTCGTGCGCCGGGCCGCGGCCGCGCCCGACGAGGCGCTGCGCACCCAGATCCTCACCTCCTCGGACTGGAACGACTCGGCCGTCGACAGGCTGATCGCCGAGGTCGAGACCTTCGAGCAGTCCGGCACCCAGCAGTGGCAGGACTTCGTGACCCGCTGGGACGAGTGGACCACCTACCGTGACTCGGTCGTGCTGCCCCTCGTGCAGGCCGGCGACGTCGACGGCGTCGAGCAGGCCCTCGCGGCCGACGTCGCCGCCGACCCTGACCGTGCCGGGCGTGCGCTGCTCCTCGCGCAGGGTCAGATCGACTTCCAGGTGGCCGAGGTGCTCCACGACGCCCAGGCCGACGTGTCCAGGACGATCCTCGTCCTGGGTGTCGCGTTCCTCGTCGGCGCAGGGCTCTCGGTGACCCTCGCGGTGCTCGTGGTGCGCCGCATCACCTCCGGGATCCGATCTGTCCAGGCCGCGCTCGAGTCCCTCGCCACGGGTGACCTCACCCACGAGGTCGAGGTCCTCAGCCGCGACGAGCTCGGTCAGATGTCGGAGTCCTACGACCTCGCGGTCTCCACGCTGCGCACCGCGATGACCGGTGTGGTGGGCACGGCGAACGCCGTCGCCCAGAGCGCCGAAGACCTCGGCGCCGCCAACAGCCAGGTGGCCGGCGGGACCGCGGCCACGAGCGCGCAGGCCGCTGTCGCGACCGAGGCCGCCGAGCTGGTCTCGCGCACCATCCAGTCGGTCGCCGCCGGCGCCGAGCAGATGGGCGCCTCGATCCGTGAGATCGCGGGCTCGGCCGACGAGGCGTCCAAGGTCGCCGCACAGGCTGTCCAGGTCTCCGAGACGACGGCCGAGAACGTCCGGCTGCTCGGCGAGTCCTCGCAGGCGATCGGCGCCGTGGTCAAGGCCATCACGTCGATCGCCGAGCAGACCAACCTGCTCGCCCTCAACGCGACCATCGAGGCTGCCCGTGCCGGTGAGGCCGGCAAGGGCTTCGCGGTCGTCGCCCACGAGGTCAAAGAGCTCGCGGGGGAGTCCGGCCGTGCGGCCGAGGACGTCGCGCGCCGCATCGCCGAGATCCAGGCGCAGACCGGCACGACGGTCTCGGCGATCTCCGAGATCTCGACGATCATCCGGACCATCAGCGACTACCAGATGACCATCGCCTCGGCGGTCGAGGAGCAGACCGCGACGACCAACGAGATGAGCCGCGGCATCACCGAGGCGGCCACGGGCGCCGGTGAGATCGCCGTGCACATCGGCTCGGTCGCCGCCGTCGCCTCGGAGTCCTCCGACGTAGTCGCCCGCATGGGCACGACCGTCGAGGAGCTCACGAGCGCCTCCGCAGACCTCCGTTCCAAGACCGCGCAGTTCGCGGTCTGACTCTCCCTCCCGACAGACAAGGTGCTCTCATGACGATCCGTGTGCTCGTGGTCGACGACTCGGTGGTGATCCGCCGCCTCGTCGTCCAGGCCCTCGAGAGCGACCCCGGTATCGAGGTGATCTCGACGGCCGCGAACGGCAAGCTCGCGCTCGCCAAGGTCGAGCAGCTGCGACCCGACGCCGTGACGATGGACATCGAGATGCCCGAGCTCAACGGTGTCGAGGCTGTCCGCGAGCTCCGCAAGCGGGGCCACCAGATGCCCATCATCATGTTCTCGACCCTGACCGAGCGGGGCGCGACAGCGACCCTCGACGCGCTGTCGGCCGGGGCGTCGGACTACGTGGCCAAGCCGTCGAACGTCGGGTCGATCAACGAGTCGCTCAAGGCCGTCGCCGACCAGCTGATCCCGAAGATCCGTGCCCTGGTGCCCGGAGCCCGGCAGGCACCGCAGCGTGCGGCCGGGGTCCCGGTGCGGGCCGCCGTCGGTGCTCCGCCGGCACCCCGGACCGCAGCGCCCCGCCAGGGCGCGCGCCGCCACCCCGTGCGTGCCGTCGTGCTCGGCTGCTCGACGGGTGGCCCCGAGGCGCTCTCCCGCGTGGTCGAGCGCCTCACGGTCCCGCTGCCGGTCCCCATGCTCGTGGTGCAGCACATGCCCGCGGTCTTCACCCGTCAGCTGGCCAACCGCCTCGACAGGCTCGGCCCGTCGACGGTCGTCGAGGCCGAGGACGGCCAGGCGCTCGTCCCCGGCGGCATCTACATCGCACCTGGGGACACCCACCTCGAGGTCGACGGCAAGGCCGGCAACCTGCGCGCCCGCATCACGCACGGTCCGCCCGTGAACTTCTGCAGGCCGTCGGTCGACGTGCTGTTCCGCTCGGTCCTCGAGCGCATCGGCCCGGACCTGCTCGGCGTGATCCTCACGGGGATGGGCGCTGACGGCAAGGCCGGCTCGGGTGCCATCGCCGAGGCCGGCGGCACCATCGTCGTGCAGGACGAGAAGACCTCTGTCGTGTGGGGCATGCCGGGCGTCACCGCCCAGGCCGGCTACGCACACCGCATCGTCCCGATCCTCGAGATCGGGCAGACCATCTCGGCCCTCGTCCAGGCGAGCGCCGCACCACAGGAGGTGAACTGAGTGAGCCTGACCACGGAGAGCTTCTCCTTCGTCGCTGACCTCGTCCGCGCACGCAGCGCGATCCACCTCGCCCCCGGCAAGGAGTACCTCGTCGAGAGCCGGCTGCTGCCGCTCGCACGCAGGCGCGGCGTGTCGGTCGACGAGTACGTGCGCAGCCAGCGCACCCGCCCCGACCAGCTCGAGTCGGAGATGATCGTCGAGGCGCTGACGACCAACGAGACGAGCTGGTTCCGCGACGCGCTGCCGTTCCAGTCGTTGACCGACCACATCCTCCCGGAAGTGACGTCCAGGCTGCTGCCGGCCGCGCCCCTGCGGATCTGGTCGGCGGCCTGCTCGACGGGCCAGGAGCCGTACTCGATCGCGATGGTCCTGCGCGAGAGGCTCGGCACCCGCCGGGCCGAGATCACCGCGACGGACCTGTCCAACGAGGTCCTCGACAAGGCCAAGTCCGGCCTGTACTCCCAGCTCGAGGTGAACCGCGGCCTGCCCGTGACCTATCTCGTCAAGCACTTCACCAAGTCGGGCGCGCAGTGGCAGATCGCCGACGACGTGAGGTCGATGGTGCGGTTCAGCAAGCACAACCTGCTGAGCGCGCCGCCGGCAGGGGGACCCTTCGACGTCGTGTTCCTGCGCAACGTGCTCATCTACTTCGACGTCGAGGTGAAGCGGGACATCCTGCGGCGCCTGCGACCGCAGATGCGCCCCGGAGGGTTCCTCGTCCTCGGGGCAGCAGAGACCACAGTCGGCATCGACGACGCCTGGACCCGTGTCCAGGTCGGCCGCAGCTCGATCTACCAGAACTCAGGGAGACCCGCATGAAAGCACTCGTGATCGACGACTCTCGGACCATGCGGCGCATCGTGTCCTCGACCCTCAAGGATCTCGGCTACGAGACCGTCGAGGCCGGGGACGGCCAGCAGGCTCTCGACGCCCTCGAGGTGGGCGACGAGTTCCAGCTCGCGTGCATCGACTGGAACATGCCCGTCATGGACGGGCTCACCTTCGTCACGAAGGTCCGGGAGAACCGCGCCTGGCGCGGCATCACGCTCATGATGGTCACGACCGAGAGCGAGCACGGGCAGATCGTCAGGGCTCTCGCGGCCGGGGCCCACGAGTACCTCATCAAACCGTTCACCCCGGACGCTCTCCGGGACAAGCTGGAGCTGCTCGGGCTGCTCCCCGTAGAGGAGAACGCATGATCGCCCACCTTGTGGCTGTGGCCAGGGAGCAGATCCTGACCATCACCGAAGACGTCTTCGCCGCCATGATCGACGGTGGCGGCGAGGTGCTCGTCTCCGAGCGCTTCGAGCCCGTGCCGGCCCCCGTCGAGCCGCTCAGCGCGTGGGTCGACATGACCGTCGCCGAGCTCGGTCTCGGTGTCCGGACGATCGTGCGCACCGAGCGTCCGGCAGCCGACGAGCTCACCCGCGCCCTGCTGATGATGGACGCGTCCGAGCCCGTCGGCCAGGAAGACCTCGCCGACGCCTTCGGTGAGCTCGCCAACGTCGTGGGCGGTAACGTCAAGTCGCTGCTGTCGGCCCCCGCGGTGCTCTCGCTCCCGACTGTGGCACAGTCAGCCCCCGAGCTCCCCGAGCAGCAGTTCTTGCAGGACATCGCCCTCGACTGGCGGGGCCACGTCCTCGTCGTGTCGCTGTGGTCGCTGGTCTGAGCCCGCACCACCAGTAGAAGCAGGAGAGGAACCCCCCTTATGTACGTCCTTGTCGCCGACGACAGCCGCGTGATGCGGCAGATCGTGATCCGTACCCTGCGCCAGGCAGGGTACGACTGGCAGATCATCGAGGCCACCGACGGTCAGGAGGCCTACGACATGGCCCTCGCCGAGAAGCCTGACCTCATCCTCTCGGACTGGAACATGCCCAACGCCACCGGGATCGAGGCGCTCCAGGCGCTCCGCCAGGCCGGCTGCATGATCCCGTTCGGGTTCGTCACCTCCGAGGGGTCGCAGGAGATGCGCGACCAGGCAGCCGCCGCCGGCGCGCTGTTCCTCATCGCGAAGCCGTTCACCGCGGAGTCCTTCCGCGAGGTCATCGACCCGGTGCTCGCGTGAGCGCGACGCCGCTGCCGAGCGCCCTCGACGTCCGCGAGCTGCTCGAAGGTCTCCTCGGCCGTGAGGTCGCGGTGGCCACGGGCGGCCCGATGGTCGACCCCGGCAGCACCGACGGTGCGCTCGTCGCCGAGTTCGTCTCGGACCAGATGCAGCTCGCTGCCATCGTCGTCATGGACGTGCCGCTCGCGGCACGCTCCGGCGCGTCGATCGCCCTCATGCCCTCCCTCGCCTCGGAGAACGCTGTGGGCGCCGGAGAGCTGACCGACGTGCTGCTCGAGAACGCCGGCGAGATCCTCAACGTCATGGCGTCGCTGTTCAACGCCGAGGGTGCCCCGCACCTGCGGCTCAGCGCTGTGCACCCGCCCAAGGCTGCGCTGCCGAACGACGTCGCAGGCTGGGTGCTGGCCTACGTGCCGCGCCTCGACCTCGAGTGCGACGTCTCCGGCTACGGACCGGGGAACCTCTCGGTGCTGGTGGTCTGAGCTTGGCAGAGCCCCTCTACGACGGCGGTCGTGACCCAGGTACACCCTGCGGCACGCCCGCCGTCGGCGTCCCTGGGGCTGTGGAGCCCGTCCGGCTGGGGCACGATGGTCCGGCGGGCCGGGGGCAGGATGCCTGAGGGTCGTGGTCGAGGGACGTCCGACGAGACGAGGAGCCGGTCTGTGCGGGTGGCGTACGCGAACGTCCGAGGCGGGGTGCTCTGCCTCGGCGACCCCGGCGGACGGCACGTCCGCCTGCTCGCCGACGGGATCCAGGCGATCAGCGGTCAGGGGGACGACGACGCCGAGCGCTCCGCAGACCGTGACGACGACGCTCACGAGGACGCTGACGCCTACGGGGCCGACCGCGACGACGGCTACGACTACGACGAGCGTTCGGACGACGGCTACGACCTCGACGCCGCTGACAGCCCGGGCGACGGCCGCGCCCACGACGGCGTCCCGCGCGGCCTCGTGCGGTGGGGCGACCTCGCGGCCCTTGAGATCGACGCCCCGACCACCCGGTGGCGCTATCCCGGGGTGCTGTCGACCGTCGTCGCGGCCGTCGTCGGGAATATCGGCATCGAGTGGTACCCCGAGGGAGCGGCCTTCGACGTCGAGATCACCACGGCCTCAGGCGTCGGGATCGTCGCCTGCGACGGCTTTGCCGGGCGCGGCTACTGGGCGCCGCACGCCCGGGCGGTCGAGGCGCTCCTGCGGCTGCTCGTCTCCGAGCGGGCACCGCGGGCCTGGCTCGACACCCCGGGTGACCTCCTCGGGGTGGTGGCCTCGGTCGCGCGGAGCGGGCCGACCGACGAGGCGCTCGCGGACGAGCTGCGTGTGCTGCTCGAGGCCGGCCCCCGGCGCGTCTGACGGCAGGGGGGCCAGGTGACCGCACCGGTCGCGTCCGGACCGGGTCAGTCTTGGGTGCGGTCCTGGGCTGCGGTGCCGTCGACCACGTCGACAGTCTCGGCCACGGCCCTGTAGCGGCGGCGGTTGTTCTGCTCCCACGCGAGGGCGAGCAGACCGAGACCCCCGCCCGTCGCGCAGACCACGAGGTTCGACCGCACCGAGAGGTCTGTCGTGAGCCCCACCACGGCGAGCACAGCAGCTGCCACCGCCCAGAGAGCGATGCCCGCCAGGATTGCGCGGCGCAGGTCGACCTGACGAGGCTGCGGGCCTGGTCGGCGCCGTTCCGGGTGGAGGAAGAGGTCGAAGAAGGTGCGCACGCCCTCAGCCTAGGTGGTCCGGGTGTGTCGCGGGTGTGATGAGATCGTGGTGAGGCTGCGGCGGACGGTCGGGCACACTAGTCCCCATGGCGAACAGCACAACCCGTGACACAGCCGCGCCCGCAGGCGCGCTCGACCGATTCTTCAAGATCTCCGAGCGGGGCTCCTCGCTCACCTCCGAGATCCGAGGTGGCCTCGTCACCTTCTTCGCGATGAGCTACATCATCGTCCTCAACCCGATCATCCTCGGCAACGTCCAGGACGGCACGGGCCAGCTGCTCGGTGGCGGCACCGACGAGCCGAACATCACGATGATCGCCGCGGCGACAGCACTCATCGCCGGCGTCCTGTCGATCATCATGGGCCTCGTCGCGAACTTCCCGCTCGCGCTCGCGGCCGGCATGGGCCTCAACGCCGTCGTCGCGTACTCGATCGCCTCGCTGCCCGAGATGACCTGGGCCGACGCGATGGGCATCGTGGTGCTCGAGGGCATCATCATCCTGCTGCTCGTCCTCACGGGCTTCCGTGAGGCCGTGTTCCGCGCGGTCCCGCCCGAGCTCAAGGTCGCGATCAGCGTCGGCATCGGCCTGTTCATCGCCTTCGTCGGCATGGTCGACGCCGGCTTCGTGCGCCCGGGCTCCGGCACGCCCGTCGAGCTCGGTGTCGCCGGTTCTGTCGCCGGGTGGCCGCTGCTCGTCTTCGTCTTCGGTGTGCTCACCGCGATCGTGCTCATGGTCCGCAAGGTCAAGGGCGCCATCCTCATCTCGATCATCGCGTCCACGGTCGTCGCCGTGGTCATCGAGGCCGTCGCCAAGGTCGGCGGGATGGTCGGCGCCGACGGCGTCCTGAACTCCCACGGCTGGAAGCTCAACGTCCCGCAGCTCCCGGACAGCGTGATCGACTGGCCCGACTTCTCGCTCCTCGGCCAGTTCTCGCTCTTCGGCTCCTTCGAGAAGATCGGCGCTGTCGCCGTCATCCTGCTCGTCTTCTCCCTCCTGCTCGCCGACTTCTTCGACACCATGGGCACGATGGTCGCCGTCGGCTCCGAGGCCGGCCTCGTCGACAAGGACGGCAACATCCCCAAGACGCGCCAGATCCTCGTCGTCGACTCGGTCGCCGCGATCGCCGGTGGTGCCGGTGGTGTCTCGTCCAACACCGGGTACGTCGAGTCCGCCGCGGGTGTCGGTGACGGTGCCCGCACGGGTCTCGCCTCCGTCGTCACAGGTGTCGCGTTCCTGCTCGCCACCCTCTTCGCCCCGCTCGTCGAGATGGTGCCGTCCGAGGCTGCCACACCGGCCCTCGTGGTCGTCGGCTTCCTCATGGTCATGCAGGTGACCGGCATCGACTGGAAGAACATGGAGCTCGCCATCCCGGCGTTCCTCACGATCGTCGTCATGCCCTTCACCTTCTCGATCACGGCGGGTATCGGCGCGGGCTTCATCACCTTCGTCGTCATCCGCATCGCGGTCGGCAAGGTCCGCCAGGTGCACCCGCTCATGTGGATCGCCGCGGTGCTCTTCGTCCTGTACTTCGTCCGCGGCCCGCTCGGCGACGCCCTCGGCGTCTTCTGACCGGAGGGTCGGGCGGGCTCCGCCGGCCCCACGGATCCGAGCCGTGCACCACGCACAGCCTGCACCTCGTGCACGTGCCTTCAGGGCTCTCGCACTCGCTCGACCAGCGCCCCGCCGCGTCTTCCGCCTCACCAACACGCTCCAGCGGTACGCGTGGGGGTCTCCGACTGCGATCCCGGAGCTCCTGGGTGCGGAGCCAGACGGCCAGCCTGTCGCCGAGATGTGGCTCGGTGCGCACCCGCTCGCCCCCTCGCTCGCGACGGCTGTCGCCGGAGCGGCGGCGCGCGACGAGGCTGAGACCGTCGACCTCGCGGCCCTCGTCAGGTCGTCGCCCGACGCGATGCTCGGCCGCTCGGTCGTCGAGGCCTACGGTCCTCGGCTGCCCTTCTTGCTGAAGATCTTGGCCGCCGAGTCCTCGTTGTCCCTCCAGGTGCACCCGCACCCGCACGTCGCCCGGGCAGGCTTCCGCCGGGAGACCGCTGCGGGGATCGCGCTCGACGCGCCGTCGCGCAACTACAAGGACGACCAGCACAAGCCCGAGATGCTCCTCGCGCTCACCCCCTTCGAGGGGCTGTGCGGCTTCCGTCGGCCGGCGCGCACCCTGGCCCTGCTCGAGGGCCTCGACGGAGACTTCGTCGCCAGGATGCGCGAGGCCCTGCGGGCGTCTCCGGACGCCGACGGCGTCCGCGCAGCATTCGAGGTCGCGCTCTCGGCCCGCGACGTGGACTGCACCGACGACCTCGCCCGCACCGTGGCCTCCGTGCGCGCCCGGATCGACGCCGGGCTCTCGACGTCCCGGGCCGACCAGACCGTGCTCGACCTCGACGGCTGGTTCCCCGCCGACCCCGGCGCGCTCGTCTCGATCATGCTCAACAGGGTCTCCCTGGCTCCGGGTGAGGCCGTCTTCCTCGCCGCGGGGGAGGTCCACGCCTACCTGACCGGTGTCGGTGTCGAGGTGATGGCGAGCTCGGACAACGTGCTGCGCGCCGGGCTGACCACCAAGCGCGTGGACGTCGAGGAGCTGATGTCCTGCGCGAGCTACGCGCCGCGACCGCCTCAGCGGCCGGTCCTGCGCGCCGAGCCTGGCGGGCTGACCGCGTACAGGGCGCCCGTCCCGGAGTTCTCCCTGCTGTTCGGGGCGGTGAGCGGGAGTGCGCTCGTCACGCACGACGGCCCGCGCATCGTCCTGTGCCTCGACGGGCGGCTCACGCTCTCGGGGCCGCTCGGCCCTGTCGCGACGCTCGACCGCGGCGAGTCGGTCTTCGTCCCGCACGACGCGGGTCACATGACGCTCGAGGGCGACGGGCAGGTCGTCGTCGCCTACGTGCCCTGACGCGCTGCGCCGAGCGGCGCACCCGACCAGGTCTGCCAGGCGGCCGATCAGGCCAGCCGTCCGGGGGCGTCGTCGCACCCTCAGACCCTTTCATTACCTAGGGTAATGAGTTAGGGTAAGGACAGTGACAACACCTGACGCCTGTGCCCCCGGGACCCTCGGAGGCCAGCTCCGCGTGGCGCTGACCAGGATCTCCCGACGACTCCGGAGCCAGCGCGGTGAGGCCGACCTCCCCGAGGGACAGTTCGCAGTCCTCACCACGATCTACAAGCACGGCCCGATGACGCCCGGCGCGCTCGCCGACCACGAGCACATCCGCCCGCCGTCGATGACGCGCACCGTCAACGCGCTCGCCGAGCTAGGACTCGTGACCAAGGTCGGGCACGAGACCGACAAGAGGCTCGTCCTCGTCGAGCTGACGACGACGGGCCGCGACGAAGTGAGAGAGACCAGGCGACGCCGCGAGGCCTGGTTGACCAAGAACCTGGGTCAGCTGACCCCCGAAGAACGGCAGACGCTCGCAGCGGCGAGCGAGCTGCTCGTGAGGATCGCCAGTCGATGAGCCCTACCTTCGCCTCCCTGAGGTACTACAACTACAGACTCTGGTTCAGCGCCGCCCTCGTGGCGAACGTCGGGACCTGGATGCAGCGCGTGGCCCAGGACTGGCTCGTGCTCACGGTCCTCACCGACAACTCGGGGACCGCCGTCGGCATCGTCACCGCGCTGCAGTTCCTGCCCGTCCTCGCGCTCTCGGCGTGGGCCGGTGTGCTCGCCGACCGCGTCGACCGCCGCAAGCTGCTGATCATCACGCAGACTGCCCTCGGCGTGCTCGCCCTCGCCCTCGGCGCGCTCGTGCTCTCAGGTCACGCCGAGCTCTGGCACGTGTACGTCTTCGCGGCGCTCCTCGGCTGTGTCACGGCGATCGACAACCCTGTGCGTCAGACCTTCGTCGCCGAGATGGTGCCCAAGGAGAAGCTCTCCAATGCCGTGGGCCTCAACTCCGCAGGCTTCAACGCCGCGCGCCTCGTCGGTCCTGGTGCGGCCGGTCTGCTGATCGCCGCCTTCGGCCCGGGGTGGATGTTCATCATCAACGGGCTGACCTTCGCCGCGGTGATCGTCGCGATGACCCGCATGCGCGTGAGCGAGCTCAACAGGCTGCCTGTGGCCCCACGGGCCAAGGGGCAGATCCGCGAGGGCGTCAGGTACGTGCGCAACCGCAGCGACATCGTCGTCATCATGTGCGTGGTCTGCGTCGTGTCGACCTTCGGCCTGAACTTCCAGCTGACCTCGGCCGTCATGGCGACGGCAGAGTTCGGCAAGGGTGCGGGGGAGTACGGGATCCTCGGGTCCATCCTCGCGATCGGGTCCCTGGCCGGTGCGCTCCTCGCTGCCCGCCGCGAGCGTCCCCGGGTGAGGCTCGTCATCGGGTCGGCCTTCGCCTTCGGTGTCTCGACAGGTCTGATGGCGATCATGCCGACCTACTGGACCTACGCGCTGATGAGCATCCCCGTCGGGTTCTCGAGCCTGACCATGCTCACGGCCGCGAACTCGACCATCCAGATGTCGACCGAGCCGCAGATGCGCGGCCGGGTCATGGCGCTCTACATGATGGTCTTCCTCGGGGCCACGCCGATCGGCTCGCCCGTGGTCGGGTGGATCGCGGAGACCTACGGTGCCCGCTGGGCGATCGGCATCGGCTCGATCACCGCGCTGCTCGTGGCCGCAGGTGCCGCGCTGTGGACCAAGAAGAACTGGGACTACACCGTCACCTACCAGGTGTTCCACCGCCCCCACGTCGAGGTCACCTACGCACCCTCGGCCGACGCCGTCCACAGACCCGCAGACGAGGCCCATGCCCGCCGCGACGTCGCCGACGACCTCGGCGTCCAAGAGGCGAAAGACCGCACGACCGCGACCTGACGGTCGACGTCCCGGCAGGTGGGGCTCAGGCGCTGTGCTCGACCAGGTGGTCGACGCAGGCTGTGAGGGCCTGGACGTCGGAGGGGTCGACGGAGGGGAACATCGCGACGCGCAGCTGGTTGCGGCCGAGCTTGCGGTACGGGTCGACGTCGACGACCCCGTGCTCGCGGAGCGTCCGCGCGATCGCTGCGGCGTCGATGCTCTCGTCGAGGTCGATCGTGCCCACGACGGTCGAGCGGTCGGCAGGGTCGGCCACGAAGGGGGTCGCCCACTCGCGGCTCTCCGCCCACGAGTAGAGGTGTGCTGCTGACTCGGCCGTCCGCGCCGCAGCCCAGTCGAGACCCCCCTGGTCGAGCATCCACCGCACCTGCTCACCGAGCAGGAACAGCGTCGCGATCGCCGGGGTGTTGAGAGTCTGGTTGGCCCGTGAGTTCGTCAGTGCCGTCTGCAGGGACAAGAACTCCGGGATCCACCGACCGCGCGTCGCGATCTGGCCGATGCGCTCCACGGCTGCGGGGGAGACCACCGCGAGCCAGAGCCCGCCGTCGGAGGCGAAGGACTTCTGCGGGGCGAAGTAGTAGACGTCGGTCTCGGCGATGTCGACGGGCAGGCCTCCCGCTCCGGAGGTCGCGTCGATGACCGTGAGCGCGTCGGCCGCCGCCCCGGCGATGCGCCGGACAGGTGCCATCGCACCGGTGGACGTCTCGTTGTGAGCCCAGGCGTAGACGTCGGCGTCGTCGACCGCGACGGGCAGCGCCACGGTCCCCGGTGCCCCGGTGGTCACGGCCGACCTCTCGAGGAACGGTGCTGCTGTCGTGGCGGCGGCGAACTTGCCGCCGAACTCGCCGAACACACCGTGCGCCGCGCGGTCGCGCACGAGCGAGAAGGTCGCGGCGTCCCAGAAGGCTGTCGACCCGCCGTTGCCGAGGACGACCTCGTAGCCCTCGGGCACGTCGAAGAGCTCGGCGAGGCCGGACCGCACCCGGCCCACGAGGTCTTTGACAGGGGGCTGCCTGTGGGACGTGCCGAGCAACGTCCGGCCGGTCGAGGCGAGCGCGTCGAGCTGCGCGTCGCGGACCTTCCCCGGGCCGCTCCCGAAGCGGCCGTCGGCGGGCAGGAGGGCGGCGGGGATGCTGGGCATGGCGGTCACGAGGCCCACCTTAGCCCCCGGTCAGGGCCCCCGCCCCGCGCCTGCGCAGGGCGAGATAGGCTGTCCGGAGAAGACGTGTGGACGATGCGACGGGGCCCTGAGCGGCTCCGGCCGGCACCCCTGTGCCTCTCGACGGGCTCCTCGGAGCCCGTCGGGGTCGTCCGGCGCCACCTGACGCACTGGAGGAACGCGTGAGCGACCTGATCGACACCACCGAGATGTACCTGCGGACCATCTACGAGCTGGCCGAAGAGGGCATCGTCCCGCTGCGGGCGCGCATCGCGGAGCGTCTGGGGCACTCGGGGCCGACGGTCTCGCAGACCGTCGCCCGCATGGAGCGCGACGGTCTCGTCGTCGTCAGCGGCGACCGTCACCTCGAGCTCACCGAGGTCGGCCAGACCAAGGCCATGCGCGTCATGCGCAAGCACAGGCTGGCCGAACGGCTGCTCACCGACGTCATCGGTCTCGACTGGGCCTTCGTCCACGAAGAGGCCTGCCGCTGGGAGCACGTGATGAGCGACCGCGTAGAGAAGCGCCTCGTCGACCTCCTCGACCACCCGCACTTCTCGCCGTACGGGAACCCGATCCCGGGTCTGGTCGAGCTCGGCGAGGGTGCCGCAGCGGTCGGGTTCCTCGACGGCGTGGTCTCGCTCAAGGCGGCCGTCACGGCTCACCCCGACGAGTCCTTCGAGGCCACCGTGGCCCGCCTGGGCGAGCCCCTGCAGACCGACATCGAGCTCCTGGAGCGTCTCGCAGGCAGCGGGGTCGTCCCTGGGGGGCAGATCACAGTCGGCCGGACGGAGTCCGGCATCGGTATCTCGGTGACCTCAGAAGGCGCTGACCTGGTGCTCGACCTCCCCGAAGAGGTCTCGCGCCACATCTTCGTCTCAGAGTGAGACCTGGGTCACAATATTTCTCGTGACCTGAGCGTGACATTTGCTGAAAACCTGTTGTACCTTCGTGGAGCGTCATAGGCAGTCATGCCGAAGACGCGCTCGTGCAGATCGCCTAACCCTGCCACTGCATGAGCCGCCGACAACCCGCATGGCAGGGACGGGGGACCCAAATCTGGGCGCTGCTCGCAGCGTCCTTGGGGTGAAGCCCCACGACCGTCTGACGGTCGTGAGGCCGAGTGTTCTCCTACTCGAACCCGACAGCTGACCTCGCAGGCGTACTGGAGAGAACTTGTGACTACTAGCACTGCTCGTGCCCGCCACCGCGCGGCACGGCGTCCCTTGGCGCCGCTGACCTCGATCGCCTCCGTGGCCAGCGAGAACGCAGCAACCGTCGGACGCCGGACGGCCCTCGTGGCTGCGTCCTCTGGCCTCATCGTCTCCCTGATGGGTGCCACCTCTGCCTCGGCAGCCCCCCTCCCCTCTGACGCCTCGGTCGCGACCGTCGACGTCGCGTCGCTCAAGGCCGAGGCTCGTGCCGCGCTCAGCACGGCTCCGGCCGTGACTGTCGCCGCCGACGCCTCCTGGACCGTCGAGCAGACCGACATGGTCGTCACCCCGGCGCCCGAGCCCGAGCCGGAGCCGGAGCCCGTCCGCGCTCCTGCAGCCGCCTCGCGCACCGCCGAGCGCACCTCGATCTCTGCTGACACGCAGACCGAGTCCACGGATTCGACCTCTGAGGTCGCCGCCGAGGCTCCTGTCGAGGCTGCAGCGCCGGTCCCCGCCTCCGCGAGCGGCTCGGCCATCCTCGACGTCGCTGGTCGCTACGTCGGCGTGCCGTACGTCTCGGGTGGCACCACCCCCGACGGCTTCGACTGCTCGGGCTTCACCTCGTACGTCTTCGCCCAGCTCGGCATCAACCTGCCGCGCACCTCTGGTGCCCAGGCCTCGGCCGGCACCGTCGTGTCCCGCGCCGACGCCCAGCCTGGCGACCTGATCTACTCGCCCGGGCACATCGCGATCTACGCGGGTGGCAACTCGCAGATCGACGCACCGCGCCCCGGCAAGACGATCCAGTTCCGTGAGATCTGGCAGTCCAACCCGACGTTCATCCGCATCGGCTGACACGTCGTCCTGCCTCGGCAGACGCCTCGCCACGAGAGCCCGGACCGCACTGCGGTCCGGGCTCTCGTGCGTCCGCGACGCTCGTGAATCTCGCGGGGCCGCCGAACGTGTTCTCAGCGTCATGAGCGGGTAATGTACGGGACAAGCACCGCCGCTTGTCCGTGATGCAGGAGGAGAACGCCATGTCGCACTCAGATGCCATCCTCGTCGGTGTCGACGGCTCGGTCTCGAGCCTCCACGCGCTCGACTGGGCCATCGCCCACGCGTCGAGATCAGGTCAGCCGATCACCGCGGTCTGCTCGTACTCCCTCCCGTCCTTCGCGGCGGCCTCCCTCGACGGCGGGTACGCAGCGCTCGACGACAACGCGATCCAGGACGGCGCTCGTTCGGTGCTCGACGACGCCCGTGAGCGTGCAGCCCGCTCCGGCGTCACGCTGACGACCGAGCTCGCCGCCGGCGACGCGGCCGGGGTGCTCGTCGAGCGCTCCAAGGACTTCTCCCTCGCCGTCGTGGGCACCCGTGGGCGCGGTGGCTTCGCAGAGCGCCTGCTCGGCACGGTCTCCTCGGCGCTCCCGGCGCACGGGCACTGCCCGACCGTCGTGGTGCCCTACCGCGGCAGCGGCGACCCCGACGCGAGCGTCCCGACCCACCCGATGAAGCGCGTCGTGGTGGGGGTCGACGGCTCACCGTCGGCCTACGGGGCTCTGCACGCCGCGATCCACCAGGCGAACCTCTGGGGTGCCGAGATCGTCGCCGTCGCGGGAGTCCCTGTTGGATCGGGCGCGGGCATGCTCGCCTGGCTGCCGGCAGCGATCGACCACGAGCAGGTGCTCGCCGACGTCACCGACGCGCTGAACTCGATCGTCGACAAGGCCGAGGCGGCGCACCCCGGCACCGTCGTGCGCCGCATCGTGCTCGACGGCAGCGGCGCCGAGCTGCTCACCGAGTTCTCCGAGGCGAGCGATCTCCTGGTCGTCGGCTCCCGAGGGCGGGGAGGCTTCGCAGGTCTCCTCCTCGGCTCGACGAGCCAGGCCGTGCTGCACCACTCCACCTGCCCCGTGATGGTCGTCAACAAGCACTGCGAGATCCCCGCGGACTGACCCGCGGCCGGACGAGAGGTCCGGCCCGGCCGCCCCCGCACGGCGTCTCGACCGGACCTCGCGCTGGGCTGGTGCTCAGTTCTTGGTGCGGTAGAGCCGCATGGTGATCGGCGCGAACACGAGGGTGAGGGCCGCAGCGGCGACGAGCACCCAGACGACGTCGCCGAACTGGGCGGTGCCACCCATCAGCCCGCGGATGGCCGTGACGAGGTGGGTCACCGGGTTGACGTCCACGACAGCTCGCAGCGCCGACGGCATGGTCGCCGGGTCGACGAAGATGTTCGACGCGAAGGTCAGCGGCATGAGGATGAGCATCGAGACCCCCATGACAGCGTTGGGCGTGCGCATCAGCAGGCCGAAGATGGTGAAGATCCAGCTGAGCGAGAAGGCGAAGACGAGCAGCAGCGCCACGGCCGCCAGCGTCCCGGGCAGCCCTCCGTCCGGCCTGTAGCCCAGGACGAGCCCGAGGCCGATGGTGATGACCGAGGCGATCGTGTAGCGCACGGTGTCGCCGAGCAGTGCTCCGACGATCGGGGCCGGACGCCAGATGGGCAGCGACCTGAACCTGTCGAAGACGCCCTTGGTGATGTCCGTGTTAAGTGTGAACCCCGTGTACACGGTGATGATGAGGACGGTCTGGACGAGGATGCCGGGCAGCAAGAACCGCAGGTAGGTCGCGGTGTCGCCGGCGATCGCCCCGCCGAAGAGATACGTGAACATCAGCGTGAAGATGATCGGCGTGAGCGTGACGTCGAACAGCTGCTCGGGCACGTGCTTGATCTTCAGCAGGGCCCGCCAGGCGAAGGTCAGGGTGTTCTCGATCGCCGAGGGGCGAGTGGGACGGCTGTCGAGGGATACCGCGGACCGCAGCGTGGTGGCCGACGTCGTCGGGCTGTCGGTGGTGCTCATGAGGTGGCCTCCTCGGAGGGCTGCTCGGCGTCTGCCGGGCTCGTGGGGTCGGTCGGCTGACCTGTGAGGGCGAGGAACACCTCGTCGAGGCTCGGCTGGCCGAGCGAGAACTCGGGCACGTGGATCCCCGCCTCGTGGAGGCGGGGGAGGATCTGGTACGCCTGCGCGGAGCCGTCGGCGCTGCTGTCGATGCGGGCCGAGAGCGCTGACGGGTCGGGGGACAACGAGACGGCTTCCGGGTCACCGAGCAGCGCGGCGACGATCCGCGCCGCCTCGTCCCGGCGGCTCTGGTCGGCGAGACGCAGCTGGACCGAGCCTGAGCCGACAGAGCTCTTGAGCTCGGGGGCGGTGCCCTCGGCGATCACCTTCCCGTGGTCGACCACGGCGATGCGGTTCGCGAGCTGGTCGGCCTCTTCGAGGTACTGGGTGGTCAGCAGGACGGTGGCACCGTCGGCGACGAGCACCCGGACGATGTCCCAAACGTCGTTGCGGCTGCGCGGGTCGAGCCCGGTGGTGGGTTCGTCGAGGAACAGCACGGACGGGCTCATGACCAGGCTCGCCGCGAGGTCGATCCGGCGTCGCATGCCGCCCGAGTACGTCTTGACCTGCTTGCCGGCCGCCTCCGTGAGGTCGAAGGCCTCGAGCAGGTCGGCCCCACGTCGTCGAGCGGCAGCCCGCGTGAAGCCGTAGAGGCGCGCGAGCACCATGAGGTTCTCGGCGCCCGTGAGGTCTTCGTCGACCGAGGCGTACTGCCCCGTGAGCCCGACGAGGCTGCGGACGGTGTCGGCCTCGCGGAGGATGTCGTGCCCCAAGATGCTCGCGCTGCCCGCGTCGGGGCGCAGCAGGGTGGCGAGCATGCGGACGGCTGTCGTCTTGCCGGCTCCGTTGGGTCCGAGCACACCGTAGACGGTGCCGGCGGGGACGGCGAGGTCGATGCCGTCGACCGCACGCGTCGTGCCGAAGTGCTTGACGAGCCCGTGAGCCTCGATCGCGTAGGAGGTCATGGCGACCATCCTGTGCCTCGGCTGTGAGGGGCGGCTACTTCTTTCTTGCGCAGTTGTGCGGGTCCAGGTCAGCGGGTCGCGAGGACGTCCCGCAGCCTGTCGAGACCGAGATCGAGGTCGTCCAGGGTGATGGTCAGCGGGGGAGCGAGCCGGATCGTGGTGCCGTGCGTGTCCTTGGCGAGCACGCCCGCGTCGCGCAGGGCGAGGCAGAGCTCTCGGCCCGACTCCCACGTCGGCGGCAGGTCGACCCCGGCCCACAGGCCCGCGCCCCGGACCTCGGTGAGCAGCTCGGACTCGACCATCTCGTCCAGACGCAGCTGGAGATGGTCACCGAGCTCCGCGGCACGCTCCTGGACCTCACCGGTGTCGAGGAGCCTCACGACGGCGCGACCCACGGCGCAGGCGAGCGGGTTGCCCCCGAAGGTCGAGCCGTGGGTGCCCGGGGTGAAGACGTCGAGGACGTCGGAGCGTCCGACGACAGCGCTCACAGGCAAGATCCCGCCACCGAGCGCCTTGCCGAGGGTCACGAGGTCGGGGCGGACGTTCCAGAGCTCGCACGCGAGAGTCGTCCCTGTGCGACCGAGCCCGGACTGGATCTCGTCGGCGACGAGCAAGATCCCGGCGTCGTCGCAGACCGTCCGCAGCGAGGCCCAGAAGCCTGGCGGGGGCACGACCACACCGGCCTCGCCCTGGATCGGCTCCATGAGCACCGCGACTGTGGTCTCGTCGACGGCCGCCGCGACGGCCTCGGCGTCTCCGTAGGGGACGACGCGGAAGCCCGGGGTGAAGGGGCCATAGCCCTCGCGGGCCTCGTCGTCGGTCGAGAAGGACACGACCGTCGTGGTGCGCCCGTGGAAGTTGTCGCGCGCGACGATGATCGTCGGCTCGGCGATCCCGCGCCTGTGGCCCCACTTGCGGACCGCCTTGACCGCGGTCTCGACGGCCTCTGCGCCGGTGTTCATCGGCAGCATCGCGGCGTGGGTGCCCTCGAGGGCGAGCGAGTCGCCGACCAGGGCGCAGAGCTCGTCCGCGAAGGGGCCGAGCTGGTCGTTGTCGAAGGCGCGCGACGTCAGCGTCACGCGTCCGAGCTGTTCGACCGCAGCCGCCACGAGGGTCGGGTGCCTGTGCCCGAAGTTGAGCGCCGAGTAGCCGGAGAGCAGGTCCAGGTACCGGCGACCGTCGGTGTCCGTGACCCACGAGCCCTCGCCGTGCGCGACCGTGACCGGGAGCGGCGCGTAGTTGTGCACCAGGTGGTCTCTGGTCTCGACGTGCGTCCCGTCCATGGTCGGCTCCTCTCAGCCCGCCGCCCGGATCTCGAGCGTGCAGCACTTCGCGCCGCCTCCACCGAGCAGCAGCTCGGTCGTGTCGACGCCGATCGGTTCGTAGCCGCGCTCGCTCAGCTGCGCCTGGAGGCGCGTGGCGGCGGGGTTGAGGATCACGTGGTGGCCGTCGGAGACGGCGTTGAGCCCGAGGACCGTCGCGTCGGACTCGGCGGCGTGGACGGCGTCGGGGAAGAGGTCCGCCAAGACCGCGCGGCTCTCGGCCGAGAAGGCGTCCGGGTAGTATGCGACCTTGCCGGGGGTGGTGCCGCCCTCGGAGCCCTCGAGGACTGTGAGCGCGGTGTCGAGGTGGTAGAACCGCGGGTCGACGAGCTCGAGGGTCACGACCTCGCGGCCCCAGAGCCTCGCAGCCTCGGCGTGCGCGGCCGTGTCGGTGCGGAAGCCCGTCCCGGCGAGGGAGAGGGGGCCGACCGTGAGGATGTCGCCCTCGCCCTCGTTGCGCTCGAGGGCGTCGTGCACCTCGAAGCCGTTCTCGGCGAACCACCGCAGGTAGACGGCGGCCTCGGGGGCACGCTCGGGGTGGGTGAACAGGGCGCTGTAGACGACACCGTCGACGACAGTCGCACCGTTCGCCGCGTAGACCATGTCCGGGAGCCCCGGCACGGGCTCGACGAGGTCGACGGTGTGCCCGAGGTCGAGGTACACGTCGCGCAGACGCTCCCACTGCTCCACGGCGCGCGCCGTGTCCGTCGGGCGGCTCACGTCCATCCACGGGTTGATCTCGTAGCTCACCGTGAAGTACTCCGGACGGCACATGAGATAACGGCGGGCGTGGGCTGCGGTCATCGGCGGGCTCCTCAGGCTGTCGCTCGTGGCGAGGGGTGACGCTGAGCCGTCCGGAGGGTCTCCCGGCCGGCCGTCGCACGGTCTGTGTGATGGCCGACACTACGCCCGGACCTGCGAGAGCGCGCGGGAACACCTCGCGCTCCGCGGGTCCACCCCTCACCTGAGGACCGAGCTCGCGCGCGAGGTCGTACGGACACGCCGAATACCGGGCGATCCGGGGCTGTTCTGGCGTGTCTGTACGACCTCGAGGTCAGAGGGGCGACCTCGCCCTAGGGAGGGCGACCTCGCCGGTCACGGGAGGCGCCTGTGGGGCCCGGGGCAGGCCCGGGGTCAGGCTGCGTCGAGCTCGCGGGACACCCTGTGCAGTGCCAGGCGGAGCATGAGACCGAGGGGTACCCCGAGGAGCGGGGACGTCAGGCGGGCCGGGAGCGGTCCGGCGAGGTAGACCTCTTCCCACCAGGTGACCAGGCTCGTCGCATGGTCGACGGGCTCGACGTCGATGCCCGCCGTCCCCTCGAGCAGCGGTCCGGCCTTGCGCAGCACGAGCCTGTGGCGCTCGGTGCCGCTCAGCGCGTCGCCGGCGGGACGTTCGAGACCGACGACCTCCATGCGGTCGACGATCCCCGGGTGGCTGTACATGGTGAACCGAGCGCCCAACGGCAGGGGGCCGTCGGGGAGCGGACGGCCCGATGGTTCCACGGGGAACGAACCCCAGGTCAGCGGGATCCACCGCGAGTGGTGGCGGACGTCGGCCACCAGGTCGAAGACGTCACCGGGCTGCCCGGGCAGCTCCCGGGAGACGCTCACCCGTCGCAGACCTCGGCCCTCGGCTGCAGCGTCGTGCGCTGCCGGACGGCCTGTCACGACTCGTCCGTACCGGAGGTGCGGCCGGAGCCGACCTCGCTCGACCTCCCACGGCCGATCCGTGCCCGTCGGGCGCGGTCGACCAGCGGGATCTTCGAGGCACGGCCGGGCTCGACGGACTCGTAGACCTTGCTGGAGGCCTTCGAGCGGGCTGGGCCCACCTCGCGCGCGAAGTGCGCGGGCGGCTCGCCGAAGGCCTTGGTCGCCTGGTGGGCGACCGTGCGGGCGAGCGCCCGCCCACCCGCGACGCCGACGACGGCACCGATGCCGAAGGGGATGACGCGGCCCATCATGAGCGAGGTCTGCTTGGCGATCTGCCGCTTGACGAACCGCCGCGTGAGCACCTTGTTGACCTGCCGGATCGTGCTCTTCGGCATGGTCGTCATCAGGGCGGTGCCCCAGGCTGCCGCCGACTTGCCGGACACCTCTTCGACCGACCTCGCGCCGGACTCGCCGAGGACCGTGGCGAGCAGCAGCGCGCGGCGACGGTCGAGGTCGTCAGCCTCTACCCCGTGGACCTCTGCCACGCACAGCGCGTAGGCGGCCGAGGCGCTGAAGAAGGTCGCGACGTCACCACCGCTGAGAATCATCGACACCCCCGTGCCCACCCCGGGGAAGGCCGCCGCAGCACCCACGGCGCCACCCGCGCCCTGGAGCACGAGCGAGTACTCCTTGGTGAGCAGCGTGACGATCTGCTGGGGCGACGCCTCGGGGTTGCGTCGGCGCAGGCTGTCGACGTGCGCCCGAACGGTCGAGGACGGCAGGGTGATCGCCTGGTCGAGGGCGGCGTCGATCAGCGGGGTCCGGGCGAAGGACAGCTTCTGGGTCACAGTGGCTCCTTGCGGTTCGTCGTGGGTCGGCCAGCGGGGGTGGGGCGGCCGGGTGGAGCTGGCGCGACCCTGCCCAGGGCCGCGCCACCCGAGATCATTCGGTCGTCGACACCGAGGCGATGGTCAGCTCGACGGTCGCGCCGGCCTTGAGCGTGCGACCGACGGTGCAGGACGCGTCGACCGCGCGGTTGACGACGGTCAGCAGGCGCTCGCGGGCCTCGTCGTCGAGGCCGGACAGGTCGAGCTCGAGACGTTCGGTGAGCACCGGGTAGCGGTCTTCCTCGGGATCCGAGACACCTGCGACGTGCACGGTGGCCGCGTAGTCGTCGCCGAGGCGACGCGCGAGGGTGACGTCCGAGGCGAAGCCTGTGCAGGCGGCGAGGGCGATCTTGAGGAGCTCGCCGGGGGTGAAGGTGCCCTCGACGTCGAGACCGCCGAGCTGCACCTCGCCTCCGCGGGCGCTGCGGCCGACGTACCGGCGACCGCCGGTCCGCTCGACCCAGAGTGCCGGCTGCGTGCCGGGCTGGGGTGCGGGGGAGACTGTGCCGGGTGCGGGGTTGGTGTCCTGGGTCATCTGGTGATTCTTCCACCGGCTCGGCCGTCGCGCCCGGGGTGTCCGCCCAGGGCGGAGCGTGACGCGGCGATCGGCTGCCGAGCGGCCTGACCCAGCCCGCGTGTCCAGATGCTGGAGGCGCTCTGGCCTCATGGTGAGACAGGACTACGGTTCCTCGGTACCGTCACCGACGTGTCGAGCACGGCCTCTTGTTCCCCCGGCCCCGCGCTGCAGCCTCCAGTGCCAGCGCGCCGCCGCCCGGACGCCCGTCCGCGAACGACGCCTCGCACGTGAGCGCCCACCGACCGGAGCACCACATGTCCACCACAGCAGCACCCGTCCGACCGCTGAACTCCCGCGGGAGGGTCATCACCGCGAGCCTCGTCGGCACGACGATCGAGTTCTACGACTTCTACGTCTACGCGACCGCGGCAGTCCTCGTCTTCCCGACGTTGTTCTTCCCCACGGGCAACGACACCACGGCGCTCCTCGCCTCCTTCGCCGTCTTCGGCGCGGCGATGGTCGCGCGGCCCGTCGGCGCGATCGTGTTCGGCCACCTCGGCGACAAGAAGGGCCGCAAGACGACCCTGGTCATCTCGCTGCTCACCATGGGGATCGCGACCTTCCTCATCGGCACGCTGCCCACCTTCGACTCGATCGGTGTCGCGGCGCCCGTCCTGCTGCTCGTCCTGCGCCTCGCGCAGGGCTTCGCGCTCGGTGGCGAGTGGTCCGGCGCCGCGCTCGTCGCGACCGAGAACGCCCCCGCGAACAAGCGCGCCTGGTACGGGACCTTCCCGCAGCTCGGCGCGCCCATCGGCTTCATCATCGCCAACGGGCTGTTCCTCACCATCAACGCCGTGCTGCCGCACCCCGAGGACTCGCTCCTGCAGTCGGAGGCCTTCCTCTCGTGGGGCTG
This sequence comes from Sanguibacter inulinus, assembly GCF_013415325.1. Taxonomy (GTDB): domain Bacteria; phylum Actinomycetota; class Actinomycetes; order Actinomycetales; family Cellulomonadaceae; genus Sanguibacter; species Sanguibacter inulinus. The sequence continues at coordinate 28,462 of NZ_JACBYE010000025.1, read as the reverse complement.
GCGCATCCCGTTCCTGTTCTCGGCCGTCATGGTGATCATCGGTCTGTGGGTGCGGCTCAAGCTCGTCGAGTCCGAGGCCTTCGTCACGGCCGAGAAGAAGGGTGCGATCACCAAGACGCCCCTCGCCACGGTGTTCAGGTTCCACTGGCGCCAGCTGGTCCTCGGCACGTTCATCATGCTCGCGACCTACGTGCTCTTCTACCTCATGACCAGCTTCACGCTCACCTACGGCACCAAGGCTGCTGACGCCGACCCCGCAGGTCTGGGCATCCCGTACGTGCACTTCGTCATCATGCAGATCATCGGCGTGATCTTCTTCGGGCTGTTCACGCTGATCTCCGGGCCCGTCGCCGACCTCATCGGACGTCGCCGGCTGCTCATCGGGGTGTCGAGCCTCATCGTGGTCTTCGGGCTGACCTTCCACCTGTTCCTGGTTCCCCGCGCCGACGCCGCCTTCACGGGGGGCCTCGTCCAGGCCTTCCTCATCCTCGGCTTCACGCTCATGGGCGTGACCTTCGGGCCGATGGGTGCGCTGCTCCCCGAGCTGTTCCCGACCAACGTCCGGTACACAGGGTCCGCCATCGCCTACAACGTGAGCTCGATCCTGGGCGCTGCGCTCGCGCCGATCGTCGCGGTCGCGCTCTGGGCCCAGGCAGACGGTGACACCTGGCTCGTGGGGCTCTACCTGTCAGGGGCTGCGGTCCTCACCCTCGTCGCGGTGATCCTGTCCAAGGAGACGAAGGACGTCGACTACGGCCTCGCCTCGCACGAGGACGTCGCAGCCGAGCCTGCGACCGTGGGCAAGCGCTAGCGGCACGCCGCAGTCGAGAGGGGTCGGGTCCGGCGGGCCCGGCCCCTCTGTGCGTGGGGGCGGGGCCCGGGCGGGAGGCTCCTCGCTCGTTGTGCGCCATCGCCCGCAGTCGACTGCCTTCCGCCATCGTGCTGGGCCTGGGGATCGGGCGATCTAGCAGCCCGCCTGGTCGGGGCCGCCCGGGGGGTACGGGCGCCTCCCGGAGATCGGTAGGGTTGCGGCCGTGACCGACACCCTGCCCCCGTGCCCCGAGTGCTCCTCCGTCTACACCTACGAGATGGGTGCGCTGCTCGTCTGCCCCGAGTGCGCCCACGAGTGGGAGCCCGCTGAGGGAGACCCGGCCGAGGCGTCTGACGGCCCGCGCGAGATCCGCGACGCCGTCGGCAACGTGCTGCAGGACGGCGACACCGTCACCGTCGTCAAAGACCTCAAGGTCAAGGGCAGCGCGACCGCCATCAAGGTCGGCACCAAGGTGCGCGGCATCAGGCTCGTCGACGGGGTGGGCGACCACGACATCGACTGCAAGGTCGACGGCTTCGGTCCGATGCAGCTCAAGTCGAGCGTGGTGAAGAAGGTCTGACGCCCTGGGGCGCCGCTGGTCTCGCGCTGGTGCACGCCGAGACAGGGGAGAACTGGTGCGCCCGGGCAGATTCGAACTGCCGACACCCGCTTTAGGAGAGCGGTGCTCTATCCCCTGAGCTACGGGCGCGAGAGCGAGACAAGGCTACCTGACAGTCGCCCGTGATCCCTGCCACGGCCGGCAACCAGAGTCGCGGTGCCCCTCCCCAGACGTCCGTCTCTCCACGAGGTCGCCAGGACACCGACGAGGTCGTCGCAGCTCTCGCGAGGTCGCACGGACACGCCAGATCTCCGGGCTAGGGGCGTCAGGACGGCGTGTCCGTACGACTTCGGTGCCTGACGTACGACCTGGGTGTGAACCGTGCGACCTCGAGGTGGGGACCTGTGGGCGTGCGGGTGGGTGGTCGTGGCCTGGCGGGCTGCGGTGAGGAGCGGCTGGCGAGAGTGGGCGCGTGGGTGACCAGGGTCACGACAGGCGCTCTCGCACGTGGTCCCGGCAGGGCCCCGGAGCGCAGAACCGCAGGTGAGACCCTCGCCCACGCACCGCGGCGAACAGCCCGTCGAACCGATCTGGAAGAAGATTCAACTTCCCTGTTGACACTCGATCTGGGCGAGTGCATAGTTGTCCCTGACAGTGCGTGCCGCCTGCCCCCTGCGCGGCACGCACTGTTCCTTTTTCTCCGGACGCACCCCGCCCTTCCCGCCGCGCTCAGCCCGGTCACGGACGGCCAGGTCACCGCTCCGTCGAGGTGCCGGACAACCCCTTCCAGCAGCGCCCGGGCCCGTCGTGGCCCTCGTCGTCGGCGCGTCAGGCCACGAACGCCGTCCCGGCCAGATACCGTGCTGGGGTGACAGCTCCCGATCGCGACAGGACGGCGGGGACCGACAGGGCCCGCTCCGACCACGACCCGAGCCCGGCTGCGCCTCACGACCCGTCCAGCGAGAGAACCCCTGACATGACCAGCACGGACCAGTCCGCCTCCGGCGCGGTCCACGGCGACGCCGACGCGAACGCCGAGACGCGTGCCATGCGCACGGTCCCCACCCTCGTCAAGCCTGCCACCACGGCCGAGACCGTCGCCGCCGCGATCGACCGCTGGCGCTCGACCCTGGTCTCGCTGGCCGGCGGCTCGACGCTCGCCGACGTCGGTCTGCTCGGCGACGCTGTCCTCGACCTCACCGCCGCGCACCCGTCGGGCATCGCCCAGCTCTTCGCCGGCCGCAGCACCCGCCTGGCGAACATCTTCCGCGAGGGCAGCTCGCTGCCCGTCGCCCGCCGCCGCGCGCGCGCCGTCGCCCAGCGCTCCCAGGAGCAGGCCGAGCGCTACGGCATCGCTCCGACGTATCTGGCGATCGGGCTCGCGACCTGGACCGAGCACGAGGTCGACGAGACCTCCGACGACGTCGCAGCGCTCGCCCGTGTCGCCTTCTCCGGCGGGTCCGACCGTGGGGTCTACGACGACGCCGCGGCCGAGGCCTCCCGCGCTGCAGGCCGCACGGTCCGCGCCCCGGTCCTGCTGCGCCCGATCGAGATCGAGGCCCGCGGGGGAGGGGAGACCGACTACGAGCTCGCCCTCGAGCCCACGGCCGAGATCAACCCCGTGCTGGCCCGGGCGCTGCGCTCCCGCGGAGCCCTGCTCGACGCCGCCGCCCTCGCCCGCGGTGCCTTCACGGGCTCGGGCTTCGACCCTGCCGTCGCCCTCGACCGCATCAACGCCCTCGGCTCGGCGGTGCTCGCCGACTTCACCATGACCGACAAGCTGCTCGTCGGGACCTTCGCCCACCCCGGGCAGATGCTCGTCGACGACCTCGACGACCTCAACATCGGGCTGGACCGTCACGAGGTCATCGCCGCTCTCGCCGGGGACCAGGGAGCCATCGACTCGCTCGCCGCCTCGATGCCCGCGCTGCGCACGGGCGACGCCGAGCCCAACATGGAGCGTGGTGTCGGCGACCTCGACCCCTCGGGCCGCAACGTCCTGGACGCGCTCGCCACGGGCAGCCACCTCTTCGTCGACGCCCCCGTGGGCGCCGACGCCACAGGCGCCGTCGCAGCGGTGGTCGCGGAGGCAGCAGCCATCGGCCGCAGCGTCCTGTACGTCCCCGGCCACCGTCGCGCCGCCGACGCGCTCACCGCGCGCCTGGAGGACCTCGGTCTCGGGGACCTGGTCCTCGACGTCACCCCGAGCCCCAGCTGGCGCACCTCGGTGTCGCGCCGCCTGCTCGGTGCCATGACCCTCGAGGCGCCGACTGTCGACGCCGCGCGCATCGCCGACACCCGCCTCGCCCTCGTGGAGACCCGGTCCAGGCTCACCCGGATGATCGACGGCCTGCACCAGCTGCGTGCTCCGTGGGACATCTCCGCCTACGACGCGCTCCAGGCACTGGCCCGGCTCACCTCCGAACGACCGACCCCCGCCACGACGGTCAGGCTCGACGCCGCGACGCTCGCGCGCATCGCCTCGGTGCGCCAGGAGGTCGGCGCCGACCTGGTCCGCGCCGCGTCCCTCGACGCGTTCTCCGCCCAGCCGGGCACCTCGCCCTGGTACGGGGCTGACATCGACACCGACGCCACGGCCGAGGACGCCGTCGCCCGGATCACCCGGCTGCTCGACGTCTCGCTCGCCGACCTCCGCAGGCAGATGGACGCCGTGGTCGAGGACACCGGGCTGCAGGCCGCCCGCACGGTCTCCGCCTGGGGCGAGCAGATCGAGATGCTCGCCGGCATGCGCACGACCCTCGAGGTCTTCCAGCCGATGGTCTTCGAGCGGACCGCCGACGACCTGGTCGCCGCGACGGCGAGCCGTCAGTGGCGCAACGAGCACGACGTCGAGATGAGCGGGCTGCACCGCCGCCGCCTCGTCAAGCGTGCGAAGGACATGATCCGTCCCGGCTCACGCGTCGCCGACCTGCACTCTGCGCTGCTCGAGGTCCAGGCGCAGCGCCAGACCTGGGCCGAGCACTGCCCGTCCGGCGGATGGCCGCGACTGCCGGAGGGCCTCGCAGCCATCGAGCAGACCTACCGCGACGTGGTCGAGGACCTCACAGCCCTCGACGCCGTCCTCGCGACGACCTCGGCAGGTGCCGGTCTCGCCGGGATGACCCTCGGCGACCTCACCGAGCGCCTGCAGCGTCTGCTCGACGACCGCGGGGCGCTCACCTCGTTGCCCGAGCGCACCCGTCTGGTCCGCAGCCTCACGGCTCACGGGCTCGGCACGCTGCTCACCGACCTCACCGCCCGCCGCGTCGAGCGCGGGCTGGTCGAGGCCGAGCTCGACCTCGCCTGGTGGAGCTCGGTCTTCGAGCAGATCCTCGCCGCGGACCCCTACGTCGCCGAGGTCGGCGGCCGGGGCATCGAGGCGCTCGCCGAGACCTTCCGCACCCTCGACCGCGAGCACGTCGACTCCCTCGCCACCCCGATCCGCGCGGCTGCCGTCGCGCAGATCCACGGAGCGCTCCGCGACAACAGGGAGCAGGCCGAGGGTCTCTTCGCGCTCCTCGTGGAAGAGTCGCTGACGAGCCTGCGGACCGTGGCCGACGAGTACGGCGACGTGCTGCGCAAGCTCCGCCCCTGCATGATCGCGACACCGACCCTCGTGCCGCACGTGCTCCCCGCGCACCGCACCGTGGACCTCGTGATCCTCGATGCCGCGCAGCACCTGCCCGTCGAGTCCGTCCTGTCGGCGATCGCCCGCGGCCGCCAGATCGTCGTGGTGGGCGACGCCCGCTGCGCGCCGGGTCAGGCTGTCCGCAGCCTCGCGGAGCTGCTGCCGACGGTCGGCCTCGCCGGTGACGCCTCGCGGCGCGACCCCGAGCTCACGCAGTTCTTGTCGCAGCACGGCTACGCGGGTGTCCTGCACCCGATGCCGCTGCCCTCCCAGGAGCGTCTGGTCTTCTTCGAGACCGTCGACGGCGTCGGCATGCCCGACCCCGTGTCGGGTGCTGTCGAGTCCACGCAGACCGAGGTCGACCGGGTGGTCGAGCTCGCGATCATGCACGCCCTCGACCGTCCCGACGAGTCCCTCGGGATCATCACCGGGTCGCGCGCGCACGCCGACCGCATCCGCGAGGCGATCCTCGGGCAGGTGCGCCAGAACGCGGCCCTCGGCCCGTTCTTCGACCCCTCGCGCCGTGAGCCCGTGGTCGTCTCCGACCTGCAGTCTGTCGCCGGGCTGAGCCGCGAGGCCGTGATCTTCTCGGTCGGCTTCGGTCGGACCCCGCACGGCCGGGTGCTGCACAACTTCGGCGACGTGTCCGGGCCCACCGGAGACTCCCTGCTCCTCAACGCGATCGGCTCGACACGACGCCGCCTCACGGTCGTCTCGTGCTTCGGGGCCGAGGACCTCGACCCCGAGCGCCTGCGCGGCGCGGGAGCCCAGCTGCTCGGCTCGCTCCTCGACTTCGCGGAGCAGCGGTCGGCCAGCCCTGTGCACGACGTCGGTCGGTTCATCGAGGGTCAGCCCGACCCGGACCGCCTCGTCCTGGACCTCGCGGAGCGACTGTTCCGCGCAGGGCTCACGGTCGAGACGCACCACGGCGCCGCCGACGGCGAGCACATCCCGCTCGTGGTCGGCCACCCCGACCTGCCCGACGAGCTGCTCGTCGCCGTCCTCACCGACGACGCCGACTACACGGCAGAGACGAGCATCCGCGTCCGGGACCGCCAGCGCGCCGAGCGGCTGGAACGTCTGGGCTGGTCTGTGGTCCAGGTGTGGTCCGTCTCGCTGTTCCTCGACCCCGAGGGTCAGGCCATGCGGATCCGCGAGACCGTCCTGGACATCGAGGCGCGCCGCCGCGCGGCCCGCATGCCGGTGACCGGGGCGATCCCGCTGGTCGGTCTCGACGACGCCGGAGACATCGCAGGGCTCGCCGACGCTGACGGTCTTGCCGGAGAGGTTGTCGACCCGTCGGCGCCTGTCCCCGTGGTCACCGCTCCTCTGCTCACCGAGGGGGACGTGCCGCAGCCGCGCGAGGCGGTCCGCCGCGCGAGCCGACCCGACGTCGAGCCCGGGCTGCCCATCGCCGCCTACGGCGACGACGACCTCGACGAGCTGGCCCGGTGGATCATGACCGACGGCCTCCCGCGCGACGCCGACGAGCTCGCAGCGCAGGTGCGCTCCGAGCTGGGGATCGTCCGCAGGAGCAACCGCGTGGACATCGCCGTGTCGAGCGCGGTGCGCCGGACACTGGGCCTGTGACCCCGGGAGAGGGCGGCGCGCCGGACGGCGGCCGCCCTGGCCCGGGGCATTCTGCTCCGGAGCGACCGGCCTCGGTGGTGCAGCGCGAGGGGGCTGATCCTGCTGGCGCTCCCGAGACACCGCGTCGACGTGGGCACCGCCGGGTGGTCCGGAAGGGGCCCGAGCGTGAGGCTGTCGCAGGGCTGAGCGCGGACGAGACCTCGTCTGGCTGGGCCGACGAGGTCACCGGCAACGGGTCGGCTGACGACGCCAACGACGACCGGCTGCGTCGGGACGTGCCGCCGCACTGGTGATCTCAGGTCGCGCCCGCGGTGCTGCAGCACGCCAGGGGCCGAGACTGCGCGAGGTCGCAGCAGCGACGAGGTCGGGCGCGCGAGCAGGCCCGGCACGCGAAGCACGACGCACGTGGAGGATTCCGTACGCGAGAGGCCGCAGCACCGTGGGGTGCTGCGGCCTCTCGCGTTGTGGGGACCGGGTGTCGCTCGGGCGGGCCTGCGTCAGGCGACGGGCGGGACCGGCGGCTTCGTGGTCGGGGCGTCCGGGGTGGACGGCGCGGACGAGGTGCCGAGCGCCGGGCCACCGTTCTGGGCGAGCAGCAGGTCGCGGATCTGCGTGAGGATGAGGACGTCTTCCGACGGGCCCTCCGGCTCCTCGATGACGCCCTTCTTGCGGAGCTTCTGCAGGTGGTTGAGCGGCAGGACCACGCAGAAGTACAGCGCGAGCGCGATGAAGAACAGGTTGATCAGCGCTGTGAGCACGGTACCGATGCTGAACACGGCGTCGTTGATCTCGAAGGTCATGACCGAGTCGAGGTTCGGCTCGCTGAAGATCGCGGCGATCAGCGGTGTGAGCAGGTTGTCGACGATCGCGTTGACCACGGCACCGAATGCCGCACCGATGATGACACCGACGGCCAGGTCGATGGCGTTGCCGCGCATGATGAATTCTTTGAAGCCGTTCGCGACGTTCTTCATGGATCCCCACTTCCAGAGGTGACGATTGACGACAAGATCATCGCACGACCACTGCGGACACGGCCTGGCGTCCGGCGACGTTCGCGAGCAGCGAGGCCTCGTCGGGTGTGACCGCGACGAGCACCAGCTCGGCCGCGTCACCGGCGCTCCCTGCCGAACCGAGGATCCCGTCTCCGTCGTCTGCAGCGCTGGCTGGCTGAGGCAGGACGAGCGCCCTCACGGCGAGGGTCGTCGCCGGGGCGGCGGACGCGCCCTCGGCACCGTCCAGTGTCGGGGCTGCCGCGAGCAGGTCGACGTGCATCCCTGGCGACAGCACCGCGACCAGTGCCGGCTCGGCCAGGCGCACCCCTGCCACGACGGTGCCCGGTGGTCCCGTCGCAGCCTCGTCGACCAGCAGCGGAGCCCCGAGGATCGTGCCTTCGGGGACGTCGAGCGCGAGGGTGCGACCCACGACGGCGGAGCGGTCCGAGTGCCATCCCTCGGCGACCACGTCGAGGGGGAGGTCGACCGTCCGCAGGTCCGCGGCGCCGAGCGTCGTGCCGGCGGGCAGCGTGGAGGCCGCGACGACCACGGCCTGCCGCGGCTCGGGGGGAGGAGCGAGCCTGTGGACGACCACGGCTGCGGCGAGCCCGACGAGCAGTGCGGCGACGACGAACCTGTGCCGCCACAGCAGAGCCCGCGCTCGACGCCGCACCCGCGGAGGGACCAGCGCCCCTGGGCGGGCCACGAGCGACGAGCTGGCCCCGGCGCGTTCGGTTCGTCGTCCGCCGGGACCGGAGCGGCCGGAGCTGTCGGAGCGGTCGGTGCGATGGGTCAGTGGGCGAGAGCGCGCGGTGGCACGGTCGGGCAGGTCAGGTGCCGGCCTGCCCCGAGGACTGACCCGGTCGGGTGTGCGGGACTGTGTGCGCATGCCTGCACGCTAGGGATCCTCAGACCGTGCCGGTGCCGGATCCGAGCCGCCTGTGGACACGACGACGGCCGCCGCCCCTGGGGACGACGGCCGTGCGCGGAGACTGTGCTGAGTCAGGAGCCGGAGGAGCCTGACGACGTCGAGGCCTTCGACGAGCTGGACGACCCCGAGGCGCTGGACGAGCCAGACGAGCTGGACGAGCCCGAGGTGCTCGAGGACGAGGCCGACGTGCTCGAACTGTCGCTCGACGAGCTCGTGCTGCTCGAGGCCGAGGCGGGCTTCGACGAGCCCGAGGACGAGCCCGAGGACTTCTTCGAGCTGTTGTCCGTGCGGTAGAAGCCGGAGCCCTTGAAGACCACGCCGACGGGGGAGAACACCTTGCGCAGACGGCCCTCGCACTCGGGGCAGACTGTCAGCGCGTCCTCGGCGAAGGACTGGTGGATGTCGAAGCTGTGGCCGCACGCGGTGCACGTGTACGCGTAGAGGGGCACGGAGATCTCCTCGAGAACCTGTAGGGGGTCGGGCGCACCGGCGCACCCGGGTAGGGATCGGTCTCCCGCGCGGGCCGGGCAGGAGGGACGCGACCCGACGTGCAGGCTGCGACGCGTTGCCCGTTCTAGCACTCGGGTCGACCGAGTGCTAATCATACGTCTCCGCCGCCGCACCTGGAAGTGGGCTCCGGCACACCCGCCAGGTAACGATCTCGCCCGCCGGGGGCGGGTGTCGGGCCGAGCACGTAACCTCGCACCGTGCCCTCTCGTCATGTCGCTCTCCGCCGTTCCCTCGTCGCCCTCGCCCTCCTGCTCGTCGTCGCCCTCGTGGCGACGGTCGTCACCACCGCTGTGCTGGTCCGGCGACCCCTGCCGACCACCTCGGGCGAGCTGAGCGTCGCCGGTCTCTCCGCGCCAGTCACCGTGCACCGCGACGCGCAGGGTGTCCCGGACATCTACGCCTCGACGGCAGCGGACCTCTTCATGGCCCAGGGCTACGTGCAGGCTCAGGACAGGTTCTTTGAGATGGACTACCGACGTCACGTCACCGCGGGTCGGCTCTCGGAGCTGGTGGGCGAGAACGCCGACGCCCTCGAGGCGGACAAGGTGATCCGCACCTTCGGGTGGCGCGAGGTCGCCGAGCAGGAGTGGGAGATCCTCGACTCCGACACCAAGAACTACCTCCAGGCCTACGCCGACGGCGTCAACGCGTATCTCGCCGAGCGCTCGACCTCGCAGATCGCCGTCGAGTACTCCGTGCTCGGTCTGCAGGTCTCCGTCGAGGACCCGGAGCGCTGGGACCCCGTCGACTCCCTCGCCTGGCTCAAGGCGATGGCCTGGGACCTGCGCGGCAACTACGACGACGAGCTGGCCCGGGCGCAGTCCCTCGCCACGGTCCGCGACGTGGGACGTGTCGACGAGCTCTTCCCCGACTACCCGGACACCGTCAACGCGCCGATCCTCTCCGCCGAGGCGGCCGCCGCGAACAGCACGCCCGCTCCCAGCGGGGCCGGAGCCGGGGCGTCCTCGGACCCCCTCGACCTCACGTCCCCCGCGGTTGCCGGAGCTGTCGACTCTGCGGCGCAGGCGGTCTCGGCAGTCCCGGTCCTCGTCGGACGCGGAGCGGGTATCGGCTCGAACTCGTGGGTGGTCTCGGGCGAGCACACGGCCACGGGCAGCCCGATGCTGGCCAACGACCCGCACCTCGGCCTCGCCGCCCCGAGCATCTGGGCGCAGGTCGGTCTGCACTGCGACGCCGTGGGCGACGCCTGCCCCTTCGACGTCACCGGCTTCTCCTTCGCAGGCTTCCCCGGTGTGATCATCGGCCACAACCCCGGGCTCGCCTGGGGGATCACGAACCTCGGGGCCGACGTCACAGACTTCTTCGTCGAGCGCACGCAGGACGACACGTACCAGGTCGACGGGACCTGGAACGAGATGACCACGCGGACCGAGGTCATCAAGGTCGCCGGCGCGGACGACGTCACCCTCGAGGTGCGGTCGACCGGCCACGGTCCGATCATCTCCGACGTGCTCGACGTCGCCCCCGTCACCGGGACGCCGACCGAGGTCGTCGACGGCGTGCTCCGTGCCGGGGGAGGTGGCTACGAGGTAGCCCTCGGCTGGACCGCGCTGACACCCGGGCGGACCGCCGACGCGATCTTCGCCATGAACACCGCGGCCGACGCCGAGGACATCGCCGCAGCGGCACGGCTGTTCGAGGTCCCGTCGCAGAACATCGTCTTCGCGACGACCGACGGCCACATCGGCTACCAGGCTCCAGGCACGATCCCGGTCCGCGGCGCTGTGGAGGGACCCATGCCCTCCGACGGCACGTGGCCGCGGCCCGGCTGGGACAGCGCCTACGACTGGCAGGGCACCGTCGACCCTGCCACGATGCCCTCGGTCCTCGACCCGGCCGAGGGGTTCATCGTCGCGGCGAACCAGGCCGTCGCACCGGCCGGGGCCGGGCCGTACCTCACCTCGGACTGGGACTACGGCTTCAGGTCGCAGCGCATCCGCACGCTGCTCGAAGAGCAGATCGCGGCTGGCACGCCCTTCACCGTCGACGACATGGAGCGGATCCAGGGCGACACCGACAACCCCTTCGCGCGGCTGCTCGTCCCCGTGCTCCTCGAGCAGCGGCTCACGACGGGCTTCGAGCGCGGCGGGCAGGACCTGCTGCGTGACTGGGACTACAGCCAGGACGCCGACTCACCGGCGGCCGCCTACTTCTCGGCGGTCTGGGCCGAGATGCTCGCGCTGACCTTCGACGACGAGCTCTCCGAGGAGGCCGCGGCCGACGGCAGCGACCGGTGGCTCGAGGTGGTCCGCACCCGGCTCGACGACCCGATGAGCTCGTGGTGGGACGACAGGCGCACGGCCAACATCGTCGAGACGCGCGACTCGATCCTCCAGCAGGCTCTGGTCAACGCCCGGTCCGAGCTCACGGTCCGTCTCGGCAGCGACCCGTCGGACTGGCGCTGGGGCTCCCTGCACACGCTCGACCTCGAGCACCCCGTGCTCGGCGGGGAGTCGGTCCCAGGCATCGTCCGTGGCTTCGTCAACCCGCCGACCCTCGAGATGAGCGGTGGCGCGGCGATCGTCGATGCCACGTCGTGGGACGCCTCGACAGGCTCCTTCGAGGTGACCGCAGGTCCGTCGATGCGGGCGGTCGTCGACCTGGCCGACCTCGACGCCTCGACCTGGGTCGTGGTGACCGGAACGTCGGGCCACCCGGCCAGCAGCCATTACGAAGACCAGCTGTCGACCTGGGCGGCCGGCGACTCCTACACGTGGCGGTCGAGCCGCGAGGCCGTCGAGACGGCGTCGGAGGACGAGCTCACGCTCACGCCGTGATCCACTCCCAGCCGTGCGGAGTGGCGTACCCGTGCACGGGGCGGTCGTGCTCCTCGCGGGGGAGCGGGCGCTCCTGCGCGTCGTAGATCTCCTCGGGGAACACCACGGCGACGATCTTCACGTCGGGCCTCACGAAGGTGAGGGCGCGGTCGTACCAGCCGCCGCCCTGGCCCAGCCGCGTGCCGGAGGTGTCCACCGCGAGAGCGGGGGCGATCACCACGTCGACGTCTTCGAGGGCCGACGGACCGACAGGGTCGCCGGAGGGCTCGGGCGGGCGCCCCGGGGCGCGCTGCAAGAGGTCGTGGGCCCCGGCGTAGGGGGCCCAGTCGCGCTGGAGACCTGCGCCGAGCACCGGCAGCAAGATGGTCTTGCCGAGCTCGTCGAGGGCGTCGAGCAGCGGAGCCGTCCCGGGCTCGGCCGGACGGGCGGCGTAGAGGCCCACGCGTCGGGCGTCGCGCACCTCGGGGATGGTCAGCACGACCTCGGCCAGGGCGTGCGCGGCCTCGTCGCGTCGGCGCTCCGTGCGCGCGTCGCGGGCCGAGCGGATCGCTGTGCGCAGGGCGCTCTTGGCGTCCTCCGCCTCGAGCGCCGCGTGGACAGGGTACGGCTGTGCTGGACCACTCATGGTCAAAGTATCTCAAAGAAACGCCCCATCCGGGGTGTGACCCGGTCAGGACCTGCGCAGAGTCGTATCTGCACTACCCTGGCCGGATGAGCGCGACCACCCCTACCGCCCCGTGCTGCTCGAGCGTCTTGACGACGGCGGTGGCTCAGCGGTGAAGAGCGTCCAGGACCAGCTCGCGGCGGTCCTCGCCGTCGCCCTGCCCGTCCCCGCGCTCGACGTGGTCCTGACCGATGCCGCGGGCTGCATCCTCGCGGCCGACATCGTCGTCACCGAGGACATCCCCTCGCGACCGCTGGCGACCTGCGACGGCTACGCGGTGCGCTCCCAGGACCTCGCCGGAGCGAGCCACGAGTCACCCGTCGTCCTGCCCGTCACCCACGACGTCTGGTCCGCTGCCGACGAGCCCTTCAGGCTCGCGCCGCGTCAGAGCGTCCTGGTGAGCTCGGGGGTGCCCATGCCCGTGGGGGCCGACGCGCTCGTCCCCGTCTGGGCGACCGACCGCGGGGCCGCCAAGGTCCGCGTCATGGCCGAGCTCGCCCCCGGCGCCAACGTCCGCGCCGTCGGCTCCGACGTGCGTGCCGGGACCGTCGCGCTGCGCCACGGCACCCGCCTCGACGCCCGGCAGCTGGCCTTCGCGGCGAGCCTCGGCTACGCCCGGATCAGGGTGCACCCCGCGCCGCGCGTCGTGATCCTCCCCGTCGGCGACGAGCTGGTCCAGCCGGGCTCGACCCGTCCCGGGGTGTTCGACGCGAACGGTCCCTCCCTGCGGACCGCCGTCCAGGACGCCGGAGCCATCGCGATCCAGGTGGCGCCGGTGAGCGACGACCAGACCCGCCTGCGCGAGATGATCGAAGACCAGCTGGTCCGCGCCGACCTGCTCATCACCACCGGCGGGTTGTCGGAGGGGTCGCACGACACCCTCAAGGACGTGCTGGCCCCGCTCGGCACGGTCCGCTTCGACCACGTCGCGATGGTCCCCGGGCGCAACCAGGGCCTCGGGACGCTCCACGCCGGCATCGGCGACAGCACCGACAACCCCGGAGACACGATCCCGGTCTTCTCCCTGCCCGGGCACCCCGTCGCCGCGCAGATCTCCTACGAGGTCTTCGTGCGGCCGGCGCTGCGCGCGATGGCCGGCTACACAGACATCTACAGGCCGTCCGTCGCGGCCCACGCGGCTGTCGGCTGGCGCAGCCCCGCGGGTGTGCGCCAGTTCGTCCCCGCGGTCCTCGTCGGGTCGCCTGACGGTGGGTACCACGTGACGCCCGTCGGCGACCCGACCCGTCTCGAAGACCTCTCGGTCGCAGGGCTCGCCGAGGCCAACGCGCTGGCCGTCGTGCCCGAGGGCGAGTCCGAGGTGCGCTTCGGCGACCGCGTGCACTGCCTGGTCCTCGAGGGCTAGCGGTGGGTGTGGTCTGGGCGCCGCGCTGGCCGGTGATCCTGCGGGACGACTCGCTGCGCGCCCCCGGCGGGACGCTGCTGCTCCGGCGCCTGCGCCGGGCGGACCGCGACGCGTGGATGGACCTGCGGGCGGACAACCAGGACTGGCTCGAGCGGTGGGAGGCCACCACCCCGGCACCGACAGGCCTCGACCGCCAGGGCCGTCACCGCGGGTGGCCGGGACGGACGCAGCCCACGCGCCCGCCGTCCTTCACGGGCTACGTCAGGGCCCTGGACAAGGCTGCCCGCGACGGCTCGACGCTGCCCTTCGCGGTCGAGCTGGACGGCGAGCTCGTCGGCCAGCTGACGGTCTCCTCGATCACCTACGGCTCGCTGTGCTCGGCGAGCATCGGCTACTGGGTCGGCCAGCACGTCGCAGGACGGGGTGTGATCCCGACGGCCGTCGCGATGGCCGCCGACCACTGCTTCTTCGAGCTCGGGCTGCACAGGGTCGAGATCAACATCAGGCCCGAGAACGCGCCGAGCCTGCGGGTGGTCGAGAAGCTCGGGCTGCGCGACGAAGGTCTGCGCGAGGCGTACCTGCACATCCAGGGCCGGTGGTGCGACCACAGGACCTTCGCTCTGACAGCCCCCGAGGTGCCGGACGGGCTGCTCGCCCGGTGGCGGTCCACGCAGGGCGCCTGACGGCGACGGGGAGCCCTGCATCGACCGCGACAGCGGCCCGGGGCCGACACGCCGGGGTGCGTCCACGGTCGGTGCTGCCACCTCGCCTAACGTCAGCGTGTGGGATCACCAGCCGGTATCGTCGTCGTGGCTGTGGTCGTGCTGTGGTTGGCCTACCTGGTCCCTCAGAGGTTGCGTCACCGTCAGCAGCTGCTCGAGTCGCGGGTGGACGACAGGTTCTCCGGTCGTCTGCGTGTCCTCGCGGTCGCGAGCGGTGACTCGTCACCCAGCAAGAGCACCACGGGACGGTCCGCGCAGGCCGTCTCTCAGAAGCATGGTGACTGCACGACGTCGAGCAGTGTGGACGTGTCGTTGCTGACACCGCCGATCGGCACGACGGTGCGGGCTCGGCGTCAGATCACGGATGGAGTGCAGGACATGGAGCGGAACGACTCGTACGGGTCGGCCTCGCGCGACGCGCTGCTCGCGCGCCGCGCCGCTGCTGCGCGCCGCCGCGCGACCCTCACGCTCGGCCTCGTGGTGCTCACAGCCCTCGTCGGCGTGATCGTCGCCGTGACGTCCCTGCCCGTCTGGACCGTGGCTGTCCCCGCCGTCCTCCTCGTCTCGGTGCTCGTCCTCGGACGTCGCGCCGTCCTCGCGAACGCCCGCGCCGACGCTGCTGCCAGGGAGCGTGAGGCGGCCCGCGAGGCCGCCCGCCCCGCAGCGCTGCGCCGTGCCGGACGCCCCGCACCTGCTGTGCGCACCACCGTGACCGGTCGTGCCGTGCACTCCTCGCAGACTCAGACCGAGATGATCTCCCGCGTGCGGGCTGCGGGTGCTGCAGGCGTGGCGGGCCAGGGTGCGGAGAGCTCGACGACAGCCAAGACCACTGCCGCCAAGACCGCCGCCGCGACGAGCGGCGCCGAGGCAGAGCGGACCGTCGCTCCGACGGCTGCCGCCCGAACGGCTGAGACTGCCGAGCCGGAGGCATCCTCGGCCTCTCGTCCGACCGGCGGCGCTGACCGTGCGTCATCGGCCGCCCCTGCCGCCCGCCAGCCCGCTCCAGCCCAGGAGGGCGAGAGCACCGACTGGGAGCCCGTCGCCGTCCCGCGCCCGGTCTACACCCTCAAGTCGACCGCGCCCCGCTGGGAGCCCGCGCCCCTCACGGCCGAGCTCCGCAAGCTCACGGAGGAGCGTCGTGCCGAGCTCGCCGGGGCCAGCCCCGCGCAGCCCGCTCCGGCCACGGTGACCGCCGAGGAGCCGTCCGAGGACAGCCTCGGCGTGAACCTCAACTCCGTCCTGGCCCGCCGCCGGGCTGCGGGGGAGTGACCGCTCCTGTGCGGAGCACCTCCACCTGGGTGCTAGGCTAGACAGCGGTTCGGCACACCGGTTCGTCCGGTCGTCAGACCTGGGGCTATGGCGCAGTTGGTAGCGCGCTTCGTTCGCATCGAAGAGGTCAGGAGTTCGAATCTCCTTAGCTCCACCACAGCACGACAGAAGAACCCGGCTCCTCAGGAGCCGGGTTCTTCTGCGTCCGGGGCCGGTGGTCGGGCCGGTGAGCGCGGGCGGCAGCCTGGACACAGGACGAGGGCGAGGCCCTCGTCCTGTGCCGGTGGGCTACTGCTCCGCGAGGATCCTGTCGAGGTCGTCCAGCACCGTCATCCCGCCGAGCGGGCCGACGCCGGTGATCCAGAAGGACTGGTCGACCAGGTGGGCGTCGGGGAAGGCGTCGGCGTTCGTCGTGATGACCTCAGGCATGGTCGCCGGGTCGCTGGTGTCCGAGGTGGTGACGAGGACGAGGTCGGCCTGAGCCTCGAAGACCCGCTCGTAGGACAGGTCGACGGAGATCGAGTCTTCCCAGTCGCGCTCGGGGGTGGTGAAGCCCGCGCACTCGAGGGCGCTCCCGGCGAAGGAGGTCGGCCCGTAGAGGCTCAGCTGTCCGTCGCGCGGACGGATGAGCTGGGCGGTCTTGCCGGCCGTGTCGTGCTCGTCCGCGACCTCGGTGCAGCGCGCGTCGAAGTCGTCGAGCAGGGTCTGCGCCCCGGCCTCGTCGCCGAGGGCGCGGGCGACGAGCGCGACGTTCTCGGTCCACGGGTCGGTCTGGGTCGCCATGAACACCGTGGGCGCGATCTCGTCGAGGCGGTCGTAGAGCGCCGAGTGGCGCGACTCCGTCCCGAGGATGAGGTCGGGCTCGAGGGCGGCGATCTTCTCGATGCTCGGCTCGGTGACGGTACCGACGGACTCGATGCCCGCGGCCTCCTCGCCGAGGTACGCGGGGATGCCGGCCTCGTCGCTGAGCACAGCGGCACCGACCGGGACGACACCCAGGGCGACGGCGGTGTCGAGCTGCACGGGTTCGAGGACGACCACCCGCAGCGGCTCGGCGGGGACCTCGGTCGTGCCACGGGCGTGCTCGATGGTCTGCGTCGTCGGGGCGGCCGAGGTCGCCTCGCCGGAGGCTGTGCTGCCGGTCGCGTCGGCGCCGTCGGTGACGGTCGAGCACCCGGTGAGCAGGGTGGCGGCGAGCAGGGGAGCGGCGATCAGGAGGTGTGTGCGGCGGGGAGCGCGCGGGCGGGTCGGGGTGCTCATCGGAGGTCCTTCCAGGAGGGATCAGGTGGGCGGTGCTGGCGAGGTCCGTGGACGGCTCCGGCCAGGCGGATCTGGCAGACCGGGGTGACCCGGTCAGCGCCAGAGAAGATCAGGGGGTCCGTCAGCGCGTGGTGCGCTGGCGCCACAGCAGCCAGACGAAGTACGGCGCGCCGATGAGCGCCGTCGTCAGGCCCGCGGGGATCTGCGCGGGGGCGATGACGGTCCGTCCCACGGTGTCCGCGACCGAGACGAGCAGCGCGCCGAGCAGCATCGCGACGGGGATCACCCGTCCGTTGCGCGAACCCACGAGCGCCCGTGCCGCGTGCGGCGCGACGAGCCCGACGAAGCCCACGACCCCCACCGCGCACACGGCGGCCGCGGTGATGAGGACCGTCGCGGAGAGCAGCAGCAGCCGGGTCCGGTCGACCGAGACGCCGAGCGTGCGCGGGGTGTCCTCGTCGAGGGAGAGCACGTCCATCTCGCGGCGTCGCGAGATCGCGAGAGGCGTCGCGACGAGCAGGACGACGGCGACGGGCACGATCTGCGCCATGGTGCGGCCGTAGGTCGAGCCCGACAACCAGGTGAGCGCGAGGTTGGTGTTCCACGGCTCGACCACGAGGATCACGAGGGTGGTGAAGGCGCTGGCGCCTGCGCTCATCCCGACACCGATGAGGACGAGCCTGTCCGAGCTCAGCCCGCCGCGGTACGCGAGCAGGTAGACGAGCCCGAAGGTGACGAAGGCCCCGGCCGTCGCGGCGAGCGACATGGCCCAGACGGGCGCTCCGGGCACGAGGAGGATCACGGTGACGGCTCCGAGGCCGGCTCCGGCGGTGACACCCAGCAGGCTGGGCTCGGCGAGCGGGTTGCGGCACACCGCCTGCACGAGCGTCCCGGCGAGCCCGAGGGCGGCTCCGGCGAGCAGGGCGGCCAGGACCCGCGGCATCCGCTGGTCGAGGACGAAGGAGACCTGACGGCCGGCCTGGTCGGCGAACCAGTTCGAGACGTCGCCGAGCAGCAGCATCCTGTCGCCGAGCAGGACTGCGAGCACGGCGGCGACGACCAGCAGCACCCCGAGGACCGTGACCACCACGACGCTGCGGCGCGCAGTCCGGGGGCGCACGTGCGCGGCAGCGCCCTTGGCGGCCGGCCCGGAGTCGCGGAGCCTGCGGGCCAGGAGCACGAGGGTGAGCGCACCGAAGACCGTGGTGACGATGCCTGTGGGCACGGCCGCGCCGTACTGCCCCGGCAGCACGAGGCGCAGCAGCACGTCGGCGCCGAGGACGACGACGATGCCGAAGAGCGCGGAGAGCGGCAGCAGCGTGGTGTGCCGGCTGAGACCAGGCACTGTGCGCGCGACGAGGCGGGCGAGCACGGGGGCGCAGAGCCCGACGAAGCCGATCGGACCGGCGACGGTCACGGCGGCGGCCGAGAGCAGCACGGCGACCCCGACGGTGAGGACCCGGGTGCCGCGCACGTCGACGCCGAGCACGCGGGCTGCGTCGTCGCCGAGCGCGAGCAGGTCGAGACGGCGTGCCAGCAGCGCGAGACCGAGCAGACCGACGAGCACCACAGGCGCCGCGAGGGTCACGACCCGGGTGCCTGACTGCACGACAGACCCGCTGCCCCAGGCGAAGAGGCCCGTGGTCTGCTGCTGGAAGAGGACGAGCAGCACGCTCGTGACCGCGCTGAGGGCGAGGGTCGTGGCCGCACCGGCGAGGATCAGGCGGGTAGGCCCAGCGCTGCCTCCCTGGGAGAGGGCGAGCACGAGCCCTGCGGCGGCCAACCCACCGAGGAAGGCCAGCACCCCCGAGAGGTAGAAGGGCAGGGAGATCCCGACGACGGCGGCAGTGACGACCGCGAGATACCCGCCGGCGTTGACCGCGAGGGTGTCGGGGGAGGCGAGCGGGTTGCGGGCGACAGACTGCAGCGCCGCGCCGGCTGCGCCCAGGGCAGCGCCCACCAGCAGCCCGGCGACGAGCCTGGGCAGCCTGGACGCCACGAGCACGGCCGAGGCCGTCGACCCCTCGTCGAGACCGAGCAACGACCTGACGACGTCGCCGAGCCCGAGGCCCGCTGTGCCCTGGGTGAGGTGGACGGCCGCGAGGACGAGGACCACCAGGCCGGTGGCGAGGAAGACCCCGCCTGTGCGCAGGAGCGGGTGACGTCCGGTGAGCTGCGGCTGCTCGCCGCGACCGTCGGGGACGAGCGGGGTCGCTCGCTGGTCGACCCGCCCCTGCGCGGTGCTCATGCTGTCAGCGCGGCGACGACGGCGTCGACGTAGGCCTCGGCCGAGGCCGGGCCGCCGAACATCCAGATGCCGTCGGGCAGACGCTGCACGTCACCTGCGGCGACGAAGGGCAGCTGCTCCCAGATCGCGTTGCCGGCGAGGCCCTCGTCGAAGGGGTTCGCCTCGCTCGCGCTCGCCGTGTAGAGGAAGGTGAGGTCCTTCGTGTCGCTGAGTGCCGTCAGACCCTCGACGTCGGTCTGTGCGAGGCCGTAGTCGGGGTCGCCCTCGCCGGTCCAGGCGTTCTCGAGGCCGAGCTCGTCGCCGATCGCGCCGAAGAACGAGCCCGAGGTGTACATGCGGACCGAGACGGTCCCGTTGGTGATCCAGCCGTCGGCCATCGTGAAGGCCGCACCGGCGACCCCGGCCTCTTCGAGCGCTGCCTTGCCCTCGGCGACCTTGTCGTCGAAGGACTGGAGGAGCTCCTCGCCCTTCGCGTCGGTGCCCGTCGCGGCGGCGAGGGTCTCGACGGTGCTGCGCATGTAGCCGATCGGGTCGGAGCCGTCCGAGCCACGGAGCACCACGACGGGCGCGATGTCCTCGAGCTGGTCGACCACGGCGTCGGTCGTGTCCGTCGTGACGGCGATGAGGTCGGGCTCGAGGGCGGAGATCGCCTCGAGGCTCGCCTCGCCGCGCGTGCCGACGTCCGGGGTGGACGGGTCGAGCGCGATCGAGGTGTCCCAGGTGTTGTAGCCCTCGACGTCGGCCTGGCCGACGATGGGTGCGCCGAGCGCGAGCAGGTTCTCGGTCAGGCCCCACTCGAGGGAGACCACGGCTGTGGCCGGTGCGTCGAGCGTGTGCTCGCCGCGCTCGTCGGTGTAGGTGACCGGGCCCGTCGACGCGGCGGTCGTCGCGTCGCCGGAGGCGTCGGCGTCGGGGGTCTCGGTGGTGCCGCACGCGCTGAGCGTGAGGGCCGCGGCCAGCAGGGCTGCGGGGAGTGCCAGCAGGTGGGTAGGGCGCATGGGTGTCCTTCGGTGCTGGGCCCCACGGGTGCGGGGCGGCTGGTGTCCCGGCGCGGGTGGCCGGGCTCGGAGCAGAGGTCTGGGTGCTCTGGGTGAGCGGGTCCGGCTAGGCGGGCTGGGCGCGTCGGGCGGTGTGGCGTCCGACAGGCTCGGTCCGGACGAGCCCGGTGAGCGGGTCGACGCTCACGTCGATGCGCAGCCCGTAGGTCTCGCTGAGCAGGTCGGCCCTCAGCACGTCGACGGCCGACCCGGAGGCCTGGACGACACCCTGGCGGAGCAGGACGACGTGGTCGGCGACTGCCGCGGCCTGGTTGAGGTCGTGCAGGACGACCCCGACGGCCACGCCGTGGTCGTCGGCGAGGTCGCGCACCAGGTCGAGGATCTCCACCTGGTAGCGCAGGTCGAGATAGGTCGTGGGCTCGTCGAGCAGCAGCACCCCGGTGTCCTGCGCGAGGCAGGTCGCGAGCCAGACGCGCTGGAGCTCGCCGCCCGAGAGCTCGTCGACTCCGCGGTCCGCCATGCCGGTCACCCCGGTGACCTCCATGGCGTGGGCGACGGCGCGGGGCCCGTCGGCGTCGGTGCGGCGGTACCGCGCCTGGTAGGGGTGACGGCCGTAGCCGACGATGTCGCGGACCGTCACGCCGTTGGGCGTGGGCCGGCTCTGCGACAGGAGCGTCACCTGGCGTGCGAAGTCCTTGGGCTTGAGCGCGAGGGCGTCGGGTGCGTCGGGCAGGCTCACGGTGCCGGAGGTGGGCCTGTGCAACCGGGCGAGCGAGCGCAGCAGGGTCGACTTGCCCGAACCGTTGGGCCCGATGAGAGCTGTCACCTGACCTGCGACGAGACGCAGCGACGCGCCGTGCACGACGGTCGACCTGTCGTAGGCGAGGAACAGGTCCGTCCCCGCGAGCGACGGGTGCTCGGAGGAGGTCTCGGGACCGGGGGAAGTCTGCTTCACGTAGGTGAGGATAACCTTAGTTGCTGAGAAATCCGAGCCTCCGTCCGTCCGATCGGCGCTACTTCGTGTCCGGTTCGAGCCGATCTCGGACGCCTTGACGGGTGAGACGCCGGTCACTAGTCTCTTCGTGCCTTTTCGGAATGTATCTCTGAAATTTCGATGACGAAAATGGGCACGTCGTCCCTGACACACGAGGAAGTGCACCCATGGGATCCCCGAACCGCGGCACACCCAGCCGCACGTCACCCACCCCGACCGGCGCAGCGGCAGACGTCCCCGTCTCCGCAGCACCCCGGAGCGGCCTGCGGCGGGCTGTCACAGCCTGCGCCGTGACCGTCGGCGCCTCGCTCGTCGCGACCTCGCTGGTCGCCGCAGCGCCCGCACCCGCCGCGACCACGTCGCACGCCGGGGCTGCCGCAGCCCCTGTGGTGCCGAGCGCCGTCACCCCCGAGCAGGAGGCCACGCTCGAGCGCTACGCCGCCGACACCTACGACTCGCTCGCCGCGATGACCGACCCGGCGACGGGACTGCCCGCCGACAACATCGGCGGCGCGCTCGACCCCGCGACCCGTAGCGCCTACACCTCGCCGACGAACATCGGCGGCTACCTGTGGTCGACGGTCATGGCGCGCGACCTCGGCATCGTCACGGCCGACGAGGCCTACGACCTCATGAGCACGACGCTCGCGACCGTCGACGGCCTCGACCGCCACGAGCCGAGCGGCATGTTCTACAACTGGTACGACCCGGCCACCGGCGACAGGGTGCGGAGCTGGCCCGGAGACGGCGCCGTCGTCGAGCAGTTCCTCAGCTCGGTCGACAACGGCTGGCTCGCCGCCGCGCTGCGCGTCGTCGCCGAGGCCGAGCCCCGCCTGGCCGACGAGGCGACGGCGATCTACGACGACATGAACTTCGGCGTCTACTACAACGCCGACGCCCTGCCCGACCGCGGGCTGGGCCTGCTGCGCGGAGGGTTCTGGGACGAGAAGCAGACCGAGGGGTCGGTCCCGGGGGACTACCTCGGCACCGGCCAGGACGTCTACTACACGGGCCACCACTACGACACGACAGTCTCCGAGACCCGCATCGCGACCTACCTCGGGATCGCCGAGGGCGACGTCCCGCCCGAGACGTACTACGCGACGTGGCGCACCTTCCCCTCGACCTGCGACTGGGCCTGGCAGGAGTCGCGCCCGAGCGGCGTGACCCGCACGTACCTCGGCGTCGACGTCTTCGAGGGTGCGTACAGCTACCGCGGCATGTCGATCGTCCCCGGCTGGGGCGGGTCGATGTTCGAGGCGCTCATGCCCGACATGCTCGTCCCCGAGTCCGAGTGGGGCCCGACCTCGTGGGGCGTCAACCACCCGCTGGTCGTCGAGGCGCAGAAGCAGCACGGCCTGGACGAGGCCGGCTACGGGTACTGGGGCTTCTCGCCGGCGTCCAACCCCTTCGGCGGCTACGCCGAGTACGGCGTCGACCAGCTGGGCATGCGTGACGACGGCTACCTCTCCGACGGCGTCACCAACGTCGACGTCGACAGCTTCGGCTGCGCCGAGGGCACCAACCCCGACCCCGAGTACCAGGACGGTGTCGTCACCCCGCACGCCTCCTTCCTCGGTCTGTCCTACGACCCCGAGGGCGTGCTCGCCAACCTCGACGGGCTCGAGTCCGACTTCGACTCCTACGGACCCGGCGGCTTCTACGACGCGATCGCGGTCCGCTCGGGCACCGTCGCCCAGACGTACCTGTCCCTCGACCAGTCGATGATCATGGCGGCGATCGGCAACTACCTCACCGACGGCTCGCTCCAGGACTACTTCGTCGACGACCAGCTCGAGGCCTCGCTGCGCCCGCTCATGGAGGCCGAGGTCTTCTCCGCCTCGGCCGAGGCCGTGGTCCCGGTCCTGACCACCCCTGCCACGGGCACAGTGCTGACCGACCCCCGCACCACGTTCTCCGGCACGGGGGAGCCGGGGGCCGAGCTCACGGTCACCGCGACGCCGACAGGCGACGTGGCCGCGCTCGCGGTCCAGACCCTCTGCACGGCACCCGTCGATGCCGACGGCGCATGGTCCTGCGACGGCCAGACGACTCTCGCGCCGGGCACGTACGCCCTCGCGATCTCGACGACCAGCACGGCCGGGGTCACGACCCCGGGCGAGGTGGACGTGACGGTCGAGGTCGCCGCAGCACCGACCGAGGAGCCGACACCTCCGGCGCCGACGGACCCGGCACCGACAGACCCGGCACCGGCTCCCGAGACCACCGCACCGGTGGCGCCGACCCCCGGCGGAGGGGCGGCCGACGGTGCTGCTCCGGACCGCGACCTCGCCCAGACCGGTGCCGACGGGACGGTGCCTCTCGTCGGGGTCGCAGTCCTGTCGGTCCTGCTCGGCTCCGCAGCGGTGTACCTGGTCCGCAGGCGCCGACTGGTCTGATCAGCACGACAGCACGACAGCACGACAGCACGAGGCCGTCGCCGGTGGTCCGGTGGCGGCCTCGCGCTGTGCGGAGCTGTCTCAGGTCTTCTGTCGAGGGTGTGCAGGACTCCGCACGACAGCGGGCGGGGGCGCTGTCGACGCCCGCTCGACGAGGGTCGTCGCGAGCTCGGCCCGCACGGTGTGACCGGTCCCCGACCGCGCGCGGTGCAGGAGGTCGACGGCTGCAGCCCCCATCTCGACGAGCGGCTGGTGGACCGTCGTCAGCGCAGGGTCGAGCCACGCGGCGATCGGCAGGTCGTCGAAACCGACGAGGGAGACGTCGTCGGGGACCCGCAGCCCTGCCTCCCGCACGGCCCGGAGCGCGCCGAGGGCTGTGTCGTCGCTGCTCGCGACGATGGCCGTCGGTCTGTCGTCGAGGGACAGCAGGTGCCACGCCTCTTCGTAGCCGGCGTCGACCGTGAAGTCGCCGCGCCGGACGAGGGAGTCGTCGGGCGCGATCCCCGCCTGGATGAGCGCCGTGCGGTACCCGGCGAGCCGCGCGAGCGCGTTCGCCTGCGCGTCGTCCCCGGTGATGGTGCCGATCCTGCGGTGACCGAGCGCCACCAGGTGCGCCGTCGCGTCGAGGCCGCCCTGCCAGTTGGTCGCCCCGACGCTCAGCAGGCCCTCGGGCGGGCGCACCCGCGGGTCGACGACGACCACGGGTACGAGGGCGTCGGCGAAGGCCTGCCGCTCGGCGGCGTCGGGCACCGTCACGACGCTCACGGCCCCGTCGGTCCCGCGCGCCAGGGCGTGCCGCACCCACGCCCCGCAGTCGTCAGGGTCGGGGTCGACGGTGATGACGAGGTCGACGCCGTGGCGACGGGCGCTCTCGGCAGCCCCGCGGACGACGGCCTCGGACCAGGTGCTCTCCAGGCTGACGACCCGGATGTCGACCAGACCCGTCGGCTTGCTGACGGGTCGGCGCACGGTGTGGCCGTGCGCCTCGAGCGCGGCCTGGACCTTCGCCCGGGTGGCGGCGGAGACGTCTGGGCGCGAGTTGAGCACCTTCGACACCGTGGGGACCGAGACGCCGGCGGCAGCGGCGACCGTCGCGAGCGGCGCCGGCCCCGCGGGGACGGCAGCCAGGCTGTCGTGGTCGTGCGCAGTCATTTGGTTCTCCGTGGGCGGGCGGCCGCCGGTCGCAGGCGGTCCAGACGAGCCTAGGGGATCGTCGCCCGAGCCCGGCTGTTCCTCGCGCGCCCCGAGCTGCTCGACGACGGCCTGCGTGCCGTCGGCCTGCGGCCTGACCCCCGTCCTGGCCCCGGTCCTGGCGGCCGTCTGCCCGCGACCTGCCAAGACGCGCGGAGCCCGTCCCTGAGAGCCACCAGGGACCTCAGTCCTAGAAGAGGGGGGTTAACCCCCTGTCGACCTAACCTACGGTTCCGTAGCGTTGCCGTCAGAGCGTCGGGGACCCCCGGTGCAGCAGGACGACGAACGGACGACGATGACGGCAACCAGTGCGGTGATGAACCCCAGCGAGGCGGTCTCGCCACGCAAGCGTCAGGTCAGCGACTTCTCCGAGCTCACCCGAGCTGTCCAGGAGACCGGCCTCATGCGCCGTCGCTACGCGCACTACTGGGGACGCTTCGCACTGCTGTGCGGGCTGCTCGCCGGAGCCGTGGCGCTCATGATCACCCTCGGTGACTCGTGGTGGCAGCTCGCCGTCGCCGGTGGCCTCGGTCTCCTGCTGACGCAGTTCGCCTTCCTCGGTCACGACGCCGCGCACCGCCAGATCTTCGACTCGGGCAAGTGGAACGACTGGGCGAGCCTGATCGTCGCCAACCTCTTCGGTGGCCTCAGCTACGGCTGGTGGCTGCACAAGCACTCCAAGCACCACCAGAAGCCCAACGTCGAGGGTGTCGACCCCGACATGCTCAACGGTGTGCTCACCTGGGAGACCAACACGCTCGAGAAGCCGAAGACCGGCATCAAGGCGTGGCTCGTCGCCCGCCAGGGCAACTGGTTCTTCCCGCTCCTCCTGCTCGAGGGTGTCAACCTGCACGTCGCCGGTCTGCGCACGATCCTCGGTAAGGGCCCGGTCAAGCGTCGCGGCACCGAGCTCACTCTCGTGAGCATCCGCCTCGTCGGCTACGTCGCCGCGGTCTTCCTGCTCATGCCTGTCGGTCTCGGCTTCGCCTTCCTCGCCGTGCAGCTCGGCTCCTTCGGGTTCTTCATGGGTGCGTCCTTCGCGCCGAACCACAAGGGCATGCCGACTGTCGGCCCCGACGTCAAGATCGACTTCCTGCGCCGCCAGGTGCTCATGAGCCGCAACATCCACGGCGGACGCTGGGTCGCGGTCTTCATGGGCGGTCTCAACTTCCAGGTCGAGCACCACCTGTTCCCGTCGATGCCGAGCCCCGCGCTGCGCGAGGTCCGTCCGATGGTCAAGCAGTTCTGCGCCGACAAGGGCATCAAGTACACCGAGACCTCGCTGATCGAGTCCTACAAGATCGTCATCGAGTACCTCAACCGTGTCGGCCTCTCGGCCCGCGACCCCTTCCAGTGCCCGCTCACCGCGCAGTTCCGCTCCGCGCGCTGACACCCTGACCCGAGGCCCAGCGCCCCGCCCGGTGCGGCCTCACCCAGCACGAGCCTGCGGGCCCCGACCATGACGGTCGGGGCCCGCAGGCGTTCCCGGTGGTCTTCTCAGGTCCGGACGGCCGGACCCTAGGGGCGGGCCGGGACATGTCTCGTCCAGGTCAGGCGTCGCCTGCCGAGATGGCGAGGGCCTCGTCCTCGGCGCTCTCCGACGGGATGTCGTGGTCCTGGGCGAAGGTCCGGCGTCCGAGCACCAGCACACCGATCGCGACGAGCACGGCGACGGCCGCCGTCCAGTACGGGGCGGGCAGCCCCAGGTGGTCGCGGATCGGTCCGGCGACGGCCGGTGCGACGGCGCCGCCCATGAACCTCACGCCGCTGTACGTCGACGAGGCGACCGAGCGTGGCAGGTCGGTCGACTCCATGACGGCCTCGGTGAGCGCCGTGTTGAGCACCCCGAGGAACAGTCCGGCGACGATGATCGCGGTGACGATCACGGCGAAGCGGTCGGTGAAGGTCGCCAGGACCACGAAGTCGAGGGCGAGCAGCCCGAGCATCGCGTAGAGCACGGCGTGCAGCCCGAACCTGCGGGTGAGGCGCGGTGCGGCCACCACGGAGGTGATCGCCAGGCAGATGCCCCAGCCGAAGAACACCAGCCCGAGCTCGTGGGCACCGACATGGATGCCGACGGTCTCGGCGGCCGCCTCGATGGGGAAGGGCGAATAGGCGAGCAGCACGAAGAACCCGAAGTTGTAGAACAGCGCCGCGAGGGCGAGGGTCCGCAGGCCGGGCTTCTTGAGCGCCGAGAACGACGCCGTCGCGGAGATCTTCGGGCCCGTGCTCGGCGCGGACCTCCCGAAGAACATGACGATCGCCAGGAAGCCGACAGCCATGAGAGCTGCTGTCCCGAAGAACGGTGCGCGCCAGCTGACCTCGCCGAGCGCGCCGCCCACGAGCGGACCGACGGCGATGCCGATACCGAGGGCGGCCTCGTAGAGGATGATCGCGCTCGCGGTGCTGCCGCTCGCCGACGCGACGATGGTCGCCAGGGCCGTCGAGATGAAGAGGGCGTTACCCAGACCCCAGCCGGCGCGGAAGCCGATGATCTGCCCTATCGAGCCCGAGGCCCCGGCGAGGGCCGCGAAGACCACGATGAGGGCGAGTCCTGCGAGCAGCGTCTTCTTGGCGCCGATACGCGAGGACACCCAGCTGGTGAAGAGCATCGCGAGACCGGTGATGAACAGATAGCTGGTGAAGAGCAGCATCACCTGGCTCGACGAGGCGTCGAGCTCGGCGGCGATGGAGGTGAGGATCGGGTCTACCAGGCCGATCCCCATGAAGGAGATCACGCAGGCGAAGGCGATGGCCCACACGACGCGGGGCTGGCGGAGCATGGACCCTGCCGCGCTGGGCGCCGTGCCGGGCGGACCGGCGGGCTGGGAGCCGGGGGCTGCGGTGCTGCGCCCGGACGAGCCGTGCGCGGACTTGCCGGGCCGGGCGGACTTCTGCGGGCTGGAGCTGTGCTGAGAGGTGCTGTGCTGGGTGGTGCTGGACGTCATCAGGTCACGCTTTCGCTGGTGATGGGTCCTGCGTCGGCCACCTCGGTGGTCAGGTGGGCGAGGAGGTCGAGCGCGCGGTCGAGCGTACGCAGGTCGTCCTCGTCGAGCTGGGCGAGGTGGGGGGCGAGGGCCGTCGTGAGGGACGCACGGTAGCGGGCGAGGGAGGCTCGCCCGGCGTCGGTGACGGAGACGGCGCTGGACCGTCGGTCGGTGGGGTCGGGCCGTCGTGAGACGAGGCCCTGGGCCTCGAGCCGCTTGACCATCTTGGAGACAGTCGGCTGCGAGGTGCGCTCGATCGCCGCGAGCTCGGTGACGCTGAGGTCGCCGGTGTGCGCGAGGTTGGAGAGCATGCGCCACATCGTCACCGAGACGTCGACGTCGATCGCCTGGGCCGCGGTCCGGGCGAACCTGGAGCAGGCGACGACGAGGTCCCCGCCGAGCGTGCTGGCGTCGCGGGGAGCGTCAGGCTGGGGGGCGGAGGGCGTCGACGTGGTCACCCGACGAGTTTACATAGCCAGGCTATGCAATGCAACGGGCGAGGGAGAGCGTGCTCCCAAGGCCGGGGGCTGGGGGCAGGGGCCGGG
>NZ_JACBYE010000024.1 GCF_013415325.1 Sanguibacter inulinus | reverse complement strand
CAGTCAGGGGGCTCAGGGGGCTCAGGGGGCTCAGGGCAGGAGCATCGACTTGATCGCGCGGCGCTCGTCCATCGCGGCGTAGGCCTCGGCGACCTCGGCGAGCGGGACCGTGAGGTCGAAGACGCGGCCCGGGTTGACGGTCCCCGCGTAGACGTCGGCCATGAGCTCGGGGATGTAGCCGCGCACCGGGGCCACGCCGCCGTTGACGCCGACGTTCGAGGAGAACATCTGGCGCACGGGGAGCTCGGGACCGCCCGCGGGGACACCGACGAAGCCGACCTTCCCGCCGGGGCGGGCGGAGTCGAGGGCCTGCTGCATCGACTCCTTGGTGCCGACGCACTCGAGCGCGCAGTCGACACCGACGCCGTCGGTCAGCTCCATGAGCTCGGCGACACCGTCGGCCCCACGAGCCGCGATGATGTCGGTCGCACCGAACTCGCGGGCCACGACCTGGCGCGACTCGTGGCGCGACATGGCGATGATGCGCCCGGCGCCGAGCCGCTGCGCGGCGAGCACAGCCGAGAGGCCGACGGCCCCGTCTCCGATGACCGCGACGGTCGAGCCGACCTTGACCCCGGCGCTCACGGCCGCGTGGTGACCCGTGCCGAAGACGTCGGCGAGGGCGAGGACGCTGGGCAGGAGCTCGTCGGAGGGGTGCTCAGGGGTCGCCACGAGCGTGCCGTCAGCCATCGGCACCCGGACGAACTCACCCTGACCGCCGTCGGTCGGCAGGTCGTCCTGGTCGGTCGAGCCCCACCAGGCGAGGTTGGTGCACGAGGTGTGGACGCCGTTGCGGCAGTGCACGCAGGTGTTGTCGCAGATCGAGAAGGGCGCGACGACGAACTGCCCAGGACGGATCTGCGTGACCTGCGGCCCGACCTCTTCGACGACGCCCACGAACTCGTGACCGATCCGGCTCGGCTTCGTCACCTGGTTGACGCCGCGGTACTGCCACAGGTCCGAGCCGCAGACGCAGGACGCCACGACGCGGACGATCGCGTCGGTCGGGCGGAGGATCTGGGGGTCCGGGACAGTCTCCAGGCGGACGTCACGGGTGCCGTGGATGACGGTTGCTCGCATGGTTCGAGCCTCTCTGAGAGGTGTGGAAGGCCTCGCCGAGCCTAGACCTGCCACCTGTGCGGCGGCACGCCGAACGAGGCCTCGGACGGCAACGTCACACCGCGCCCGCCGACGTCACGCAGCCGCGTCGAGGACGGCCCGTCCGTCCTGCGCGAGCGACCCGAGACGTGAGAGCGCACGCAGGTACTTCTTGCGGTAGCCGCCGTTGATCATCTGCTCGCTGAACAGGTCTTCGAGGCCGGTCCCACCGAGCAGGACGGGGACGTCACGGTCGTAGAGCCTGTCGACGAGCACCACGAAGCGCAGACCCTGCGACTGGTCCACGAGCGGGCGCACCGCTGTGAGACCGAGCAGCTGGACACCGTCGAGCATCGCGCCGTAGCGGCTCGGGTGGACGTGAGAGAGGTGGGTCAGCAGGACGTCGAAGTCGTCGAGCATCGCTCCGGGCTGCCCGTCGACAGCCCTCTCCACGGCGTCGTCAGGGGTCGCGGTGCCGCTCGTGACGAGGGTGCGCTGGCGGTAGTCCTCGCCGTCGACGCGCATCACCTCGAAGCGCGCCGAGAGCGCCTGGATCTCACGCAAGAAGTCCTCCGCGGCGAAGCGTCCCTCGCCGAGGGAGTCGGGGAGCGTGTTCGACGTGGCCGCGAGCGCGACGCCGCGGTCTGCGAGCTCGCGGAGCAGGCGGGACATGAGGACGGTGTCGCCCGGGTCGTCCAGCTCGAACTCGTCGATGCACACGAGGGTCTTGGTCGCGAGGGCCTCGACGGTCTTGGCGAAGCCGAGCGCGCCGACGAGGTTGGTGTACTCGACGAAGGTGCCGTAGGCGCTCGCCCCGGCACCGACCGAGTGCGCGAGGGAGGTGAGCAGGTGCGTCTTGCCGACACCGAAGCCACCGTCGAGGTAGACGGCGGGGGGCGTCTTGCGCGCCTTGAGCCGCTTGAAGAACCCGCCGCTGCTGCCGGTCAGCTGCGCGGCGACCTCTGTGAGCCTGTCGACGGTGGCCTGCTGGCTGGGGAAGGCGGGGTTCGCGCGGTAGGTCGCGAAGGACGCGTCGGCGAAGTGGCGCGGGGGGACGAGGTCTGCCAGGAGCCGGTCTGCGGGGACGCTCGGGCGGACGTCGCTGAGGTGGGGGGTGGTGACGGTCACGATCTCCGAGGGTACCGGGGAGACGGCTGGTGTGACGGGCCGGACGGAGGGCTCGCGACGTGGTGCGCAGCACAGTCGCAGACGGCGCCGCCCGCGCAGACGTCCTAGGCTGGACGGGTGAGCACACCTCCCCCCGCAGACGTCGCCCTCCCGTCCGCCCTCGCCGAGCTGGCCGAAGACTTCCTCGCCCTGCCCGCGGCCCAGCGCCTCGAGATGCTCGTCGAGATGGGCGCGAGCGTCGAGGACGTCCCCGAGCGCTACACCTCCGACCTCACGACGATGGAGCGGGTCGTAGAGTGCCAGTCACCCGTGTACGTGGCGGTCGAGGTGGAGGACCAGAGCCCCCACACCGTCACCCTGCACGTGGTGGCGCCCCAGGAGGCGCCGACCACGCGCGGGTTCGCCGGGGTCCTGTCCGAGGGGCTCGCAGGCTGCACCGCCGAGCAGGTGCTCGCCCTCCCCCACGACCTCCCGACGCGCCTGGGCCTGCACGACCTCGTGAGCCCGTTGCGCACAGCGGGTATGGCGTCGATGCAGGGCCGGGTCCAGCGCCAGGTGCTCGAGCGTCTCGAGGCTCTCGGCGTGGCCCCGGCACGCGAGCACCGCTCGTCCGACGGCGGCACAGACGCCGGCACCGGCGCTGACGCCGACGCTGAGCGTGCCTGACACCGGCTCCGGACGTCCGACTCTCGACGTCCTCGTCGTCGAGGGTCGTCCTGTCGAGTCCGCGCGGCGCATCGAGCCCGACCCGGGTGAGATCGAGCTCGCGACGCTGTACGCGCACCCTGACCCCGCAGGCGGTCGACAGACCTGGGTCCGCGCCAACATGATCAGCACCCTCGACGGTGCCGCGACCGGGGCAGGCGGGGTCTCCGGTGGCATCAACGGCGACGCCGACTACCGCGTCTTCAGGGTCCTGCGGGCCCTCGCCGACGTGGTGCTCGTGGGCGCCGGGACCGTCCGCGCCGAGCGGTACACACCGCTGTCTGTCCCCGACGGCCTCGCCGACCTCCGGGCCGCGTCAGGGCGCGCACCGGCGATCGAGCTCGCGATCGTCACGCGCTCCGGCGACCTGCCCGAGCAGATCACCGACGTCGCGCAGCACCCGGCCGGGACCGTGCCGCCGATCGTCCTCACCACCTCCGTCGGAGCCGCACGACTCACCGGGTACCCCGCCGACAGGGTGGTCGTCACCGGGGAGGACTCCGTCGACCTGCAGGCCGCGCTCGACGCTCTCACCGACCGCGGGCTGGTCCGGGTGCTCGCCGAAGGCGGGCCGTCGCTGCTCGGCGACCTGGCTGACGGCGATCACCTCGACGAGCTGTGCCTGACGACGAGCCCACTGGTCGTCGGCGGTCCCGCGCCGCGGATCGTCACCTCGGGCTCCTACCTCGGCAAGGGCGGTGCACCGGCCCGGCTCGTGCAGATCCTGCACTCTGGTGGGTCGCTGCTCGCGCGCTGGGCGCTCCGCGCAGATCCCGTCCCTGCTCACCCGGCCAGCGGGTCTGCGCACCGGTAGAGTCGAGTGCGTGACTGACACCATCCTCGTGCTGACCGAAGACACCCTCGCGACCACCGACGTGCAGAACATCGTCAACCTCTACGGCGACGAGGACCTGGCCTTCCAGGTGCTCGTCCCCGCGGACACCGAGCAGAACCTGCTCGGGGCGATCTTCAACCACCTCGGGTCGGGCCAGTTCAAGGAGGCGTGGGAGACCGCGACCGAGGGCGTCCCCTCGCGCACCGAGGCGACGGCCGAGGCGAGCGAGCAGCTCGCCACGAGCATCGCCGAGTTCGAGGCCGCCGGCTACACGGCGTCCGGGACGCTCGTCGAGGAGGACCCGCTGCCCGCCCTGCGGTCTGCCGTCGCCGGAGGCGGGATCCGCGAGGTCGTCGTCGTCACGTACCCGAACATCGTCGAAGACACCTTCCACCGCGACTGGGCCTCCAAGGCCCGCGAAGAGCTCCAGGTCCCCGTGCTGCACCTGTACTCGGGCACCTCCGAGCTCGGCTGACACCCCGCCGCACGGCACGACCTGGTCCGACACTGCTCCACCCCCGGCACGACCGACGAGAAGAGGCACCATGTACCGCGCACTCTGGAACGGCACAGTCATCGCTGAGTCTGACGCGACCCAGGTCGTCGAGGGCAACCAGTACTTCCCGCCGGACTCGATCGTCCGGGAGCTGTACACGTCGACCGACACCACGACGGTCTGCCCGTGGAAGGGCACCGCGACCTACTTCACGGTGACCGTCGACGGGCAGGAGAACCGCGACGCTGCGTGGACGTACACCGACCCGAAGCCCGAGGCCGAGAAGATCCGCGACCACGTGGCCTTCTGGAAGGGCGTCGAGGTGGTCGAGGTCTGACCTGCGAGGGCGCGGACCTGTGGTTACGGTGAGCTGATGAAGATCTCCCGCACGTCCTCTCTGCCGGTCGTCACCTCAGGTGCGCTCGCTCTCGTGCTCCTCGGTGGGTGCGCCTCGGAGTCCCAGACGCCCGGGACCACGTCACCGGCGTCGACCGAGACCGCCGGGCCGAGCACCCCGGGCTCGCCGTCGGCGAGCGGCCCGAGCTCTGAGCCCGCCGAGCCCTCGGCGACGACGCCCTCTGACTCCCCTGAAGCCCAGGCGCAGACCGTCGTCCTGGACTACCTGGCGACGATCGCCGCGGGCGACGACACCGCAGCCTTCGCCCTGCTCTCGCCAGAGACCCAGAAGTGGTACGTCGACGCCGCCGGTTTCTCCACGACACGGGAGAACGACGGCTCGATCTCCCCCGTCGACGCGGCCTCCGCTCTCGACGGCACCGTCACCACCACGGCTGGCCCCGACGACGGCTCCACGGTCGTGACCGTCTCCTCGGGGGACGTGGCCGACGCCTTCGTCGTACGGGCCGAGGGCTCCGGCATGGTGATCGACGACCCGGGCAGCCCCCTCACAGGTCCCACAGCCTGGGAGTGGAAGAACCCTCCCGTCGGGCCTGACGACATGCGTCAGCCGGCCACCTACGTCGGGTCGTCGTCTCCCTCGGTGCTCTTCGCGACAGTCGTCGACGCCGGTGGCGAGGTGCTGGTCGAGCCTCCGCAGTCGGCTTTCGGGGTGATCGGGGGCACCGAAGTTCCCGTGACCGTCGCCCCGGACGAGGGGCAGGGCGCGCTCGCCACCCTCGGAGACCCGGGAGTGACCAGCGGTGAGGTGGCGACCATCGTGTGGCAGCCAGACTCGACCTCCCCGATGTGGCGTTCGAGCACGGTCCTGCTCACCGAGTAGCAGCATCCTCGAGCAGGTCGAGGACGCCGAGGGTGACGAGCGGCTCGCGGGTCTCGACCGGCTCGAAGGTCTCGACCCGCTCGAGGGTCACGCCGCTGTCGAGCGGTTCGTGGCCTGAGCCACCCTGTCGCCAGGGAGGGTCTCGACAGCAGCGCTCCGCCATCCGGCGGGCAGCGCCGCGTCGAGCGCGGCACGCGCGGCAGCGTAGGCCGCACCGGCCGTGGCGAGGCGACCTGCCTCGTCGCCCAGGCCCGTCTCGCCCGCCTGCGGGAGGCCCTTGCTCGGGCTGTCGGCCGTGGTGTCGAGTTCCTGTCCGGTGAGGTGCGCACGAGTGACCATGCACGAACCGTAGGACGAGCCACCGACACGACCCTCTAGGGTTGCTCGTATGACAGAGGTGCGTGAGACGTCCGTGGTGACCGCTGCGTCGGACGAGGGTGACACCGTCGCGCTGCTCGGCGCGACTGTCAAAGCTGCCCGCAAGCAGCTCGACCTCTCGGTCCAGGGTCTGGCGCAGCGCGCCGGTGTGAGCCTCGGGCTCGTCAGCCAGCTCGAGCGCGGGCTCGGCAACCCGTCCTTGCACTCGATCCAGCGTCTCGCCTCGGCCCTCGGCGTGTCCGTGACCCGGCTGCTGGAACCACCTGCCGAAGAGCTCGTCGTGGTCCGTGCGGGGCGTCCGCACGTGCTCCCACCCGCGCCCGGGACCCCCGACGACGGCCAGGCCGTCCGCGAGCTGCTCTCACCGCGCGGTGAGACGGCGATCCAGCTGATCCGCACGACCCTGCCACCAGCCTTCACCAACGTCGAGCGGCCGTTCCGGCACCTGGGCACCGAGACCGTCACCGTGCTCAGCGGTCGGCTGCACATCACGCACGGCGACCGCCAGATCGACCTCGAGCCCGGCGACACCGCGACCTACGGGTGCTCGACACCCCACTGGTGGGCCAACGGGCACGACGGCGAGACCGTGGTCCTGGGCGCGGTCGCCCCGTCGGAGCGCTGACGGTCCCGCACGCGGCCCACCAGCCGACCCTCGCACGCTGTCACCGTCCGACAGCTGAGACGTCCGCAACCCCCGTCGCACCCCGGTACGACCTCTCTCACGCCGCGTGAGCGTCCGCGCTCAGCGCCGCTCGACCTGCAGCCGGAGCAGCCGCACCAGCTCGCCGACAGGCTCTTCGTGGTCGTCCGAGCGCAGGTCGACCTCGAGCATCGGGGGGTGCTCCCGCTCGTCGGTCACGCAGGTCGCGACCACGGCCGCGCTCTGCCGTCCGCGGGAGTCGCCCCCGGCACGGTCTCCAGCGTCGAGCGCCGCGAGGAGACGTGCGGCGAAGCCGAGCGACGACCTCGGGTCGATCCCGTCGATGCCCAGCCCGGCCGCGAAGGCGCGGCTCATCGCGTCGAGGACCTTCCGCCCGACGAGCAGGTTGCCGAGCACAGCGTGATCCCCGGCGACGCCGTGACCAGCCCAACCACTGGTCTTCTCACCAGTGGCGGCCGCGATCCCACCCTGCAGGTCGAGGGCAGCGACCTGCCGCAGACCTGGTTCGGCGTCCCAGCCGGGCAGCCTGTCCACGGCCTCCTGCGCGGAGGCACCGTCGGCCATGGCCTCGAGCATCTGGTAGCGCAGCCTGCGGTTGGTCCAGGCCTGGCTCGCGACCGCGCCGACAGCCGGGTCGACGGCGATGACAGCGTTGCCGACAGCCAAGGAGCGGCTGGCCGTCGCAGCCCCGAGCAGCCCGTGCTCACGGTCGACGGCGATGAGTGTGAAGGTCAATCGATCCCCCTGGAGAAGCGGCCCGTGGACGGCGGGACGGTGTGTTTCGATCGTGTTTCGCGGCTTGTCCCCCCGACAAGCGTGACACATACTGATCGAATCATCATCAGAATGATCGAACGGAGACCGCGATGCGAGCACGATCTGCAGCCCTGGCGACAGCCGCGGCGGGCGCACTGATCCTCACCAGCTGCTCCTCGGGAGAGAGCGTCGACCTCGGCGGCGGCTCCGGCACGCCAGCCCAGGGCGCGGTCCTGCGCGCAGCGATCGGCGGGGAGCCCGACCAGCTCGACCCGCACCGCACGAGCTCCTACTTCAGCTTCCAGGTCCTCGAGAACGTCTTCGACACCCTCGTCGAGCCCGACGAGAACCTCGAGATGCAGCCCGCCCTCGCGGAGAGCTGGACCGTCAGCGACGACCAGCTCACCTGGACCTTCGAGCTGCGCGACGGTGTCACCTTCCACGACGGCAGCGCGTTCACAGCCGAGGACGTCGTGTACTCCTACGACCGCATCGTCGACGAAGAGCTCGCCAACGCCTGGAAGTTCGCGGCCGTCACCGACGTCGTCGCCGTCGACGAGGACACCGTCACGATCACCGTGGCCCAGCCCACCCCGAACCTGCTGTCGAACCTCGGCGGCTTCAAGGGCATGGCGATCGTCAGCGAGGAGAACGTCACCTCGGGCGACATCCAGACCAAGCCCATCGGCACGGGCCCCTTCAAGGTCGACTCCGTGGTCAGCGGCGACAGCATCACCCTCACGGCAAACGCCGACTACTGGGGCGGCGCACCGGCCCTGGGCGGCGTGACCTTCAGCTTCATCTCCGAGCCGGCGACAGCCCTCGCGGCGCTGCGCAGCGGTGAGGTCGACTGGACCGACGTCGTGCCCGACCAGCAGGTCGCCGAGCTTCAGGAGAACGAAGATCTGACACTCGAGACCAGCCCGTCGAGCGACTACTGGTACCTCGCGCTCAACGAGAACAAGGCCCCGTGGGACGACGTCCGGGTCCGTCAGGCCATCGCCTACGCGATCGACCGCGACGCCATCGTCCAGGCGACGAGCTACGGCACCGCGCAGGAGAACCAGCTCGCGATCCCTGAGGACAGCGTCTGGTTCACCGGGTACGACACGTACAGCACAGACCTCGACAAGGCGAAGCAGCTCCTCGACGAGGCAGGCTTCACCGGCGGGACCCTCGACTTCCTCGCCACGAGCGACTACCCCGAGACCGTCACGGCCGCGCAGATCATCGCCTCCAACCTCGAGCCTCTCGGCATCGACGTGCAGATCCGCCAGCCCGACTTCTCGACCTGGCTCGACGAGCAGAACTCCGGGAACTTCGACCTGCTGATGATGGGCTGGCTCGGCAACATCGACCCTGACGACTTCTACTACGCCCAGCACCACAGCACAGGTGGCAGCAACGCGCAGGGGTACTCCAACCCGCAGGTCGACGAGCTGCTCGACGCCGGCCGCACCGAGACCGACGAGGCGACCCGCAAGGACCTCTACGCGCAGGCGGCGACGATCATCGCGGACGAGGCCAGCTACATCTACCTCTACAACCCGTCGGTCATCCAGGCGTGGAGCCCCAAGGTCGAGGGTTATGCGGTCCGTTCCGACGCGGCCATCCGCTTCCGCGACACCTCGCTCACCGAGTAGGGGGTGAGGACCGTATGAGGATGTCTCTCGGCTCGACAGCCCGGTTCCTCGGCCGGCGGGTACTCTCCTCCGCGGTCGTCCTGCTCGGCGTGCTGGTCGTGGTCTTCGCGATCGTGCAGCTGGTGCCCGGCGACCCTGTGCGCCTCGCGCTCGGCACCCGGTACACCCAGGAGGCCTACGACGCGCTCAACGCGGCGTCGGGCCTCGACAGGCCGCTCGTGGAGCAGTTCTTCTCCTACGTCGGCGGAGCGCTGACCGGTGACCTCGGGGTGAGCTTCCGCAACGGGCAGCCGGTCAGCCAGCTGCTCCTCGAGCGGCTCCCCGCGACGCTCTCCCTCGCAGCTGCGGGCATCGTCATCGCGCTGCTCATCGCCGTCCCGGCTGGCATCTGGTCGGCCCTGCGCGAGGGCCGAGCCTCGGACGCCATCGTCCGCCTGGGCAGCCAGGCCGGGGTCAGCATCCCCGACTTCTGGCTCGGCCTGCTGCTCATCGGGCTGTTCTCGACCACCCTCGGCTGGCTGCCGCCGAGCGGGTACACGGCCCTCGCCGACGACCCGCTCGAGTGGCTGCGACGCGTCGCCCTGCCGGGCCTGACCGTCGGGCTCGTCGCCGGGGCGATCATGACCCGGTACATCCGCTCGGCCGTGCTCGACGTGGCCTCGGCCGGCTACGTGCGGACCGCACGCTCCAAGGGCCTCGCCCCCTCCGTCGTCACCGGACGGCACATCGTCCGCGGTGCGCTCGTCCCCGTGCTCACCATCGCCGGCATCCAGCTCGCGACGATCCTCGGCGGCGTGATCGTCGTCGAGGTCGTCTTCGCCTGGCCCGGGCTCGGCCGGCTCGTCTTCGACTCGGTCTCTGCCCGCGACTACCCGATGATCCAGGGCTCGGTCCTGCTCATCGCCGTCATGTTCCTGATCGTCAACCTGATCGTGGACGTGCTCTACGCCGTCGTCGACCCGAGGATCCGTCTCGCATGAGTGACACCACAGGACACGAGAGCGCCCCCAGCGCACACGGCACGACACCGGTGCCTCCGGCGGCGGCCAGCATCCCGCCCGAGAAGAGTCCCGCCTCCGCCGGCCCGGCAGACGACTCCGGTCGTGTGGCCGCCTGGCGGCTGCTCGCCGGCAACCCGGTGACGCTGATCAGCGGCATCGCGCTCGCCGTGATCGTCCTCGTCTCGGTGCTCGCACCGTGGGTCGCGCCCTACGGCATCAACGACGTCAACGTCGTCGACGCCCTGCAGGGCCCCAGCGGCACGCACTGGTTCGGCACCGACGACCTCGGCCGCGACATCTTCTCGCGCGTGCTCATCGCCGGCGGGACGAGCCTGCGGATCGCGCTCGTCTCGGTCGCCTTCGCCTTCGTGGTCGGGGTGCCCGTCGGCATCGTCTCCGGGTACACGGGCGGGATCCTCGACACCGTGCTCATGCGCGTCGTCGACGTGATGTTCGCCTTCCCCGTGCTGCTGCTCGCGCTCGCCATCGTCGCGATCCTCGAGCCCGGCGAGCTGACGACCATGCTCGCGATCGGCATCGTCTACACCCCGATCTTCGCCCGCGTCGCCCGGGCCTCGACGCTGTCGGTGCGCGTCGAGCCCTACGTCCAGGTCTCCCAGACCATGGGAACCCCGGCCCGCACGATCCTCGTCCGGCACGTGCTGCCCAACATCACCGGGCCGATCGTCGTGCAGACGTCACTGTCCCTGGCCTTCGCGATCCTCTCCGAGGCCGCGCTGTCCTTCCTCGGGCTCGGCATCCAACCACCCGACCCGAGCTGGGGCGGCATGCTCTTCAACGCTCAGGGCTTCATCAGCCAGGCCTGGTGGATGAGCATCTTCCCCGGCGCCGCGATCTTCGTCACCGTGCTGGCCTGCAACCTCCTCGGCGACGGCCTGCGCGACGTCCTCGACCCCAAGCAGCGCACGCTCGCCGAGCAGAGGAGGATGCGATGAGCACCCCCGTCCTGTCCGTCACGGACCTGACAGTGTCGATCGGCCGACGCGAGATCGTCCACGGCCTGAGCTTCGACGTGGAGCCCGGCGGAACCCTCGGGATCGTCGGCGAGTCGGGTTCCGGCAAGTCGCTCTCGGTGCTCGCCGCGACCGGGCTGCTCGACGCCCCGGGTGCGCGGGTCACCGGCAGCAGTCTGCTGCGGGTCGGTGCTGGTGCTGGTGCTGGTGCTGGTGCTGGTGCTGGTGCTGGTGGCAGCGTAGGGCCGCGAACCTCCGGTCGCGGCACCGCCAAGGGTTCCGTCTCCGGGATCCAGCTCGTCGGCGCCTCCCCCAAGGCGCTGCGCCGCGTGCACGGCGACGCGATCGGCTTCGTGTTCCAGGACCCCAGCACCTCGCTGCACCCGTTGCTCACCCTCGAGCGGCAGATCACCGAGACGCTCGAGACGCACCGCAAGCTGTCCCGTCGCCAGGCACGCGTGCGCGCCCTCGAGCTGCTCGAGGCCGTCGGCCTGCCCGACCCCGAGCGCCGCCTCGACTCCTACCCGCATCAGCTGTCCGGCGGGCAGCGTCAGCGCGTGATGATCGCGATCGCCCTGGCCTGCGACCCCGTGCTGCTCGTCGCCGACGAGCCGACCACAGCGCTCGACGTCACCACCCAGGCGCAGATCATCAGCCTGGTCCAGCAGCTCCAGCACGACAGCGGCACCGCCGTCGTGTGGATCAGCCACGACCTCGGGGTCGTCGGTCAGGTCGCGGACGACGTCCTCGTGCTGCGCGACGGCGAGGCCGTCGAGCACCGCCCGGTCCTCGACCTGCTCGACTCACCGCAGCACCCGTACACGCAGAAGCTGCTCGAAGCACGGCCGCGCCTCGGCAAGGTCGCTCCCCCGGCACCCGAGGGCGAGGTGCTGCTCTCCGTGCGGGACCTCGACGTGAAGTTCCCCGTGCAGACGCCCGTGGGCAAGACGGTGGTGCACGCGGTCGATGGGGTGTCCTTCGACGTGCAGCGCGGACGGACCCTCGGGATCGTCGGAGAGTCCGGGTCGGGCAAGTCGACCATCGCCAACGCCCTCACCGGGCTGGTCGCCCCAGAGTCCGGGACCGCGACGCTCGGTGGAGCCGACCTGCTCCGCGCCGACCGCAGCCTACGGCGCCGGCTCGCCATGGTGTTCCAGGACCCGTTCTCATCCCTCGACCCGCGCATGCGCGTCGGCGACTCGATCGACGAACCGCTGCGCGTCCACGGCCTGCCGTCCACCGGGACGAGGGCCGGGCGGATCGCGGAGCTGCTCGACCTCGTCGACCTGCCCGCCGACTTCGCGACCCGCTACCCCCACGAGCTCTCCGGCGGTCAGCGGCAGCGCATCTCGATCGCCCGGGCGCTCGCCCTCGAACCCGACGTGATCATCTTGGACGAGGCGACGGCGTCGCTCGACGTGTCGATCCAGGCGCGGGTCCTCGAGCTGCTCCGACGGCTCCAGGTCGAGCTCAGGCTGACCTACGTGTTCATCGCCCACGACCTCGCGATCGTCCAGGAGATGAGCCACGACGTGCTCGTGATGCAGCACGGGAAGGCTGTCGAGCAGGCGCCAGCGGGGAGGCTCTTCACCGAGCCTGCCGAGGAGTACACCCGGGCGCTGCTCGCGGCGGTCCCACCGGAGCGGCCGGTGCGGTAGCAGGCCCGACATGCCAGGGCCGTGCTGCTCGCCCTGGCGGCCCGGCGCTCTACGACGAGCGCTTGCGGACCACCGTGCGGAGCGCCTCGCGGTCCGGGTTCATCCCGAGAGCAGTCAGCTCGGCCACGAGGTCGTCGACCTGCTCGTCCTCGGTCTTCCGGGTGTCGACGGCGAGCTTGACCGGCTCGTTCCGTCCGGCTGCCACGGCCTCTGCCATGTCGTCTGCAGGTGTCCCGCTCATGTCGTCCCTCTCGTCGTTCGGTCTTCACTCGTCTCGTCCGACCCTAGATCCTCGGGGAACGTCCGCCCAGCCCGTGACCGTGGCTCCGCTGACGTGAACCACCGCAGATACCGCCTCTTGCAGGACCGCGTCGGCGGTCGAGGCTGCCCTCCAAGCAGGTGCCTCCGGGGTCGTCTCACGACCGCGAGACGAGAAGGTACGCCGCGTAGACCAGTCCGCCGTACACGACCACCAGGGCGATGAAGCCACCCCACCACCGTCCCGCGTCGAGCCGCTTGCACAGGACAGCCAGACCGAGGCCACCGACCGCGAGCAGACCGCCCGCGACGATGCACAGACCCGTGACGAGTTCTTGGGAGTACGACCCGCAAGCCAGCTGGTCCGGGACGTCTTCGCAGCTCTGGAGATCGAGCGTGAGGCTGAGCAGGACGTACAGCGTCAGGGGCACCGCGACGATCGCGGCAGTCGCTCCGACGAGGACGCGCAGCACCGCCTCGAAGGTCGTCACGATCACGTCGTCCGGGTGCGGCGTCCGGCGAGCGGGAGCCCATCTCGCGGGGTCAGCGTTGAAGGTCACGACCCGAGACTAGTGCCCCTTCGGGAACGCCCACCCAGACGAAGGAGAGCGCCCCGCTGCTGCGGGACGCTCTCCTGGGACGCTGTCGTGCTTGGACCTAGGTCAGTACCCGGTCTCAGTAGCCTCCGGGTAGTACTCCTTGTACTTCCGCCAGAAGTTCGCGGTCATCAGCTCGATGACCAGCCGCCTCTTGAGCCCACCGTCGCCGCGGTACCGCAGCGGGTGCACGACGCCCTTGCGCTTGACCACACCCTTGAGACGGGCCTTGAGCCCGGGCTCGAGGATGTACCGCATGAGCAGCCTGACCGGCACCACGGTGTACAGCACCTCGCCCGTGGCGCGCACGGGTTCGATGCGGTTGCCGTGCACCTGATCTTCGACGAGCACCCGTGCCGGGTTGGCCCCGGCGGCGGTGACGTAGTAGTTGTTGCGGCCGATCCGCGGGTTCATCTCGAAGTACACGTGGCGCCCGGTGCGCGAGTCCCACTTGTAGTCGAAGTTCGCGAACCCGAGGTACCCGACACGGTCCAGGAACCTGCTCGCAGCCTCCATGGCGTCCTCGTACGGCTCGGTGAGGATCGCGGCAGGGATGCCGAGCGTGCCGGGCGTGTGCTCTTCGAGCAGCACCCGCCCGGTGGCGAGCAGCGTGATCTCACCGTTCGAGTCCCGGTACGCGGTGAGCGAGCGCATCTGCGTCTCGTCACCGGGGATGAACTCCTGCACGAGGAAGGTCCCGGTGTACCCGGCGTCGACGAGGTGCCCGAGCAGCTCGTCGAGCTCTGCCCGGGTCTCGACGTGGTGGATCTTCTTCTTGCCCGGGAACGAGATGTAGTGGTACTCGGCGCTCGACGACGGCTTCGCGACGACCGGGAACTCCAGGTCGACCTCGAGGCCTGCGACGAGCGACCGTCCTCCCCGTGCCGTGAGGTCGGCGACGTCGACCGCGACGGTCCGCGGTGTCGGGATGTCGAGCTCAGCGCACACCTCGGCGAAGGCCTCCTTGGAGGAGACCACGTCGAGGACGTCGAGCGTGCAGAACGGGATGAGGTAGTGCTTCTCGAGCCGTTCGCGGTGCTCGATGATGGCGCGCACGTACCAGTCCGCGTTCGTCAGCAGCAGCAGCCGGGCACCAGGGTGCTCCGCTGCGACCTTCTCGAGCGCCGCGACGAGAGTCTCGGGCTCGTCGATGCCGGGCGTGACGACGTTCGTGATGAACGTCGAGTCCGTCATGGCACGGGTCGCGACGCTCGAGAGGACGAGCGAGCGCGAGCCGTACTGCTCGTGGAAGGCGCGCAGCAGCGCGTAGACGCCGATGTCACCGCCGACGGCTACGGGGAGGAAGTCGACCATCTTCTCAGGACTCGGTCGACTCGCTGCGGTCGAGCGACCACTCCGTGTGGAACACGCCAGCCTTGTCGGTCCGCTGGTACGTGTGCG
Source organism: Sanguibacter inulinus (assembly GCF_013415325.1). GTDB lineage: Bacteria > Actinomycetota > Actinomycetes > Actinomycetales > Cellulomonadaceae > Sanguibacter > Sanguibacter inulinus. The sequence goes on along the minus strand of NZ_JACBYE010000024.1, from coordinate 47,309 downwards.
CACCGAAGAAGTCGCGCTGAGCCTGGATGAGGTTGGCCGGGAGGCGGTCCGCACGGACACCGTCGTAGTACGACAGCGACGAGGCGAAGGCCGGGGTCGGCACGCCGTTGAGCGCAGCCTGCGCGACGATGCGGCGCCAGGCGCTGACACCGTGGCCGACAGCGGAGACGAAGTACTCGTCGGCGAGCAGCAGCGGCAGGTTCGCGTCGCGCTCGTAGGCCTCGGTGATGCGGTTGAGGAAGCGGGCCCGGATGATGCAGCCACCACGCCAGATCCGAGCCATCGCACCACGGTCGATGTCCCAGCCGAACTCCTCGGAGGCGGCGGCGATCTGGTCGAAGCCCTGCGAGTACGCGACGACCTTGGAAGCGTACAGCGCGAGGCGCACGTCTTCGATGAAGGCCTCGCGGTCGGTGACCTCCCACGTCCCGGCGTGCGCCTCGAGGACACCGTTCGCGGCGGTGCGCTGCGGCACGGACCCGGAGAGCGCGCGGGCGAAGGTCGCCTCCGCGATGCCGGTGATCGGGACACCGAGGTCGAGGGCGTTCTGGACCGTCCAGCGGCCCGTGCCCTTCTGCTCGGCGCGGTCGAGGATGATGTCGACGAAGGCGCTGCCGGTCTCCGCGTCGACGTGCTGCAGCACGTCGGCGGTGATCTCGATGAGGAAGGACTCGAGGTCGCCCTTGTTCCACTCGGCGAAGATCTCGCCGATCTCCTTGGCGGAGGCGCCCAGACCCTGCTTCAGCAGGTCGTAGGCCTCGGCGATGAGCTGCATGTCGGCGTACTCGATGCCGTTGTGCACCATCTTGACGAAGTGCCCGGCGCCGTCGGAGCCGACGTAGGTGCAGCAGGGGACGCCGTCGACCTTCGCGGAGATGTCCTCGAGGATCGGGCCGAGCCACTCGTAGGACTCCTTGGAGCCACCGGGCATGATGCTCGGGCCGTTGAGCGCGCCCTCTTCGCCGCCGGACACGCCGGTGCCGACGAAGTGCAGGCCGTGCTCCTTGAGCTCTGCCTCGCGGCGACGGGTGTCGGGGAAGTGCGCGTTGCCGGCGTCGATGACGATGTCGCCCTCGTCGAGCAGCGGGATGAGCTCCTGGATGACAGCGTCGGTCGGGCCGCCGGCCTTGACCATGATGACGACCTTGCGCGGCTGGGCGAGCGACGCGACGAAGTCCTTCATAGACTCCGACGGGATGAAGTCACCGTCGGTCCCGTGGTCCGCGATGAGCGACTCGGTCTTGGCGTAGGAGCGGTTGTGCACGGCGACGGTGTACCCGTGCCGGGCGAAGTTCCTCGCGAGGTTGCGACCCATGACTGCGAGTCCTGTGACGCCGATCTGTGCGCGTGCTGACATCCGAGCTCTCTCCTTGGCCTCCGACGGGCTTTCACCTGTCACGACATGCTTCCTTCCCACCCTAGCCTCGGGTGCCGACGGCGCTCGCTGAGTATCACGATGCGTACGTCACGCTCTCGGCTCCTGCACGCCGCCCAGCGGTCGTCGCCGAGCCGGGTACACCCGCGGACCTGCGCGGACGTAACGATCTAGACACGCTCCGGGGCGCGGGCGTGGCACGGCGGCTTTGTCGCACGCCAGCCCTACAGTGCCAGTGTGATCACCACCGCAGGCGCCCAGGTCCCGCAGGCCTTCGTGCGCGCCCTGCAGTCGCTACGACGTCCTCGCCTGAGGCCAGGTCTCGAGCTCGAAGAGGTTCCCGCCCCCGTGCGCGTGGCCCCCTTCGCCGCGGCCCTGGCCGGGACGCTCGCGCACGTGGCGCGCCCCGACGAGGAGCTCGCCGACGGCAGGTTCATCGTCCTGCACGACCCCGAGGGCCGAGACGACTGGCAGGGCGACTTCCGCGTCGTGACTCTCGTCCGCGCCGAGATCGAGCCCGACCTGAGCACCGACGGGCTGCTCGGCGACGTCGCCTGGAGCTGGTTGCTCGAGTCTCTCGCCGACAGGGTGGGCGAGGTCGTCGCGATCGGCGGGACGGTCACCCGCTCGATCAACCAGAGCTTCGGGGCCCTCGACGAGCAGCCCGACACGATCGAGCTGGAGATCCGCGCCTCGTGGACCCCCACCTCCCCGGACCTCACCGCGCACCTGCACGCCTGGTCCGACCTCCTCGGCGCCGTCGCCGGTCAGCCGCACCTGCCCGAGGGCATCACCTCGCTCGACGAGCACCGATGACGTCGACCACCCCGGACAGCACGTGCCAGACGGCTACGGAGCCGTCGACCCACCGGCCGGGCAGACCCGTGCCGGTCCCACGACGCAATACCGTTGTCTCATGACCTCGACAGCACCCGTCGGAGAGCCGGGCTCCCCGACGACAGGAGCAGCGCCGACAGACGACCCGCAGGGCTCTGCCCAGACCACCCCTGAGGTGACCCCGCTGACAGCACCGGCCGACGGCGTGCCCCGCGTCCTCGACAGCCCCTCCGGGCTCGCGCGCGCCGTCACCGCCTTCGCGGCCGGCACCGGTCCTGTGGCCGTCGACGCCGAGCGCGCGTCGGGCTACAGGTACGGGCAGGCGACGTATCTGGTCCAGATGCGCCGCGAGGGCGCCGGGACGATCCTGATCGACCCTGTCGCGCTGCCCGACCTCTCGTCGCTGAGCGAGGCCCTCGACGGGGTCGAGTGGGTGCTGCACGCTGCCTCGCAGGACCTGCCGGGCCTCGCCGAGCAGAAGCTCGTCCCGTCGGCGATCTTCGACACCGAGCTCGCCGCCCGCATCCTCGGCATGGAGCGGGTCGGCCTGGCGGCCGTCGTGGCCGAGGTCCTCGGGCTGGGGCTCGCCAAGGAGCACTCGGCCGTCGACTGGTCGACCCGCCCGCTCCCCGAGGCCTGGTTGCTGTACGCGGCCCTCGACGTAGAGGTGCTCGTCGAGCTCCGCGACCGCATGGCCGAGCGTCTCGAGGCAGCCGGCAAGACCGAGTGGGCGCGCCAGGAGTTCGAGGCCGTGCGCCTCGCCGCTCCTGCGGCGCCACGCGTCGACCCGTGGCGCCGCGTCTCCGGGAGCCACACGCTGCGTCAGGCCCGCCAGCTCGCCGTCGTGCGTGAGCTCTGGACCACCCGGGACGAGAACGCCCGCAAGCGTGACGTCGCTCCGGGCCGGGTGCTGCCCGACCGCGCGATCGTCGCCGCGGCCCAGGCCATGCCGCGCACCGTCCCTGCGCTGACCGCCCTGCCGGCGTTCTCGGGCAAGGGCACCCAGCGTCGCGCCGTGCTCTGGCAGTCGGCGATCGACAGGGCACTGGCTCTCCCCCAGTCCGAGCTCCCGACCCTCCACGGTCCACGCTCGGACGCCCCGCCGTCCCCGCGCGCCTGGGTCGACCGTGACCCCCTCGCCGCCGCACGCCTCGACGCGGCTCGCGACCTCGTCACCCGGATGGGTGAGGAGCACCACATCCCGGTCGAGAACCTGCTGCAGCCGGACGCGCTGCGACGTCTCTGCTGGACACCCCCGGAGCCCATCACCCCTGAGACGGTGACAGAGTTCTTGCGCGGACGCGGTGCCCGCGCCTGGCAGACCGACCTGCTCGCGGGACCGCTCGCGACAGCGCTCACCGAGGCGAAGGTCGCCCCGCCGCAGGCCCCCGCAGCCTCTGCCTGACGGTAGGGTCTCAGGAATGCTCAGCATCGACGTCGTCACCGACCAGCCCACCTGGGACGAGGAGGTCCTCGCCCTCGGCGGCCACCCCCTCCAGCTCTGGGGCTGGGGTGAGCTCAAGGCCGCGCACGGCTGGCGCGCCCTACGTCTGCGGGTCGTCGAGCAGGACGGCTCTGCCGGCGAGGTCGGAGAGCCACGCACCGTCGGGCTCGCCCAGGTGCTCGTGCGCCCCCTGCCGAGCGTGTTCCGCGCCCTCAGCTATGTCGCCCGCGGACCCGTGGTGGTGCACGAGGCCGACCGCGCGCGGGTCTGCGACGCCGTCGCCGACCACTGCCGCACCACGGTCCGAGGCGTCGGGATCACCTTCGAGCCCGACTGGGACGCCGACGACGCCGCCCTCGACATCACCGGCGGACGTGTCGCAGAGAACCCGATCCTCTACCCCGAGACGCTGATCGTCGACCTCACGCAGAGCGAGGACGAGCTCCAGGCCGTCATGTCGAAGTCGACGCGCTACGACATCCGCAAGGCCGGGCGGTCCGGGCTGGACGTGCGGCGCGTGACCGACGAGGAGACCGTCAAGGCCGTCCTCGGTGTCTACCACGAGACCGCCGAACGAGCCGGGTTCGCCCTGCACACCGACGAGTACTACCTCGACATCCACAGGCTCCTCGGTGAGCACTCCGTCGTGGTGGCCGCCTTCGACGACGACGGGTCGCCTGTGGCCTTCGTCTGGTGCATCAGCTCGGCGACCACCTCCTTCGAGCTCTACGGGGGGATCAACGACCGCGGCCGCAAGCTGCGGGCCAACGCCCCCGTCAAGTGGGAGTCGATGATGGAGGCCAAGCGCGGCGGCCTGAGCCGCTACGACATGAACGGTCTGCTCAACGACGGCATCTCCGACTTCAAGCGGAGCTTCGCCCAGCACACCGACACGCTCGTGGGCAGCATCGACGTGCCGTTCTCCTTCTGGTACTCGACCTGGAACCGTGCGCTGCCGACAGCCAAGAAGGTCTTGCGCTCAGTCTCGCGCTGACCTCGCGCGGACCGACCGCAGCACCATAGGCTGCCTCCGTGCCCACGGACCGCGTGCTCCCAGACCTGACCGTCGCCCTCCTCCAGGCAGAGTCGGCCCCCGGCGACATCGAGGCGAACGTCTCGTCGGTCGTCGCAGCGACCGCGGCGGCCCGCGAGCTCGGCGCACGCCTCCTCGTGCTGCCCGAGCTCACGCTCACAGGCTACGAGCTGGACCTGCTCGGCGACGACGACCTCTGGCTGACTGTCGACGACCCGCGGCTCGCGCCGCTGCGCGCAACCGTCGCCGACACGGGGGTGACCATCGTGCTCACGGCGGCCCTCGTGCTGGTCGACGGGACCCGCCAGCTGGCTGCGCTCGCCTGCCCCGCGGACGGCCCTGTGGTCACGCAGGGCAAGCAGCACCTGCACGGTCAGGAGCACGACCTCTTCTCCCCTGGCTCCCCTGCGACCGAGACCGTCGACGTCGACGGCTGGGCGGTAGCCCTCGCGGTCTGCCTCGACGTCGCGCACCCGAGCCACGCGGCGCACGCCCGCGGGCTCGGGGCCGACCTCTACGCCTGCTCGACCCTCTACACCGAGGGTGAAGAACGCCGGGTCGACGTGCACGGAGCGGCCCGGGCCATGGACAACCGGATGTTCTCCGCGATCGCCAACCATGTCGGCGCGACCGGAGCGGGGTTCGCCTGCGGCTCGAGCGGTGCGTGGGCTCCTGACGGCGAGCGCATCGCCGCAGCCGGCACGAGCACGGGTCTCACGCTCGCCACGCTCGACGCGGCACTCCTCGTCGTGCCGACCTCGGCCGTCGAGGCCGCGGTGACACCTGCGGTCCCCGTCTTCTGACCCCGCTCGGCCGACCTCCTGCATCTGACTGAGACTGCCGGTAGCATGTACCGCGCCGGCACGTCGCCGGCCCTGGACACCGTCGTCCACCAGTCAGGAGTCTCCCGATGACGACCTCTGCTCGTCGCCCCACAGCCCGTGACGTCGTCTTCGTCGACGGGGTGCGCACCCCCTTCGGCAAAGCCCGTCCCGACGGCCTCTACGCCCACACCCGAGCCGACGACCTCGCCGTGAAGTCGGTCCGCGAGCTCGTCCGCCGCCATCCTGGGCTGCCACCCGAGCGGATCGACGAGGTCGCGATCGCCGCGACGACCCAGACCGGCGACCAGGGCCTGACGCTCGGCAGGTCCGTCGCCGTGCTGGCTGGTCTGCCGAGGTCCGTCCCGGGCTTCGCCGTGGACCGCATGTGCGCGGGTGCGATGACAGCCGTGACAGCCACGGCCTCGGCGATCGGCTTCGGCCAGCAGGACGTCGCGATCGCCGGCGGGGTCGAGCACATGGGTCACCACCCGATGGGCTTCGACGCCGACCCCAACCCGAGGTTCGTCTCCGAGCGCCTCGTCGATCCGACGGCGCTCGTCATGGGCGCGACAGCCGAGAACCTCCACGACAGGTTCCCCGGCCTCACCAAGGAACGGGCCGACAGGTACGCCGTCGCGAGCCAGGAGCGCTACGCGGCGGCTGTCGCCGACGGTCACATCGCCCCCGACCTGGTCCCCGTCGCCGTCCGCTCCCCCGAGCTCGGCTGGGGTCTGGCGACTGCCGACGAGCTCGCCCGGCCCGGGACCACGCTCGCCGACCTCGCGCACCTCAAGACCCCCTTCCGCCCCGGCGGTAAGGTCACGGCGGGCAACGCCTCACCGCTCACCGACGGCGCCGCCATGTGCCTCGTCGCCGCGGGCGACACCGCCGCCGAGCTCGGGCTCCCCGTCCGGATGCGCCTGGTGTCCTTCGCCTACGCCGGCGTCGCCCCCGAGATCATGGGCATCGGCCCTGTCCCGTCGACCGAGCGCGCGCTGCAGACGGCCGGTCTGACCATGGACGACATCGGCATCATCGAGGTGAACGAGGCCTTCGCCGTGCAGGTGCTCAGCCTGCTCGACCACTTCGGCATCGCCGACGACGACCCTCGGGTCAACCCCTACGGCGGGGCCATCGCCGTCGGTCACCCGCTCGCGGCGTCCGGGGTCCGGCTCATGACGCAGCTCGCCCGGCAGTTCGCCGCCCGCCCCGACGTGCGGTACGGGATCACGACCATGTGCGTCGGTCTCGGCATGGGCGGCACCGTCGTGTGGGAGAACCCGCAGCACGCCGACTACTCAGGCCACACCACCACGTCGCACGAGAGCTGAGGAGACACCATGACCGGAACGACCTCGACCCAGTCCCCCGGCGCCGACTCTGCGAGCGCGACCCCCGGCACGGACGCGCAGCCCACGACGGGCACCGCGGCCCGCGCAGAGAGGGTCACGCACTCTCTCGTGCGCGACGTGACGCTCCCGAGCGGCGGGACCCTCGCCCTCGTGACCCTCGACAACGGTCTCGACCACACGAAGCCCTCGACCCTCGGGCCGCTCGGCGTCGCCGAGCTGCACGACACTCTCTCTGCGGTCTCCGGACGGGCTGCCCGCGGCGAGATCGTCGCGGCTGCGGTGACCGGGAAGCCCTTCGTCCTCGCGGCCGGCGCCGACCTGACCGCCGTGAGCTCCGTGTCCGACCGCGATGCGGCGCACGCCCTCGGGGTGGCCGGTCACGCCGCCTACGACCTGCTCGACCGCATGGCAGTGCCGACCTTCGCCTTCATCAACGGTGTCGCCCTCGGCGGCGGCCTCGAGCTCGCGCTCGCCTGCACCTACCGCACCGTCGCGACCGACGTCGCGGCCGTCGCGCTGCCCGAGACCTCGCTCGGCCTCGTCCCCGGCTGGGGCGGCTGCTACAGGGTCCCGCGCCTCGTCGGGATCGAGAAGGCGATCGACGTCATCCTCACCCGCCCCGCAGCGAACAAGCCCTTCACAGGTGCGCAGGCCTACGAGACCGGGCTCGCCGACGCGCTCTTCGACGCCGCGGACTTCCTCGAGCAGTCTCTCGTGTGGGCCGACGCCGTGCTGCGTGGCGAGGTCACCGTCGAGCGACCGCCGCTCGCCCCGGCCGCGCAGTGGCAGGCGACGGTCGACGCCGCCCGCGAACGGCTGGACGCCGTGCTGCACGGCTCCCGTCCAGCCCCGTACAGGGCGCTCGACCTCCTGGCTACCGCGCGCGACGCCGACCCGGTGTCCGCCTTCGCCGCGGAGGACGACGCCCTCGCCGACCTCATCATGAGCGACGAGATGCGGGCGTCGGTCTACGCCTTCCAGACCGTCAACGCCGGCAAGAAGCCCGTCGGTGCACCGTCGAAGGACCTCGCCCGGCCCGTGACCCGGGTCGGCATCGTCGGTGCGGGACTCATGGCCGCCCAGCTCGCGCTGCTCTTCGCCCAGCGGCTCGGTGTCCCCGTCGTGATGCGCGACCTCGACGACGCACGGGTGCAGCACGGGCTGGACCACGTGCGCAGCACCGTCGAGAAGCTGGTGTCGACCGGGCGCATGCCTGCCGACAAGGCCGCCGCGATCTCGGCGGGCGTCAGGGGCACGACAGACCTCGGCGAGCTCGCCGGCTGTGATCTTGTCGTCGAGGCGATCACCGAGGTGCTCGACCTCAAGAAGCGGGTCTTCGCCGAGCTCGAGGGCGTGATCTCCGCCGAGGCGATCCTCGTGACGAACACCTCGGCCCTCTCGGTGACGAAGATGGCCGCCGACCTCCAGCACCCCGAGCGGGTCGTCGGGCTGCACTTCTTCAACCCTGTCGCCCAGATGCCCCTGGTCGAGGTCGTCCGCGCGGAGAAGTCCTCCGACGAGGCCGTCGCGACTGCCTTCGCCGTCGCGAAGACGCTCCGCAAGACCGCGGTCCTCGTGCGGGACAGGCCAGGTTTTGTCGTCAACAGGTTGCTCGTCCTGCTGCTCGGCGAGATCGTCGGCGCAGTCGAGTCGGGGACACCGGTCGAGGTGGCCGACAGGGCGCTGCGCCCGCTCGGGCTGCCGATGGGGCCTTTTGCGCTCTTCGACCTCGTCGGGCCGGCGGTCGGTCTGCACGTCCTCACGTCGCTGCGTGAGGAGCTGGGTGACAGGTTCCCGGCGTCACCGGGACTGGAGAAGATCGTCTCCGAGTCGATCCCAGTCGTCCTGCCGTCCCCCGCCCGCGGTGTGCCCGCCTCGGTCGACCCGGCGCTCCAGGCGGTCTTCGACAGCGTGCGCGACCCGGCGCGCGCTGCCGATCCCCTCGACGAGGCCGGGGTCCTCGACGCCGTGCTGCGTTCCCTCGCCCGCGAGGTCGGTCTGATGCTCGACGAGGGTGTCGTCTCCGAGCCGTCGCAGATCGACCTCTGCATGATCCTCGGGGCTGGCTGGCCCTTCAGCGCAGGTGGGATCACGCCGTACCTCGACCGCTCGGGGGCTTCTGAGGCTGTCCTCAGGCGACGCCTGCTCCCGGACGGTGTCGCGAACGTGCCTGCCTGACCGCAGACGACTGACGTGCAGAGGGACCCCGGCGGGTGCCGGGGTCCCTCTGCACGTCGGTGAGCTCAGGAGTCAGGGCTCGTGGCTCGTGACTCGAGTGCCCGTGAGCCCGGGAGCCCGGGAGGAAGCGGGCTCATGATGTGGCGGGCTCGTGAGGTGGTGGGCTCGCTCAGATGAGCACGCGGTTCGTCGTGTGCTGCAGGACGATGCCGTTGCCGTCAGGGTCGTCGAAGGTGGCGAAGCGTCCCCACGGCTGCTCGTCGATCCCGCTGGTGAAGGTCACACCAGCCTCGGTGAGCCTGGTGACGTCGCCGTCGAGGTCGTCGGTCTCGACGACGATGCCCTTGAGGTCCCCCGGCTGCATCGTCGGGAACCACGTGACGAGGGTGATGCTCGTGTCTCCGCGGGGCGGAGCCAGCTGGAGCCACCGCATCTCGGGGGTCAGCTGGCGGTCGCCGAGGACCTGGAAACCGAGGACGTCACGGTAGAAGTCGCGCGAACGGTCCTGGTCGGAGACGGGGACCGAGAAGAGCTGGATCTGTGTGATTGCCATGCTCCACTCTGGCACCGCCCGAGCTCACGGGCACCTCGGGCGCGACGCCCCCAGCTCTGCCTGACCAGGCACCGCAGCATCCTCTGAGCGGTACCGCGTGCTCGTTCCCGGCTCGGCCAGCAGGTCGGGTCGGGTCGGGTCGGCGAGACGGGTCGGTCCAGCAGGACGGGTCGGGTCAGCAGGACCTGCTGACGGCGACCGCGGGTCAGTAGACGGTCAGACCTTTGCTGCGGAACTGGTCGCGCACCCGCTCGAGCAGCTCTTTGCTCGGCGGTTCGGCGTCGGCGAGCTCGTACTTCAGCCCGAGCGTCTTCCACTTGTCCAGCCCCATCTGGTGGAAGGGGAGCACCTCCACGCGGGAGACGGACGACAGCGTGGCAGCGTACTGGGCGACCTTCTCGACGTTCTCGACATCGTCGGTGAGCCCAGGGACGAGGACGAACCTCAGCCAGATCTCGATGTCCTTGGCGGCCAGCCGCCGACCGAAGTCGAGGGTCGGCTGGAGCTCACGCCCGGTGACCTTCTTGTAGGTCGCCTCGTCACCCGACTTCACGTCGAGCAGGACGAGGTCGATGTTCTCGAGCATCTCGTCGGTGCACGACGCACCGAGGTACCCGGAGGTGTCGATCGTGGTGTGGATGCCTTCAGCCTTGGCGCCCTTGAGGATCGTCGCGGCGAATGCCGGCTGCATGAGCACCTCGCCACCGGAGATCGTCAGCCCTCCGCCTGTCGCGCGGAACAGGGCCCTGTAACGCCGGATCCGTCGCAGCAGCTCGTCGGAGGTGACAGACTCCCCGTCCTTCATCTTGAAGGTGTCGGGGTTGTGGCAGTAGAGGCAGCGCAGAGGGCACCCTGCGAAGAAGACCGTCATCCGGGTACCGGGCCCGTCGACCGCCGTCACGAGCTCCCAGGAGTGGATCGACCCGAGAGTCCCTTCTCGCATCTGGGTGAGCCTGTCGCCGTGGCTCGCACCCGAGATCGCCAGACCTTCGGTTCCTGCGCCGACGGTCCGGCGCTCCGGGGCCTCGAAGTCTTTGTCGAAGGTCGACTCTGCGGGTCCCGGTGCCTGGACGCCCCGCATCCCTGAAACCTGCTGCGCGCTCCCGACTGCCTCGCCGGTGGTCTGGGTGCTCATGGTGCGTCCCTTCGAAGGGTGGACGGCTGTCCGGTGGTCCGCGCCGCTGGCGCGGAGCCTGGTGTTTCCGGCGGCGGCCGCTCGTCTCGAGCAGCCGCCGCCGTCGGGTCACCTCCGCGGGCGGAGGTGGCGGCTCACGCCGACTGGTGGAACGTGCGGGCCAAGACGTCCATCTGCTGCTCGCGCGTCAGCTTGACGAAGTTCACCGCGTAGCCGGAGACCCGGACCGTGAGGTTGGGGTAGTTCTCCGGGTTCTCGATCGCGTCCTCGAGGGTCTCCCTGTTGAGGACGTTGATGTTCGCGTGGAAGAGGCCCTCGGTCATCCCGGCGTCCAGGATGCCGACGAGGTTGCCGACCTGCTCCTCCTTGTTCCGGCCGAGGCCGGAGGGGGTGATCGTGTTCGTCAGCGAGATGCCGTCGAGCGCGTCGTTGTAGTCGAGCTTGCCCACCGAGAGCATGGAGGCGACCATACCGTGCGTGTCCATGCCGTTCTCGGGGTTGGCACCCGGGGAGAAGGGCTCGCCCTTGCGGTGACCGGAGGGGAAGCTGCCGGTCGCCTTGCCGTAGACCACGTTGGACGTGATCGTCAGGACGGACTGGGTCGGGACGGCGTCGCGGTAGAGCGGCAGCGCCCGGATCTTGTCCATGACTGTCTTGACGACCAGCTGGGCGATCTCGTCGGCCTTGTCGTCGTCGTTGCCGTAGACGGGGAAGTCGCCCTCGGTGATGTAGTCGACGACAAGACCGGTCTCGTCGCGGACCGGGGTGACCGTCGCGTACTTGATGGCCGACAGGCTGTCGGTGACGATCGACAGGCCGGCGATGCCGCAGCCCATCGTGCGCACGATCTCGGAGTCGTGGAGCGCCATCTCGATCGACTCGTAGGCGTACTTGTCGTGGCTGTAGTGGATGATGTTGAGCGCCTCGACGTAGGTCTGGACGACCCAGTCGAGCATGGCGTCGTACTTCGCCCACACCTCGTCGTAGCTGAGCGGCTCGTCGGAGGTGATGCCCTCGAAGCCTGAGACGATCTGCTTGCCGCTCATCTCGTCGCGCCCACCGTTGACCGCGTAGAGCAGGCTCTTGGCAGCGTTGACGCGGGCCCCGAAGAACTGCATCTGCTTGCCGACCCGCATCGGGGACACGCAGCAGGCGATCGCGGCGTCGTCACCCCAGTGCTGGCGGATCTGCGCGTCGGACTCGTACTGGATGGCCGAGGTCTCGATCGAGATCGCGGCGCAGAAGTCCTTGTAGCCCTGGGGCAGGTCTTCGTGCCAGAAGATCGTGATGTTCGGCTCGGGAGCCGGGCCGAGGTTGCGGAGCGTCTGGAGCAGGCGGAACGAGGTCTTGGTGACCTGCGTGCGGCCGTCGTCGCCGAAGCCGGCGTCGGACCAGGTGGCCCAGTACGGGTCGCCCGAGAAGATCTGGTCGTAGTCGATGGTCCGCAGGAAGCGCGTGATGCGCAGCTTGATGACCAGGGCGTCGATGAGCTCCTGGGCCTCGGACTCCGTGAGGGTGCCCTCGGCGAAGTCACGCTCGACGTAGGTGTCGAGGAAGGCGGAGAGGCGACCGATGCTCATGGCCGCACCGTCCTGAGACTTCACGGCAGCGAGGTAGCCGAAGTACGTCCACTGGACGGCTTCCTTGGCCGTGGCCGCCGGGCGACCGAGGTCGAAGCCGTACTGCTCGCCGAGGTTCTTGAGCTTCTTGAGCGCCTTGATCTGCTCGGAGTGCTCTTCGCGGTAGCGCGCCCAGCTCTCGGTGAAGCCCTGGTCTGCGACGAGGTCCTTGTCCTTCATCTTCTCGGAGATGAGGAAGTCGACGCCGTAGAGCGCGACACGGCGGTAGTCGCCGATGATGCGGCCGCGGCCGTAGGAGTCGGGAAGGCCGGTGATGATGTGGGACGAGCGGGCTGCACGGATGCGCGGGGTGTAGATGTCGAAGACACCCTCGTTGTGGGTCTTGCGGTACTTGGTGAAGATCTCCTTCACCTGCGGGTCGGGCTCGAGGCCGGCCTCCTTGATGGCGGTCTCGACCATGCGCCAGCCGCCGTACGGCATCATCGCGCGCTTGAGCGGGACGTCGGTCTGCAGCCCGACGACGACGTCGTCGTCAGCGCTGATGTAACCGGCCGGGAAGGCGTCCACGTCCGCGGGGATGTGGGTGTCGACGTCGAAGACGCGCTTGGCGCGCTCGACCGACAGGTACTCCTTCTCGAGGGTGTCCCACACGGCCAGCGTCTTGGCTGTGGGCCCCGCGAGGAACGAGGCGTCGCCCTCGTAGGGGGTGTAGTTGCGCTGCATGAAGTCGCGGACGTCGACGGACTCCGTCCACGGCCCGGTCTCGAACGTCCGCCACGCTGCGGGAGCGGTAGCACCGGCCGTCGTGGCCGAGCCGTCTGCGGTTGTAGTCATCGTCGTCTCCTTCGTCCTGCTCGACCGTTCTGATCGTGCTCTCAGACTATGGAGATATTCATAGGACGACTTGGGACCTTAGGCCCTCGGTCCATCGGCCGAGGGAGGCGTGCGTCACACCGAGCCGGGCGCGTCCAGATCAGAGGTAGACAGGGCCAAGGTCACTTGCGCAGGGCTTCCCCTCACCCCCGGACCCAGGCTCTCACGACGCTGCTCCCAGAGCGCCGCGGACGATCGAGTCCCCGGAGTGCCCGGGGTCCCCGTCGAGAGGCTCTTGAGACACGTCCACGAGCGAGAAGCGCGAGACGTCGAGGCCGGCGGGGACGTCGAAGCGGCCCTGGTTCCCCTCGAGCACACCGAGACTCACCAGACCGCTCAGGTCGTCGGCGAGCAACCAGACCTCGCGGTACCCACCGGGGGTCGCGGCTGCGTCGACGTCGACGACCACCTGCCGCAGCCCGTCCGCCGACTCTTCGAGCCTGGCCTGCCCGGAGGCGTCGGGCCAGGCCGGCAGCGCGTCGAGCGACGCCGAGGCCAACGTGACCTCGGCTCCGGTCGACTCCTGGCGCTCCCAGAACACTCCTCCAGCCACTCCGACGACCAGCGCCGCAGCAGCGGCAGCCGACACCCAGGGCAGGAGCCTGCGCTGCCTGGGCGCGCTCGTGGGCGGGGCGGTGTCCCGGACGACGCTCAGGCGTCGGTCCCCGTCGTCGACGGGCGGCGCGAGAGGCTCGCGGACCGGGTTCTCAGGACCGACGTCGCGGAGCCCGAGCTCGGCGTGGATCCGCTGCCACACCGCAGCGCCCGGCGCCACGAGGACGTCGGCGGCAGTGACCGTGGTGGCCACCTGCGACACCTCCGAGAGCGCCGAGAGCTCGGTGCTGCAGGCTGCGCAGGCGTCCAGGTGCGCCCGGTCTGCGTCTGTCGACACGTCGCCGGGGTGCTCCCCGAGCGCGAGCAGCGCCAGGGTCTCAGGGTCGAGATGCTGCACCGTCCACCTCCAACCGTGTGCGCAACCGCGTCAGGCTGCGTCGGACGTGACTCTTGACGGTGCCCAGGGGCAGCCTCATCTCGTCGGCGATCTGGACGTGCGTGAGGTCGCGGAAGAAGGCTAGCCGCAGGATCGTCCCCGCAGGCTCCCCCAGCTTGTCGAGCTCGTCGGCGACCAGGAGCCGCAGCGTGGTCTGCTCTGCCATGCGGTCGGTCGTCACCTCCTCGGGGATCGCGGTGGCTGTCGCCTCGACGACAGTACGATGGCGCGCCGCAGCGGCGTGCGCGTCGGCGATCTTGAACCGGGCGATGCCCATCACCCAGGTCGACAGCCGTGCGCGCCCGGGGTCGTAGCCGTCCCTCCCCCGCCAGGCGGCGACGAAGACCTGCTGCGTCACGTCCTCGGCGTCGGCGGCGCTCCCCAGGGAACGGAGTGCGACCGAGTACACGAGGGACGACCACCGACCGTAGGCGTCGGCGAGAGCGCTCTCGTCACCGCCCGCGAAACGAGCAGCGAGGTCGTCGGCGTGCAGGTCGACCGTGTCACCCACCCTGAGCCCTCCCTGGTCGCCATCCGCTCGGAACTCTCGGTGCTCTCGCTGATCTCGGGGCCCTTGCGGTCCACCGTCCACCGAGGTGAGCGGCCCGGACGACCCGCTCACGACGCCGGCACAGCGGTGACGACGACGTTGTCCACATAGTGTCCTGTGCTGCGGTCGAAGACGCCACCACAGGTGACGAGCACGAGACGCCGTGGCCCCTCCCTGCTGAAGAGGTCGTCGAGCGCGATCTCCGACTTGGCCACCTGGGCCTTCTCCGTGACCGTGTAGGTGACGTCCTCGCCGCTCTCGTCGGTGACGACCACAGCACTGCCGACCTCGGCGTCCACGAGCCTCGCGAAGGGACCGAGACCTGTCGACCGGGTGTCGGCATGAGCGGCCAGGAGCGTCACCCCGGCGGCGCTGGACGGCGCGGAACCGTACCTGTACCAGGCTGCCCGCAGCCCGGTCTCCGGGAGCTCCATGGTGCCGTCGGGGGCGACCCCGAGAGCCTCGACCTCCATGTCGATGTCGAGCGCGTCGACGACGACCCTGACTGGTCTCGGGAGCTCGCCTGCGAGCGCGTCTGCAGCGGGGCGGACCGGGATGTCAGCGGGGTCCGGTGCCGGAGCAGGCACCCGCGGCGACGAGGGTGGTGACGGCTGGGGCCCGTCTGGCACCGGGGGCGTCGTGGGCGTGCCCGGCGTCGAGGGCTCGACGACCTGCGTCCCGGCCATGGCTGGGGGCGGCTCGACCTGCCGGGCGCAGCCGGAGGAGATCACGATCAGGAGCGCGAGCGACCCGGCGAGCAGCAGCCTGCTGCTGCTCGCCGGGTGGGCGCCCGTGGGCGTCAGACGCATCGCGAGACGGGTGCTCAGACGCGCGCCCGGCTGCGCCGGACCGTGAGGAGGACCACCGAGGCGGCGGCCACGAGAACCAGTCCTGCGCTCACCACGACCCAGGGCGACGGGCCGTCAGAGGTGAATCCTGTCGCCGCCAGCCCGACCTCCCCGGCCTGGATGGCCGACGGCGCCGAGTGCAGGCCGTCGACGGTCTGCGTCGCGAGCGCGAGGGTGCCGTCCGCCAGGCTGCCGTAGGCGTACGCGATGGTGTTGACCCCTTCGGCGACGGTCACGTCGACAGGGCCGAGGACCGGCTCCGTCGTACCGGCTGCTGCCACGGCGACCGACAGCGTCGAGGCCGGGAGGTCGAGGACCTGCTCTGCGGGGTTCTCGAGCCCGCTGATCACGGCTGTGCCCCCTGCGAGGACGTCGACAGCCGGCGCGGCGGCGACGTGGCGCACGGTGAGGCGTCCCTCTCCGGCCGCCGTGGTCGAGGTGTCGTTGGTGAAGAGCGTGGCGGTCGGGGTTCCCGCAGCGTCGAGGTGGGCGACAGCCGTGTAGCTCGTCCCGGCGGCGAGCGGGAGGTCGACGGGGCCGATGGCCGGTGCGCTCGCGTCGACAGCGTCGGCCGCCGTGATGGCGACGCTGTAGGTGCCGGCGGGGAGGTCGAGGGGGCCGGCGAGGGTGCCGGGCTCGAAGTCGTCCAGGGTCCGCTCGCCGTTGACCCAGACGTCGACGGTGAGCCCAGGGACACCGTGCAGCACAGACAGGGAGGCGTCTGCACCCTCGGTCTGGGCCTGTGCGGGGGCCACGAGGAGTCCAGCTCCTCCGGCGGTCAGTGCGGCGACAGCCACTGAGGTGATGACGCGGTCTCGAGCTCGCATGAGTACTCCAGATGTCGAACGTCCCCAGCGGGGTGGCGTGGGGAGCTCCGGTGTTCCTTCTGACACCTGTAGTTCTCCCGCGCGGGCGCCCGCGGATGCACTTCGGGGCAAGAAAGTTCTCCGCAGGCTCCGGGCACGACAGACCGTGCCCTCACCGTCGACGCAGCTGTCGGCAGCGTCGCGGGTGCCCTGGCGCACGGCCTGACCGGCAGCTCCCGGCCGTCACGACGGCCGGGAGGGCAGTCAGCGGGCCAGCAGGTCCAGCACGTCCCGGGCGATGTCGGGAGCGGTGAGCCTGTTCGCCGTGACGATCTGGTCGCGGGTCGCGTGGTCGAGGAAGGCGGACGGCAGACCCACGGTGTGCACGGGTGTGCGCACCCCCGCCTGCGCGGCCCGCTCGCCGAGCAGCGCACCGATCCCGCCCTCGGCGAGACCGTCCTCGATCGTCACGACGAGATCGTGCTCCCCCGTCATCTTGACGAGCATCGACGGCATCGGGAGGACCCAGGTCGGCGAGGCGACTGTCGTGTCCAGCCCGTGGGCGGACAAGATCGAGCTCACCTCGAGGGCTGTCGTGGCCATCGAGCCGATCCCCACGACGAGCACCTTGCGGGCGGCGACTCCGTCGGCCGACGCGGGCTGGGTCTCGCGCCCGATGACGTCGACCCCGTCGGTCGTGTCGAGGGCCGGGATCGGGTCGCCGACAGAGCCCTTGGGGTAGCGCACGACGCTCGGGGCGTCGTCGACGTCGACTGCTGCGCGCAGGGCCGCGCGCAGCGTCGCCTCGTCGCGCGGGGCGGCGAGGTGGACGCCCGGCACGATGCGCAGCATCGCCATGTCCCACATGCCGTTGTGGCTCGCACCGTCGTCGCCGGTGATCCCCGCACGGTCGAGGACGAAGGTCACGCCCGCCTTGTGCAGCGCCACGTCCATGAGGACCTGGTCGAAGGCCCGGTTGAGGAAGGTCGCGTAGAGCGCGACGACGGGGTGCAGGCCCGCGAAGGCCATCCCGGCGGCGCTCGTGGCGGCGTGCTGCTCGGCGATGCCCACGTCGAAGGTGCGGTGGGGGAAGGCCTTCTCGAAGGGTGCCAGCCCGACCGGGGCGAGCATCGCCGCGGTGATCGCGACCACGTCGGGCCGGGCGCGGCCGATCGAGACGATCTCGTCGGCGAAGACCTTCGTCCACCCGAAGCGCGAGGGCGCGACAGGTAGTCCGGTCTCCGGGTGGATCTGGCCGACGGCGTGGAAGCGGTCGGCCACGTCCTGCTCGGCCGGGCTGTAGCCGCGGCCCTTCTCGGTGATGACGTGCACGAGCACCGGGGCGCCGAAGGACTTCGCGCTCGTCAGGGCGCGCTCGACCGCCTCGACGTCGTGCCCGTCGACCGGCCCGACGTACTTGATGCCCAGGTCCTCGAACATGCCCTGGGGTGCGACGACGTCCTTGATGCCCTTCTTCAGGCCGTGCAGCGCGTCGTAGGCGACGCGACCGGGAGGGCCCGAGCGGCGCAGCGTGCGTCGACCCCACGAGAGCATGCTCTCGTAGCCCTGGGTGGTGCGCAGCGTATCGAGGTGGTGCGCCATGCCGCCGATGGTCGGCGCGTAGGAGCGGCCGTTGTCGTTGACGACGAGGACGAGACGGCGGTCGTGACCGTCGGCGATGTTGTTGAGGGCCTCCCAGGCCATCCCGCCGGTCAGGGCGCCGTCGCCCATCACGGCGACGACGTGGCGGTCGTCGAGACCACGGACCACGTTGGCCTTGGCGATGCCGTCGGCCCAGCTGAGCGCTGTCGAGGCGTGGGAGTTCTCGACGATGTCGTGCACGGACTCGGCCCGGCTCGGGTAGCCCGAGAGGCCCTCGCGGCGGCGCAGGTCGCCGAAGTTCTGGCGGCCTGTCAGCAGCTTGTGCACGTAGGACTGGTGGCCCGTGTCGAAGACGAAGGAGTCCTTGGGCGAGGCGAAGACGCGGTGCATCGCGACTGTGAGCTCGACGACGCCGAGGTTCGGTCCGAGGTGCCCGCCTGTGCGCGAGACCGACTGGACCAGGAACGTCCGGATCTCGGCGGAGAGCTGTTCGAGCTGCGCCGGGCTCAGCCGACGGAGGTCTGCCGGCGACGTGATGGTCTCCAGGACTGCCATGGCCATTCCTCCTTGCTGCGTGCGCTGCGCCCGCAGGGCCCGCACACGCCGTCGTCGTGCGGATGCACGGTGAACCACTCTATAAGCGTGCGCGCGCGAGCACCGCCTGGGCGCGGGCGAGATGCCCGGAAGGTCGCAGAGTGTCGCCATGCTCACACAGTCCCGTCACGTCCCCGCACCTTCGTACACTGGACCCATGCGCTTCTTGGACGGACAGACACCCACGACCGACCTCACCTACGGAGACGTGTTCCTCGTCCCCGGCCGGTCCGAGGTCACCTCCCGCTTCGACGTCGACCTCTCGAGCACCGACGGGACCGGCACGACCATCCCGCTGGTCGTCGCCAACATGACTGCCGTCGCCGGGCGACGCATGGCCGAGACGACGGCCCGCCGCGGTGGCATCACCGTGATCCCCCAGGACATCCCGACCGACGTCGTCGCCGACGTGGTCGCGAGCGTCAAGGCGAAGGATCCCGTCGTCGAGACACCCGTCGTGGTCTCCCCCACCGACACCGTCCACACAGCGCTCACCCTCATCGGCAAGCGCGCGCACGGCGCCGCGGTCGTCGTCGACGGCGACCGCCCCGTCGGTGTCATCACCGCCTCCGACTGCACGGGCGTCGACCGCTTCACGCAGGTCCACCAGGTCATGTCCGCGAACCCGACGTCGATCGACGCCGGCGTCCTCGAGGCCGCGGGCGCCGACGGTCTGCGCCGCGCCTTCGACCAGCTGCACGAGTCGCGCCGCAAGCTCGCCCCGGTGGTCCGCGACGGGCGCCTGGTCGGCGTCCTCACCCGGGTGGGTGCGCTCCGCTCGAGCATCTACGACCCTGCGCTCGACGGCTCGGGCCGGCTGCGCGTCGCGGCAGCCGTCGGCATCAACGGGGACGTCGCCTCGAAGACCGAAGAGCTGCTCGCAGCCGGTGTCGACGTCCTGGTCGTCGACACCGCGCACGGGCACCAGTCCAAGATGATCTCCGCCCTCAAGGCCGTGCGGTCCGTCTCCCCGAAGGTCCCCGTGGTGGCGGGGAACATCGTGACCGCCCAGGGCGTCGAAGACCTCATCGAGGCTGGCGCCGACATCATCAAGGTCGGTGTGGGCCCGGGCGCGATGTGCACCACCCGCATGATGACGGGTGTCGGTCGCCCGCAGTTCTCCGCGGTCCTCGAGTGCGCCACCAAGGCCACCGAGCTCGGCAAGCACGTCTGGGCCGACGGCGGGGTCCGCCACCCGCGCGACGTCGCGCTGGCCCTGGCCGCCGGTGCCTCGCAGGTGATGATCGGTTCCTGGTTCGCCGGTACCCACGAGAGCCCCGGCGACCTGCACGACGACGGCAGCGGCCGCCTGTACAAGGAGAGCTTCGGCATGGCCTCGGCGCGAGCCGTCGCCGCCCGCACCGCCGGTGGCTCGCCCTTCGACAGGGCCCGCAAGTCCCTGTTCGAGGAGGGCATCTCGTCCTCGCGCATGTACATCGACCCGAAGCGTCCCGGGGTCGAAGACCTCATCGACGAGATCACCTCAGGCCTGCGGTCGTCGTGCACCTACGCCGGCGCCACGAGCCTCGCCGAGTTCGCAGAGCGCGCCGTGGTCGGCATCCAGTCCGCGGCCGGCTACGAAGAGGGCCGTCCGCTCCCCGCAGGCTGGTGACGGAGCCCGACGGGGCCGGTCCGGCGCACCCGGTCCGGACCGCGCTCGGCACGCTCGTCCGGGCCGGGGTCGACTGGGGCTGGCGCACAGGCCCGGTGCCCGGTGAGCGCGCGACGCTCCCCGACCGTCCGACCAGCAGGACGCCGCTGGCCGTGAGCCGGCCGGCGGCTGTGCTCGTCCTGCTCGGCGAGCGGCAGACCGGTGGTGCGGACCGCGCCCTCGACGTGCTCCTCGTGGAGCGTGCGGCCTCGCTCAACCACCACCCTGGGCAGATCGCCTTCCCGGGCGGTCGCCTCGACCCCGAGGACGACGGCCCTGTGGACGCTGCCCTCCGCGAGGCCGTCGAGGAGACGGGCCTCGACCGCTCCGGCGTCGACGTCGTCGGCACGCTCGGCGGTCTGCCGCTCCCCGTGAGCAACCACGTCGTGACTCCGGTGCTGGCCTGGTGGGCGCGTCCGTCGGCCGTCGGGGTGGTCGACGTGCGCGAGTCAGCGGCAGTGTTCCGCGTCTCGGTCGACGACCTCCTCGACCCCGCGAACCGTCGCCTCGCCCGGGTGAGCCGCGGCGGCCGCTCCCTCGACAGCCCGGCCTTCCTCGTCGACGGGCGCCTGGTGTGGGGCTTCACGGGCATCGTGCTCGACAGGGTGCTCGACGGCCTCGGGTGGACCCGCCCGTGGGAGCAGCACGTGCTCGACGTCCCCGTCTGACGCGGCCCCGGTCCCACCGCCGGGAGACGGGCGCCGGCGGCGTCTCCCTCCGCGCCCAGCCCTGCGAGCGTGACGTCGCCCTGCTCCCCGTGCGGTCTCTCGCCTAGTGGTGGAAGGCAGACTTCTCCACGACGTGCGGCAGCGGCCCGGGCAGCCTGTCGAGGGCGGCTGTCTCCTCCTCGACGACCTCGAGGAGCGAGGCGGCGAGATCCATGCTCATGCCGTTGCGCACGACGATCCGCTGGACCGTGAGGTTGCTCAGCGAGTCGGGCATCGGATACGCCGGGACGAGCCATCCTCGCGCGCGCGGCCGGTCCGAGAGGTCGTAGAGCGTCCAGTTCTCCGTGTGCCCCTCGCGCAGCCGCCAGGCGAAGACAGGGATGTCGGAGCCGTCGTTCCACAGCTCGAAGGCCGGGATCTTGGCGATCCCCGAGGAGAGGTACAGCGCGACGTCCTGGGCGGCCTGCTGGACTGCCGTGTAGCCGCTGCGGCCGAGCCGCAGGAACAGGTAGAACTGCAGCAGCACCTGCGCGCCGGGCCGAGAGAAGTTGAGCGCGAAGGTCGGCATCTCGCCGCCGAGATAGCTGACCTTGAACACGAGGTCCTCGGGCAGGTACTCGGCCGAGCGCCAGACGACCCAGCCGAGGCCTGGGTACACGAGTCCGTACTTGTGGCCCGAGGTGCTGACGGAGTGGACGCGCGGCAGCCGGAAGTCCCACACGAGGTCAGGCTGGAGGAACGGCGCGATCATCGCGCCGGAGGCACCGTCGACGTGGATCGGCACGTCGAGCCCGGTGCTGGCCTGGATGGCGTCGAGGGCCGCCGAGATCTTCTCGACGGGCTCGTACATCCCCGTGTACGTGACGCCGAGGATCGCCACGACGCCGATCGTGTTCTCGTCGACGTAGGAGGCGAGGTCGTGACCGTCGAGCGTCTTGTGCTCCTCGGTGATGGGCACGTAGCGCGCCTCGACGTCCCAGTAGTTGCAGAACTTCTCCCAGCACACCTGGACCGCCGAGCTCATCACGAGGTTCGGCCTGTCGGTCGGGCGACCGGCGGCGCGACGAGCGTGCTGCCACCGCCGCTTGAAGGCGAGGCCGGCCAGCATGCAGGCCTCGGAGGAGCCGACCGTCGAGGTCCCGAGGGCCTTCTCCGGATCGGGTGCGTTCCACAGGTCGGCGAGGATCCGCCACCCGTAGGTCTCGATCGCGGCGGTCTGCGGGTACTCGTCCTTGTCGATCATGTTCTTGTCGAAGGACTCGGCGTAGAGCTTCTCGGCGTGCGGGTCCATCCAGGTGCTCACGAAGGTCGCGAGGTTGAGCCGCGCGTTGCCGTCGAGCATGGTCTCGTCGTGCACGATCTGGTAGGCCGTCTCAGGCAGCATGCCGTCGTCCTCGAGGTGGTACTTCGAGGCGACCGAGTCTTCCCCCGGCCGGGCGAAGAGCGGGTTGACGCTCACGTGGTCGCTGTGGTGGTCACGGTGGTGGTGCTGGTCTTCAGGGGACATCGTCGTCTCTCCTCGGGATGTGTCGGCAGCGCGCACAGGCGATGCTCCCCCGGAAGACACTGACGGACGAGCCACGACTGAGGTCGTCGCCCAGCCTGCTGGCCGAGAGTGCGTCGTCTCCGAGTCTCGACCTCTGCGGAGGTTGCAGCAAGCGGTCGACGCCCGCACGACCCGCCACGTCACACGCTCGCGGGCGCCCCGTCTCCCGGACGAGCCGCGTCCTGGCCCTCGGCAGCACTGTTGGCCGGGCTGGTCGCGAGCACGACGCACGCGGCGAGGGCGACCGCGAGCGCGAGGACCGCCGGCACAGCCCAGCCGTCACGGACGACGTCACCGAGGACAGCGACGCCGATGCCGCCGGGCACGACCACCTCGAGCACCGACGCTGTCGCGGCTGTCCCGCCGACGCGGCCCTGCTCGAGGGCCCGCAGGTAGGCGACGGCACCGACCACGCCACCGAGCACGACTGCCACGGCGACGGGCTGCAGGACCGTGCCGAGCAGGTCGTCGGCTGCGTGCGCCGTGCGGGCTCCGAGCGCGGCCACCGAGTACCCCAGCCCCGCGGCGACGGAGAACGCCCTGGAGGACCCCGACCTGTAGAGCAGCACCGTGGCGAGGGCGAGCAGCACGCTGCCCGTGACGAGCACGGCCACGAAGCCTGCGGGTGGGGCTGTCGCGGGCTGCTCGCCGCCTGCTGCGCCGATGACGACGAGCGCGAGGACGACGGCGACCACAGCCACGACGTCGACCCTGCGCAGGCGGGCTCCGAGGAACCAGCGGGCGAGCAGCACGACGACCACCACGGAACCGGCGAGGACCGCCTGCACGAGGAAGAGCGGCAGCCTGTCGAGGGCGACGAGGGAGAGCAGCCACGCGAGGCCGTCGACGAGGAGGGCGGCGACCACGAGGGGCGTGGTGACGGCTGCGAGGCCGTGGGTGCTGCGGGTGGCGACGGCCTGCATGATCGTGCTGACGCCGTAGCCGACCGCGGCGGCCAGGGCGGCCGCGAGGGACAGGATCATCGCGCGGTGCCCACAGTACCGAGGAAGCGCCCGATGACGGGGATCTCGGTGACCCCCTCGGCGCCTGCGAGCACGACGGCCTGCGTCGCGATCAGCTCGGCGGAGTCGAGGACCACGTAGCGGGGCACCCAGGTGGGCTCGAACTTGTCGTTGAACTTGCCGAGGGTCTCCATCTGGGTGCCGCGCGAGAGCCTCTGCAGCAAGGGCCTGGTCACCTGGTCCAGCCTGGACGCGCTGTCGTCGGACTCGAGCACCTCGCGCATGACCGCGAAGTTGAGGCCGAGCCCACGCTCGGCGCGCCGGACGAGCTCGGCGACTGTGTGCACGATGGTCGTGTCGACGAGACCGTTGGGGATGTCGTCGGTGTCGAGGCGCCGGCGCATGACGTCGAGCGACCAGCCGTCGACGCCGGCTGCCGGCACCCACTGGCAGAAGGCGTCGACCCGACCTTCGGCGGAGCGGGTGACGGAGAGCAAGAGACCGGTGTCGGCGGGGTCGAAGAGGCGAGACAGCGTCATGGAGAAGCCGCGCTCGTCCTCTCCCCGGCGGGACTCCTCGGCCATCTCGGAGATCGCGGTGCGCAGGTCGGCGTCGAGGGTCGCCGGGTCGTGGAAGGTCGTGGTGTAGCCGGCGCGCTCGACCCTGTTGACAGCCTGGCGCAGCGACTTGTGCGCGCTGCCCGCAAGGGTGAAGGTCGGGCAGTCCACGACGGCCTCGTCGCCGAAGTACACGACGTGCAGGCCGCTCGCCTCGTAGACAGGGAGCCAGTCGGTGCTCGCGGCGACCACTGCCACGGACCAGCCGTTCGACGAGGCCATGCTGAGGAACTCGGCCCACACCAGCTCACGCTCGTCGGCGGGGCCGATCGGGTCGGGCGAGACGAGGCACACGCCGCCCCGGACGGAGAAGGCGACGACAGAGTCGGCGACGAAGAACCAGTCTTTGTCGTCGCGAAGCGCGAAGTAGTCGAGGGTCCCTCCCCCGTGGCGCTCCACGACGTGCCGGGCGTGCTCACGCTCCTTGACGTGGTCTGCAGGGCTCAGGCGCACGGCGTCCCGGGGTGAGGTGAGCGCCCAGAGCATCGTCACGACGAAGACGAGCGTGAGCGCGAAGGAGACGGGGTGCACGATGCTCCCGAGCTCTTCGGCCCGGGCCCGGCCAGAGTGCTCGGGCACGAGGGTCGCGACGAGGGCCACGGCTCCAGCCAGGCCTGCTGTCGACAGCCCGGTGACCCACGCGGCCCGGCGCACGGCCCGACGGGTCGGCAGCACGGGGAACGCGCTCCACCGCGAGGCGAGCCAGACGAGGGCGGCGAGGAGGACGAGGGTCTCGAAGACGTCGACGCCCTTGAGCAGGTGGAGCACGGCCGACAGCGCCAGGACCCCGAGAGCGAGGACCCAGGAGAGCCTGTGCCCCTTGCGCAGGCCGCGCGCCGTGATGAGCAGGGCGATCGAGACGAGCAGGAGCGTCGGGCGGGCTGTCGCCTCGGTGAGACCGGGGACGAGGTCGGCGACGGGGCTGAAGACGCGCCGCAGGCCGTGGGCGACCGCGGACACCAGTCCGAGGACGGCGAGGACGACGACCACCCGCGAGGCCAGGACCCGGGTCTCGACCCGCCGCCGGTGCGCCTCGACGGGGCTGGACCCGCGCCGAGGCAGGAGGATCCCGTTGCTGCTCGCTGACATCTGCGTCCGTCCCCGTGGTCGAGTCGTGCTGTGTCTGTGCCGTGCCGTGCTGGGCCGATCTGTGCCCGCCGCCCGGCTGGTCGCTGGTCGGCTCGTCGGCACCTGGCCCACCGGGCGCTCAACCTACAGCGCGTGCTCGGCTGCCGTCATCTGCTGCTCGAAGAGCTCGAGGCCGTAGGGCACGGCTGTCATCGCGGTGACCCAGCTGTGGCCCAGTCCTGGTTCGGTCCGCAGCTCGACGGGCTGTCCGCGTGCCTCGAGCCGTCGTGCGAGGTCCTGAGCCGTCGCGGGCACCTGGGCGTCGGTGTCGGTGGCGCCGTAGTCGAGGAAGACGGCTGTGGGATCGGTCAGGTCGATCGTGCTGACGTAGTCGCTCGGGCTGTGGGCAGCGACCTCCGCATCCGTCGAGAGGCCGGCACCTCGCATGTCCCCGGGATCGCCGTAGGGCATGATCGCGAGGATCGTCCCGAAGTCCGCAGAGTGCCGCAACCCTTGGTCGAGGGCGCAGTACGCCCCTGCGGACATGCCCCCGATCGCCTGGTACTCCCGCCCGGTCGCGACGGGGTAGCGCTGGTCGACCCACGGGAGCACGACGTCACGCAGGTAGGTCTCGGTCTGGGAGCCACCGCGGGTCGAGTCGAGGCAGGAGACCTCGCTCTGGCCACGGCCGTTCATGTCCGGGGCGACGACGATCATGGGTCGGATCTTCCCCGAGGTGATGAGAGAGTCGAGGACCGCCGGGAGGCCTGCACCGAACCAGTCGGCGGACCCTCCAGGGGAACCGTGGACGAGCACCACGAGCGGGTACAGGGTCTTGCCCGAGGGGTCGAAGCCCGGGGGCGTGTAGATCCAGGTGTCGCTCGGGTCGACACGGAGGTCGGCAGGCGCCGCGATCTTCACAGCGCCGAAGGCACCTGTCCCCGTCGGCGGGTCTGCAGAGATCGTCGCGACGGTCGCGCCCGGGACAGGAGCTGTCGGGACCGCAGGCACCTCGAGCCGTGGGCCGAGGCCGAGGTGGATCGCGAGAGCGTCGACCGTCGGGATGTACCCGACCCACGTGTTGACACCGACACCGACGGCGAGCAGGAGCGCGCAGGCCCCCGCCAGGAGGAGGTGCCAGGTGCGGGGGCGCCGGACCTGCGGTGCGTCCGTGGGCGCGGCTGGCGCGGCGTCGACCAGAGCCGCACGGGTCGTGCGCCTGTGCCGGACGCGACGGCGGACCGCGAGCACGACCGCGACCACAGCGACGACGCCCAGCACCGCGACGGTCCACCACGACGAGATCGCGTCGGTCGGGATAGGGGGGCCCACGACAGCGGGACCAGCAGCACCTGCAGCGACCTGACCGTCCACCCGACGACGCTCCTCACGAGCCTGTGGCTCTTCATGACGAGCCTAGATCGTCCCCCGCAGACCTGGACATGAGCCGAGAGGCTGCAGACAGGCGCCTGGGACCGCTTAGCCTGGTGCCATGCCCCTCACACCTCGACCGTCCGTCGCATGAGCATCATCCCTGTCCCTGACCCGTCGCCCGCCGTCCTGGTCATCCAGCACGCCGCGTGGGAAGGGCCCGGCCTCGTGGGCCGCGCCCTCGACGAGCGCAGCATCGCCTGGCGCTCGGTGACCGTCCTCGACGACGCGGCACCTGAGCTCCCCGACGCCCGGTCGCTCGCCGGCCTGGTCGTCATGGGAGGGGGTATGGGAGCGCTCGACGACACGGCGCACCCTGGGCTCGCCGCCGAGCGCAGGCTGCTCGCCGACGCGACAGCCGCTGGAGTCCCGGTCCTCGGGATCTGCCTCGGGATGCAGCTGCTCGCCGTCGCCCTCGGTGGCGACCTGCTCACAGCGCACGGCGAGGAGATCGGTGTCGCGCCGGTCTCGCTCACCGGCGCGGGCCTGCGGGACGCGTACCTGTACCCGCTGACGGTCGACGCCTCGCCCGACCCGGAGGTGCTGCACTGGCACGCAGACGCCGTCACCGCTCCTCCGGGCGCGACAGTCCTCGCCTCGACACCCCTCACCCCCGTGCAGGCCTTCAGGTCAGGCAGTGCCGTCGGGCTCCAGTTCCACCTCGAGATCGACGGGGCGCACCTCGACGAGTGGCTCGCGACCCCCGAGATGGCTGCCGAGCTCGCGCCGGGCGTCGCCGACACGATGCGCGCCGACGCAGCCGTGCGGATGACGAGCCTCGTCCCGCGCGCCCTCGTGGTCTTCGGTGCCTTCGCCGACGAGGTCCAGGCCCGTCGCGACAGCGTGACGCACGCGGGTGGCTGACCGCCCGGCCGCCGAGGTCGTCGTCGACACCACGCTGGTCCGGCGGCTGCTCGACGAGCAGTGCCCCACCCTGCCCGGTGCCGGCCCGACGGCCGACCTGAGCCTCGAGGTCGTCTCCGAGGGGTGGGACAACGTGATGCTCCGACTGGGGACCTCACTGGCGGTCCGGGTCCCGCGGCGCGCGGTCGGGGCACGTCTGCTCGTCAACGAGCAGCGGTGGCTCCCTCGTCTCGCAGAGCGTCTCGACGTGCTGGTCCCCGCGCCGGTCGTCGCGGGCGTCCCCGGCGCAGGCTACCCGTGGCACTGGAGCGTCGTGCCGTGGATCGACGGCACGGCCGCCGGCACGGTCGACCGCGCCCGGCTGCAGGGTGTCGCGGAGCCGCTGGCTGCCTTCTTCGGCGCGCTGCACTCGGCCGCCCCGGCGGACGCACCGGTCAACGAGGTCCGCGGCGGCCCGCTCGAGGAGCGCGACGACGCGGTGCGTGAACGGCTGTCGCGCGTCGACCACCCCCGCGTCGCCGGGCTCACCGCCGTCTGGGAGGCAGGGCTCGACGCCCCCGCGTGGGACGGGCCGCCGCTCTGGCTGCACGGCGACCCGCACCCCTTCAACCTCGTGGTCTCCGACGAGCCCTCGGGTGAGGTGAGCCTGCGGGCCGTGGTCGACTTCGGGGACATGACCTCGGGTGACCCCGCGTGCGACCTCGCCGCGGCCTGGCTCGTCTTCGACAAGGCCGGGCGGGAGCGGTTCGTGGCGGCCGTCGAGAGAGTGTGGGACGAGGCGGGCAGCGGCGTCCTCCCGCACCAGGGTCGGTCGCCTGAGGCCCTCCGCGCCCGAGAGGCACTCTGGGGCCGCGCGCGCGGCTGGGCCGTCGCGATGGGGACCGCGCTGCTCGCGCACAGCGACGACGACCCGACCTTCGCCGCGCTCGGTGCGCGGGTCGCCGACGAGCTGCTCCAGGACGACTGACGGCCTGGGGCGGCCGGCCGGCGCTGGTGCGCGGCGCGGCACGACGTGGGACCGCAGCGCAGCGCGGCAGACGGACCGCCTCCGTCGCCGAGGTCGCTCCGGCTACCCTTCTCGGCCGACGACCGCCGCGTACGACGTGCGAGCCAGCTCTTCGAGGACGTCGAGGTCGATCGTCGTGAGGTCCTTGAGGTACAGGCAGGAGCTGCCGAGGGTGTGCGGCCCGAGGCGGGCGAGCATGTCACCGCGGTCCTCGAAGCCGTCCATGAGGTAGACCGTGGTCGCCGCCTTGCGCGGGGAGAAACCCAGGGCCAACCAGTCGCCCTCGCGGCCGGAGGCGTAGACGAAGTGGTAGCTCCCGAAGCCCACGATGCTGGTCCCCCACATCCGCGCGGGCTCACCGGTGACACGCTCCATGAGCGCGAGCACGGTGAACGCGTCGCGTCTGCGGACCGGGTGCGTCACCCCGTCGAGGAACTCGGTCACCGAGCCGTCGTTCTCCACCGTCACCGCAGATGAGGCCATCGCCCCAGTGTGCCGTCCCAGGAGCCCGGGCGACAGCCCGAGCCGACCTGTCCCCCACCGCTCTCGGCCGCACCAGAGCTGAGCACTGCCCCGTCGCAGCACGACGAGGGCGCCTGAGCGGGCACTGCAGGGACGCACAGCGGGGCGCCCACCCGGTGAAGGATGGACGCCCCGCTCTGGTACCGCTGGTGTCAGGTCACTTCTGGACGAGCGACCGGAGCACGTACTGCAGGATCCCGCCGTTGCGGTAGTAGTCCGCCTCGCCCGGGGTGTCGATGCGCACCACGGCGTCGAACTCGACGAGCGTGCCGTCGGTCTTCGTCGCGGCGACCTTGACGGTCGACGGGGTCGAGCCGTCGTTGAGGACCGTGACACCCGAGATGTCGAAGGTCTCCGTGCCGTCGAGCCCGAGGGACTCGGCGTTCTCCCCAGCCGGGAACTGCAGCGGCAGGACGCCCATGCCGATGAGGTTCGAGCGGTGGATCCGCTCGAAGCTCTCGGTGATGACAGCCTTGACGCCGAGGAGCGCCGTGCCCTTGGCAGCCCAGTCGCGCGACGAGCCGGAGCCGTACTCCTTGCCACCGAGGATGACGAGCGGGGTGCCCTGCGCGGCGTAGTCCTGCGCGGCGTCGTAGATGAACGACTGCTGGCCCGTGACGAAGTTGAAGGTGTAGCCACCCTCGACGTTCTCCAGGAGCTGGTTGCGCAGGCGGATGTTCGCGAAGGTCCCGCGGATCATCACCTCGTGGTTCCCGCGGCGCGAGCCGTAGGAGTTGAAGTCACGACGCTCGACACCGTTGCCCGCGAGGTACTCCGCGGCCGGGGTGCCCGGCTTGATCGCACCAGCAGGGCTGATGTGGTCGGTCGTGACCGAGTCGCCGAGCTTGGCGAGGACACGAGCACCGGAGATGTCGGTGACAGGGTCGGGGGTCATCGACATGCCGTCGAAGTACGGGGGCTTGCGCACGTACGTCGACTCGGAGTCCCACGCGAAGGTGTTGCCCTCGGGGGTGGGCAGGGCGCGCCAGCGCTCGTCACCGGCGAAGACGTCCGCGTAGTCGGTCGTGAACATCTCGCGGTTGATCGACGTGTCGATCGTCCGCTGCACCTCGTCGGCCGAGGGCCAGATGTCGGCGAGGAACACGTCCGCGCCGTCCTGGTCCTGGCCGAGGGGCTCGGCGACGAAGTCGAAGTCCATCGTGCCCGCGAGGGCGTAGGCGATGACCAGCGGCGGCGACGCGAGGTAGTTCATCTTCACGTCGGGGTTGATGCGACCCTCGAAGTTGCGGTTGCCCGAGAGCACCGAGACGACCGACAGGTCGTGCTCGTTGACCGCGGCGGAGACCTCTTCGGGCAGCGGACCGGAGTTGCCGATGCAGGTCGCGCAGCCGTAGCCGACGAGGTGGAAGCCGAGCTTCTCGAGGTAGGGCCACAGGCCCGCCTTCTCGTAGTAGTCGGTGACGACCTTGGACCCGGGGGCCATCGACGTCTTGACCCACGGCTGGGCCACGAGGCCCTTCTCGACAGCCTTCTTGGCCAGGAGCGCCGCGGCGAGCATTACCGAGGGGTTCGAGGTGTTGGTGCACGACGTGATCGAGGCGATGACGACCTTGCCGTGGTCCAGCTCGGTCTCCGTGCCGTCGGCGAGCGTCAGCGGCACACGCTTGTGCGGGCGCTTGGACGAGTCACCGTTCGGGACGTGGTCGGGCGCGTCGCTCGCGTCGTGGTGCTCACCCGCGGCGATGGGGTCAGAGGCCGGGAAGGTCTCGTCGACCGACTCGTCGAGGCCCGTGAACGGGGCTGCAGCGGCGGCGTCGACGTAGTCGAGGATCGACGTCGCGAAAGAGCTCTTCGCGTCGGTGAGCTCGATCCGGTCCTGCGGACGCTTGGGCCCGGCGATGCTCGGGACGACCGTGGAGAGGTCGAGCTCGAGGTACTCGGAGAACTTCGGCTCGACGTAGGACTCGGCCGAGGGGTCGAGCCACATGCCCTGCTCCTTGGCGTACGCCTCGACGAGAGCGAGCTGCTCTGCGGAGCGGCCGGTGAGGCGCAGGTAGTCGAGCGTGACGCCGTCGATCGGGAAGATCGCCGCGGTCGAGCCGAACTCGGGGCTCATGTTGCCGATGGTCGCACGGTTGGCGAGCGGCACGGCCGCGACACCTTCTCCGTAGAACTCGACGAACTTGCCGACGACACCGTGCTCGCGCAGCTGCTGCGTGATCGTCAGGACGACGTCGGTCGCGGTGACGGCCGCGGGGATCTCGCCCGTGAGTTTGAAGCCCACGACGCGCGGGATGAGCATCGAGACGGGCTGACCGAGCATGGCGGCCTCGGCCTCGATGCCACCGACGCCCCAGCCGAGCACGCCGAGACCGTTGACCATCGTCGTGTGCGAGTCGGTGCCGACGCAGGTGTCGGGGTAGGCGCGCAGGACCCCGTCGACCTCTCGGGTCATGATGGTGCGGGCCAGGTACTCGATGTTGACCTGGTGGACGATCCCGGTGCCCGGAGGGACGACCTTGAAGTCGTCGAAGGCCGTCTGGCCCCAGCGCAGGAACTGGTAGCGCTCACGGTTGCGCTCGTACTCGAGCTCGACGTTGCGCTCGAAGGCGTCGGCGCGACCGGCGACGTCGATCTGGACCGAGTGGTCGATGACGAGTTCGGCGGGGGCGAGCGGGTTCACACGCTCCGGGTCGCCGCCGAGGTCGGCGACGGCCTCGCGCATGGTGGCGAGGTCGACGACGCAGGGCACGCCTGTGAAGTCCTGCATGATCACGCGCGCAGGGGTGAACTGGATCTCGGTGTCCGGCTGCGCGTCGGGGTCCCAGGAGGCCAGGGCGTTGACGTGGTCAGCGGTGATGTTCGCGCCGTCTTCGGTGCGGAGGAGGTTCTCGGCGAGAACCTTGAGGCTGAACGGAAGCTTGTCCGTCCCTTCAACTGCGGAGAGCCGGAAGATCTCGTACGAGGTGCCATCGACCTCGAGAGTTCCCTTCGACCCGAACGTGTCCACGCTGCTCACGTAGGCTCCTTCATCTTCGGCGAGACAGGTGCGCGAGGGAGTCGGCGAGACGTCCGCCCGGTTGGTGCACCTGGTACTTGGGGGCTTCGCCCAGCGTAGCCGGGCAGTGCTCGACGAGCCGCTCGAGGCGCTGTCGTCGAATCCGGGACCAGCATACCGCATGTATCTTGACGTCAAGATATATACGGGCGCGAGTCTCTCCGGTGCGCGGCCTCGTCAGCCGCGGCGACGGCCTCCCTCCGCGGGCGACCGCCGGAGCCGCCTCGTCTAGGCCGAGCGCGCAGGCGTAGCGGTCTCGACGACCCGAGTCTCAGGCGTCCTGGCGCGACCGACGAGCCACGGCGTGAACCACCTGTGGATCGCCTCGACGGCGAGGCACCCGAGGACCGCTGTCGCCGCGATCCACGGCGCGGACTCGCGGCTCGGGTACTCGAGGCTGACGAGCTCGCGCACGGGCTCGACGAGGAGCACCCCGACGGCGGCACCCGCCAGCAGGACGATCATCGCGACCTTCCACGCCTGCCAGGGGCGCGCGAGCACACCCACGACCCACAGGCCGACCGAGACGAGGACGATGAACACGGCCGTGCGCCCCTGGACCAGGGAGTCGGCCTCCCAGACGAAGGCGTAGATGCCCAGGACGAGCGAGCCGACGACGATCCCCACAGGCATGGCGAAGGACAGGCACCGCCTGAGGAAGCCGGCGACGAAGCGCTGGTTGTTCGGCGGCAGGGACAGCAGGAAGGCCGGGATGCCGATGGTCAGCGCGCCGATGATCGTCATGTGGCGCGGCAAGAAGGGGTAGTCCCAGGAGAGCAGCACGACGACCACGGCGAGGAGCGCGGCGTACGTCGTCTTGGAGAGGAACAGCGTCGCGACGCGCTCCATGTTCGCCATGATCCGGCGCCCCTGGCCGAGGACGCCGGGCAGGGTCGAGAACGCACCGTCGACGAGCACGATGCGGGCGACGGCCTTGCTCGCCCCGGCACCGTTGCCCATCGCGATGCCGAGGTCGGCGTCCTTGAGCGCGAGGGCGTCGTTGACGCCGTCGCCTGTCATCGCGACGACGTGCCCGTCGGACTGGAGGGCGTGGACCAGGTCCCGCTTCTGCTCGGGCGACACCCGGCCGAAGACGTCGTAGTCGCGGGCGACCTGAGCGAGCGCCGCCGGGTCGTCGACGGGGAGGTCCCGGGCGTCGAAGCCGTCGACCACCACGCCCTCGCCGCGCAGGCCGACCCGGGTCGCGATCGCGGCCACGGTCTCGGGGTTGTCACCAGAGATGATCGTGGTCCGCACACCCTGCGCGCGGAAGTAGGCGAGGGTCTGCGCGGCGTCAGGTCGCACCCGCTCCCCCAGCACGGCGACGACAGCAGGTTGCAGGTCGCCGGGCAGGTCGCCGTCAGGAGCCGGGAGCGGCTCGTCGGTCCGGGCGAGCAGGACCACGCGCGCGCCCGTCCCGGCCTCCCGGGCCACGACGGTCCGGGCGCGCGCCGCGCCGTCGTCGTCGCGTCGTCCGAGCAGGAGCTCAGGAGCGCCCATGACCCAGACGCCGTCGGCGGTCTCGAGCGCGCTCCACTTGCGGGCCGAGGAGAAGGGCACGGCAGCCAGGACCTGGGCGGGGACGACGGCGGCGACCCCGGCGGCGATCGCTTTCGACGTGGCGTTGCCCTCGCGGTCTGTCGCGATCGCGGCGAGCGCCTCGAGGGCCCCGGGCAGCTCGGCGAGCGTCTCGAGGCTGGTGAGCGAGACTGTGCCGTCGGTGATCGTGCCGGTCTTGTCCAGGCAGAGCACGTCGACACGAGCGAGGATCTCGACGGCGGCGAGCTCCTGCACGAGGACCTTCTGCCGCGCGAGGATCATCGCGGCGAGCGCGAAGTTGAGAGAGGTGAGGAGCACGAGCCCCTCAGGGATCATGCCGACCACACCGGCGACGGCCGCGACGACCGCGTCCTTCCAGTGCCCGTCCTCGAAGGCGGTGTCCCAGCCGCCCGTCGCACGGAGCTGGCTCCACGCGAGGAGCAGGGCGATCGGGACGATCGCGAACGACACCACCCGCAAGACCTTGTTGACCCCGTCGCGCAGGTCGGACTGGACTGTCGAGTACTGCTTGGCCACTGCCGTGATCTTGTTGGCATATCCGTCGATCCCCACGCGCGTCACACGGAAGGCCGCGCTCCCCGCCACAACCGAGGACCCTGAGAGCACCTCGTCGTCGACGGCCTTGTGGACCGACCGAGACTCGCCCGTGAGCATCGACTCGTCGACCTCGAGGCCGGCCGAGCTCAGCACGGTGCCGTCGGCCGGCACCTGGTCCCCGGTGCCGAGGTGCACCACGTCGTCCTGGACGATCTCCTCGAGACGCACCTGCTGCTCGGCGCCGTCGCGGAGCACCCGCGCGAAGGGCGCGTCGAGGATCGCCAGGTTGTCCAGGGTCCGCTTGGCGCGGTACTCCGTGACGATGCCGATCGCGGCGTTGATGACGATGACGAAGCCGAACAGCGCGTCCGCCCACCGCCCTGTGAGCAGCACGAGCACGAGCGCGACCAGGAGGATGCCGTTGAAGAGCGTGAAGACGTTCTCGCGGAGGATGTCGACGAAGGAGCGAGAGGTGGTCGTGTCGACCGTGTTGACGAGGCCCTGCGACCTCCGGTCGGCGACCTCTTCGGACGTCAGTCCGTGCACTGGCGTTCTCCCTGCGTGAAGGTGTGGGGCATCACCATACCTGGGCCCCCTGACCGTCGACCTGGAGCCGCCCAGCCCGTGACCTGCTCACGGCAGCTCTTCCTCACCGCGGGCCCGCAGGAGCTCTTCGCGCTCGGAGTCCACGAGGGTGGCGAGCCGGATCCGCACGGTCTCGACGTCCACCCACAGCTCGTCGGCGAGCTCCCCCCACGACCTCGCCCAGCGTGCTGCCTCCACGAGGTCGTCGAGAGAGACGAGCCACCGCGCGGCCAGGGCACCGGCCTCTCTCTCCTCGCGCTCCGTGCAGCCTGGACCGTGACGCAGCTCGAGGTGGGCGAGCTCGTGCGCGAGGGTCGAGCGCCGTTGGGCCTGGGACTGGTGCGGGTGGAGCTGGATCGACCGGACCCCGTCCGTCGCACCGAGGACCCCGGGCACGACGACCCACCGGAGCTCGACATGGTCGAGCTCACGCAGGCGCCGCCACGGGTTGAACACAGGTGCGACGCTACGTGGGCCTGCGGCTCCAGGACCGTCGTCCACAGCCCCGGGTCCCCCAGGGGTCTCCGGCACGATGCTCCGTCACACGAGGACCGGGCTCTCCGGGTCGTCCTGCACGCCGTCGCCAGGCGGCTGGTCCGCGCTGCCGTCGACCAGACTCGGTGACTGGTCCGGCTCACCTGCCCTCGCCGCCCACGTCCCGGTCTCGGACGTCGAGGTCAGGGCGTCCGAGCCCTCGGGCTCGATGCCCGTGCCGACAGGGTCTGCGAGGACGAGCGAGAGCCGCGGACCGCCGTCCTCGGACCGTGCTGCCGAAGCAGCCCTGAGCCTGCGCGTCAGCTCACGGATGAGCTCGTCGTCGGCCACCCCACGGGCGTCGTAGACCACCTGGACCTCGCCGCCGGGCAGACCCATCTCCTCGGCGATCGCCGCCCGGACGACCCCGACGTGGACCTGGAGGGCCCTGGCGAGCCCTTCGACGGTCGTGTCCCTCAAGAGCCGCGCGATCGGGGCCCTGCCCTCGCGCAAGAGCTTCGACACGACCTGCTTGGACAGACCCGACTCACGCGCCAGGTCCGACTGGTTCCACCCTCTGCGTTCTAGACCGTCCCGCAGGAGTCTCTGGAGTGCGTGCATCGATCCTTGCCCTTCGTCGGCGACGCACACCGGCCGGTCCCGGAGATCCGAGGAGAGCCGTCGCGTGTCGCGGGAGATCAGGGCGAGCGGGTGCCGCGCCTGCGGCACAAAGATATGTCAACCAGGATGGACCGTGCGGGAAGGGACAATCACCCGCGTGGCGCTCATCGGGCGCAAGGCCCCGTCAACCCGAACGGAATGGACAGTCGCCAAAGGGTTGACTCGGGTCAAAACAGACGCAAGCATAGAAACAACACAGACCGCGGAGAGAGGACGGCGATGAGGCTGCGAGACCCGAGGCTCCTCAAGGCCTACATGATGCTCGCCGGCATCAACCAGGCTCGTCTGGGGCGCCGCGCGGGGTGCTCGCGTCAGTTCATCCACATGCTGCTGACAGGAGAGAAGCGCAGCTGCCGCCCCGATGTCGCCGAACGCATCGAGGAGGCCGTCCGTGTCCGCAGCGGCACGCTCTTCACGGTGTCCGAGCGTGTCGTGGAGCGGAACGTGACCCATGTCCGCCCCGTAGGAACACGTCCACCTGTGTGACACCACCAAGCTGCCGCCGGCGAGGAACCCCTGCCCTCCCGGCGGTGCACCACCATCTGAGGCACCGGGCGTCCGCACCATGCGGTCGACCGGTGCCTCAGGTGGCTTCACGGCGCTGCTCAGGGAGAGCGCCGATGACTCTGCGCACCCAGCAGCCTGGCGATCGTCAGCCCGGCGCGCTGAGCGATCGGGCGCTCGTCGACCCGGCGCGCTCGACGGGCTGCGGGATCAGCGCGTCAGGACTGCCACGCACTCCACGTGGTGCGTCATCGGGAAGAGGTCGAAGGCGCGGACGCTCTCGAGCTCGTAGCCGTCCTTCGCGAGGTACGCGATGTCACGGGCGAGCGCCGCTGGGTCGCACGCGACGTACACGATGCGGCTCGGCGAGAGCGCCACGATCTGCGCGACGGTCTTGGCTCCCGCACCTGTGCGCGGCGGGTCGAGGACGACGACGTCGGCCCCGGCGATCGCGCCGTGCCCGGCGGTCCGCAGCACCGTGTCGACCTGGCCGACGTGCAGCTCGACCTGCTCGTAGGCGTGAGCGTTGCGGCGCGCGTCCTTCACGGCGCGCTCGTCACCCTCGACAGCCACGACGCGTCCGACAGGCCCGACGGCCTTGGCGAGCGGGACCGTGAACAGCCCGGCCCCTGAGTAGAGGTCGACGACCGTGGCGTCGGTGAGGTCGCCGTCCGCTCCCCCGCGGGCAGCGTCGAGCACCACCTGCGCGAGGAGCGAGGGGGCCTCGCGGTGGACCTGCCAGAACCCGTCGGCGGCGACCTTGTACGTGAAGGCCTCGCCGTCGACGGTCACCGTCTCGGTGACCGAGCGGCGCACGTTCGGACGGGTGTCGAGGTGGCCGTTGCGCAGGACCTGCCCGTCGAGCAGCACGATCGGGTCTGAGCCGTCGGCCGGGGCCACGACCTCGATCTCGGCGCCGGGGGTCCAGCGCTTCGCGAAGATCTTCTCGGCATCGGCGGCAGCAAGGACCTCCGGGGTGGCCAGGGGCATGGTGCTCAGCGGGAGCACGTCGTGCGACCGGAACTGGCGCATGCCGGCGCGGCCGTCCGCGTCGGCGACGAGGTCGATGCGGGTACGCCATCCGAGGCCGCCGCGCTCGTCGTCGCCCGGGGCGGGCTCGACGACCACTGTGCGCTCGATCTTCGCGAGGCGCTGCAGCTGCTCTTCGACGACCCCGGCCTTCCAGCGGCGCTGCGCCTCGAGGGAGACGTGCGCGAGCTCTCCGCCGCCGACGCCGTCGGCCCCGGCCTGCGGCCAGGCCGACCGGACCCGGTCCGGGGAGGCGACGAGGATCTCGACGGCGTCCGCGCGCCAGAACTTCGAGGTCTCCCCCGAGTCGGTCAGGCGCGCGCGGACGGTCTCACCGGGCAGCGTGTGCCGCACGAAGACGACCCGACCGTCGTACCGCGCGACGCAGTGCCCACCGTGGGCGATGCGGCCGATCTCGAGCTCGACCAGCGGAGCGGTCTCAGGGGTGTCGGCGGCGTCGTTCAGGGCTTCGGATGACTCAGGGGTGGTAGGCACCCGACAAGTATCCCAGGCGTCTGGCCCGGGTCCCACCAGACGTCGACCTAGTAGCCGACCCTGCGCTTCTTCGCGGCGTACCCGGTGCCCTCCAGGCCCGTCTGCCCCTGGCTCGACGAGAGCTGCCACGGGACCGAGGCCACGACCACACCGGGGGTGAAGAGCAGACGCCCCTTGAGCCGCAGCGCGCTCTGGTTGTGGAGCAGCTGCTCCCACCAGTGCCCGACCACGTACTCGGGGATGTACACCACGACGAGGTCACGGGGGCTCTCGCGACGCACCGACCGGACGTACCCGAGGATCGGCCGGGTGATCTCACGGAACGGGGAGTCGAGGACCCGCAGCGGGACGGGGATGTCCAGGCTCTCCCACTGGGCTGTGAGGCGCTCGACGTCCTCGGCGTCGACGCCCACGGTGAGCGCCTCGAGCGTGTTGGGCCGCGACGCGCGGGCATAGGCGATCGCCCGCATCGTCGGCTTGTGCAGCTTGGACACGAGCACGATCGCGTGCACCCGGCTCGGCAGCGCCCGAGAGGACGACGGGTCCTCGCCGAGCTCGATCTCCTCGGACACCGAGTCGTAGTGCTTGCGGATCGACTTCATGAGCACGAACACCGCTGCCATCGCGAGCAGCGCGATCCACGCGCCGTGCGTGAACTTGGTGAGCAGCACGATGACCAGCACGGTCCCGGTCATCGCGAAGCCGATCGAGTTGACGATCCTCGAGCGTGTCATCTGCGACCGCACCTTGGGGTCTGTTTCGGTCCGCAGCTTGTCGGTCCAGTGCCGGACCATGCCCAGCTGAGACAGCGTGAAGGAGACGAACACCCCCACGATGTACAGCTGGATCAGGCGGGTGACCTCGGCGTCGAAGGCCCAGATGAGGATGATCGCACCGGCCGCCAGGGTGAGGATGCCGTTGGAGAAGGCGAGCCTGTCACCGCGGGTGTGGAGCTGGCGCGGGAGGTAGCCGTCCTTGGCGAGGATGGAGCCGAGCACCGGGAAGCCGTTGAAGGCCGTGTTCGCGGCGAGCACGAGGATCAGCCCCGTCACCGCCGAGACGATGTAGAAGGCGAAGGGGACGCCCTGGAACACGGCCTCGGCGAGCTGGCCGATCACCGGGTGCTGCACGTAGTCGACCGGGAGGGCCTGCCCGCCGGAGGTCAGCTGCTCGTGGGGGTTCTCGGCGTAGTGCACGCCGGTGAGACGGGCGAGGAAGAGGATGACGAGGATCATCAGGGCCGAGATGCCACCGAGGAGCGCGAGGGTGGTCGCGGCGTTCTTGGACTTGGGCTTCTGGAAGGCCGGCACACCGTTGCTGATGGCCTCGACACCCGTCAGGGCTGCGCAGCCCGAGGCGAAGGCCCGCGCGATGAGGAAGGCTCCGGCCAGACCTGTCAGCCCCTCGTCGAAGCCAGGCTGGGCGACGAGCTCGAAGGTCGCGCTCTCTGCCATCGGCAGGTTGCCGGTCAGGTGCCGCAAGAACCCGACGACGGCGGTGACCCCGATCGCGAACATGAAGAGGTAGACGGGGATCGCGAAGAACCGCCCGGACTCCTTGACCCCTCGCAGGTTCACGAGCGTCAGCAGCGCGACGAGCACGATCGCGAAGGTGGCTTCGTGGTCCCGCAGCGCTGGGATCGCGCTCGCCGCGTACTGCGCGCCGGAGGAGATCGACACAGCGACGGTGAGGACGTAGTCGACCATGAGCGCGCTCGCGACGCCGACACCGGCGCTCGGGCCGAGGTTCTCGGTCGCGACCTCGTAGTCACCGCCGCCCGAGGGGTAGGCGTGCACGTTCTGCCTGTACGAGGCGACGACGGTGATCAGCACGAGGACGACGGCGAGGCCGACCCACGGGGAGATCGTCGTGGCGGTGAACCCGGCGACCGCGAGGGTCAGCAGGATCTCGTCGGGGGCGTAGGCGACGGACGAGAGCGCGTCCGAGGCGAAGACCGGCAGCGCGATGCGCTTCGGCAGGAGGGTATGCCCCAGGTGTTCGCTGCGGACTGGACGTCCGAGGAGGAGCCGCTTGGCGGCATCAGCAATGTCCGACACGTTGAGCAATGCTAGGCCCGTTTTGGCGGTCTGGGGACGGATCTGCGGTCACGGTCTGGTCAGCAGTCCCGTCAGGGAGTCGCCCGCGGCTCCGCAGCCGGTCACAGAGGCGGGCTGCTGGCCCGTCGCACGGCCGTCGCGGGCCCGTCGCAGGTACCCACGGGCGTGAACCTGGAGTAGCGTTCCGGCTTGTGCACTTCGTCATCATGGGATGTGGGCGCGTCGGCGCCACTCTGGCCCAGTCGCTCGAGAACAACGGTCACTCCGTCGCGGTCATCGACCAGAACGCTGACGCGTTCCGTCGGTTGAGCCCCGACTTCGGCGGGAAGAAGGTGACAGGTCTCGGGTTCGACCGCGACACCCTCCACCAGGCGGGGATCGACGACACCTACGGATTTGCGGCCGTCTCGGACGGCGACAACTCGAACATCCTCGCGGCCCGCGTGGTCCGTGAGACCTACGGGATCGAGAACGTCGTCGCCCGGATCTACGACCCCCACAGGGCCGAGATCTACCAGCGCCTGGGGATCTCGACGGTCGCGACGGTCCGCTGGACCGCCGACCAGATGCTCCGCCGGATGCTCCCCATGGGAGCCACCGACGAGTACCGAGACCCCTCCGGTCAGATCCGCCTCGCCCAGGTCGACGTGCACCCCGGCTGGTACGGCCGCTCGATCCGCGCGATCGACGAGGCCAGCGGCGCGAAGTCGGCCTTCGTCACGCGCTACGGCGACGGCGTGATCGTCCAGCCCGAGACCGTGCTGCAGGAGAACGACATCTTGCACGTCCTGGTCCACACCGATGCGTCGACCACGATGGAGCGCATCCTCACCCACGCCCCGAAGGTAGAGGTCTGATGCGCGTCGTCATCGCCGGAGCAGGATCTGTCGGTCGGTCGATCGCCCGAGAGCTCATCGCCAACGACCACGACGTGACGATCATCGACCACCAGCCGACGTCGATGCGTGTCGCCCAGGTGCCCGAGGCCGAGTGGCTGCTCGCCGACGCCTGCGAGCTGCCGACGCTCACCGAGGCCAAGGTGGACGAGTGCGACGTCATCGTCGCGGCGACAGGCGACGACAAGGCCAACCTGGTCATCTCGTTGCTCGCCAAGACCGAGTTCGGCGTGCCGCGCACGGTCGCTCGCGTGAACAACCCCAAGAACGAGTGGATGTTCGACGAGTCGTGGGGCGTGGACGTCGCCGTCTCGACCCCGCGGATCATGACCGCGATGGTCGAGGAGGCCGTGTCGGTCGGCGACCTCGTGAAGATCTTCACCTTCCACCAGTCCGGCGCGGACATCCTCGAGATCACCCTGCCGGCGGACTCAGTCCTGGCCGGTCAGCGCCTCGGCGACATCACGTGGCCCAAGGACACCGTGCTCGCCGCGATCGTGCGGGGCACGCTCCCGATCGCGCCGACGGCCGACGACACCCTCGAGGCTGGCGACGAGCTGCTGATCGTCACGGGTCAAGAGTCGACGCTCACCGAGCTGCAGGCGCTGCTGGTCGGCGGACCAGCAACCACGTCCCCCACAGGACCAGCGCCCACAGCGGGACGCCCATCACCAGCCGAGCAGTCCCCAGCCATCCCACCGACGAGCTGAAGTACAGCGGGATCTGGACCGCGAGACGCAGCGCGAACATGCCGATCCAGAGCCACGTCGCGAGGGTGTACCGGCGCAGGAGCGCAGGGTCCCTGCGCCACGCCGTCGAGAAGACGGGTGCGGGGGCGGTGGCCTCGACAGGCTCGTCGTGCGTCTGATCAGCCTGCTCCGTCACCGGGCCAGGCTGACGAGACGGTTGAGACGTCGCACCGAACCCACCACGGAGCGCCTCGACGACCACACCGACGATCGGCCACGACACGGCGACCGAGACCAGCATGACGGCCAGGTACGCGCCGTTGGTCCACAGGCCGTAGGCGAAGTACTGGGTGGCGTCGCCGGACCTCCAGGCCCAGAACACGCCGATCGCGACACCGAAGAGACCTCCGAAGGCCTGGGTCACCGGCGTGCGCTGGACCAGCCGCGCGACGACGGCCGCCACGGCGACGGCCAGCGACGCGACGAGCGGCGGCATGAGCTCGCGGGTCGCGACGTAGAGCACCACGAAGACGAGCCCTGGGGCCATCGCCTCGACGACCCCGCGGATGCCGCCGACCGAGTCGACCATCGAGAAGTCGTCTGAGGCGAGGGCGCGGACACCGGCTCCTGCGGTCGCCGCGCCAGGGGCTCCAGAGCTGTCCCCGGCCCCAGCCTGGGAGGTGACCGGCGGCGGGACCTGGCCCGGGTCTCCTGCGCGGCCCGCGCCGTCACTCACCGGGTCGGGCCCGGAGCTCGTAGCGCGGGTTGTAGATGGTCGCCCGGTCACCCATCTGGCAGACCAGCCCAGACACGCGCGCACGCCGACCGGGTTCGATCCCCGCGATGCGGCGGCGTCCCAGCCACACGAGGTCGATCGAGGCCGACCCGTCGTACAGCTCGGCCTCGAGCGCAGGGACACCGTCGCGCGGGCGCAGGACGACCGAGCGGATGACTCCGGAGAGCTCGACCTGGACGCGGTTGCCCGCCGTCGCGGCGGCGATGCAGCCGACCTGCGCGGACGAGTCGGTCCGCTCTTCGACAGCCGCGATCTCTTCCTGGGAGGCGAGCACAGAGTGCAGCGCCGTGCGCAGGCTCATCAGCGGATCTCGGTGATCTCGGGACCGCGGTTCAACGGGTCGAAGGTCGGCGGGGCGACGGGCGTCTCGGGCTGGCGCTTGCCGGGCAGCGTGAGCGAGAGGAGGTCGCGCGGCGGGCGTGCGTCGTCCCCACGGACCACGACGATCTGCCGGAACAGCCCCTCGAGCGTCTTGGCCTCCTCGACGTCGACCGCAGCCTTGCCGCTGATGACACCACGGAGGAACCAGCGCGGGCCGTCGTGCCCGATGAAGCGTGCGGGACGGTGCCCGGTCCGTCCGTCGGGGGTGCGGGCGGGCAGGCGTGCGAGGAGCTCTCGGCCGAAGGGGCCGGGGACGTCGTCGACAGACCCGCCCTGCTTGACGATCGAGTCGGCGATCTCTGCACGGATCTCGTCCCAGATGCCGTCGGTGCGCGGGGCTGCGAAGGCCTGCACCTGGAGCGCCGACCCCTCGAGGGCGAGACCTGCACCGGTCACCCGGTTGGTCTTCTGGTCGACCTCCATGCGCAGCTCCATGCCGGCCACACCAGGCACGCGGAGTGCCCCGAGGTCGACACGGGCCCCGAGCTCGGGGACCTCGGAGACGTCGAAGGGGCCGACGGCGTCGGCGGTGCCGTCCCCCTCTGGTCCGGTCGAGTCGGCGCCGGCGGTCGGCGCAGCGCCGTCCTGTGCCGGAGCGGATTCGGTCTCGGCACCGGGAGCCTGCGCTGTCGCGTCAGCCCCCTTGGTGCCGCGTCGGAACAGAGCCACTGGTTCGTCTCCTTCGGATGGGTGCACGTGCGTCGCACGTGGCACGGCGGGACGTCGACCTCTCGGTCGGCGCGATCCTGGTCCGCCGTGACCTGCTTGTGACAAGACTATGCCGCAGCGCGGCGCGTGAACTACTTCTGTGCTGAGGGTGAACCTGACCATCCGCCGCTCGACCCGAACCCGCCCGCACCGCGCGCAGAGCCGGGCAGCCGCTCCGCCTGGACGAACCTGGCGCGCGCGACCTGCTGGACCACGAGCTGGGCGATCCTGTCGCCCCTGGACAGCGTGAGCGTCTCGGTCGGGTCGGAGTTGTAGAGCGTCACCGCGATCTCGCCGCGGTAGCCCGCGTCGACGGTGCCGGGCGCGTTGACGATCGTCAGGCCGTGCCGCGCGGCGAGCCCCGACCTCGGGTGCACGAAGGCCGCGTAGCCGTCGGGCAGCGCGATCGAGACTCCCGTGGGCACCGTCGACCTCTCGAAGGGAGCCAGCGTCACGT
The DNA here is from genome assembly GCF_013415325.1 of Sanguibacter inulinus. Classification (GTDB taxonomy): domain Bacteria; phylum Actinomycetota; class Actinomycetes; order Actinomycetales; family Cellulomonadaceae; genus Sanguibacter; species Sanguibacter inulinus. The sequence goes on along the minus strand of NZ_JACBYE010000024.1, from coordinate 3,531 downwards.
CGACCCGGGTCACCAGGTCGGCGCCGGCGTCGCCGGGGTGCGCGTAGGACGGCATCGGGATCCCGTCGTCGAGCAGGGTGATGAGGACCTCGGGTTTCTGCGTAGTCACGGTAGGTGACTCTAACGGCTCGCGGAGGCGCGCACGACGACCCTGTGGACGAGGACTGCGGGCACAGCACGCCTGCGATGATGGAGGCATGACCTCAGCACCGTCGCACGAGCCCCACGCCGACCGCCCCGAGAGCAGCCCGCGCTCCCCCGCGAGCCCCGCAGGTGGCCTGCCGGCACCTGCCGCAGCGCCTGCGCACGCAGCCTCGTCGGGCCCGACGGGGGGCTCCAGGCCGGCCTCGGGCGTGCTGCACTCCGAGCGTCTCCTGCCCAGCCTCGCCGGGTGGTTCGGCATCGTGTCCTTCGCGCTGGTCCTCGGTGTCGCGCTGACCGTCGCCGGGCCTGTCGCCGCCGTGGTCACAGCTGTCGTGACTCTGGTCGTCGGCTGCACGGTCGCGTGGTGGACAGCCCCTGTCGTCGAGGTCCGCGACGGGGTCCTGCGCGCTGGCGGTACCGAGATCCCGACGAGCCTGCTGGCCGACGTCGTGACGCTCGACCGCGAGGGGGTCCGGGAGCAGATGGGGACCGGGTGGGACGCACGCGCCTTCGCGTGCCTGCGGACGTGGACCGGTGGTGCGATCCGGGCGGACGTGGTCGACCCTGCCGACCCGACGCCGTTCTGGGTCGTCTCGACCCGGAGGCCAGACGACCTGGCGGCTGCCGTCACGGCCCAGGGGTGACCTGGACCAGACGCAGCCGCCCTGTCGAGCATGAGTGCGAGTCCGACGGTGTCAGGCAGCGCACTCCGAGCAGATCTGCTGGCCGTTCTTCTCGCTGGCCAGCTGGCTGCGGTGGTGGACGAGGAAGCAGCTCGCGCAGGTGAACTCGTCAGCCTGGCGCGGGAGCACCCGGACGGAGAGCTCTTCGCCCGAGAGGTCGGCACCGGGAAGCTCGAAGCCTTCGGCCGCTTCCGTCTCGTCCTCGTCGACAACGCCTGAGCTCTTGTCGGAACGACGCGCCTTGAGCTCTTCGAGCGAGTCCTCGCTGAGGTCTTCCTCTGTCTTGCGGGGGGCGTCGTAGTCAGTTGCCATGTGTGGGCTCACACTCCAGTGCAGATGTATCGGTGGTCGCCGAGGTGACTCGCACGTCACTCGGTGTGTCGCAACTCAGTGCTGGTGCTCCGGGATTGCTAGTGCTGTAATGCTCGCGCCCGCCCGGTTGTTCCCGGGTGGCGATGGGATTGTCCATCATTTCCGGGCGCAGCGCACCTCACGTCGAGATCTCCACCCGCGTCGGCACGCGACGGACCCGGGCGCGGACGCTCGGAGCGGGGTGGAGCCGCCCACCCTAGTGCACCGGAGACCCCCCTCGGTCCACCCTCAGGCGCCGCTGTCGGCGTCCAGCCCGGTGAGCAGCGTGACCAGCGCGTCGACCGACGGGCCAGGCCCGGCGACTGTCATGTCCGGGCTCGCGCCACGTCCCCGCAGACCCGACACGGTCCCGCCCGCCTCGGTCACCAGCAGTGCACCGGCGGCCATGTCCCACGGGTTCAGCCCGCGCTCGTACACGAGGTCGAGCTGCCCCTCCGCGACCATGCAGAGATCGAGGGCGGCAGACCCGATCCGCCGGATGTCGCGCACCCTGGGCAGGACCTGCGTGAGCACCTGCGCCTGGGCGGCCCGGCGTTCTGAGGCGTACCCGAAGCCCGTGCCGACCAGGCTCAGCGAGAGGTCTGTCGGCTCGTTGACGTGGATCGGCTCGCCGTCGACCGTCGCGCCCTCGCCCCTCCCCGCGGACCACGAGCGACCGTCCGGGACGCGCACGACGCACCCGGCGAGGGCCTCCCACTCCTCGGGGTCGCCCGACCCGGCGACCACCGCGACCGACACCGCGTAGGCCGGGATGCCGTAGAGGTAATTGACGGTGCCGTCGATCGGGTCGACGACCCACGTCAACCCGCTCGTCCCGGCGACGTGACCGTCTTCCTCTCCCAAGATCGCGTCGTCGGGGCGGGCCTCGAGGATCAGCCGGCGCAGCAGCGCCTCGGAGGCGGCGTCCATCGCCGTGACGACGTCGACGGGCGAGGACTTGGTCGCGGCGACCTCGACGCGGGCCGGGCTGGTGGTCCGGACGAGGTCGGCCGCCTCGGCAGCGACCCGCTCGGCGAGACGGCGCAGCTCGCTGACGAGCGCGGCGTCGGGGACTGGAGCAGAGGCAGGAGCGGCAGGAGAGGTCATGACCTCATCCTGCCCGACGTGACAATCTGGTGCCGCGGCACACCGACCCGGGTGCGCGGGTGCGGGGTGAAGAGGTGGCACGCTGGCACCTTCAGGTGCCACAGGAGGACCAATGGCTGAGCAGGATGCAGGTGAGCTGCGACTCGTCGGGCTGCACGACGACGGGGAGCACCTCGTGCTGTCGCGCCCCGGGGGCGAGACGTTCCGTCTGGCGATCACCGACGGCTTGCGCGCGGCGGTGCGACGCGACCGCTCGCGTCTGGAGCACCTCAAGACGCAGGAGCAGGGATTCCTCGCCCCGCGCGAGATCCAGGCTCGGGTCCGTTCTGGGCTGACCGCCGAGGAGATCGCGGCCGAGTCGGGGATCACCGTCGCGCAGGTGCGCCGCTACGAGGGCCCCGTGCTCGCCGAGCGCCAGTTCATCGCGCAGCAGGCCGCTGCGACCCGGGTGGGCCGTGACAACAGCTCGCCGAGCCTCGGCGACCTCGTGACCGACAGGCTCGCGGCCCGCGGCGTCGAGACCTCGGAGCTCGAGTGGGACGCCTCGCGTCCCGACGGCCACGGCTGGATCGTGTCGGTCGCCTTCAGCGTCGGCGGTCAGGATCGCCTCGCCCGCTGGACCTTCGACCCGCCCGCACGCTCCTTGCACGCCCTCGAGGACGAGGCCCGCTGGCTCTCGGAGACCGAGATCGCCGACGAGCCGATCCCGCGCCGCCACCTCGCGTCGGTGCGCTCGTCCGTGTACGACCTCGAGTCCGACGGCTCGGTCCGTCCGGTCCTCGACGCCGTCGACCTGGACCCGAGGCTGCTGCGCCCCTCCGAGCCCCAGGCTCCGGAGACGCCGAGCGAGCTGGACCAGACCGCCGCGATCCTCGACGACCTCCAGGGCCGCCGTGGTGTCCGTCAGCAGCTCGAGCTCGGTGAGGACGAGGCGCTGTTCGAGGGCTTCGGCCCGGCGACGGCCTTCGCCGACCACGACGACGACCTGCCGGTCGGCGACGTGCCCGGAGCGCACCCCGCCGAGCCGGGGACAGGCCTGCTGGAGGCCCGCGTCTACGCGCTCCCCCCGCTGTCGATGCCTGTCGACGACGCTGAGAGCACCGCCGACGAGGCAGCCGAGACCGAGACACCCGCCGAGGCACCCGAGGCCGAGCCTGCCGCCGAGAAGACCCCGGCCCGCCCGACCCGCCGTGGTCGCTCGAAGGTGCCCAGCTGGGACGAGATCGTGTTCGGCGGCAAGCAGGAC